>NZ_JBIWPL010000008.1:0-222321 GCF_044768255.1 Kitasatospora sp. NPDC101157 | reverse complement strand
CCACCCCCTATTTATCCGCGGCACCAACAAAAACACCCCCCCCCCGGCCCCCCCCCCCCCCGCACCCGCCCCCGGCGTCACCCACCCTCCCGAAAGCCCCCCGAACAACCAACACCCCCCAACCCCCCACCACCCATCAACCTGCTTCCTCCCCCCACATTCCGGGAAAGAAAAGGTGAACGGGTCCCGAGACACCCCCGTCCAGGGAGGCAACGACCATGGCGTCAGGGCAAGAGCCGCAAGCCGAGGTGCGGCCGGGCAGCTGGCACCCACTCGGCGCCCGCGTCCGGACGGACCACCTCGGCGTCCCCGGCACCAACTTCGCCCTCTGGGCGGCCGGCGCCGAGGCCGTCGACCTCTGCCTGTTCGACGACGACGGCCAGGAGAGCCGCCACCGCCTCACCGAACAGGACTTCCAGATCTGGCACGGATTCCTCCCCGGGGTCCGCCCCGGCACCCGCTACGGCTTCCGGGTCCACGGCCGCTGGGACCCGTGGACGGGCGCCCGCTGGAACCCCGCGAAGCTGCTGCTCGACCCGTACGCCCGCGCCGTCGACGGCTGTTACACCTCCCACGACGCCGCCTGCTCGGCCGTCCGCAACTGGCCGGAGGCCGACGTCGCCGACACCGTCCGGGACAACCGCGACTCCGCCCCCTACGTCCCCAGATCGGTGGTCGTCCAGGACGACGACGACTGGTACGACGACCACCGCCCCAAGACCCCCTGGTCCGAGACGGTGCTCTACGAACTCCACGTCCGCGGCTTCACCATGCGCCACCCCGACGTCCCGCCCCAGCTGCGCGGCACCTACGCCGGCCTGGCCCACCCCGCCGCGATCGCCCACCTGACCCACCTCGGCGTCACCGCCGTCGAACTCCTGCCGGTCCACCAGCACGCCAGCGAGGACCACCTCCAGGCCCGCGGCCTCACCAACTACTGGGGCTACAACACGGTCGGCTACTTCGCCCCGCACGCCGGCTACTCCTCCTCGGGCTCCCGCGGCGGCCAGGTCGGCGAGTTCAAGCGGATGGTCCGCGCCCTGCACGCCGCCGGGATCGAGGTGATCCTCGACGTGGTGTTCAACCACACCGCCGAGGGCGCCGAGCTCGGCCCGGCACTGTCGCTGCGCGGCATCGACAACGCCGCCTACTACCGGCTGGCCCCGCACCGCCCCCGCGGGTACGCCGACTACACGGGCTGCGGCAACACCCTGGACACCCGCCGCCCGCAGGTGGTCCGGCTGATCACCGACTCGCTGCGCTACTGGGTGACCGAGATGGGCGTGGACGGCTTCCGCTTCGACCTGGCGGCCGCCCTGGCCCGCGGCGGGTTCGACGGCACGGACGGCGTCGACATGGACCACCCCTTCCTCTCCGCCGTCTCCCAGGACCCGCTGCTCAGCCGGGTGAAGCTGATCGCCGAACCCTGGGACGTCGGACCGGGCGGCTACCAGGTCGGCGGCTTCCCCCCGCTGTGGGCCGAGTGGAACGACAAGTACCGCGACACCGTACGGGACTTCTGGCGCGGCGCCCGCCCGGACGTGCGCGAGCTGGGCTACCGGCTGTCCGGTTCCTCCGACCTCTACCAGCGCGGCGGCCGGCGCCCGTACGCCTCGGTCAACTACGTGACGGCGCACGACGGTTTCACCCTGCGCGACCTGGTCTCCTACGACCGCAAGCACAACGAGGCCAACGGCGAGGACAACCGGGACGGCACCGACGACAACCGCTCGTGGAACCACGGCGTCGAGGGCGAGACCACCGACCCGGAGGTCAACGCCCTGCGGCTGCGCCAGCTGCGCAACCTGATGGCCACCCTGCTGCTCTCCGCGGGCGTCCCGATGATCACCGCCGGGGACGAACTGGGCCGCACCCAGGGCGGCAACAACAACGCCTACTGCCAGGACGGCGAGCTCAGCTGGCTCGACTGGTCGCTGCTGGAGCAGCCCGGCTGGCGGGACCTGTGCGAGCTGACCGCCCGGTTGGTGCGGCTGCGCCGGGCCCACCCGGTGCTGCGCCGGCGGGCGTTCTTCTCCGGCCGGGCCGTCACCCCCGGCGGCCAGCCGGACCTCGCCTGGTTCACCCCGCTCGGCAAGGAGATGACCGAGGCGGACTGGTTCGGTCCCACGGCCTGCCTGGGCATGCTGCTGTCCGGCACCGCGATGTCCGAACGGGACGGCGCCGGGCGCCCGTTGGAGGACGACAGCTTCCTGCTGCTGCTCAACGCGGGCCACGAGCCGACGGTGTTCACGCTGCCCGGCGAACCCTGGGCGGAGCCGGAGGCCGCGTACGGGACGGTGCTGGACACGGCGACCGCGGGCACGGGCGAGCCGTACCCGCGGGGCGCGGTGGTGCTGGGCGGCCGCTCGCTCCAACTGCTGCGGGTGCCCGCCCGGTCGGCGTGATCAGTCGCGGGCGCGCCCGACCTCGACGTTCTCCAGGATGCCGATCGCGTCCGGCACCAGCACCGCCGCCGAGTAGTAGGCGCTGACCAGGTAGGAGGCGATCGCCTTCTCGTCGATGCCCATGAAGCGGACGTTCAGGCCCGGCTCGACCTCGTCCGGGATGCCGACCTGGGTCAGGCCGACCACGCCCTGGTTGTCCTCACCGACGCGCATCGCGATGAAGGAGGTGGTCTGGTTGTCCGCCACCGGGATCTTGTTGCAGCTGAAGATCGGCACCCCTCGCCAGACCGGCCGCTGCTTGCCGAGGACGTCGACCGTCCCCGGGTAGACGCCGCGCTTGTTGCACTCCCGCTCGAAGGCCGCGATGGCCCGCGGGTGGGCGAACAGGTAGTCGGTGTCACGGCGCATGGCGAGCAACTCGTCCAGGTCGTCCGGGGTGGGCGCCCCGGCGTGGGTCTGGATCCGCTGGTCGAAGTCCGCGTTGCTGAGCAGACCGAACGCGGGGTTGTTGATGAGCTCGTGCTCCTGCCGCTCCCGCAGCGCCTCGATGGTCAGCCGCAGCTGCTCCTCGGTCTGGTTCATCGGCTTGTTGTAGAGGTCGGCGACCCGGGTGTGCACCTTGAGGACGGTCTGCGCGACGCTCAGCTCGTACTCGCGCGGCTCCAGCTCGTAGTCCACGAAGGCGCGGGGCAGTTCGTACTCGCCCTGGTGGCCGGCCGAGAGGTCGATCTCCGCCTCGCCGTGGTCGTTCTGCGCCTGGGCGGCGTCGGCGGCGAAACCCAGCAGCTGCTCGCGCAGCGCCGCGGAGCCGTCGACCAGCTCCTGGAACCGCGCCTTGCTCAGCGACATCGCGACGCCGGCGGTGGCCGCCCGCACGGTGTACCGCCAGGTGCCGTCGGGCTCGGTGATCACCTCGTCGCCGACGTGGTCGCCGTCCGCGAGGGTGCCGAGCACGGCCTCCTCCCCGTACTTGCCGGTGCCGATCCGGTCGACCTTGCCGTGCGCGATCAGGAACACCTCCTCGATCGGTGACCCCTCCTGCACCAGGACGTCACCCGGCCCGAAGTCCCGCCGCACGAACCGGCGGGCCAGCTCGGCCAGCACCTCCTGGTCCTCGAAACCGCGCAGCGCCGGCACCTCGGCCAGCGAGGGGGCGATCACCGTCACCGTGGAGCCGGTCTTCGAGAAGCTCACCCGGCCGCGCCCGGTCGCGTAGCTCAGCCGGCGGTTGACCCGGTACGTACCGGCGCTGACCTGCACCCAGGGCAGCATCTTGAGCAGCCAGCGGGAGGTGATCTCCTGCATCTGCGGCTTCGACTTGGTCGTCGTCGCCAGGTTCCGCGCGGCGGTGGTGCTGAGGCTGAGCTGAGCCCGTACCTGCACGGTTGCGGAGCCGGGGCCGGGGGTGGGCTCGGTGTCGACCGTCATGTCCACACTCCTGTCACTCGCGTATCAATGAGCATCCGTCAGCAGATCTCATCGGCCGTTCGGCGGGCGCTCGCAAGAGGCGCGCGGCGCATTCCTTCCCGCACGAACGGAAGTGCGCGCCCCGCGTTCCCCTCGCGCCCCGCCCGCACGGGTGGCCGGTTCTCGTCGGGCACCGCCGACAGGGGCGAAAAACCTGATGAGAAGTGACGGGCTCTCTGCCTACCCTCACCGCGATGGCCGAGAACAGACAAGACGCTGACCACCCCGCCGGGCGCCGCCGCTCCACGGTCCGCTCGCTGCTGCGCCTGTGGCCCTACGCCCGGGCGGTGCGCGGCCGGCTCGCCGTCTCGGTGACGGCCGCCTCGCTCGCCATGCTGAGCACCCTCGCCGTCCCGGTCGTCCTCGGCCGGATCGTCGACGGCCCGCTCGCCCGGCACGACCTCGACGCCCTCTGGCCGCCGGTCGGCCTGCTGCTGCTCCTCGGACTGGTCGAGGCAGCACTGTTCTACACCCGCCGGGTGGTCCTCTCCCGCCCGCTGGGGCGGCTGGAGGCGGCCATGCGCGCCGACCTCTACGCCAAGCTCCAGCGGCTGCCGGTCTCCTTCCACGACCGCTGGGGCTCCGGCCAGATGCTCTCCCGGGCGACCACGGACCTGAACGCCATGCGGATCTTCCTGGCCTTCCCGCTGGTGTTCCTGGTCGTCAACTCGGTGACCTTCCTGGCCGGCATCGTGCTGATGTTCACCCAGGAGTGGCGGCTCGCCCTGATCGTCCTGCTGCCCAGCGCGCCGCTGCTGGTGCTCACCCGGCGCTTCGAGTCCGCCTACTCGGTCACCGCCCGGCTCGCCCAGGACCAGAACGGCGACCTCGCCACCGTGGTCGAGGAGTCCGTCCTCGGCATCCGCATCCTCAAGGCCTTCGGCCGGCACCGCACGATGGCCGAGCACTTCCGCGAACAGTCCCACCGGCTGCGCCGCACCGAACTGCGCAAGGCCCACCAGCTCGCCAACCTGTGGGCGGTCATCGTCGGCCTGCCGGAGATCGCCCTCGGCTGCGCCCTGGCCGTCGGCGCCTACCTGGTCGCCCACGACGAGCTGAGCGCCGGCACCCTGGTCGCCTTCCTCTCCACCGCGCTCGCCCTGCGCTGGCCGGTCGAGTCGCTCGGCTGGCTGCTCGCCTACGCCAACGAGGCCGCCACCGCCACCGACCGCTTCTTCGAGGTCATGGACGAGCCCGAGCCCGAGGACCGGGGCAGTGCCGACGCGCTCGGCGCCCCGGACGGCATCCGCTTCAGCGGTGTCCGCTTCCGCTACCCCGACGCCCCCGACGGCACCCCCGACGTCCTGGCCGGCATCGACCTGCACGTGCGCAGCGGCGAGACGATGGCCCTGGTCGGCGCCACCGGCAGCGGCAAGACCACGCTCACCGCGCTGCTCCCCCGGCTGTACGAGGCCACCGGCGGCCGGATCACCCTGGACGGCCGGGACATCGCCGAACTGCCCCGGGAGAGGCTGCGCGAACTCGTCGCGGTCGCCTTCGAGGAACCCACCCTGTTCTCCGCGACCGTCCGGGAGAACGTCCTGATGGGCGCCCCCGGCGCGGACGACCGGCAGCTGGCCTCCGCCCTGGCCACCGCCCAGGCCGGCTTCGTCGAGAAACTCCCGGCCGGGGTGGAGACCGAGGTCGGCGAGCAGGGCCTGAGCCTGTCCGGTGGCCAGCGCCAGCGCCTCGCCCTGGCCCGGGCGGTGGTCGGCGACCCGCCCTTCCTGGTGCTGGACGACCCGCTGTCCGCCCTGGACGTGCACACCGAGGCGCTGGTCGAGCGGGCGCTGCGCGAGGTGCTGGGCTCCACCACCGCCCTGGTGGTCGCCCACCGCCCCAGCACCGTGCTGCTCGCCGACCGGGTCGCGGTGCTCGCGGACGGCCGGATCGAGGCCGTCGGCACCCACCAGGAGCTGCTGCGGGACTGCCCGCACTACCGCGAACTGATGTCGGGCGAGGCCGCCCCCGTCCCCGAGGGCTCCTTCGTCCCTGAGGAGGGGGCCGTCCGATGACCACCACCGTCGAGCCCGCCGAGACCGGCTCCGCCGAAACCGGGCCCGCCGAGGAGGAGCTGCCCCCGCCGCCGGCCGACGACGAGGACATCCCGGTCCCGCCCGGCGCGCCCCGGGCGCTGCTGCGCTCGCTGCTCGGCCCGCACCGGGCCCGGATCGCCGTCGCGATGGTGGTGATCCTGGTCCAGCAGGCCGCCCTGCAGTCCGGCCCGCTGCTGGTCGCGGTGGCGATGGACCGCGGCATTCCGGCGCTGCGCGCGCACGACTCCGGCCCGCTGATCGCGGTGGTCGCCGGGTACCTGTTCTGCGCCCTGCTCAGCCCTCTGCTGCAGTGGGCGTTCATCAAGATCAGCGCCCGGGTGAACCAGGACGTCCTGCTGGAGCTGCGCGGCCGGATCTTCCGGCACGCCCAGCGGCTCAGCCTGGACTTCCACGAGCGCTACACCTCGGGCCGGATCATCTCCCGGGCCACCAGCGACATCGACGCGCTGCGCGAACTGCTCTCCGAGGGCCTGCAGGAGCTGCTGACCGTCCTGCTGTCGGTCTGCTACATCTCGGTGCTGCTGGTGGTGCTGGACTGGCGGCTGGGCCTGGCCTCGCTGGTGTGCTTCCTGCCGCTGGCGCTGGTCGCCCACTCCTTCCGGACCCGCTCCCGCCGGGTCTACCGCCGCTCGCGGACGGCCGCCGCCTCGATGATCGTGCGCTTCACCGAGACCATGAACGGCATCCGCCCGGTGCAGGCCTTCCGCCGCGAGAAGGCCAACGACGCCGCCTTCGCCGTGGTCAACCGGCAGGCCTCCACGGCCAACGCGGAGGGCTTCCTGGAACTCGCCCGGTACGTGGGCCTCTCCCGGGCCACCGCCAACGTCTGGACCACCGGCATCGTGCTGCTGGGCGCCTACCTGGTCACCGAGGACTCCCTGGAGCTGGGCGTCCTGACCGCCTTCGTGCTCTACCTGCGCCGCCTGTTCGACCCGATCGACCAGCTGGCGATGTTCCTGAACAGCTACCAGGCCGCCGCCGCGGCCCTGGAGAAGATCGCCGGGCTGCTCGCCCACGAGCCGACCGTCGCCGAGCCGGCCGAGCCGGTCGCACTGCCGCCACCGCCCCGAGCCGCCGGGTCCGAGCGCCCGGGGGCGAGCGGGCGAGCCACGGTCAGGGGCCGCGAGGTCTCCTTCGAGGCGACCCGCTTCGCCTACCGCACCGGCAAGGAGGTGCTGCCGCCCTTCGACCTGTTGATCCCGGCCGGTCAGACGGTCGCGGTGGTCGGGGCGACCGGCGCGGGCAAGTCGACGCTCGCCAAGCTGCTGGCCCGCTTCTACGACCCGACCGACGGCCGGATCCTGCTGGACGGCGTGGACCTGCGCGACCTCGCCACCGCGGAGCTGCGGCGCGGGGTGGTGATGGTGACCCAGGAGTCCTTCCTGTTCTCCGGCACCGTCGCCGAGAACATCGCGATCGGCCGCCCCGGCGCCTCCCGTGCCGAGGTCGAGCAGGCCGCCCGCGACATCGGCGCGTACGAGTTCATCGCGGCGCTCCCGGACGGCTTCGACACCGATGTGCGCAAGCGCGGCGGCCGGATCTCGGCCGGTCAGCGCCAGCTGGTCGCCTTCGCCCGCGCCCTGCTGGCCGACCCGGCCGTGCTGATCCTGGACGAGGCGACCAGTTCGCTGGACGTGCCCGGCGAGCAGGCCGTGCAGCGGGCGATGCGCACGGTGCTGGCCGGCCGCACGGCGGTGATCATCGCCCACCGGCTGTCCACCGTGGAGATCGCCGACCGGGTCCTGGTCATGGACCAGGGCCGGATCGTCGAGGACGGCTCGCCGCGGCGGCTGATCGACGGCTCGGGGCGTTTCGCCACCCTGCATCGCGCCTGGCGGGACAGCCTGGTGTAGAACAACCCCTCAGTGGGCCCGTCCAGGAAGCCCCACAGTTGTGCCCGTCCGGGTGCGCCGTCACGCACCCGGGCGGGCATCCCCCTTTCCGGGGGTGCGGACTCAGCGCAGCAGCCCCGCGTCCATCCCCACCGACTCGGCCGGGAGCGCGACCAGCCCCAGTTCGGCCGGTGAGGCCAGCCGGGGGTGCGCGGGCAGCACCCGGACGGTGTAGCCGAACGGCCCGGTGCGGCCGAGCTCCAGCGAGCCCTCGTAGCGGGTGCGGCCGTCCAGGTCCGGGCCGCCGACCGGCTTCAGGGCGAGCGCGGCGGCGTCCGAGATGCCGTCCGTCTCGTCCACCCGGCCGGAGACCACCTGCACCTCGACGTCCCCCGGCTGCAGCGCGCCCAGCGCGACCTGCACCCGCAGCGCCAGCGAGCTTCCCAGCTCCTGGGCCTCGGCCGGGCAGTCCGCCTCGACGTGCTCGACCCGCACACCCGGCCAGCCCTCCCGGACCCGGGCCTTCCACTCCGCCAGCTCACGGGCGGCGGCGTGCCGGCGGCCCGCCAGCTCCCGCTGGGCCAGCGCCGCCGGGGTGTACAGCCGTTCGACGTACTCGCGGACCATCCGCCCGGCCAGCACCTTGGGCCCCAGGGTGACCAGGGTGTGCCGGACCATGGCGATCCAGCGGTGCGGCAGCCCGTCGCTGCCCCGGTCGTAGAACCGGCCGGCGACCTGCTCCTCGATCAGGTCGTACAGCGCGGCGGCCTCGATGTCGTCGCGCCGCTCGGCCTCGCTGCTCTCCGGGTCGAGCACGCCGTCGCCCTCGTCGGCGGTGGGGATCGCCCACCCGTTCTGGCCGTCGTACCACTCGTCCCACCAGCCGTCGAGGACGGACAGGTTGAGGCAGCCGTTGAGCGCGGCCTTCATCCCGGAGGTGCCGCAGGCCTCCAGCGGGCGCAGCGGGTTGTTCAGCCAGACGTCGCAGCCCGGGTAGAGGTGCTGGGCCATCGCCATGTCGTAGTCCGGCAGGAAGACGATCCGGTGGCGCACCGTCGGGTCGTCGGCGAAGGCGACCATCTGCTGGATCAGCCGCTTGCCGCCGTCGTCGGCGGGGTGCGCCTTGCCGGCGACCACGATCTGCACCGGCCGGGTGGGGTGCAGCAGCAGGGCGCGCAGCCGGTCCGGGTCGCGCAGCATCAGGGTGAGCCGCTTGTACGAGGGCACCCGGCGGGCGAAGCCGATGGTGAGCACGTCCGGGTCGAGCACCGAGGAGACCCAGCCGAGCTCGGCCTCACCGGCCCCGCGCTGGCGCCAGGAGTCGCGCAGCCGGCGGCGGGCCTCCTCCACCAGCTGGGCGCGCAGGCTGCGGCGCAGGTCCCAGATCTCGGCGTTGCCGATCCTCTCCAGGCCGGTCCAGCGCTTGGTCTCGCCGGTGGTCATCGCCTCCTCGGCGCGTTCGGCGCCGAGTTCGGCGGCTCCCAGGCGCACCACGGCCGGGTCGATCCAGGTGGAGGCGTGCACCCCGTTGGTGACGGAGGTGATCGGCACCTCCGCGGGGTCGAAGCCGGGCCACAGGCCGTTGAACATCGAGCGGCTGACCTCGCCGTGCAGGGTGGAGACCCCGTTGGCCCGCTGGGCCAGCCGCAGGCCCATCGCGGCCATGTTGAAGAGCTTCGGGTCCCCGCCGCGCCAGGTCTCGGCGCCGAGCGCGAGCACCGACTCGACCGGGACGCCGGGCAGCGCGACGTCGCCGCCGAAGTGGCGGGCGACCAGGTCGCGGTCGAAGCGGTCGATGCCCGCCGGGACGGGCGTGTGGGTGGTGAACAGGGTGCCGGCCCGGACGGACTCCAGGGCGGCGGCGAAGTCCAGCCCAGCCGCCCGGTCGGCGACCAGTTCGCGGATCCGCTCGACGCCGAGGAAGCCGGCGTGCCCCTCGTTGGTGTGGAAGACCTCCGGGGCGGGGTGCCCGGTGAGCCGGCCGTAGGCGCGCACGGCCCGGACGCCGCCGATGCCGAGCAGCATCTCCTGGAGCAGCCGGTGCTCGCTGCCGCCTCCGTAGAGCCGGTCGGTGACGTCGCGTTCGGCAGGTGAGTTGGCCTCGATGTCGGAGTCGAGCAGGAGCAGCGGGACCCGCCCGACCTGGGCCTTCCAGATGTGCGCGGCGAGGGTGCGGCCGCCGGGCAGGGCGAGGTCGACCCGGCTCGGGGTGCCGTCGGCCTCCCGCAGCAGGCTGACGGCCAGTTCGTCCGGGTCCAGCAGGGGGTAGCGCTCCTGCTGCCAGCCGACCCGGTCGAGGGACTGCCGGAAGTAGCCGTGCCGGTAGAACAGCCCCACGCCGATGATCGGCACGCCGAGGTCGCTGGCGGCCTTGAGGTGGTCACCGGCCAGGATGCCGAGGCCCCCGGAGTACTGGGGGAGCGCGGCAGCGATGCCGTACTCGGGCGAGAAGTAGGCGATGGCGGCGGGCGGCGGGGTGACGCCCCCTTCTTGCTGGGTCTGGTACCAGCGCGGGCCGGTGAGGTACTCGCGCAGGTCGTCGGCGAGGTCGCCGAGTCTGCGCAGGAACCGCCGGTCGGCGGCGAGTGCGGCGAGCCGGGCGGCCGGGACCTCCCCGAGCAGCCGCACCGGGTCCTCGCCGGTCGCGGCCCAGACCTCCGGGTCCACGGACCGGAAGAGGTCCCTGGTCTCGGGGTGCCAGGACCAGCGCAGGTTGAGGGCCAGCTCGTGCAACGGCTGGAGTTGTTCGGGCAGGACGGTGCGGACGGTGAATCTGCGGATTGCCTTCACAGGCGTGAAGCGTAGCCTCGACGATCGTCCTGACAACGGGTCAAGCGGGTCATTGGGCATCCGTTCGGCCTATTGATGAGATCGCATTCGGCGCATTGGTCTGCACGGGGGGCGCGCGAGGCGCACATTCCGGGGTGCCGCGCTACCAATGCGTGAACTCTGCGGAACAGATCCATTTCCGACTGGTCGCCCGGCCCGGACAGAGCCCGAAACTACTGTCGTACCGCTGCGAAAAACGTGTCACCGGTGCGAGGATGACCGGAGGTCGTTGATGCTGCGGGGACAACGACGACGGGTGGCGTCCCCCGTGAAGCAGCACGTCCGAATCCTTTTCGCGTTGACCGTTCCCCTTCTCGCTTAACCCGTTCGGCGCTCACCGCGCACCGACGCGTGTCCTCGCGCACGGTCGGCTCGTTCACGGGTCGACCTGGCCGCCCAGGGGCGTGCCCCAGGAGGCGTGCGCCGGGACGCGCACGGGTTCCGGGGCGTCCCGCCACCGGTTCGGCGGGCGCCGGGCAGGTTGCCGGGGACGGCGGCGCGGGCAGGCTTCCGGTCGCACGTCCACCCCACCCAGCAGTCCTCCCGGTACTCCCCTGGCCCGACCCCCCGGCCCGCGGGAGCTGCCGCTGATCTCGGGCAGGAGTTTGGCATGCACGGCGACACGCGGGACCAGTCCACACCAGTGGCCGACACCGTCGACGCAGCGGTCGCGGAATCCGCCGGACGGATGGATTCTGACACTCGGACAGACCCGGCGATGCCGTCGCCCCGGGCGGCCGGAGCGGTCCGTACCGAATCCTCCGAAGCCCAGGCCTCCACCGCACAGGTCCCCGCAGCACCGCCCACCACAGCCCAGCCCGCCGAAGCGGCCCGACAACCCGGGGCCGAGGAGGGCAGGACGGCGGCACCGCGCCGGCGCACCACCACCACGCGCCGCACCACCGCGACGGCCGCCACCCACCGGGCCGCCGAACCCGGGACGGCCGCGGCCGACGCCGAGCCGCCCGCCCGCAAGCGCGCTGCGAGCAAGAGCACCGCCAAGACCGCCGGCACCAAGACCGCCCCTGCCAAGACCGCCACCACCAAGCCCTCCGCCCGCAAGACGACAGAGAGCGACACCGTGATCGGCCGCATCCCCGTCCTGGACGTCAGCCCCCAGATCGACGCCGGTCGCCGCCCGGCCAAGGCCGTCGTCGGCGAGACCTTCCTGGTCACCGCGACGGTCTTCCGTGAGGGCCACGACGCCGTCAACGCCAATGTGGTGCTGCGCGACCCGCGCGGCCGCAGCGGCCCGTGGACGCCGATGCGCGAGCTCGCCGAGGGCACCGACCGCTGGGGCGCGCACGTCACCCCGACCGCGCCCGGCCGCTGGTCGTACCTGGTGGAGGCGTGGAGCGACCCGGTCGCCACCTGGCGCCGGACGGCCGCGGTGAAGCTGCCGGCCGGGATCGACACCGCGCTGGTCCTGGAGGAGGGCGCCCGGCTGCTGGAGCAGGCCGCCGCCGGGGTGCCGAAGAAGGAGGGCCGCGCGCACGTGCTGGCCGCCGTGGACGCGCTCCGCGACCCGGGGCTGCCGCCGCTGTCCCGGCTGGCCGCCGCACTCGCCCCCGAGGTGCTGGAGCTGCTGGCCCGCTACCCGCTGCGCGAGCTGCTCAGCGCCTCCCGTCCGCTGCCGCTCCAGGTGGACCGCGAGCGGGCGCTGTTCGGCTCCTGGTACGAGTTCTTCCCCCGGTCGGAGGGCGCGGTGGTGGACCCGAACGGGGTCGAGCCGCCGCGGTCGGGCACCCTGCGCACCGCCGCCGAGCGGCTGCCGGCGATCGCCGCGATGGACTTCGACGTGGTCTACCTGCCGCCCGTCCACCCGATCGGACGAGCGTTCCGCAAGGGCCCGGACAACACTCTGACGGCCGGTCCGCACGACGTCGGCTCGCCGTGGGCGATCGGCTCGCCCGAGGGCGGTCACGACGCGATCCACCCGGACCTCGGCACCATCGAGGACTTCGACCACTTCGTCGCCGAGGCCAGGGCGCTGCACCTGGAGGTGGCGCTGGACTTCGCCCTCCAGTGCTCCCCGGACCACCCGTGGGTGAACAAGCATCCGGAATGGTTCAGCCACCGCGCCGACGGCACCATCGCGTACGCCGAGAACCCGCCGAAGAAGTACCAGGACATCTATCCGATCAACTTCGATCAGGACATGGACGGAATCGTCAAGGAAACCGTCCGGATCCTCCGGTTCTGGATGTCCCACGGCGTCAGGATCTTCCGAGTCGACAACCCCCACACCAAACCGGTGGTGTTCTGGGAGAAGGTGCTCTCCGACATCGCCCGCACCGACCCCGATGTCGTGTTCCTGGCGGAGGCCTTCACCCGCCCCGCGATGATGCACACCCTGGCGAAGATCGGCTTCCACCAGTCGTACACGTACTTCACCTGGCGCAACACCAAGAACGAACTCACCGAGTACCTCACCGAACTCACCGGCGACGCGGCCGCCTACATGCGCCCCAACTTCTTCGCCAACACCCCGGACATCCTGCACGCCTTCCTGCAGCACGGCGGCCGGGCCGCCTTCGCGATCCGCGCGGTGCTCGCCGCCACCCTCTCCCCCAGCTACGGCGTCTACGCCGGGTTCGAGCTGTGCGAGAACGAGCCGGCCCACCCGGGCTCCGAGGAGTACCTGCACTCGGAGAAGTACGAGCTGCGCCCGCGCGACTGGACCCGCACCGACACCCTCGCCCCGCTGCTCACCGTGCTGAACCGGCTGCGCCGGCGCCACCCGGCCCTCCAGCAACTGCGCGACCTGCGCTTCCACCCCACCGACAACGAGCAGGTGCTCGCCTACTCCAAGACCGCGACCACCCCGGACGGCCTCACCGACCAGGTCATCACCGTGGTCAACCTCGACCCGCACCACGTCCAGGAGGCCACCGTGACGCTCGACGGCGACGGGCCCCACGTGGTGCACGACGAGCTCACCGGCGCCGCCTACACCTGGGGCCGGCACAACTACGTCCGGCTCGATCCCTCAGCCGAGCCGGCTCACCTCCTCACGGTTCGGAGGAACCCAGCGTGACAGTGAACGAGCCCGTCCCCGACACCTTCCCCGAGACCTCGAAGAAGAACCTGGACCCCGAGTGGTTCAAACGTGCGGTCTTCTACGAGGTGCTGGTGCGGTCCTTCCAGGACAGCAACGGCGACGGGGTCGGGGACCTCAAGGGGCTCACGGCCAAACTCGACTACCTCCAGTGGCTCGGCGTCGACTGCCTCTGGCTCCCGCCGTTCTTCGCCTCGCCGCTGCGCGACGGCGGGTACGACGTCGCCGACTACAAGTCGGTGCTGCCGGAGTTCGGTGACATCGCCGACTTCATGGAGTTCGTGGACGCCGCGCACGCCCGCGGCATGCGCGTGATCATCGACTTCGTCATGAACCACACCAGCGACCAGCACCCGTGGTTCCAGGCCTCCCGGGCGGACCCGGACGGGCCGTACGGCGACTTCTACATGTGGGCCGACGACGACAAGCAGTTCCCGGACGCCCGGATCATCTTCGTCGACACCGAGACGTCCAACTGGACGTACGACCCGGTCCGCAAGCAGTACTACTGGCACCGGTTCTTCTCGCACCAGCCGGACCTCAACTACGACAACCCGCGGGTCCAGGACGAGATGATCGCCGGGCTCCGGTTCTGGCTCGACCTCGGCATCGACGGCTTCCGGCTGGACGCGGTGCCCTACCTGTTCGCCCGGGAGGGCACCAACTGCGAGAACCTGCCGGAGACCCACGAGTTCCTCAAGCGGGTCCGCAAGGAGATCGACGCCGACTACCCGGACACCGTGCTGCTCGCCGAGGCCAACCAGTGGCCGGAGGACGTCGTCGACTACTTCGGCGACTTCACCGCGGGCGGCGACGAGTGCCACATGGCGTTCCACTTCCCGGTGATGCCGCGGATCTTCATGGCCGTGCGCCGGGAGTCCCGGTACCCGGTGTCGGAGATCCTCGCCAAGACCCCGGCGATCCCGGGCGGCTGCCAGTGGGGCATCTTCCTGCGCAACCACGACGAGCTGACCCTGGAGATGGTCACCGACGAGGAGCGCGACTACATGTACGCGGAGTACGCCAAGGACCCCCGGATGCGCGCCAACGTGGGCATCCGCCGCCGGCTCGCCCCGCTGCTGGAGAACGACCGCAACCAGATCGAGCTGTTCACCGCCCTGCTGCTCTCCCTGCCCGGCTCGCCGGTGCTCTACTACGGGGACGAGATCGGCATGGGCGACAACATCTGGCTGGGCGACCGGGACGGCGTGCGCACCCCGATGCAGTGGACCCCGGACCGCAACGCGGGTTTCTCCTCCGCCGACCCGGGCAGGCTCAGTCTGCCGCCCATCATGGACCCGGTGTACGGCTTCCAGGTGACCAACGTCGAGGCGCAGCAGAGCAGTTCGAGTTCGCTGTTGCACTGGACGCGTCGCATGATCGAGATCCGCAAGCTCAACCCGGCGTTCGGCCTGGGCACCTACACCGAACTGCCGTCCAGCAACCCCGCCGTGCTGGCCTTCGTGCGCGAGTACGAGGGCGACCTGGTCATGTGCGTGAACAACTTCTCGCGGTTCGCGCAGCCGACCGAGCTGGACCTGCGGCAGTACGGAGGGCGGTACCCGGTCGAGCTGATCGGCGGGGTGCGCTTCCCGTCGATCGGCGAGTGGCCCTACCTGCTCACGCTGGCCGGACACGGCTTCTACTGGTTCCAGCTACGGCAGCCCCCGCGCCTGAGCGGGACCAGGCGGTCGAAGTAACGATCCGCCGCAGCTGCCACCGCGGCCCGCACAGCACCACCAGACCCTCCGGGGGCGCGAGTTGGACCCGGCGCCCCCGGAGTTCTCTGCACCACCGCGTACGGAGAACAGCCCAACGGCTACCCACACGAAGGCGTGACACCCGAGCCCTGCTCGCGTGCCGCGACCGCCGCGCCGCTGAAATCCGGAAGACTGACGGACCCCGGCCACGACCCGTCGGGCAGTCCGCGTGCTTCCGGGGAAAGGGAGTCATGTCCGAAACCTCCCGTTCTCAAGCCCATGTGCAGCACGACGCCCCGGCCGGCTCCGCCGCGCACCCGGGCGCGCGGGGCACCGGGCCCCGGAGAACCGCCCTGGGGGTCAGCGAGCTCGTCCAGGCGGCCCTGCCGCTGATCGCCGAGTGGCTCCCCACCCAGCGGTGGTACGCCGGGAAGGGACGGCCCATCACCGGACTGGTCCCGGTGGTCGGCACCCCACTGCAGGTCGGCGACCCCGCCCTGCTGCACCTGCTGCTGCGGGTCGAGCACGCCACCACGGCCGGGCTGCCGCACGGCGACACCTACCAACTCCTGCTCGGCATCCGCTCCCAGGGCCCGGCGGGCATCGAACCCGGCGCCGTGCTCGGGCGGCTCAGCCAGGGCCCGTACGACGGCGCCGCCCTCTACGACGCGGTCCACGACCCCGAACTGACCGGACGGCTGCTGGAGCACCTCGCCACCGGCGACCGGTTCGGCTCACTGTCCTTCCGCCGCACCCCGGGCTCCGGGCTGCCCACCAACCTCCCCGGCCGCGCCTCCACCGCCGAACAGTCCAACAGCTCGGTCATCTACGGCACCTCGTACATCCTCAAGCTCTTCCGGCGCATCCACCCCGGCACCAACCCCGACCTCGAACTCTCCCTCGCCCTCTCCCGGGCCGGCTCCACCCGCATCCCCCGGGTCGCCGCCTGGTTCGAGAGCCGGATGGAACGCGCCGAGCCCGCCACCCTCGGGCTGCTCCAGCGCTACCTGCCGGACGCCGAGGACGGCTGGGAGCTCGCCCTCGACCAGGTCGGCCGGCTCAAGGGCGACCGGTCCCCCGGCAACTTCGCCATCGAGGCGCACCGGCTCGGCCGGGCCACCGCCGAGGTGCACCGGGTGCTCGCCCGCTCGATGCCCGTCGCCCGGCTCGACCGCACCCAGACCGGCCGGCTCGCCACCGCGATGGCCGACCGGCTGGACAGCGCGGTCGCCGCCGTCCCCGGGCTGCTGCGCTTCCGGGCCGCCCTGCGCACCGCCTTCCAGCAACTCGCCGACGCCCACCCGGACGGCCTACCGGTCCAACGCATCCACGGCGACCTCCACCTCGGGCAGGCCATGCGCACCCCGCACGGCTGGGTGCTGCTCGACTTCGAGGGGGAGCCCGCCAAGTCCGTCAACGAACGCCGCGAGCCGCAGCCCGCCCTGCGCGACGTCGCCGCGATGCTGCGCTCCTTCGACTACGCCGCCGCCCACCTGCTGGCCGGCGGCCCGGTCGACCCGGAACTCGCCCACCTCGCGGCCGCCTGGGCCCAGCGCAACCGCACCGCCTTCTGCGCCGGCTACACCGCCGGGGGCGGCGCCGACCCGGCGGCCTCGCCGGAGCTGATGCGGGCGCTGGAGATCGACAAGGCGGTGTACGAGGTGGTGTACGAGGCCCGGCACCGGCCCAGCTGGCTGCCCATCCCGCTGGCCGCGATCAACCGGCTCGCCCTGTCCGTCTGACCGACCGCCCCGCCCCCGTCCCCGCCGTCCCGCCCTCGACGCCCCACCCCGCTGTCCCGCCACGAGTTCGCCCATCCCCGCCGCTGGAGGACCACGCCGTGACGCCGCTCGACCCGACCGGCCGCCCCACCCGCCCCGTTCCGGCCACCTTCCTGGCCGGGACCTCCGAACGGGCCGAGGCCCGGGAGGCCGACGAGCGCCGGAGGGCCGACGGGCCCCCGGCGGCCGAGACGACCGGGTCCGGCGCGTCCGGGCCCGAGGCGTCCGGCTCCGACACGTCCGGCTCCGGCGCGCCCAGCTTCGGCGCGCCCGGCTCCGACGTCCCCTCGGACGTCCCGGCGGACACCCCCCTCGGCGCCCTGCGCCTGCCCGAGGCGCCGCTGCCGCCGGCCGAGGTGGACCGGTTGGTGAGCGGGCAGCACCACGACCCGCACGCCCTGCTCGGCGCGCACCCGGTGCACGGCGGCACGGCGATCCGGGTGCTGCGCCCGTTCGCCGAGCGGGTGGTGGTGGAGACCGACCAGGGCCCGGCCGAACTCACCCACCAACAGGGCGGACTGTTCACCGGCCTGCTGGTGGGCGACGAACTCCCCGACTACACGCTGCTGGTGGCCTATCCCGGCGGCGAGCCGCTGCGCCAGCACGACGGCTACCGCACCCCGCCCACCCTCGGCGAACTCGACCTGCACCTGATCTCCGAGGGCCGGCACGAGCAGCTGTGGCAGGCGCTCGGCTCCCACGTGCGCACCGTCGACGGCGTCACCGGCACCGCCTTCGCGGTCTGGGCGCCGAACGCCGTCGGGGTGCGGCTGATCGGCGACTTCAACCACTGGGACGGCACCGGCCACCCGATGCGCTCGCTGGGCTCCTCCGGCATCTGGGAGCTGTTCGTCCCCGGCCTCGCCGAGGGCACCACCTACAAGTACGAGATCCACACCCGCCAGGGCTGGGTGCTCGACAAGGCCGACCCGCTGGCCCGGGCCGCCCAGTGCCCGCCCGGCACCGCCTCGGTGGTCACCTCCTCCGCGTACCGCTGGCAGGACGGCGAGTGGATGGCCCACCGGGCCCGCGCCGCGCACCACCGGGCGCCGATGTCGGTGTACGAGCTGCACCTGGCCTCCTGGCGGCCCGACCTCACCTCCTACCGTGCCATCGCCGAGGAACTACCCGGCTACCTCAAGGAGCTGAACTTCACCCACGTGGAGTTCATGCCCGTCATGGAGCACCCCTTCGGCGGCTCCTGGGGCTACCAGGTCTCCGGCTACTACGCCCCCACCGCCCGGCTCGGCTCCCCGGACGACTTCCGGTACCTGGTGGACACCCTGCACCGGCACGGCATCGGCGTGATCGTCGACTGGGTGCCCGCGCACTTCCCCAAGGACGACTTCGCGCTCGCCCGCTTCGACGGCGAGCCGCTGTACGAACCCGCCGACCCGCTGCGCGCGGAGCACCCCGACTGGGGGACGCTGGAGTTCGACTACGGCCGCACCGAGGTGCGCAACTTCCTGGTCGCCAACGCCGTCTACTGGTGCGAGGAGTTCCACATCGACGGCCTGCGGGTGGACGCCGTCGCCTCGATGCTCTACCTCGACTACTCCCGCGAGGGCGGCGCCTGGACGCCCAACCAGTTCGGCGGCCGGGAGAACCTGGACGCGGCCTCCTTCCTCCAGGAGATGAACGCCACCGTCTACCGGCGCTGCCCCGGCGTGATCACCATCGCCGAGGAGTCCACCGCCTGGGACGGCGTCACCCGCCCCACCGACGCCGGCGGCCTCGGCTTCGGGCTGAAGTGGAACATGGGCTGGATGCACGACTCGCTGGTCTACATGTCCAAGGAGCCGGTGCACCGCAAGTACCACCACAACGAGATCACCTTCTCGATGGTGTACGCCTACTCCGAGAACTACATCCTGCCGATCTCGCACGACGAGGTGGTCCACGGCAAGCAGGCCCTGGTCTCCAAGATGCCCGGCGACTGGTGGCAGCAGCGCGCCAACCACCGCGCCTACCTGGGCTTCATGTGGTCCCACCCGGGCAAGCAACTGCTGTTCATGGGACAGGAGTTCGCCCAGGGCGCGGAGTGGCACCACGAGCAGGGCCCGCAGTGGTGGGTGCTCGACGAGCAGTGGCCGGCCCACGCGGACCACCAGGGCGTGCGCCGCCTGGTCCGCGACCTCAACCGGGTCTACCGCGACACCCCCGCCCTCTGGGAGCTCGACACCACCCCGGACGGCTTCCGCTGGCTCGACGGCGGCGCCGCCGAGGACAACCTGCTCTCCTACGTCCGGCACGCCGCAGACGGCACCCCGCTGGTCGCCGTCTGCAACTTCTCCCCGGTGATCCGGCACGGCCACCGGGTCGGCCTGCCCAGCCTGGGCGGCCGCGAGCAGCTCTGGGAGGAAGTGCTGAACACCGACGCCGAGACCTACGGCGGCAGCGGCGTCGGCAACTCCCGCCCGATCAAGGCCGAACCCGTCGAGTGGAACGGCCAGCCCCGCTCCGCCGAACTGATCCTCCCCCCGCTCGCCACCCTCTGGCTCCGCCCGGCCTGAGCCCGTAGGCTCCCCGCCTGGGACTGATCGTCAGCAGGCGGGGGGCTTGCTCGTGTTCATGGTGGGCCTGGGACTGCTCTACCTCGTGCTGCCGCTCGTCTGCTGGGCGTTCCTGGTCCGCACGCGGCCGGTCGGGGTGGCCGTGTTCGCCGTCCTCACCGGCCTGGCCGTCGCCCTGCTCGGCCTGGAACAGGAGCGGTACTTCCTCCGCGCCGCCGCCGAGATCGAATCCGGCTACCCGATCGCCGCCGGCCTGGTGCTCCTCGCGGGCGGACTGGCCGAGCGGCGGCTGCGCGGCCCCCGGCCGGCGAGGGAGTTCCTCGATCCGGTCAGTGGCTCGGTCGTCGCGGTCACCACCCACCTCCTGGCCGGAATCGGCATCGCGATCGCCTACCAGATGCTCTCCTTCGGCTCCTTCCTGCCGAGCGCGGCGGAGGTGTCGCCACCCGCCGGCCTGACCGTCACCCACAGCACCGACGGCTACTGCGGCTCCAACTTCTGCTCCCGCACCCTCACCATCGGCACCACCGGCGGCCTGCCCGCCGCCGACGTCGAGGCCCGGATGCGCGCCGCCCTCACCGCCGACGGCTGGACCCCGGGCCCGGACGGCGCCCTCCTGCGCCCCCACGGCTGGCTGCTGGACCGCCGGGTCTCCGAGGCCTTCGTCAGCGGAACGACGGTGGAACTCTCCGGCTCGGAGTCGGTCGACGCCCGACCCTGACCCCACCCGCGCCGGCCGCCGCGGGCGCTCAGCGCGGGGCCGTGACCGGGAAGCCGAGCTCCTCGGCGGCCCGGCCGAGCTCGCGGTCGTAGGTGACGAAGTCGGTGAGCTCGGCGCGGAAGGGCTCCGCGCTGGCCAGGTGGAGGGCGTCCAGCGATCCCAGGCGCGGGGTGCGGTAGGCGAGGGCCCTGGCGAGCACCGTGCTGCTGAGGTCGACCTGGTAGGCACCGCGGAGGGCCTGGTCGACGTGGTACGGGACCAGCTGGTGCGAGAGGCCCGCGCGGAGCAGCGTGCGGGTGATCTCCAGCCGGGCCAGTTCGCTGGTGATCAGTTCGGTGCCGTGGGGAAGCGCCTCCCGCCAGGTGCGCAGCGCGGCCGTCTCCGGTTCCGGCTTGATGAACTTCAGCAGCGCACACGAGTCGAGATAGATCAACGGTCGCGCTCCCGGTTCCGGTCTTCGATCAGGAGGTCCGACAGGTTGCCGACGTCCGGCAGCAGGTCGAGGGCGAGCTCGGGCATGCCCTGCTCGGCGGGCGGAGTGACCTCGCCGGCCGCGACCATGCGTTCGAGGGTCGACTCCGGGGCCGTCTCCGGCACCATTCTCATCACGGGTCGCCCACGGTCGGTCACGACGATCGTCGCACCGGCCCGGACCCGCGCGACCGCCTTCGAGGGGTTCTGGTTCAGTTCACGCAGTCCCATGGTCTCCATAACCCCAATGTAACTACATCACGTAGTTACATCAAGGGCGCGCGTTGACGCGAATCCGGAGACGGGCCTTTGGTCCCTTGCCCTCCCGCTCGCCCTCTGCTCGCGGACGGCCGTACGGGGTGCGAAGGTATGGTCGATATGACCAGCTTCCGAGGCGACGGGACGGAGACATCCGCGTGGCGCGCAGCGTGTACGTGACCGGGATCGACCGGGGGGACGGGCGGCAGGCGGTCGAGCTCGGGGTCATGGAACTGCTCACCCGCCAGGTGGACCGGGTCGGGGTGTTCCGTCCGCTGGTGCACGCGGCCGCGCCCGGGGAACCCGGGTCGGACCACGTGGTCGAGCTGCTGCGCGCGCGGTACCGGATCGACCTGCCGAGTCCTGAGCTGTACGGGCTCACCTACGAGGAGGCCGCCGCGCTGCAGGCCGCCCAGGGGCAGGACGAGCTGGTCTCCACCCTGGTCGACCGCTTCCGCGCGGTGGAGCGGCGCTGTCAGGCGGTGCTGGTGCTCGGCACCGACTTCGCGGACACCAACATCCCGGACGAGCTGGCCTTCAACGCCCGCCTCGCCAACGAGTTCGGCGCCGCCGTGCTGCCGGTGCTCGGCGGGCAGGGCAAGGAGCCGGAGGCCGTGATCGCCGAGGTGCGCAACGCCCACCGGGCGTTCACCGACCTCGGCTGCGAGACCCTGGCGATGATCGCCAACCGGGTCGCCCCGAGCGCCAAGCAGCGGATCCAGCGCACGCTCACCGAGAAGCTGCCGATCCCCGCCTACGTCATCCCGGAGGAGCCGGCCCTCGCCGCGCCGACCGTCGCCCAGCTGGTCGAGGCGACCGGCGCCGAGGTGCTGCTCGGCGACGCGACCGGCCTGGCCCGGGACGTGCGCGGCTTCGTCTTCGGCGGCGCCATGCTGCCCACCTTCCTGGACGCGCTGACCGAGGGCGCCCTGGTCGTCACCCCCGGGGACCGCGCCGACCTGGTGATCGGCTCGCTGGCCGCCCACGCGGCCGGCGCCCCGCCGATCGCCGGCGTGCTGCTGACCCTCGGCCAGCACCCCGGGCCGAACGTCATGGCGCTGGCCGCCCGGCTCGCCCCCGGCACCCCGGTCGCGTTCGTCCCCGAGGGCAGCTGGCCCACCGCCGCCACCCTGACCCACCTGGAGGGCAAGCTCACCGCGGCCAGCCCCCGGAAGGCCGAGATCGCCCTCGGCCTGTTCGAACTGCACGTCGACACCGTCGAGTTGACCAACCGGATCGAGGTCGGCCGGTCCGAGCGGGTCACCCCGATGATGTTCGAGCACGAGCTGCTGGAGCGCGCCCGGGCCGGCCGCCGGCACGTGGTGCTGCCCGAGGGCACCGAGGAGCGGGTGCTGCGCGCGGCCGAGATCCTGCTGCGCCGCAACATCTGCGACCTCACCCTGCTCGGCGAGGTCGACGCGGTGCGCCGCAAGGCCGCGGGCCTGGGCATCGACCTCCCCCAGGAGACGCCGGGCGCCGACCGCGCCCAGGTCCGGATCGTCGACCCGACCACCAGCCCGCTGCGCCGCCAGTTCGCCGAGCTGTACGCCCGGCTGCGCGCCCACAAGGGGATGACCGTCGAGCTGGCGCTGGACGTGGTCACCGACGTCTCCTACTTCGGCACCCTGATGGTCCAGGAGGGCATCGCGGACGGCATGGTCTCCGGCGCGGTGCACTCCACCGCGGCGACCATCCGGCCCGCCTTCGAGGTGATCAAGACCTCGCCGGGCGCCTCGATCGTCTCCTCCGTCTTCTTCATGTGCCTGGCCGACAAGGTGCTGGTGTACGGCGACTGCGCGGTCAACCCGGATCCGGACGCCCAGCAGCTGGCCGACATCGCCATCCAGTCCGCCGCCACCGCCGCCCAGTTCGGGGTGGAGCCGCGGGTCGCGATGCTCTCCTACTCGACCGGCACCTCCGGCTCGGGCGCGGACGTCGACAAGGTCCGCAAGGCCACCGAGCTGGTCCGCGAGCTGCGGCCGGACATCCTGGTCGAGGGCCCGATCCAGTACGACGCGGCGGTGGACGCCCACGTCGCGGCCACCAAGCTGCCGGGCTCGGCGGTGGCCGGGCGGGCGACCGTGCTGATCTTCCCGGACCTCAACACCGGCAACAACACCTACAAGGCCGTCCAGCGCTCGGCCGGCGCGATCGCGGTCGGCCCGGTGCTGCAGGGGCTGCGCAAGCCCGTCAACGACCTCTCGCGCGGGGCGCTGGTGCAGGACATCGTCAACACCGTCGCGATCACCGCCATCCAGTCCCAGGACGACAAGGAGCCGAAGGCATGACCGGAGGGACGCGCGTCCTCGTACTCAACGCCGGCTCCTCGTCGGTCAAGTACCAGCTGATCGACATGCTGGACGGCGCCCGGCTGGCCTCCGGGCTGGTCGAGCGGATCGGCGAGTCCACCGGCCGGCTGGCGCACACCCCGCGCGCCGGCGAGCGGCGCGAGCTGCTGCAGGTCTTCCCGGACCACTCCGCGGCGCTGAAGGCCGTCGCCGAGGAGCTGGCCGCCGACGGCCTCGGACTGGACTCCCCCGACCTGGCCGCGATCGGCCACCGGGTGGTGCACGGCGGCAAGCGGTTCACCGAGCCGACCGTGATCACCGAGGAGGTGCTGAAGGAGATCCGCCGGCTGATCCCGGTCGCGCCGCTGCACAACCCGGCCAACGTCACCGGCATCGAGGTGGCCCGCGCGCTGCGGCCCGACCTGCCGCAGGTGGCCGTGTTCGACACCGCCTTCCACGCCTCGATGCCGGAGCACTCCGCGCGGTACGCGATCGACAGGGCCGTCGCGGACGAGCACCGGGTGCGCCGCTACGGCTTCCACGGCACCTCGCACCAGTACGTCTCCCGGGCCACCGCCCGGCTGCTCGGCAAGGACCCGGCCGAGGTCAACGTGATCGTGCTGCACCTGGGCAACGGCGCCTCCGCCTCGGCGGTCAGCGGCGGCCGCTGCGTGGACACCTCGATGGGTCTGACCCCGCTGGAGGGCCTGGTCATGGGCACTCGTTCGGGTGACATCGACGCCGGGGTGGTGTTCCACCTGCACCGGGTCGGCGGCCTGTCCATCGACGAGATCGACGACCTGCTCAACCGACGCAGCGGCCTGCGGGGCCTGTGCGGCGAGAACGACATGCGCGAGATCATGCGTCGGGCCGACGAGGGGGACCCGGACGCCCGGCTCGCCTTCGACTCGTACGTCCACCGGCTGCGCAAGTACATCGGCGGCTACTACGCGGTGCTCGGCCGGGTGGACGCGATCGCGTTCACCGCGGGCGTCGGGGAGAACGCGGCGCCGGTGCGCGCCGCGGCCACCGCGGGACTGGAGGAGCTGGGCATCGCCGTGGACCCGGAGCTGAACTCGGTGCGCTCCGGCGAGGCCCGGATCATCTCGCCCGCGTACTCCCGGGTGGCGGTCGCGGTGGTGCCCACCGACGAGGAACTGGAGATCGCCCGACAGGCCTTCGCCCTGGTGCACCGGGAGGTTGACGGTCCCGAGGACTGACACACCGTCGTCTCGCTCCTCGGGATACTTCGTCGGCGATTCCCCACGATTCGTGCCGAATGCACCTA
Organism: Kitasatospora sp. NPDC101157; assembly: GCF_044768255.1. Taxonomy (NCBI): domain Bacteria; kingdom Bacillati; phylum Actinomycetota; class Actinomycetes; order Kitasatosporales; family Streptomycetaceae; genus Kitasatospora; species Kitasatospora sp. NPDC101157. The sequence goes on along the minus strand of NZ_JBIWPL010000008.1, from coordinate 197,653 downwards.
TAACACGAACGGATAGACTGATCCATATGCGCCGAGCGAAAATTGTCTGCACCCTGGGTCCGGCGACGGACTCCTACGAACAGCTGAAGGCCATCGTCGAGGCGGGCATGAACGTCGCCCGACTCAACATGAGCCACGGCAACCACGCGGACCACGAGGAGCGGTACCGAAAGGTCCGCCAGGTCTCGGAGGACACCGGCAAGGCCATCGGCGTCCTGGCCGACCTCCAGGGTCCCAAGATCCGTCTGGCGACCTTCGCCAACGGCCCGGTGACCGTCGACAACGGCGACGAGTTCACCATCACCACCGAGGACGTCCCCGGTGACCAGCACATCTGCGGCACCACCTACAAGGGCCTGCCCGGCGACGTGAAGCCCGGCGACCCGATCCTGATCAACGACGGCGTCATCGCCCTGGAGGTCGTCAGCGTCGACGGCCCGCGGGTGAAGACCGTGGTGGTCGAGGGCGGCGTGCTCTCGAACAACAAGGGCATCAACCTGCCCGGCGCGGCCGTGAACGTGCCCGCCCTGTCCGAGAAGGACAAGGAGGACCTGCGCTTCGCCCTGCGTCTGGGCGTCGACATGGTCGCGCTGTCCTTCGTCCGCAACGCGGACGACATCAAGGACGTCCACGAGGTCATGGACGAGGTCGGCATCCGGGTGCCGGTCATCGCCAAGATCGAGAAGCCGCAGGCCGTCGAGGCCATGGAGGAGATCGTCCTCGCCTTCGACGCCATCATGGTCGCCCGCGGCGACCTGGCCGTCGAGTACCCGCTGGAGCGGGTGCCGCTGGTCCAGAAGCAGCTGATCACCCTGGCCCGCCGCAACGCCAAGCCGGTCATCGTCGCCACCCAGATGATGGAGTCGATGATCCACGCCTCGCGGCCGACCCGCGCCGAGGTCTCCGACGTCGCCAACGCCATCCTGGACGGCACCGACGCGGTGATGCTCTCCGCCGAGTCCAGCGTCGGCAAGTACCCGGTCGAGACCGTCCGCACCATGAGCCGGATCTGCGAGAAGGCCGAGGAGGAGCTCGTCTCCCAGGGCCTGCAGCCGCTCAACCCGGGCCGCAAGCCGCGCACCCAGGGCGGCTCGGTCGCCCGCGCCGCCTGCGAGCTGGGCGACTTCCTGAACGGCAAGGCGCTGATCGCGTTCACCAAGTCCGGTGACACCGCGCGCCGGCTGTCCCGCTACCGCTCGCCGATCCCGGTGATCGCGTTCACCCCGGACGCGGCCACCCGCAACCAGCTCTCGCTGAGCTGGGGCGTCGAGTCGTACGTCACCGAGCAGGTGGCCACCACCGACGCGATGGTCGCGCAGGTCGACCGCGAGCTGCTGCGGCTGGGCGAGCTGAGCGAGGGCGACACCGTGATCGTCACCGCCGGTGTCCCGGTCGGTGTCCCCGGCACCACCAACCTGGTGCAGGTGCACCGCCTGGGCAGCCACGGCGAGTGACGCCCCGGTAGGACCGTACGAACGCCGGTGGGGCGGCCCTCCTTCACGGAGGGCCGCCCCACCGGCGTCGTGGCGTCCGCAGGACAGGCCCTGGCTAGCTGCCGCTCACTTGTCGCTGTAGGGCGCGTTGTCGTTGAACAGGTGCATCCCCGGGATGTGCAGGGTGCCGCCGAACTGGCCGGCCTGCTTGGCGGTGACGCCGGTCAGCTCCAGGTCCAGCGGGATCGGCACCGAGCCGATCAGGTCGTAGAGCCAGCGCGGCAGGGTGTCCGGGGTGAGGGTGATCTCGCCCAGGTCGATCGGGATCGGCAGACCGAGCACCTTGGACAGGTGGCCGGACAGCCGCTCCACGTACATGGTGACCTGGCCGTTGCGCATGGTCGAGGTCGAGCCCGGAGCGCCCTGGACGTGGAAGGTGACGCCGTTGCCCTCCAGGGTCGACATGTCGAGGTTCTCGATGTCCACGCTGTCGACCACGAACTTCAGCACCCGTTTGGTGCCGGTCGGGGTCTTCACGTCGTAGACGCCGTGGAAGGCCGCGCCGTGCAGGCCCAGCCGGCTGCTCTGCAGCGTCCAGTTCTGCTCCGGCACGACCTGCTGGGAGGAGGCCGCGCCGGCGGTCAGGTTGCGGGTGTCCACGTCGCAGTTGGGGTTCGCGGTGGGCGAGCCGGACGGGGTCGCGGTGGCCGCCGGGGTCGCCGGGACGTCCGCCGACGGGGTCGCGGACGGGGCCGGCTTGGCACTCGACTTCCCGCCGGAGGGGGTGGCGGCCGGCGAGGGCTGCCCGGCCGAGGGCTGGGCCCCCGACGACTGGGTGCCCGAGGACCGGGTGCCCGAGGACTGGCCGCCGGTGGACGGGGCCTGGGGCTGGGGCTGGGAGGGCTGCGCCGGGGTGCCGACCCGCGGGGCCGGGGCGGCCGGGGCCTGGGGGGTGGCACTGGGCGTCGCGCTCGGCGTCGGACCGGCCGAACCGCCCGGGTTCAGCAGGTGGTCGATGCCGCCGACGAGGTCGTCGATCAGCCCGGCACGGCTCGCGGTGGCCGTGCCGTTGCCGGTGCCCTGGTACACCGCGCTCACCGGGCCCGAGCCGCCGGTGGCGGTGGAGCGGACGACGGGCGGGGTGGTGGCCGTGCCGGCGGCCGGCGGCTTCACCGGAGCGGTGGTCGGGGCCGGGGCCTGGGTCGGCGTGGTGGTCGGCACCGAGCTGGGGCCGGTCGAGGGCGCCCCCGTCGCCGTACCGGAGGTGCCGGACGTACCGGGCGTGCCCGACGGCGCGGGCGGCGGCTCGGGCAGCTCGCTCTTGGGAACGGGCGTCTCGATCGGTGCCACGTCCGGAACGGTGACCGGCGCGTTGCCGCAGGGCTTGCCCGCCGCGGACTCGGCCACCGCCGGGTTGGGCGTGTAGGCCGCGGCCATCAGCAGCGCGGTGGGCACCGCGGCCATCGCCAGGGCGCGGCCTCTGAGTCTGACCCGCACCGGCGTGCGCGGCGCCGCGTGCCGGCCGGAGCGCTGCGCGGGGACGGCCTTGCCCTCAGCTTGCTCGGCCGGCCCGGTCACCGCGCCTCCTCCTGCTCCCCGGCGGTCGGCTGCTGCGGGACGACGGGCTCGGCAGCGGGCTCGGCGGCGGACTCCTTGGGCGTGCCCTGGGCGGGCAGCTTGGCGGTGGGCGCCTTGGCGGACGCGGCCTTGGCGGGCGCGGCCTTGGCGGGCTCGGCGGCGGCCGGCTCAGCGGCCTCGGCGGCAGCGGCCGGCTCGGTCGCGACGCGCTGCGCGCTGGGGTTGTCCGCCTGCTTGCCCCGGCGCGCGCGCCGCCCCGTGGCGGGCTCGGCGGCCGGCTCCGGCAGCGGGGCCCAGGAGACCATCAGCCCGCCGCCGATCAGGCCCGGCAGCAGCGACAGGCCGAAGCCCGCGAGGTTGGAGACCGGGATCGAGACCAGCGTCAGCAGGATCGTCGCGATGCCCGCGAAGACCCGCACGGCGGGCTGGAACCAGGCGGTCAGACCGAGAATGATCATCAGCACCCCGATGATCAGCGACCCGGCGCCGGCCGTGGTGGACATCGCGATGGTCAGCCCGCCGAACGTCAGGTGGGCGTACGGGAAGTAGAGGATCGGAACGCCGGCGATCATGGCCAGCTTGCCGCCCCAGTAGGGCCTGGTGCGGCGGAAGTCACGCCAGTGCCGCCAGAGCCACCCGATGGGGTTCTGGTGGCCGGGCCGCGTCTCGACCGTTGCGCTGGACATGAACAACTCCTCGACGTCGCTACGAGGTTGGAACAAAAAAGGGGGTTGGCCGAGGAGCGGCGGTGATCCGCCGCCCCCCGGCCGCAGGTGGACCCGTCAGTCCGGCACGCCGTGCGGCGTGCCGTCAGGCAGGGCTCAGAAGCACTCGTTGCCGGCGCCGTCGCCGCTCTTCAGCGCGAGGCTCAGGCCGTTCAGCTTGAACGTGCCGGCCGAGGTGGCCCGCGCGGTCTGCTGGACGCCGCTCAGGTCGGCGACCTTTGCGGACTGGGCGAAGCCGGTCGCACCGGTCGGCAGACCGGCGCCACCGCCCGCCTTGGTGACGCCCGGGTGCGGGGCCCAGCCCTGGGTGGCCGTGCCGGAGAGGGTGGAGGCGTCCTGACCGATGTTCATGTCGGTGAAGGACGCGTCCGCCTTCAGCTGCTCCAGGTCGATCAGCAGGTTCGAGGCCTCGACCGGCTTGGCGGAGTCGGTGCCGGCGTGCAGCTGCAGGGTGATCTTGCCCAGGCCGAACGCGGACAGGTCGGTCACCACCGACTGGCACAGGTTGTTGATGGTGGCGTGGTCGAAGGCCGAGACCGCGACCGGGTGCGGCTTGCCGCTCGCCTCGATGTCCACCGAGCCGAACTGGGCGAAGTTGGTGCCGTGCAGCTGGTCGGTGCTGACCTTGAACTGCTGGCCGGAAATGCTGAACGAGGCGGCGAGCGCGCTGTTGGCGATCGAGACGCCGACCATCGCGGTGGCCGCGACGCTCGGCACCATCACCAGGGCGAAGCGCTTCCAGCGGGTCTTGCCGTAGGTCTTGGACATGCGAGTCCTCCTTCTAGGACGTACATCTCCGGCTCCCCGGCGGCGCGTCCCGCGCCGGTGGGGGCCTGGGATGGGAGAGAGCTACGTCCTCGGTAGCGGAGAGCGCCTTGGGCGTCGTCGGACGCGGGAGCGGCCTGCGTGCTGCGGCACTCCCGTCCCGAAACCGGCCGTCCTTGTGGGACGACGGGTCGGACCGACGACATCGGCGATCACCCCCGAGCGACAACCAGCGACCGCGCAGGGCCGCGCGGCCGGTCGAGGACAGGAACCGCCGTGGGACCGCGGATACCCCCCTGCCCTCCCTACCGCCGACCGGGGCCGGCGGATCACCCGGTGGGGATCCCGCGCTCCGCGTGGCCGACCGGCTGTCGGAGGGTGTGGAGTCTGGGACCGGGCGTGGCCGATCGTGCTGGAAACAGGGGCGAAGCACAAGGGGTGGCTTACTGACGGGTAATGCAACAGCGGGGGGCGTTGATCATGGAATTGGCGCGATTTGCACCCTGCGTGACGCCTTGAAGAATTCGTGGCGACGTAATCCCCCGGAAACAGCAGCGAAACACCCGTGGGTGGTCACTGAACGTGACCACCCACGGGTGAAATCAAGATTTGGTAAACCTCTGTCCGGTTGCCCGGATTGTCGCCAAATCCCCAGGCGACACCGCAGGTCATCCGAGGTGCCAGGCACCCGGTGCCAGGGCCGGGCCCGACCCCTCCGGCGGTGGGCTCAGAACAGCACGCGGGCCAGCGCCGTACGGGCCGCGACGACCCGCGGGTCCTCCGGACCGATCACCTCGAACAGCTCCAGCAGGCGCAGCCGGGCGGTGTCCCGGTCCTCGCCGAAGGTCCGGCCGACGGTGTCCACCAGACGCCCGAAGGCGTCCTCGACGTGACCGCCCACCAGGTCCAGGTCGGCCGCCTGCAACTGGGTCCCGACGTCCTTCGGGTCGGCGGCGGCCGCGGCCCGGACGGCCTGGAGGTCCAGGCCCTCGACCCGCTTGAGCAGCTCGGCCTGCGCCAGGCCCAGCTTGGCCTCGGTGTTGCCCGGCTGGTCGGCCAGCACGTTCCTGTAGGCCTGGATGGCGCCGCCCAGGTCGCCGGCGTCCAGCGCGTCGTGCGCCGCGGCCAGCGCCGGGTCCTCCGGCCGCTGCGGACCCGCGGCCTCCGCGGCCTCTCCGGCCGGGGCGACCGCGCCGCCGGAGATGCCGAAGCGCTGCTCGGCGACCAGGATCAGCTGGTCCAGCACCTTGCGGACGTTCGCGGCGCTCTCCGCGCCCTGGAACAGCGGCACCAGCTGACCGGCCACCACGGCCATCACGGCCGGGATGCCCTGGATGCCGAACTGCTGGGCGATCAGCTGGTTGGCGTCCACGTCGATCTTGGCGAGCACGAAGGCGCCGGCGTACTCCTCGGCGAGGCCCTCCAGGATCGGGCTGAGCTGCTTGCAGGGCCCGCACCACTCGGCCCAGAAGTCGATGACGACCGGCACCTCGGTGGAGCGCTGGACGACCTCCGTCTCGAAGGTGTCCTCGGTGACGTCGATGACGAGCTGGTAGGCGGGCTGGGGGGCGACTCCGTCCGCTTCGGCGGCGGCCGCCTGGCGGGCCCGCTCGGCCCGGGCCTGCTCGGCCTTCTGGGCGGCCTCACCGGCCGCCTTCACTGCGGCGAGGTCGACCGCACCGCGCAGGGCGGCGCTGTTGAGACGCGAATTCCGTGGCTGCATGGCACCATCCTCCCCCGTCCGCGCTGCTCGCGGGCACCAACCTACGGAAAGTCGCCCCGCGCGGGCTGCGCGGTGCGGGATCCCGGGCCGGGCGCCCCTCCCCCGGTAGCCTGAACCGTTCGGCGCGGATCCCCACCCGCGCCCGCGCCGCTCCCGTCCCACGGGATCCGGCGCCTGGTTGTCACTGCTTTCGCTACAGGTCGTAGCGTAACTGGAGCCGGTGGCCCGGCCGCAAGCCCCACCGGCGGTTCGGGGACGTGAGCTGCCCCACTTTCCCGGGCCGCCCGGCTGCCCGAATCGGCGAACAGTCGCTACCGTTACCAGCCCCACCCAAGTTACTTACCAGTAAATCGCAAGGAGATCCGGTGCCGGCCGCCCAGCCCCCCGCGAGCCCGGACAGCGCCGTCCCGGGCAGCACCGTCCGGGGCAGCACAGTCCAGGGCGGCACAGTCGAGGGCGGCGCGGCCCCGGGCGGCACGGCCACGGGCGGCACGGCCCAGGAGGGGATGCCCGCGTCCCGGGCCAAGGGCCGCCCGCGCAGCGCCGCCGCCGACCTCGCGATCCTCGACGCCACCCGTGAGGCCCTCGCCGAACTCGGCTGGGGCGGACTGACCATGGGCCACGTCGCGAGCCGGGCCGGGGTGGCCAAGACCACGCTCTACCGCCGCTGGCCGTCCAAGAACGAGCTCGTGGTGGACGCCGTCGCCAGCCTCTTCGACGACCTCGTGATGCCCGACCTCGGCAGCCTCCGGGCCGACATCGAGGCCGTGGTCGGCCAGTTCGCCGACCTGCTGGCCCGGCCGGAGACCCAGACCGCGCTGCTCGCCCTGTTCGCCGAGGGCACCCGCGACCCCCAGCTGCGCCGCCGGATCCGGGAGGCGATCGTCGACCCGCAGAAGCACCTGGTCCGGCAGGGCCGGGCAGCCGCCCAGGCGCGCGGCGAACTCGAAGCAGACAGCGACGCCGGATCGGCCTGCGAGGAGGTCGACATCATCTTCGACACCATCGCGGGCACGGTCGAGCACCGCGTCCTGGTCAGCGGCGAGCCGATCACCCCGGAGTGGACCCGCCGCTTCACCGACCTGCTGCTCGGGCCGCTCACCGCCGGCTGACGGCGCCCGGGCACGGCGGCGCCGCCCCGTACGGACTTCCGTACGGGGCGGCGCCGTTGAAGGGGTCAGCCGGTCAGAACGCCGCGTTCTCCCGGTACGTCCCCCACTCCTCCCGCAGCGCGTTGCAGATCTCGCCCAGGGTCGCCTCGGCGCGCACCGCGTCCAGCATCGGCGGGATCATCGACTCGCCCGAGCGCGCCGCCGCCAGCATGGCGTCCAGCCCGGCCCGTACCGCCGCGTCGTCCCGGGCCGCCTTGCGCTCGCCCAGCACCCGCACCTGCTCGCGCTCGACCTCGTGGCTGACCCGCAGGATCTCCAGGTCCGGGGTGACGCTGCGCGGGTGGCAGTTGACACCGACCACGCGCTTCTCGCCCTTCTCCACCGCCTGCTGGTACTGGAAGGCGGCCTCGGCGATCTCGCCGGTGAACCAGCCCTCCTCGATCCCGCGCAGGATGCCGGAGGTGATCGGTCCGATCTCGTGGTCCTCGCGGCCCTTGTCCAGGATCCGCTGGAAGATCGCCTCGGCCTGCTGCTCGATCCGGTCGGTCAGCGCCTCGACGTACCAGGAGCCGCCCAGCGGGTCGGCCACGTTGGTGACGCCGGTCTCCTCCATCAGCACCTGCTGGGTGCGCAGCGCGATCTCGGCGGCCTGCTCGGAGGGCAGCGCCAGGGTCTCGTCCAGCGCGTTGGTGTGCAGCGAGTTGGTACCGCCGAGCACCGCGGAGAGCGCCTCGACGGCGGTGCGCACCACGTTGTTGTACGGCTGCTGCGCGGTGAGCGAGACGCCGGCGGTCTGGGTGTGGAAGCGCAGCCACTGCGCCTTGTCGGTCTTCGCGCCGAAGCGGTCGCGCATCCAGCGGGCCCAGATCCGGCGGGCGGCGCGGAACTTGGCGATCTCCTCGAAGAAGTCCAGGTGGGCGTCGAAGAAGAACGACAGGCCGGGGGCGAAGACGTCCACGTCCAGACCTCGGGACAGGCCCAGCTCGACGTAGGCGAAGCCGTCCGCCAGGGTGTACGCCAGCTCCTGCGCGGCCGTCGCCCCGGCCTCGCGGATGTGGTAGCCGGAGACGGACAGCGGCTTGTACGCCGGGATGCCCTTGGCGCAGTGCTCCATCAGGTCGCCGATCAGGCGGAGGTGCGGCTCGGGGGCGAAGAGCCACTCCTTCTGGGCGATGTACTCCTTGAAGATGTCCGTCTGCAGGGTGCCGTTGAGCACCGCCGGGTCCACGCCCTGGCGCTCGGCGGCCACCAGGTACATGCAGAAGATCGGGACGGCCGGCCCGCTGATCGTCATCGAGGTGGTGACGTCGCCGAGCGGGATGCCGTCGAACAGCACCTCCATGTCGGCGGCCGAGTCGATGGCGACGCCGCAGTGGCCGACCTCGCCGAGCGACTTGGGGTCGTCCGAGTCGTAGCCCATCAGGGTGGGCATGTCGAAGGCGACCGAGAGGCCGCCGCCGCCCGCGTCCAGGATCATCCGGTAGCGCTCGTTGGTCTGCTGCGCGTTGCCGAAGCCGGCGAACTGGCGGATGGTCCAGGTGCGGCCGCGGTAGCCGGTGGGGTGCAGGCCGCGGGTGAACGGGTACTCGCCCGGCCAGCCGATCCGCTCGAAGCCCTCGACGGGCTGCCCGGGGGCGGGGCCGTAGACCGGCTCGACCTCGTCGCCGGACAGGGTGGTGAAGTCCGCGTCCCGCTTGCGGGCCTTGTCGTACCGCTGCTGCCAGCGCTGCCGTCCGCGCTCGATCTCCTCGGCGTCCATGGGCCGAACTCCGCTCCGTACGGCCGCCACGGCACCGGGCGGCACAGCTATTAGGACGTCCTACTAATTTACTCGGACGTCCTAGTAGTTGTCGACGGCAACCCGCCGCGGAACGGTGACAGTCGGGGAACGGCGACGACCGGGAAATGGCGACGACCGGGAACGGCGACGACCGGGGAACGCGAAGAGCGCCCCGCCCCCATCGGGGACGGAGCGCTCTCGGGGAGCCCGTCGGCTCAGACGCCGGCCGGCTGGCGGGCGCCGCCCGCCGGGAGCTGCTCGGCGGCCTCGCGGGCCACCCTGCGCTCGAAGACGAAGGACAGGAACGGGATGCAGCCCGCCGCCAGGGTCAGCACCAGCCGGCCGAGCGGCCACTTCAGCTTCTGCCCGAGCAGGAAGGTCACCACGAAGTACCCGATGTACAGGTAGCCGTGCAGCATCGCGACGTAGGTGGTCAGGTCCTCGGCGGCACCGAAGCCGTACTTCGCGATCATGAAGCCGCAGAACACCAGCAGTGCGCAACCGGTCGCAATGGCCAGGCCGCGGTACCAGCCCAGCAGGGGGGTCGCCTTCATACTCTTCCTCGCCTCGCTCGGCAGTTTCGGCCGGTACGCCCTGATCCGCGCACCGCTCCCACGAGGGTAGCCGCCCTCACGGCCGCTCCCGAGCAGCCCCCTCGGCAGTCCCTCCGGCGATCCCGTCGGCGGCCCCCTCGTCCGGCTCCACGAAGTCCCCGGCGGCGACCCGCAGCGGCCGGAGCAGTTCGAACACCTGGCGGCACTGGTCGGGGCCGTACTCCTCCAGCCCGAACTCCATCGCCATCAGCTCCCGGGTCGCCTCCTCGACCACCTCGCGGCCGCGCCCGGTGATCGCGGCGAGCACCCCGCGACCGTCCAGCGGGTTGGGGCGGCGGGCGACCAGGCCGGCCCGCTCCAGGCGGTCGACGGTGTTGGTGACGCTGGTCGGGTGGACCATCAGCCGCTCGCCGATCTTGGACAGCGAGAGCTCCCCGGTCCGGCTGAAGGTCAGCAGCACCAGCGCCTCGTACCGGGCGAAGGTCAGGCCGTACGGCTTGAGCACCGCGTCGACCCGGGACAGCAGGATCTGGTGCGCGCGCATGATCGAGGTGATCGCCGCCATCGAGGGCACGGTGCCCCAGCGGCGGGCCCACAGCTCGTCGGCGCGGGCGATCGGGTCGAAGTCGAGTGCGAGGGGCTTGGCCACGTCCTTACCGTACCGGCGGACGGGACGTGTGCTACCAGCTGTCCTGATGGTGGACAAGCGGGGAACGGTGGCGGGATCCCGCCAATCGGACGGCCAGGTCCATACCTGGACATTGCGTCGATGTGAATGGACGGCAACGCGTCTCCGCCGCACCGGGGTTGACCACCCGCCGACCGAACGCCCCGCTACCAGGCCTCGATCCGGACCGGAACCCGCTGAAAGTCGGGGTGATTGGTCCCCTTTGTCCTTCCGTTCACATTGCTTCGTCATGGCGGGACTTGGCCAATTCATGAGGAAGACCTGTCATTTGATTTGCTCGATTGTCATGCTTTCCGCCAACCCCGTTCGACAGCCACCACCCCCACCCAACCGGTGGCAGCCGCACGACCGCTCGGGGTCCTCGCACGTCAGCGCCCGTCCCGCCCCTCAGGTGTCGACCCCGGCCCCCGGGACGCGGCGCGACCGCGCCCACACGCGGTTTCCCGGAAGGACTCGTCCGTGAAGCGAAAGCTCGCCGCAGTCGCCGTACTCTCCGCCACCGCCCTGCTGACCGGCGTCGTCCAGGGCGTCGCCGCCCAGGCCGACCCCGCGCCGCACGCCCGGGGCGCCCAGCAGCACGCCGACCTGATCGCCCAGGCGAACGGTCAGGCCACCAAGGTGGCGCACGCCCTCGCGCTGGGCGGCCAGGAGCAACTGGTGGCCAAGGACGTCGTGGTGGACGCCGACGGCACCCGCCACCTCCGCTACGAGCGCACCTTCGCCGGACTCCCGGTCCTGGGCGGCGACCTGGTGGTGCACCAGAAGGCGGACGGCACGACCACCGCCGTGGACAAGGCGATCGGCGCCCGGCTCGCGCTGCCCAGCCTCACCCCGAAGATCCCCGCGGACCGGGCCGCCGCCCAGGCGACCGGCGCCGTGCAGTCCACCATCGGCATCGCCGACGACGAGGACGAGGCCCCGCTGAGCGAGGTCCGGCAGACCGGCACCGCCGCCCTGGTGGTCTGGGCGGCCGACGGCAACCCGCGCCTGGCGTACCGCACCACCGTCGAGGGCCTGCGCGCCGACGGCACCCCGAGCAGCCAGCTGCTGGTCACCGACGCGGCCACCGGCCAGGTGCTCTCCACCCACGAGCAGGTGCAGACCGCCTCCGGCACCGGCAAGGGCGTCTTCGTCGGCACCGTCCCGCTGACCACCACCCAGAGCGGCACCTCGTACCAGCTGAAGGACGCCACCCGCGGCGGCCAGGCCACCTACAACCTGAAGAACAAGACCTCCGGCAGCGGCACCCTGTTCGCCAACAGCACCAACAGCTTCGGCAACGGCCTGGTCTCCAACCAGGAGTCCGCCGCCGTGGACGCCCAGTACGGCGCCGCCGCCACCTGGGACTTCTACAAGAACACCTTCGGCCGCAACGGCATCAAGAACGACGGCGTCGGCGCCGTCAGCCGGGTCCACTACGGCACCAACTACGTCAACGCGTTCTGGAGCGACAGCTGCTTCTGCATGACGTACGGCGACGGCGCCAGCAACACCCACCCGCTCACCGCGCTGGACGTGGCCGGCCACGAGATGAGCCACGGCGTCACCTCCGCCACCGCGGGCCTCAACTACTCCGGCGAGTCCGGCGGCCTCAACGAGGCCACCTCGGACATCTTCGGCACCATGGTCGAGTGGTACGCCAACCTGGCCTCCGACAAGCCGGACTACCTCATCGGCGAGCAGATCAACATCAACGGTGACGGCAAGCCGCTGCGCTACATGGACCAGCCGTCCAAGGACGGCCGCTCGGCCGACTACTGGTCCTCCTCGGTCGGCGGCCTGGACGTCCACTACTCCTCGGGCGTGGCCAACCACTTCTTCTACCTGCTCGCCGAGGGCAGCGGCGCCAAGACGATCAACGGTGTGAGCTACAACAGCCCGACGTACAACGGCTCGACCCTCGCCGGGATAGGCCGGGACAAGGCGGCCGCGATCTGGTACCGCGCGCTGACCACCTACTTCACCTCCACCACCAACTACGCGGCGGCCCGCACCGGCACGCTGAAGGCCGCGGCCGACCTGTACGGCGCCACCAGCGCCGAGTACGCAGCCGTCGCCGCGACCTGGACCGCCGTCAACGTCAAGTGACGCACGGCGCACGGTGAGCAGGACGCCCGGGGCCTCGTCGGAGGGCAGGCCCCGGGCGTCCGTCCGTGCCCGCGCCGACGACTCCCGGCCAATCCCCCGGGACGCCCTGTTCTTCGGCGGCAGGTGTTGTCATGCTTCTGACCAACCCCCGATCCACTCCCGGCGAGAAACGGCGACAGGCTGGCGCGGCCCTTTGGGAGAGGAGGCCGCGGCAGCCTGTCGACCGTCCGCCGGCAGGTCAGGCGGTGGCGGGCCGCAGCTCCCCGCGCTCCTCGCGGCCGAGCATCCGCTCGGCGACGAAACCACCGAACGGCAGCACCGAGAGCACGAACAGCAGGACCCCGCGCTTGGGGTCCCACTTCTGCGTCTGCCAGGCCTGGATCCAGAAGACCACGTACAGGATGAACAGGATCCCGTGGACCATGCCCATCACCGGCACGGCGTCGAAGGACGTGGTCCGCTTCAGCACCGAGCAGATCAGCAGCAGGATGAAGGAGATCCCCTCGGGGGCGGAGACCAGGCGCAAGCGGTGGACGGCGCTGCTGTTCACGTTGGATACCTCAATACGGGGGTCGGAGGCGGCGGGCGCGCTTGTGAAGCGACTCACAAGCCTTCCGGCCATTATCACCGAGCACATGTCCGAGTCCCGGACCGGGGGTGGCCACCGTGCCGGATGTCACAGCCCCGCGCCAGAACCGCGAGGGGTGCGGCAGCGCGCCGCCCGTACCCCCTATCCTGCTGCCCGCGCGCCCACCGGAACCGGGCGCCACCGGCACCGCACACGGGGGGTAGTCACCACATGTTCAAGCGCGACTGGGACCGCAGGACCTGCGCCAAGCGCGGCCACATCACCTACGCGCCGACCGAGCCCGAGCTGGCCTCCCGGCTGCACGCCGCCACCGCCGTCGGCGACGCCTGGCGCTGCCTGCGCTGCGGCGACTTCTCGCTCGGCGCCCCGCACGGCTCCGGCCCGGCGGCGGACGCCCCGCTGGTGCCGCGCGGCAAGGCGCTGCGGGACCTGTTCATCCTGCGCTTCCTGGCCGTCGAGCGGGTGCTGCGCGGCGTGATCATCATCCTGATGGCCTGGGGCGTCTGGAAGTTCTCCAACAGCCAGGAGGCCGTGCAGCGGATCTTCGAGCAGGACCTCACGGTCTTCAAGCCGGTCACCGACCACTTCCACTGGGACCTCGACCACGCCCCGATCGTGGAGACGATCCGCAAGACCTTCGGCTACCAGAAGAAGACCCTGCTGATCGTCGCGGGCGCGATGATCGCCTACGCGCTGATCGAGATCGTCGAGGCGGTCGGCCTCTGGCTGGGCCGGCGCTGGGCCGAGTACCTGACCGTGGTCGCCACCGCCGCCTTCCTCCCGCTGGAGGGCTACGAGCTGCACGAGCACGTCAGCGCGGTGAAGATCTGCACCCTGCTGCTGAACATCGCCGCAGTGCTCTGGATCATGCTCTCCAAGCGGCTGTTCGGCCTGCGCGGCGGCGTGGTGGCCTTCGAGGCGGAGCGCCACTCGGCCTCGCTGCTGGAGGTCGAGGAGGCGGCCGGAGCCGTCCCCGCCCACGGCCGCGGCCACGGGGCGCACGCACGTTCCTGACCCGAACGATTGTCCCGGGTCCGTACCGGTTGGGCCCCGCCCCCTCGCCCGGCCGCCCCGGCGGAAGCTAGATTGCGGCCGTGGCACAGTTCAGACTCCAGGGATCGCGGGTGCTCGCCGTCGAGTTGGGCGGCGACGCCGTCAAGGCCCGGCACGGCTCGATGGTCGCCTACACCGGCCAGATGACTTTCAAGAAGCTGACCGGTGGAGGGGACGGCCTGCGCGGCATGGTCGCCCGCAGGCTCACCGGCGAACGGATGACGGTCATGGAGGTGAAGGGGCAGGGCACCTGCTACTTCGCCGACAAGGCCACCGAGATCAACCTGGTCCGCCTCGACGGGGAGACGCTCTACGTCGAGGCGGACAACCTGCTGTGCACCGAGGCGGGCCTGCACACCGGCACCAGCTTCACCGGGCTGAACGGTGTCTCCTCGGGCAACGGCCTCTTCACCACCAAGGTGGAGGGCCACGGCTGGGCCGCCGTCACCTCGAACGGCCCGGCCGTCATCCTGCGGGTCGGCAAGGACATGCCGCTGCGGGTCGACCCCGGCGCGTACATCGCGCACACCGGCAGCCTCCACCGCAGCCTCAAGTCGGGTGCGGGCTGGACGACGGTGATCGGCGAGGGCGGCGGCGAGGCCGTCCAGGTCGAGTTCACCGGCGAGGGCCTGGTGTACGTCCAGCCCTCGGAGAAGGTCACCCTCGGGGGTGACGTCTGATGGGCTTCAGCCGGATCAACGGGAAGATGGTCGAGGCCCAGGTGGTGCCCGGCCAGCGGCTGTTCAGCCAGCGCGGGGCGATGCTCGGGTACACCGGCGACGTCCGCTTCACCCCGAACATCACCGGCGGCCAGGGCGGCGTGATGTCGATGATCGGCCGCCGGGTCGCCAACGAGGACACCCCGCTGATGACCGTCGAGGGCCAGGGGCGGGTGATGTTCGGCCACGGCGGCCACCACGTCCACGTGGTCGACCTCACCGGCGACACCCTGTTCGTCGAGGCGGACCGGCTGCTCGTCTTCGAGGGCACTCTGCGGCAGTCCACCGTGTTCCTCGGCTCGCAGGGCGGGGTGATGGGCATGGTCCGCGGCCAGGTCAGCGGGCAGGGCCTGTTCACCACCCGACTGGAGGGCCACGGCTCGGTCGCGGTGATGGCCCACGGCGGCGTCTTCGAACTGCCGATCACCCCGGGCCAGTCGGTGCACGTCGACCCGCAGGCGTACGTGGCCCACCGCGGCGAGGTGCGCAACAAGCTGTCCACGGCGATCGGTTGGCGCGAGATGATCGGCCGCGGCTCGGGCGAGGCGTTCCAGCTGGAGCTGTCCGGGCAGGGCACGGTGTACGTCCAGGCGAGCGAGGAGAAGCTCTGATGTCCTACCCTCCGCAGCCGCCGCAGCCGCCGTACGGGCAGTCCCCGTACGGGCAGTCGCCGCACGACCAGCCGACCCAGCCGGGCTTCGCGGTGCCGCCGGTGCCGCCGAACCACGGCCGCTCCGCGGTCTACCCGCCGCCCCCTCCCCCGCCGCCCGGCCACCAGCCGCAGGCTCCGGCCCAGCCCCAACAGGCCTACGCCCAGGAGCAGTTCGACGGCCGGCAGGCCCCGCTGCCGAGCACCCACGGCGGCGAGGGCCCGGTCGTGTACGACGCGTACACCCTGCCGGCCAACGACAACGTCAACCCGTACGCCTTCGCCGTCGACCTGAACGGTTCGTACTTCCTGCAGAAGGGCAAGATGGTCGCCTACTACGGCGACATCACCTTCCGCGGCGTCGGCGCCGGGATGATCGACCGGGTGCTCGGGCAGCACTTCAACTCCCCGCTGCACGCGGCGGACTGGGTGGTCGCTCAGGGCAGCGGCAAGCTGCTGCTGGCCGACCGCGCCTACGACCTCAACTCCTACGACCTGGACGACGGCAACCTGACGGTCCGCTCCGGCAACCTGCTCGCCTTCGACCCGACGCTGCGGCTCAAGCAGTCGATCATCCCGGGGTTCCTGACCCTGATCGGCACCGGCCGCTTCGTCGCCGCCTCCAACGGGCCGGTGCACTTCGTGGAGCCGCCGGTCCGGGTGGACCCGCAGGCCCTGGTCGGCTGGGCGGACTGTCCGGCGCCGTGCCACCACTACGACCACGACTACCTGCACGGGGTGGTCGGCGGTCTACGGCGGCTGACCGGCATCGGCGGGGCCTCCGGCGAGGAGCACCAGTTCGAGTTCATCGGCGCCGGGCAGGTGCTGGTGCAGTCGAGCGAGCAGCTGATGGCCGAGCGTTCGGTGGGCCGGGTGGACGCCGAGGCGGGCGTCCCGGGAGCCGGGGTGCCGCCCCAGCCGGGCCACGGCGGCAACCACCCCAACGCGCCGGGCCTCGGTAATCTGGGCGAACTCGGGCGGCGTTTCGGCCTGTAAACTTGTACAAGATTGAACTAAATCCGCTATGCTGGACCCATGGATACGCACACGATCGACACTGCGGACACCCCTGAGCCGCGGCCCGAGGAGGAGACTCCCTGGCTGACCGCCAGGGAGCAGCGGATGTGGCGCGCCCATCTTGAGGTCGCCAAGCTGCTCGAATACCAGCTCAGCCGCGAACTCCAGCCCCACAACCTGGCGATCAACGACTACGAGATCCTGGTCGTGCTCTCCGAGGCGCCCGACCACCGGATGCGGATGACCGACCTGGCGACCGCCACCCTGCAGTCGAAGAGCCGGCTCTCCCACCAGATCACCCGCATGGAGAACGCCGGCCTGGTCCTGCGCCAGGAGTGCCCCGGCGACCGCCGCGGCCTCTACGCCCACCTCACCGAGCAGGGCTGGGAAACCATGCAGCGGGTCGCGCCCGACCACGTCCGCAGCGTCCGGGCCCACTTCATCGACCGCTTCACCCCGGAACAGCTCGACGCCATCTACGAGGCCCTCGCCCCCGTCGCCGAGCACCTGCGCGGCCTCCGCGGCCGCTCGTAGCCTTCGGCTCACGCCGCGCAGGAAGTCGGCCGGGCCGACTTCCTGCGCGAGCCGCCGGGCTCAGCCCGTGGTCAGGCCGGCGACGAGTTCGTCGGCGGCGCCGTAGGGGTCGAGGGTGCCGGTGGCCACGCGTTCGGCGAGGCCGGCCAGCAGACGGTCGCCGGAGAGGTCCCCGATCCGGGCGCGCAGCTCGGCCAGGGCGATGGCCTCGATCTCCTGGGCCGCCCGGCGGCGGCGGCGCGCGGCCAGTTCGCCGTGCTCCTCCAGCCAGGCGCGGTGCTTCTCCAGCGCCTCCACCACCTCCTCCACGCCCTCGCCGCGCGCCGCGACGGTCTTGACGATCGGCGGGCGCCAGTCCCCCGCCTCGCGGGCCTCGCCGAGGCCCAGCATGTGGTTGAGCTCCCGGGCGGTGGCGTCGGCGCCGTCCCGGTCGGCCTTGTTGACCACGAAGACGTCGCCGATCTCCAGGATGCCCGCCTTCGCGGCCTGGATGCCGTCGCCCATCCCGGGGGCCAGCAGCACCACCGCGGTGTCGGCCTGGGCGGCGACCTCGACCTCGGACTGGCCCACGCCCACCGTCTCGACCAGGATCACCTCGCACCCGGCCGCGTCCAGTACCCGCAGCGCCTGGGGGGCCGCCCAGGACAGCCCGCCGAGGTGCCCGCGGGTGGCCATCGAGCGGATGAACACCTCGGGGTCGGTCGCGTGGTCCTGCATCCGGACCCGGTCGCCCAGCAGCGCCCCGCCGGAGAACGGCGAGGACGGGTCGACGGCGAGCACCCCGACCCGCTTGCCGAGCCGCCGGTAGGCGGAGACCAGCGCCGAGGTGGAGGTGGACTTGCCGACCCCGGGCGAGCCGGTCAGGCCCACCGTGTAGGCCTGCCCGGTGTACGGCGCGAGCGCGGCCATCGCCTCCCGCAGCTGCGGAGCGGCGTTCTCGACGAGCGTGATCAGCCGGGCGACCGCCCGCGGCCGGCCCTCCCGGGCCTGCTCGACCAGCGTGGCGACATCGATCATCAGGGTCTCCTTGCGCAGATGCCGAAAGGGGCCTGAAAGGCCCAAAGGGCTGCGGACCACTTGTGGCGGTCCGCAGCCCCGAGGTCAGAGCGTCGATCAGGCCTTCGGCACGCGCACGATCAGCGCGTCGCCCTGGCCGCCGCCGCCGCACAGGGCGGCCGCGCCGACCCCGCCGCCGCGGCGCTGCAGCTCCAGCGCGAGGGTGAGCACCACGCGGGCGCCGGACATGCCGATCGGGTGGCCGAGCGCGATCGCGCCGCCGTTGACGTTGACGATGTCGGAGGAGACGCCCAGGTCCTTCATCGACTGGTGGGCGACGGCCGCGAAGGCCTCGTTGATCTCGATCAGGTCGAGGTCGGAGACCTCCAGGCCCTCCTTGGCCAGCGCGTGCCTGATCGCGTTGGACGGCTGCGACTGGAGCGAGTTGTCCGGGCCGGCCACGTTGCCGTGCGCGCCGATCTCGGCGATCCAGGTGAGGCCCAGCTCCTCGGCCTTGGCCTTGCTCATCACGACCACGGCGGCGGCGCCGTCGGAGATCTGCGAGGAGGTGCCGGCGGTGATCGTGCCGTCCTTGGTGAAGGCCGGGCGCAGCTTGGCGAGGCCCTCGACGGTGGTGTCGGCGCGGATGCCCTCGTCCTGGGTGAACAGCACCGGCTCGCCCTTGCGCTGCGGGATGGCGACCGGGACGATCTCGGCGTCGAAGACGCCGTCGGCCTGCGCCTTGGCGGCCCGCTGGTGGGAGGCGGCGGCGATCTCGTCCTGGACCTCGCGCGGGATGCCCAGGCGGGTGTTGTGCTTCTCGGTGGACTCGCCCATCGGGATGTTCTCGTAGGCGTCGGTCAGGCCGTCGTACGCCATGGCGTCGAGCACCTCGACCGCGCCGTACTTGTAGCCCTCGCGGGACTTCGGCAGCAGGTGCGGCGCGTTGGTCATCGACTCCTGGCCGCCGGCCACCACGATGTCGAACTCGCCGGCCCGGATCAGCTGGTCGGCCAGCGCGATGGCGTCCAGGCCGGAGAGACAGACCTTGTTGATGGTCAGCGCCGGGACGTTCATCGGGATGCCGGCCTTGACGGCGGCCTGGCGGGCCGGGATCTGGCCGGCGCCGGCCTGCAGCACCTGGCCCATGATCACGTACTGGACCTGCTCCCCCGTGATCCCGGCCCGCTCCAGCGCGCCCTTGATCGCGAAGCCGCCGAGGTCGGCACCGGAGAAGCCCTTGAGGGAGCCGAGCAGGCGACCCATCGGGGTCCGCGCACCGGCAACGATCACAGAGGTGGTGTTGGTCATGGGACGGGCCCCTTCGCACGTCGTGGCCAGGTGAGGATGCGCTCAGGGTACTGACCCGTTTTCCGCCCGTCACCGGAGCGACGGTGTGATCGAGCGCACTGGCACCATCCAGTCAACACCGTGTCAACGCGGTCCGGGTGAACGTCCGGCTGGAAGACCGCGCGCGGTTCCCGGGCGATCCGCGTGTGAGCAGGCTCGCACGTCCGGCACTGGCGCGGGCCGAGGACCATACGCTGCACTGGGTGCCACTTCCCGTCCACGCCCTGGAGGCCGCCGTGCTGACCCGTATCGACCACATCGGCATCGCCTGTCGAGACCTCGACAAGACGGTCGAGTTCTACCGCGCCACCTACGGCTTCGAGGTGTTCCACAGCGAGGTCAACGAGGAGCAGGGCGTCCGCGAGGCGATGCTCCGGATCAACGGGACGGACGACGGCGGCGCCTCGTACCTCCAGCTGCTGGAGCCGACCCGGCCGGACTCCACCGTCGCCAAGTGGCTGGAGAAGAACGGCGAGGGCGTGCACCACATCGCCTTCGGCACCGCCGACGTGGACGGCGACTCCGAGGCCATCCGCGGCAAGGGCGTCCGGGTCCTCTACGACGAGCCGCGGATCGGCTCGATGGGCTCGCGGATCACCTTCCTGCACCCCAAGGACTGCGGCGGGGTGCTGACCGAGCTGGTCACGTCCGCCCGGCCCACCGAGCACGAAGGGCACTGAGGCCGCCGGAACCCCCCGTGACCGGGTCCCGACCCTAGCGACCCGTCAGTAACCTGGTCCGGCAGCCGGAAAACCCCCACGCGGCCATTCCCCCGCAGTGCGCTCCCACTACAATGCCCAGGTGCGCGACGAATCCGGGGGACGGAGGCGACGGGCACGGCCGATGACAGGCCTGTCCGCCCTCCGGTGGTCGGCCCGTCGCAGGGGAGTCCAGTACGCGGGCACGGCTGAACAGTCGCAAGACGGATCTGTCACCATTCTCCACAGGCAAGAGTTCGCCCAGGAGTCCACCCGGACGAGGGAACGCGGAACCCCCGCGCTCCCGCGGCCAGGACTCCGACGACCGCGGCGGACGCCCCCGGCTTGGCAGGGGGACGTCCGGTGGCCGCGGATGCAAGGACCAGTCGGACCGGCACCCCGGACAAGGGCGCCCCGGACCGGCCGGGTCGAGGACGCGACCAGGAGATGGATGGGACCGCGGAGTGCGGGGCAACGACCGCTACGAGGTTGACGATCACCTCTCCCAGTTCGAGGCCGAGATGGGTCGGACTCGGAAGGAGCGGGACAAGGCAGTCGAGCATGCCGAGGACCTCGCCTACCAGGTGGAGGTGCTCCGGGCCAAGCTGCACGAGTCCCGGCGCATGCTCGCCCAGCCGCGCGCCTTCGACGCCGTCTCCGGCCAGGCGGAGCAGATGCTCCGCACCGCCGAGATGCAGGCCCAGCAGATGCGCGCGGACGCCGAGCGCCAGCTGCGCGACTCCCAGGCCGCCACCCAGCGGATCATGGCCGAGGCCGCCGAGCGCACCGCCCGGCTGGAGGCCGAGCTCACCGCCCGCCGCCGCCAGCTGGAGGAGGAGCTCACCGAGCTTCGCCGCTCCGCCGAGCAGCACGTCAACGGCTGGGCCGAACAGACCCGGACCGGCTCCGAGCAGGAGGCCCAGCGCCTGCTGCAGGAGGCCCGCGCCGAGGCCGAGCGGATGGTCGCCGCGGCGCGCGCCGAGGCGGCCGCCCTCTCCGACCACGCCCGCGCCCAGACCGCCGCCGACGTGGACGCGGCCCGGGGCGAGGCCCAGGCCGCCGCCGAGGCCGCCCTGCAGAAGGCCCAGAGCGACGCCGAGCGCCTGCTGCGCGCCGCCTCCGAGCACGCCCAGCAGGCCGGTGCCCAGGCCGCCGCCGACGTGGACGCCGCCCGCGGCCAGGCCCAGCAGGAGCTGGCCGCCGCCCACGCCGCCGCCGAGCAGCAGCTGGCCGCCGCGCAGGCCGAGATCGGCCGGCTCAAGGAGCAGGCCGCCGCCGAGCAGATCCGCGCCGAGCAGCAGCTCGATGCCGCGAAGGCCGAGATAGAGCGACTGCGCGCCGAGGCGATCGCCGAGGCCGAGCGCACCCGCCAGGAGGCCGCCGAGCTGCGCGCCCAGGCCGAGCAGGCCGCCGAGCAGCTCCAGGCCGACGCCGAGGCCGCCGCCGAGCGCAAGGTCGCCGACGGCGTGGCCGCCACCGAGCAGCGTTCGCAGACCGCCCGTGCCGAGATCGCCCGACTGGTCGCCCAGGCCACCAAGGAGTCCGAGGCGATCCGCGCCGAGGCCGAAGCGGTCCGGGCCGAGGCCGCCACCCGGCAGGCCGAGGCGGACGCCGCCAAGGCCGCCGCCGCCGAGGAGAGCGAGCGGCTGCGGGCCACCGCCGAGTCGGTCGCCGCCCAGCTGAAGGCCGAGGCCGAGGCCGCGATCGCCGAGCTGCGCGCCCAGGCCGAGCGGGATGTGGCCGAGCTGCGGGCGCAGGCCGAGGCCGACTCCCAGCGGCTGCGCGGCGAGGCCGAGGAGGCGGGCCGGGCGGCCGGTGCCAAGGACGCCACCGTCCACCTCGCCAAGGCCGCCAAGACCGCCGAGGAGGTGCTCGGCCGGGCCAACCAGGACGCCGAGACGGCGCGCGCCGAGGCCGCCGCGGAGGCCGAGCGGATCCGCGCCGAGGCGCGGGCCGAGGCCCAGCGGCTGCGCGAGCAGGCCCAGGCCGCCGTCGAGCAGGCCCAGAACGCCGCCCTGGACGACGCTGCCGCGATCCGCGAGCGGATCGAGCAGATGCAGGACGAGGCGGCCCGGCTGCGGGCCGAGGCCGAGGAACTGCGCGCCCAGGCCGCCGCCGAGGCCGACCGGTCCCGCAGCGAGGCGCGCCGCCAGGCCGTCCTGCAGATCGAGGAGTCGGCGAAGAACGCCGAGGAGCTGCTCACCAAGGCCAAGTCCGACGCGGACGAACTGCGCGCGGGCGCGGCCGGCGAGATCGAGCGGCTGCGCGAGCAGGCCCAGGAGCAGGCCGCCGAAACCCAGGGCCGGGCCGAGCAGACCCTCGCCCGGGCCCGGGCCGAGGCCGAGAAGATCACCGCCGCGGCCGAGCAGCAGGGCCAGGACGCCCTGGCCGCCGCCCGGGCCGCGGCCGCCGAGAACCGGACCGCCGCAGAGCGCGAGACCTCCGAACTCCGGCGCGAAGCCGCCGAGTTCGACCAGCGGGTGCGGTCCGAGGCGAGCGCCGCCGCGCAGGCCCTGACCGCCGAGGCCCAGGCCGAGGCGACGGCCGTCCGGGAGGCCGCCGTCGCCGACGCCGAGCGGGTGCGCACCGAGGCCGACACCGAGGCCGCCCGTACCCGGGCCGAGGCCGAGGCCGCCGCGAACGCGCTGCGCGAGGAGAGCCGGCGCGAGCGCGAGGAGGCCGCCGCCGGGCTGCGGCGCGAGCGCGAGGAGACCGCCGAGCAGCTGGCCGGCGCCCAAACCGCCCGCGAGCAGGCCGAGCGGGCCGCCGCCGAGCTCATCGAGCGCACCGCCGAGGAGAGTGCCGAGGTCCGCGCCGCCGCCGACCGGTACGCCGCCGAGCAGCGCGCCGAGGCCGAACAGGCCGCCGCCGAACTGCGCGCCCTCGCCCAGCAGGAGACCACCCAGCAGCGCGAGAACGCCGAGGCCTACGCCGACCGCGTCCGCACCGAGGCCGAACAGCACGCCGTCGAGCTCACCGAGCGCACCGCCGCCGAGACGACCGAGCTGCGCGAGGCGACGGACCGGTACGCCGCCGAACTGCGCGCCCTCGCCCAGCAGGAGACCACCCAGCAGCGCGAGAACGCCGAGACGTACGCCGACCGCGTCCGCACCGAGGCCGAACAGCACGCCGTCGAGCTGCGGGCCGAGGTCGAGCGGCACGCCACCGAGGTGCGCGCCGAGGTCGAGCAGTACGCCGTCGACCGCCGTGCCGAGGCCGACGAGCTGCTGGAGCAGGCCGCGGCCGCCGCCGAGCAGCGCCGGGCGGAGGCCGCGCAGGACGCCAAGGCGACCCGCGAGAAGGCCGCCGCCGAGCTGACGCTGGCCAACGAGCAGGCCGAGACCGTACGGGCCGAGGCCGGCCGGGAGCTGTCCGAGGCCCGTGCCACCGCCGACGGCATCCGCGCCGAGGCCGCCGCCGTCCTGGAGCAGGCGCGGGCCGACGGCGAGGACGTGGTCGCCGCGGCCAGGGCCGAGGGCGCCGAGCTGGTCGCCGCCGCCGAGGAGGAGGCCGCCGAGGTCCGCCAGTCGGTGGCCGGCCTGCACGAGGCCGCCGCCGAGCAGATCGCCGCACTGCGCGCCACCGCCGAGCAGGAGGCCGCGGACACCCGCGAGCGGGCCGAGCGGGACGCCGCCGAGACCCGCGCCCTCGCCGACCGCGAGACCGCGGAGCAGCGCGAACTCGCCGAACGCGAGACGACCGAGCAGCGCGAGGCCGCGGACCGGTACGCCGCCGAGGTGCGCGACCTGGCCGACCGGGAGACCGCCGAGCAGCGCGAGGCGGCCGAGCGGTACAGCACCGAACAGCGCGAGGCCGCCGACCGCTACAGCGCCGACCTGCGCGCCCGGACCGAGGCCGAGACCGCCGCCCTGCGCGAGCAGACCGAGCTGGAGCTCACCGCCGAGCGGGAGGCCGCCGAGGCCGAGCTCGGCCGTCAGCGCGCCGAGGCCCAGGCCTACGACGAGCAGCTGCGCGCCGACGCCGAGGCCGAGCTGCGCGCCGCCCGGGAGGCGGCCGAGCAGCTGCGCGCGGAGGCCGAGGCCCAGGCCGCCCGTACGGTGGCCGACGCCGAGGCCCAGGGCGCCCGGACCGTCGCCGACGCCGAGGAGCTGGCCGCCGGGCTGCGCGCCGAGGCCGAGGAGTACGCCCTCGCCACCCGCACCCTGGCCGACGAGTACGACGCCGCCACCCGCTCCCGCGCCGACGCCTACGACGCGGAGACCCGGGAGGCCGCCGAGCAGTTCGACAAGGCCACCAGGGACCGGGCCAAGGCCGTCCTGGAGAAGGCCTTCGCGGACGCCGAGGCGCTCGGCGAGGACGCCCAGACCACCGCGCTGGCCACCACCGCCGCCGCCGAGGAACAGGCGGACGCGATGGTCGCCGCCGCCCGTAAGGAGGCCGACCGGCTGGTCGCGGCCGGCGAGGCCGCCGGCCAGGCCGCGGTCGAGAAGGGCCGCTCCGACGCGGACGCCCTGCTCGCCGAGGCCCGCCGGGACGCCACCGCGATCCGCGAGCGCGCCGAGGAGCTGCGCGAGCGCACCGACGCCGAGGTGGAGGCGCTGCACGAGCGGGCCCGCAAGGAGAACGCGGCGGCGATGAAGTCGGCCGGCGAGCGGGTGGACGCGCTGGTGACGGCCGCTCAGGAGCAGCTGACGGAGGCCGAGGAGCAGGCGGTCGCCACCGTCGCCGAGGCCGAGGACCGGGCCGCCGCCCTGGTCGCCGCCGCCGAGGAGCGGGCCTCCGAGCTCACCTCGGAGGCCTCCGCGGAGGCCAGCAAGGTCCGGCTGTCCGCCGTCCGCAAGGCCGAGGGCCTGCTCAAGGAGGCGGAGACCAAGCTCGCCAACTCCACCGACCGCGCCGAGGCGCTGATCGAGAAGGCCGAGGCCAAGCTGGCGTCGGCCGAGGCCGAGGCCGAGGAGCGGCTCGACAACGCGGCGACCGAGGCGGAGAGGCGGCTGAACGAGGCGGACCGCACCGCGGACGAGCAGATCGAGCTGGCGAAGGCGGAGGCCGAGCGGCTGATCGCCGAGGCGAAGGCCGAAGCCGAGCGGGTCACCGACGAGGGCCGGCGGGAGCTGGACGAGCTGGTGCGCCGCCGCAAGGACATCAACACCGAGATCTCCAGGG
Source organism: Kitasatospora sp. NPDC101157 (assembly GCF_044768255.1). Taxonomy (NCBI): domain Bacteria; kingdom Bacillati; phylum Actinomycetota; class Actinomycetes; order Kitasatosporales; family Streptomycetaceae; genus Kitasatospora; species Kitasatospora sp. NPDC101157. Next base: position 172,475 of record NZ_JBIWPL010000008.1, on the reverse strand, counting down.
TCCAGGACGTGCTGTCGGCGCTGGAGGCGTTCGAGGCACCGTCACCGGTCGCCCAGGCCAACGGGGGAAGCAACACCAAGAAGGACGGGGGTGCCAAGGCCGGTGCCGGAGTTGGCTCTCCCCGGTCGGGTGGCAATCGCTCCAAGAACGCACCACCCGATTGAGCGGACATTGGCGGTCATTGTCCGTGAGGAAACGGCATTTCGCCGTCGACACTCCGGTACCGTGTCAGGATTCCCTCAACCACCTCAGCGGTTTGACGACAGGAAGCCCAGAGTCCCATGAGCGACAGTCACTCCCCTCACGGCTTCGACCTGGTGCGCCGTGGGTACGAGCGCGCCCAGGTCGACGAGCGGATCACCAAGCTGGTGGCCGACCGTGACAGTGCCTTGACCCGGATCAGCGCGCTGGAGAAGCGCATCGAGGAGCTCCACCTGGAGACCCAGACCGCCCAGGCGGCGGTCGCCGAGCAGGAGCCCTCCTACGCCGGTCTCGGCGCCCGGGTCGAGAAGATCCTGCGACTGGCCGAGGAGGAGGCCAAGGACCTGCGCGACGAGGCGCACCGCGCCTCCGAGCAGCACCGCGAGCTGGCCGAGGCCGCCGCCCAGCAGGTCCGGACGGAGGCCGAGAACTACGCCAAGGACCGCAAGGCCAAGGCCGAGGACGAGGGCCTGCGGATCGTCGACAAGGCGAAGAGCGACGCCGCCCAGCTGCGCGCCGAGGCCAACAAGGACGCCCAGAACAAGCGCGAGGAGGCGGACGCCCTCTTCGAGGAGACCCGCACCAAGGCCGCCCAGGCCGCGCTGGAGTTCGAGACCAACCTGGCCAAGCGCCGGGAGCAGTCGGAGCGCGACCTGGCCGCCCGTCAGGCCAAGGCCGAGAAGCGCCTCGCCGAGATCGAGCACCGGGCCGAGCAGCTGCGCCTGGAGGCCGAGAAGCTGCGCACCGACGCCGAGCGCCGGGCCCGCCAGACCGTCGAGACGGCCCAGCGCCAGTCCGAGGACATCGTGGCGGACGCCAACGCCAAGGCGGACCGCATCCGCAGCGAGTCCGAGCGCGAGCTCGCGGCGCTGACCAACCGTCGTGACAGCATCAACGCCCAGCTGACCAACGTCCGCGAGATGCTGGCGACGCTGACCGGCGCGGCCGTCGCCGCCGCCTCGCTGCCGAACGACGACACCATGGGCGTGCCCGCCCAGCAGTCGCGCTGACGCAGCCGCCGACACGGCCCGCGACAGGCCCTCACCCTCTCGGGTGAGGGCCTGTCGGCCGTCTCCCCGTCACCACCTCGGGCAGGTTTTCCGGGGCGCGCCTCAGCGGGGATAGGCCCCGTCGGGCCGCTGGTGCCCGCTGCTGAGCTGGTTGCCCTCGTCGTCCGAGACGGTGCCGAACCAGGAGGTGCACCAGACCGACACCGAGTCGGGCCAGTACTGCACCTCGAACGGGTGCCCGGACCCGTAGTCGCCGTACGAGGTGACGATGAAGGTCTCCCCGGGGCGCATCCAGTAGTCCTCGCCGAGCGGTTCCAGGGTCAGCTCCACCAGCCCCTCGCCACGGTTCGTCACCGGCATCCGGCCGGTCACCTCCAGGGCCGAGAAGTCCCAGCCCGCCGGGTCCGGGCTCATCCGGCGGCCACCCGGGAGAGCAGCCGGCGGACGGCGGCGTCGAACGCCCCCGGGGACTCCAGGGCGCTGAGGTGGCCCACGCCGGGGACGACGGTCAGCTCGGCGTCCGGGGCGGCCCGGGCCATCCGCTCGGCCTCCTCCAGCGACACCAGGGCGTCCAGGGCGCCCGCGACCACCGCGAGCGGGACCCGGAGCCCGGCCAGCACCTCCAGGGAGTCCGGACGGGCCGCCATGGCCCGCTGGGCCCAGGCGACGGCGGCCGGCGGGGCGGCGGCCACCATCGCCTGCACCCGCTCCACCAGGTGCTGGGAGTCGGGCCCGAGCTGCCCGGCCGCGACGTGCTCGTCCAGCAGCAGCTGCACGCTGCCGCGGGCGGTGACGGCGGCCGCGATCCGCTCCCGGTTGGCCCGGACGGCGTCGGTGTCGGCGGTGGCACGGGTGTTGGACAGCAGCAGGCCGGACAGCCGGTCCGGGTGGCGGCGGGCGAAGGCGAGTGCCACGTAGCCGCCCATCGAAAGCCCGCCGACCACCGCGCGGTCGATCCCGGCCGCGTCCAGGAGCAGCGCCAGGTCGTCGGCGACCAGGTCCAGCGAGGGCTCGTCCGTACCCAGCTCGGTGCCTCCGAAGCCCCGCTGGTCGGGGGCGAGCACCCGGGCCTCGTCCCCGGTCAGGCCGGGCAGCGCGTCCAGCTGGGCGGACCACATCGAGGCGTTCAACGGAAAGGCGTGCAGGAGCACGAGTGGTGTTCCGGTTCCGCTTTCGCGGACGGACACTGTGGAGGGGAGCTGACTCATGCGCCCACCTCGCTTCGCTCGGCAGGGGCATGACCCAACGCGCACCTCTCGATGTTTCGCTCGCTTCGCTCGCTCATGCGCCCACCGTATTCGGGTGGGCCCGGCAGGCCCACTCAGCGGGCCGCCCTATCCGCTTTGTCCTAGCCTGACAGAGAGTAAGGGAGCACCAATGATCGAGTTGCACGACCTGACAAAACGTTATGGCAAGACGCTCGCGGTGGACCGGCTCAGCTTCACGGTCCCCCCGGGGGTGGTCACCGGCTTCCTCGGCCCCAACGGCGCGGGCAAGTCCACCACCATGCGCATGATCCTCGACCTGGACCGCCCGACCGGGGGCAGCGTCACCATCGACGGCAGACGCTACGGACAGCTCAGCGAACCGCTCAAGAAGATCGGCGCCCTGCTGGAGGCCAAGGCCGTGCACCCCGGCCGCACCGCCCGCGACCACCTGCTCTGGCTCGCCCAGAGCAACCGGATCCCCGTGCGCCGGGTGGACGAGGTGCTCGCCCTGGTCGGTCTGACCCCGGTCGCCCGCAAGCGGGCCCGCGGCTTCTCGCTCGGCATGGGCCAGCGCCTGGGCATCGCCTCGGCGCTGCTCGGCGACCCGGAGATCGTCATGTTCGACGAGCCGGTCAACGGCCTGGACCCGGAGGGCATCCTCTGGATCCGCAACCTGATGAAGCGCCTCGCCGGCGAGGGCAGGACGGTCTTCGTCTCCTCCCACCTGATGAGCGAGATGGCCGTCACCGCCGACCACCTGGTGGTCATCGGCAAGGGCCGGCTGCTCGCCGACCTGCCGATGCCGGAGTTCATCCGGCGCAACTCCCGCTCCGCCGTACGGCTGCGCAGCCCCCAGCCCGAGCGCCTGCTCGACGTCCTGGCCGGGGCCGGCCTGCGGCACGAGCCGGGGCCGGACGGCTCCTACGAGGTGGTCAACGGCGACCTCGCGCACCTCGGCGAGCTGGCCGCCTCCCACGGTGTGGTCCTGCACGAACTCAGCCCGCAGCAGGCCTCGTTGGAGGAGGCGTTCATGCAGATGACGGCGGACTCGGTGGAGTACCACGCGGGCCGCGGCCCCGACCGGGAGGCGGCCGGCACGACCGGCACGTCCGGCGGCTGGGGCGCGGGCTGGAAGGCGGACGGCAACCGGCCGACCGCGGCGGTGCGGCAGGAGGAGAACTGAGATGGCGTCCTTCCCGGCGATCCTGCGCTCCGAGTGGACGAAGATCCGCAGCGTCCGCTCGACGGTCTGGACCCTCGCGCTGGCCTTCGTGGTCACCGTGGGCATCGGCGCGCTGCTGTCCCTGCTCACCAACAACAACTTCACCGAGTTCCGGCGGCACGACCAGAGCCCGTTCGACGCCACCGGCACGGCCTTCTCCGGCATCATGCTCGGCGAACTGGCCATCATCGTCTTCGGCGTGCTGGCGATCGGCAACGAGTACAGCAGCGGCATGATCCGGGTCACCCTGGCCGCCGTCCCCCAGCGCGGCACCCTGCTGGCCGGCAAGGCGATGGTGCTCGGCACGCTGGCCCTCGCGGTCTCGCTGGTGACGGCCTTCGTCACCTTCTTCGTCGGCCAGGCACTGCTGGGCTCGCACTCCACCAGCCTGAGCGAGCCGAACGTGCTGCGCGCGGTGCTCGGAGCGGCGCTGTACCTGACGATGATCTGCCTGTTCTCGGCCGGCGTCACCGCCATGCTGCACAACCAGACGCTCGCGCTGGGCGTGCTGGTGCCGTTCTTCTTCCTGCTCTCGCCGATCCTCTCGGCGGTGCCGAAGGTCAAGACCCTGGCCCACTACTTCCCCGACTACGCCGGCTCGCGGGTGCTGCTGGTGTACGAGCAGACCGGCCAGCCGTACGGGCCGTGGGCGGGCTTCACCATCTGCCTGGCCTGGACCGCGGCGGCCCTGGTCGGCGGCGCGCTGGTGCTCAAGAGCCGCGACGCCTGAGGGAGTTCCCGCAGTTCGGGGTTCGAGCAGCTCGGAACCCGAGGAATACCGGGTCAGTACCGGGTCAGTACCGCGGAGCGCCGCGGCCTCGCAGGATGTTGGAGGCCCGGCGCTCCCGCGCTCCCCAGCACGCCCGGTGCCAGTGCCGCCGGTCGTCCACCCCGGCGCCGTGCACCGGCCAGGCCACCACGTGGCCCACCCCGGGCGGGATCTCCTGGTCGCAGCCCGGGCAGCGGTAGAAGCGCCCCGAAGTGCCCGCGACCGTCTGCACCACCCAGTCGTCGCCCTGGTAGTTCTCGGTACGGCGCAGCGATCCGCCGAGCGGGGCGGCGGCCGGCTCGGCGCTCTCGCGGGGGGCGGCGCTCTTGATCCGGTTGCGGCGGGGCACGGCGGACTGCCTCTCTTCCGGGGGCTCTGAGTCGTTCCAGCCTAGGGCCTGTCCCTCGGGACTGTCCGGTGTCCAGCCCCCGCCCGCCCTCTATCACGGCTTCGGCCGGTCGTCCGGCGTTTTTGCCGAGATCCACCCGATCATCGGGGAAATCCGGGGTTCAGCGTGCCATTGGCACATGACATCGGATACCCACGAGGGGACAGGCGGGGCCCGCAGACCCTGCGTGCACCCGAGGAGGCCCCAGGATGACCAAGACCAGCCCGCGCGCCGAGACCCGCCGCCCCGTCGGCGTACGGCCACCCGCCCCCGCCCCGACGCTGACCTCCGTCCCACCGCTGACCGCCGTCGCGGGCGAGCCGCTGACCGCCGCCCAGCGCGCCGGCGCACTGCCGCCGGACACCGCCCCGGTACGGGTCGGCGCGTTCCTGCTGTCCGCCCAGTTCCCCGGCCAGAGCCACGGCGAGGTGCTGGAGCGCACCGTCCGGGCCACCGTCGAGGCCGAACGCGTGGGACTGGACAGCGTCTGGCTGGCCGAGCACCACTTCGTCCCGTACGGGGTCTGCCCGAACGCCGCGACCCTCGCCGCCCTGCTGCTCGGCCGCACCCGCCGGATCGGCATCGGCACGGCCGTCAGCGTGCTCTCCACCTGCCACCCGGTGGCGCTCGGCGAACAGGCCGCGCTGCTGCACCTCACCTCCGGCGGGCGCTTCACGCTCGGGGTGGGCCGCGGCGGGCCGTGGATCGACCTGGACGTGTTCGGCAGTGGCGTGGACGCCTACGAGAACGGCTTCCCGGAGCGGCTGGACCTGCTGCTGCGCTGGCTGCGCGGCTCCCGGGTGGGCGCGGACGGCCCCCAGTTCAGCTTCCCCGAGGTGGCGGTGGTGCCGCAGGCCACCGAGGCGCCGCGCCGCCCGGGCCTGGGCAGCTGGCTCGGCCTGGACGACCCGTCCGGCCCGGTGCGCTTCCCCCGCCAGCGCCAGGACACCGAGGGCCTGGGCGAGCAACTCACCACCGCCGGACGGCCGGTGGCCGGCCCGCCGGTGGTGGTCGCCTGCACCTCCCCGGGCGGGGTGAAGCTGGCCGCCGAGCGCGGGCTGCCGATGCTGCTCGGGATGCACTCCGGCGACGACGACAAGCTGCGGATGCTGGAGCTCTACCGCACCGCCTGGCTGGCCGCCGGGCGCGGCGAGGAGCAGCTGCGCCGGGTGACCCGCCAGCACGTCGCGGCCGGGGTGGCCCAGGTGGACGACCGCACTGCGGCCGCCCGGGCCACCCTGCTGAACGCGATGCCCGGCTGGTTCGAGTACGGGCTGGGCGCCCACCGCACCGTGGACGGCCGCGAGCGCAAGATGCGCGACCCGCACCAGTACACCGAACTCCTCTGCGACCTGCACGCGGTGGGCACCCCGAAGCAGTGCGCCGACCGTCTGCTGGCCACCGCCGAGCGCACCGGCATCCGGCGGTTCGCCCTGCTCGCGGAGGGCAGCGGCGACCGCGAGGCGACCCTGCACAACATCGCCCGGCTGGGCTCCGAGGTGCTGCCGCAGCTGAGTTGACACGACCGCCCCGGTGCCGGGCCGCCGCCCCTCCCCCGCATCGGCGGGGACGGGACGGCCGGCACGGCCGGGTCAGCAGTCCCGCAGCTCCTCGGACTGGTTGAGCAGCTGCTCCCGGACGGAGGTGAAGCGGTCGAACCGCGCACCGTTGGCCTCCGACGGCAGGAACACCGCCACCCGGTGACAGTTCTGGAACGCCAGCCGGACACCGAAGTGGCGCTGCAGGGCGCCCCGGATGGCATCGCTGGCGAGGGCGCGCAGCAGCTGGCCGCGGGCCTGCTCGCTGGGCGGCGGCACCTGGTTGTCGGCGAAGTCGGTGCCGTCGACTTTCGCCTGGGCGACCAACGAGCTGATCAGGTCCCAGGCGTACGGCAGCGAGACGCGGACGCAGTCGACGAATTCCCGCTCGTCGACCTCGCCCCGCTCGGCCTTCTCCAGCAGGGCCGGTGAGACGTCGAGCGACATGGATTCTCCTCTCGCGGTCCACCCGCGCGGCGCCCGGGTGGTCATGCGTAGTCCAAGCTCACAGTGGGGTGGGCGAAATCGCAGGCGGTGTCCGGAACACCGTGGGACGGGGGGTTTCCGGCACCTTTGCGAAGGCGGCGGCGCCACGGGACGTGACGTCCTGAACACCGACCGCGTCAGAACAGCGTGGCAGTCAACGGAGGAGCAGGCTGGTCATTCCTAGGGATTGCTCCGGAAATACGCCGTGGTGCACCAGATTGGCCGGATCCCGTCGGATCGTTCATCTGAAGTCTCCATCCCCGTTGACAGCGACCCCGCATCCGTACCGTCACACACCGTAGCGGCCTTGGGGGGGCGTACGCCAGAGCGCGGGGAGCGGCGGCGGGCCCGCCGAACCTCCATGTTCGCGGGGTTCGCGGTTTCTTCACCCGGTCGTCTCGGAATCGCATCAACTGGCCCCGGTGGGCTAGCGTGGTCGACCGTGCGTCTCGTAATTGCCCGCTGCTCAGTCGACTATGCCGGTCGGCTCTCCGCCCATCTGCCCTCCGCCACCAGGCTGATCCTGGTCAAGGCCGACGGCAGCGTCAGCATCCACGCCGACGACCGCGCCTACAAGCCGCTCAACTGGATGTCCCCGCCGTGCGCCCTCAAGGAGGCCGACGGGGTCTGGACGGTGGAGAACAAGGCCGGCGAGAAGCTCATCATCACGCTGGAGGAGGTGCTGCACGACTCCTCCCACGAACTCGGGGTGGACCCGGGCCTGATCAAGGACGGCGTCGAGGCGCACCTCCAGGAGCTGCTCGCGGACCGGATGGAGGTGCTCGGTGCCGGCTGGTCGCTGATCCGCCGCGAGTACCCGACCGCGATCGGCCCGGTCGACATCCTCTGCCGCGACGCCGACGGCGCCACCGTCGCCGTCGAGATCAAGCGCCGCGGCGAGATCGACGGCGTCGAACAGCTCACCCGCTACCTCGAACTCCTCAACCGGGACCCGCTGTTGGCCCCGGTCAAGGGCGTCTTCGCCGCGCAGGAGATCAAGCCCCAGGCCCGCGTCCTGGCCACCGACCGGGGCATCGGCTGCGTGGTGCTGGACTACGACGAGCTGCGCGGCATCGACGACGACAAGCTGAAGCTGTTCTGACCGGTCAGAGCGAGGGCGACGGGGTGGTCGGGGCGGTCTGAGTGGCCGACCCGGTCGGCGACGGGCTCGGCTTGGCGGACGTCGCGGACGGGCTCGGCGACGCTGAGGTGCCGCCCCCGCCGCCACCCGGCTGAGTGCCTCCCCCACCGTTGCCGCCCCCACCCGAGCCGCCGGGCTTCTGCCCCGGCGGCTGCTCCGGCGGCTGCGGCTGGCCCGGGACCGGCGACTGGGACTGCTGCGGGGCCTGCGACTCGGTGGCCCCCGGCGATGAGCTCGGCCGCTTCGACGGCGAGGCGCTCGGCGGACGCGACGCGCTGCCGCTCGCCGAGGGCTCCGGACCGGTCTCCGTCCCGGCCGGGCTCCCCGGCTCGGTACCGGCGGCACCGGCGGCACCTGCCGCGCCCTGGCTGTGGTCGGCGGAGGGCTGCGGCATCGGCGCGTTGCCGGTGTCGCCGACCTCGTCCAGCCGCGCGTGCGGGTCGTTCGCCTTGTGCTCCTCGGGCCCGGTGACGCTCATCGCCACCGCGGTCCCGAGCACCCCGAAGGTGAGCACGACCGCCGAGGCCACCACCACCCGGCGCCGCTTCCCGGTACGGGCCTTCAGTTTGGCCGGCATCCGGGCCGCGATCTTGCGGATCACCGGCGCGCGGCCCGGCGCCGCCGCGGCGGGCGCGGCGGCCGGCAGCTGTCGGCCGTCGGCGCGCAGCAGGTCGAGCATCCGGCGCGCCGCGGCGACCCCTCGCTGTTCCCCGGCGGTGACCCGCAGGGTGAGCGCCGTCTCCAGTTCGGCGAGCGCCCGGGAGGGCTGCCGGAGGCAGATCGCGTGCACGCCCGCCTCGTGGTGGAACCAGGCCTGGTCGACCGTCGAGCCGGTCCGCCGGGCCGCCTCCAGGCCGAGCTCCAGCACCCGCTCCCAGGCTCCCCAGCGCAGCGACAGCGCCAGTGCGGGCGCCGCCGCCCGGGCCAGCCGGACCACCGCCTCGTGCCGCCCGGCGGTCCGGTCCGCGAGCAGCACCCCGACCAGCACCTCGGCCTCGGCGGCGATCTGCTCCAGCGACACCGAACTGTGCCCGACCCACCAGGCGAAGTGCTGGGCGGCACCGTCGACGCAGCCGCGCGCGGGCCAGTGCGGGGCGAGCAGTTCGAGCGCGCCGGCGGTGAGCCGGTGGTGGCCGCCGATGGACACCGCGAGCCCGGCGTCGGCGAGTTCGGCCAGCGCGCTCTCGCCCTGGCCGACGTCGATCAGCGCGGGCAGGTGCGGCGCGGTGGGGCACTCCCCGCCGAGCGCGACGGCCAGCCGCAGCACGGCCTGCGCGGGCTCGCTGAGCCCCTCGGCGAGCCGGACCGCGGGCGAGGCCGTCTCGGCGACGGAGGGCAGCGGCACGGTGCGCCGCAGCGCGTCCTCCCGGATCGCCGGGTCGGGATCCCGGACGGGCTCCTCGACCGCGCCGAAGACGTCCCGCCGGTCCTCCTCGGCGGCGACCAGCGCGTCCACGGCGACGTCCCGCTGGCGCAGCAGCGCGGCGGCCTGGACGAAGCGCAGCGGCAGGCCCTCGGACTCGAACCAGAGATCGACCGCCCAGGCCTTCTCGGCGACGTCGAGGGGCCGCCCGGCCAGCCGGGCGGTGAGGGCGAGGCAGGCGGCCCGGGACAGTCCGGGGACGAGGTGGTCCCGCAGCCGGGAGTCGGCGGGCAGCGGCGGGCTGTCGGGGGCGACCGAGATCAGGAAGGCGCAGCCCGGGGCGGCGGCGAGCAGTTCCTCCAGCTCGGCGCCGGTCGGCTCGGCCTCGTCGATCACGACGACCGCGCCGACCCCGGCGAGGTGGGCGGCCAGTTGGCCCGGGTCGGGCCGGAAGCCGGGGGCGTGGTGGGTGGCCGCGAAGAGGTCCTGGAGCAGGTCGGCGGCGGTGCGGCGGTGTCCGCAGAGCTGGACGACACCGCCCGGGGCGAGGTCGGCGGCGGCCTCGGCGACGGCCGACAGCAGGGTGCTGCGGCCCGAGCCGGCCTGGCCGACCAGGCGTATCGAGCGGCCCTCGGCGAGCAGGCCGAGCAGTTCGGCGATGTCGGCCTCGCGGTCGAGCAGCGGCAGGTCGGTGGGCCCGGCGCCGAGGGCGAGCGGGCCGACGGCACGGCCGACGCCGCCGACCGGGCCGCGGGCGGGCTCGCTGCGTTCGATCCGGCGCGGGCGGGGCCGCCACTCCTCCGGGCAGGGCCGGGCCTCGGAGCCGTCCGGGGCGCCGACGCCGACCAGCAGGCCGCCGGAGACCAGTTCGCCGCCGCGGGTGCGGGCGGCCTCCTGCCGGAACTCCCCGGATGGCTGTGCCACGTTCTGCTCCGCATCGAGGTCGGCCGCCGGCGCCCCGCGCCGGCCGGCACACGTCTGGGTCGCGGCCGCGGGCGGGCTGTGGGCAGCCGGCCCCGCGCGGCCGTCATCTGACGGGCAGACTCTTGCACATCCGGGGCCGCCCGTGCAGCGCGGTCCGGGTGCGGGGCGGCCGGCGGCGGTATCGCCGCAGGCAGGGGGCCTGACGGGCGCTCGGAACCGAGAGGCCTGCTCGGGCCGACGGACCTGGACGCTCTGAAGGTTCCGGACGTCTGGACTCCTGTACGTCCTGTACGTCCTGGATGTCCCGGACGCTCCGGACGTCCTAGCTGACGTGCGCCTCGGCGATGCCGCCGTCGACGGCCAGGATGCGGTGCAGCTTGGTGGCCACCAGCAGCCGCTGGAGCTGCGCGGGGACGGAGCGCAGCACGAGCCGGCGGCCGATCCGGCCGGCCCGCCGGTGGGTGCCCATGATCACGCCGAGTCCGGTGGCGTCCCAGAACTCCAGTCGGGCGAGGTCGAGCACGAGGTCGCCGAGACCGCCGTCCACGGCCTGGTGCAGCAGGGCCCGCGCGTCGGCGGCGGTGCGCACGTCGAGGCGGCCTTCGATGGCCAGCGCCGTGTGGTCGCCGGTGATGCGCATGCTCTCCTCCTTCGCCTGGGTGGCCTGGTCGGGGGTGGTCCGGCCCCGGCCGCGCCGGGAGGCGGAGTGGCCCCCGGCTCGGGTGGATCGGGTGGGCGGCCCGGGCGGAACGCCGGTGACGGCTCGGCCCGCGGCCGGTCCCGGTCGCCGTGCCGGGTTCCCTCATCTGACGGTGAAGCAGCGCCGCAGGTTGCTGGTTTCCGCCCTGCTCCGAAGCAACTTCACTCGTCCGAGGGAATATACGCAGGAACTCTCCACACCTACGCTCGATTACCGCCCAAATCACCCGTCTGCGGCACCCGGCGTGAGGAAACTCACCCGCCCCGGCACAGCGGGCCGTACGATGCTCCGATCGCACGGCCCACCAGGTCGTTCAGCCCCTCCGGGTCACTTGGACTCGTACGGGTAGAAGCCGCGGCCGCTCTTGCGGCCGAGGTCGCCGGCGGTGACCATCCGGGCCATGATCTCCGGGGCGGCGAACTTCTCGTCCTGGGTCTCGGTGTAGATGTTGCGGGCGGCGTGCAGCAGGATGTCCACCCCGGTGAGGTCGGCGGTCTGCAGCGGCCCCATCGCGTGGCCGAAGCCGAGGCGGCAGGCGGTGTCGATGTCCTCGGCGGTGGCCACGCCCGACTCGTACAGCCGGGCGGCCTCGACGACCAGGGCGGTGATCAGGCGGGTGGTGATGAAGCCGGCCACGTCGCGGTTGACCACCACGACCTCCTTGCCGACGCCCTCGGCGTAGGCGCGGGCGGCGGCCATCGCCTCGTCGCCGGTCTTGTAGCCGCGGACCAGCTCGACCAGCTTCATCATCGGGACCGGCGAGAAGAAGTGGACGCCGACGACCGACTCGGGCCGCTGGGTGACGGCGGCGATCCGGGTGATCGGGATGGCGGAGGTGTTGGAGGCCAGCACGGCGCCGTCCTTGGCGAGCTTGTCCAGCTCGCGGAAGACGCCCTCCTTGACCTCCAGATTCTCGAACACCGCCTCGACCACGATGTCGGCCTCGGCGACGGCGCCCAGGTCGGTGGTGGTGGTGATCCGGCCCAGCGCGGCCTCGGCGTCCTCGGCGCTCAGCTTGCCCTTGGAGACGAACTTCTCGTACGAGGCGCGGATGCCCGCGAGGCCGCGCTGCAGCGCCTCCTCGGTCACGTCCCGCAGCACCACCGGGTGGCCGGCCTGCGCGGACACCTGGGCGATGCCGGCGCCCATCAGGCCGGCACCGATCACGGCGATCTGCTTGCTGGACGCATTGCTCATGGCTGGGTCTCCCGGTGCCGTCGCCGCCCTGCGGGCGGGGCCTGAAGGCGGCTCAGGGCAGGGATCGCCGCCAAGGAGCCGCATTGCTCTGCGCCGGACTTTAGTGCCCGGATCCGCCGGGCAATAGCAATCGGGAGTGTGATCTGCAACCGACGTGGTCAGCTGATCAGGATGGTCGTCAGATGGTCAGACCGAGGTCCTGGGCCAGGATCGCCGCCTGCACCCGGCTGCGCAGCCGCAGCTTCGCCAGGATCCGGCTGACGTGGGTCTTGGTGGTCGCCTCCGCCATCTCCAGCCGGGCCGCGATCTCCCCGTTGGACATCCCGGCCCCGACGCAGGCCAGCACCTCCCGCTCGCGCCCGGTCAGCCCGGCGACCGCCGCCCGGGCCTCCGGACCGACCGGCCGCTCCGGGCGGGCGAAGGCGCCGATCAGCCGCCTGGTCACCGAGGGCGCCAGCATGCCGTCCCCGCGCGCCACCGTCCGGATGCCCTCGACCAGGGTGTCCGCCTCCAGGTCCTTGAGCAGGAACCCGGCCGCGCCGGCCCGCAGCGCGCCGTAGACGTACTCGTCCAGGTCGAAGGTGGTCAGGACGAGCACCTGGGAGGCCCCGGCGGCGACCACCTGACGGGTCGCCGAAACGCCGTCCAGCCGGGGCATCTGCACGTCCATCAGCACCACGTCGGGCCGCAGCTCCAGTGCCAGCCGGACGGCCTCCTCCCCGTCCGCGGCCTGCCCGACCACCTCGAACTCCGGCTCGGCGCGCAGGATCATCACCAGCGCCGCCCGTACCGCGGCCTGGTCCTCGGCCACCAGCACCCGGATCGTCATGCCCGTCCCTCGCTCTCCCGGCCGCGCGGCAGCACCGCGCGCACGCTCCAGCACCCGTCCCGCGGCCCCGCCTCGAAGCTGCCGCCGAGCAGCCCGGCCCGCTCCGACATCCCCACCAGTCCGGCCCGGGCGCCGGGCAGTTCACGGCCCGGCTCGCCCCGGTACGGGCTGTCGACACCGATCCGCAGCTCCTGGGTGCCGAACTCCAGCCGCACCGCGACCAGTCCGGGCCCGGCGTGCTTGAGCGCGTTGGTCAGCGACTCCTGCACGATCCGGTACGCGGCCAGCCCGACCGGCACCGGGACGGCGCCGCGCTCGCCCAGCTCGGTCAGCTCGAACTCCAGCCCGACGTCCTGCCCGGCCGCCCGGGCCTTGGCCAACAGGGCGTCCACCGCGGCCAGGTCGGGCGCCGCGTAGGACTCGTCGGCCTCTCCCCCGCCGCTGTCGCGGAGCAGTCCGATCATGCGACGCATTTCGGCCAATCCCTGGACGCTGTTCTCCCGGATCACCGCCAGCACCTCGACCAGCGGATCGTCCGCCGCCAGCTGCCGCCGCCGGGCGACCGACTGCGCCCCGGTGGCGTGGATCGCGATCGCCGACAGGTGGTTGGCCACCACGTCGTGCAACTCCCTTGCCATCCGCGCCCGTTCGGCGACGACCGCCTCACGCCGGTCCATCTCCGAGAGCAGCGCGGTCTGTTCGGCCCGCAGCCGCTCGGCCTCCGCCTCCTGCCGGTGCTTGCGCACCAGGTCCCCGGTCCACACCGGAGCCAGGAACACCAGTGAGCTGAGCACCACGATCAGCAGCCCCTCGGACGTCCCGACCGCGTACCAGACCAGGCTGGAGAGCACCAGAACGGTCGCCCCGCCGGTCAGGTGCAGCACCCGCGACATCCGGGCGGTGCCGTACAGGACCGCCGCGTACAGCAGATCGGTGTACATGATCGTCGTCGCCAGCAGGCTCCCGGCGACCACGCTCCCCGCGAAGGCCAGCCCGCCCAGCGACACCGCGAGCACCGGCCGGGTGCGCCGGACCAGTTCCAGCCCGGCCATCACCAGCAGCGGCAGCAGCACCGCCCAGCGCGGCACCCGCTCGGCGTTCTCGTACACCCTGAAGACGATCAGCACCACCCCGCCCAGCAGCCCGCACAGGGCGATCAGCCGGTCCAGTCGGCGCGGGGGGAGGGGCGGTACGAGCACGACCCCATCTCACCATCCCCGGCGGCCCGCCCGGCTCCGGACCACGGAGGAGCCCGCTACATCGAAAGGTGCAGGGCCGGACGGCACCGCACGACGACGACACCGGCGCACCCGCGCACGAGGCTGGAAGCACCGCCGAACGACCGGGAGCAGAACGTGATCGTCACCCTCATCGTCGCGGCCGAGATCTCCTGGTGGATCGTGCTCGGCCTCGCGCTCTCCACCCGCTACCTGCTGCGGTGGCGCCGCACCAGCACCGCCCTGCTGGTCGGCCTGCCGGTGGTGGACCTGGTGCTGTACGCGCTGACCGTGCTCAACCTGCGCGGCGGCGCCGAGGCGAACTGGATGCACGCCCTGGCCGCGAGCTACGCGGGCTTCTCGGTCGGCTACGGCCCCTCGCTGGTGGCCTGGGCCGACCGGCACTTCCTGTACCGCTTCGCCGGCGGCCCCAAGCCGCTGCCCGCGCCGAAGTACGGCCCGGAGCGGACCCGCCACGAGTGGCGGATCGCCACCCGGACCGTCGTCTCGGCCGTGATCACCCTGGCCCTGATCACCCTGCTCGTCCCGCTCTCGAACGGTGCCGCCCACGTCGGCACCTTCACGGAGTGGTACATCAGGCTCGGCATCCTGTCCGTCGTCAACCTGATCGTGGCCGGCTGCTACTCGCTCTGGCCCAAGGAGCCGCCGGCCGGCGTGCGGATCGAGCAGGGCCGGGTGGTCGAGCCCGGGGAACCGGCCGGGAAGGTCGGGACCGGCTCCGACCGGGCCTAGCGGTTCTCCCCCGGCACCCAGAGGACGTCGCCGCGCTCCTTGTTGGCCACCCGGGCCAGGATGAACAGCAGGTCGGACAGCCGGTTGAGGTACTTCGCGGTCAGCGGGTTGACGGTGTCCCCGTGCTCGGCGATCGCCGCCCAGGTGGAGCGCTCGGCCCGCCGCACCACCGTGCAGGCCAGGTGCAGGTGGGCCGCGCCGGGCGTGCCGCCGGGCAGGATGAAGCTGCGCAGCTTCTCCACCTGCTCCAGGTAGTGGTCGCAGTCCCCCTCCAGCCGGTCGATGTAGGACTGCAGCACCCGCAGCGGCGGGTACTTCGGGTCCTCGACCACCGGGGTGGAGAGGTCGGCGCCGACGTCGAACAGGTCGTTCTGGACCCGGACGAGGACGGCCGCGATGTCCTCCGGCAGTGCCCCGACCGCGAGGGCCACCCCGATCGCCGCGTTCGCCTCGTTGGCGTCGGCGTAGGCGATCAGCCGCGGGTCGGTCTTGGTGGTCCGGCTCATGTCGCCGAGCGCGGTGGTGCCGTCGTCCCCGGTACGGGTGTAGATGCGCGTCAGATTGACCATGCCGCCACCCTAGCCCGGGAGGTCAGGCGACGTTGACCCTCTGCCCGGGCGGGGCCGCCTCCAGCCAGGCCAGGAAGCCGGTGAGCGCGTCCTCGCTCATCGCCAGCTCCAGCGGCGCCCCGTTGTGCAGGCAGCGCAGCACCACCGAGCCGGAGAGCAGCGCCAGCTCCTCCTGGCCCTCCGGGTAGCGCCGGCCGAGCACCTCGATCTCCCGGCGGGGCAGCACCTTGCGCGGGCGCGGGGCGTACGAGAAGACCCGGAACCACTCGATCGAGTCACCGCTGTAGCGGCCGATACCAAAAACCCACCCCTTGCCGTCGGTCGGGGGGACCGGGGCTGAGGTGGGTTTGCCGTTCTCGTCGAGGTCGGGCTGCGTGGAGGCGTCGGCGGGCATTTTGAGCCGGTAGCTGCAGTCGAACGTGCCGCCGACCCGCTGGATCAGGCGGCGGCGTACCGCGAAGGCCATCAGGCCGATCACTCCCAGCGCCACGACCACCGCACACACCACAAGCGCGAGGACCATGCTCACCTACCTCCTCGCTACCCGCGTTCCCCGTTGCGGCCGTCCCGGACGACCGCGCTGACCTACCAACTACGACGACAGTCCCGGGGTCACGCTCGCGCGTCCCCGGGACCGTCGGTCGACCCCGCGAAGCCGGGGTCCGGCACACTCAGGCGTGGGCCTTGAGGCCGCGCGCCGCGAACAGTCGGACCTCGGCGCGACGCTCGGCGTGCGCGTCCAGGTCGGACTTGGCCTGCTCCAGTGCGCGCTCGGCACGCGCGACGTCGATCTCGTCCGCCAGCTCGGCGATCTCCGCGAGCAGAGACAGCTTGTTGTCGGCGAAGGAGATGAAGCCGCCGTGTACCGCGGCGATGACGGTGCCGCCGTCCACCGTGCGGATGGTGACCGGACCGGTCTCCAGCACGCTCAGCACCGGGGTGTGGCCCGGCATGATGCCGGTGTCACCGGAGGCCGTACGGGCGACGACGATGGTGGCCGCACCGGACCACACCTTGCGGTCGGCTGCGACCAGCTCGACGTGCAGCTCAGCCAACGTGGGCTCCTAGGCTCATGCAACCCCCGATTACTCGGGAGTTTCGGTAAGAATAACGGCCCCGCGCCTCCGGCATGAAACCGGCGGCACGGATTTGACCGGAATCACAGCCGATGCGACGTGAGGGGTGGTCCCCAGGCTCGGGGGCCACCCCTCACGGTCACTCAGCTGCTACCGGCCGCGATTACTTCTTCGCCAGCTCGGCGGCGTTCTTCTCCAGGTCCTCGATGCCACCGCACATGAAGAAGGCCTGCTCCGGGACGGAGTCGTACTTGCCGTCGGCGATCGAGTTGAAGGCCTCGATGGTCTCCGACAGCGGCACGGTCGAGCCCTCGACACCGGTGAACTGCTTCGCCACGTAGGTGTTCTGCGAGAGGAAGCGCTCGATGCGGCGGGCACGGTGAACCGTGATCTTGTCCTCTTCGGACAGCTCGTCCATACCGAGGATGGCGATGATGTCCTGGAGGTCCTTGTACTTCTGCAGGATCCCCTTGACGCGGACGGCCGTGTCGTAGTGGTTCTGCGCGATGTACCGCGGGTCGAGGATGCGGGACGTGGAGTCCAGCGGGTCGACGGCCGGGTAGATGCCCTTCTCCGAGATCGGGCGCGACAGAACGGTGGTCGCGTCCAGGTGGGCGAAGGTGGTGGCCGGGGCCGGGTCGGTCAGGTCGTCCGCGGGGACGTAGATCGCCTGCATCGAGGTGATCGAGTGACCGCGGGTCGAGGTGATGCGCTCCTGCAGGAGGCCCATCTCGTCGGCCAGGTTCGGCTGGTAGCCCACCGCGGAGGGCATGCGGCCGAGCAGGGTCGACACCTCGGAACCGGCCTGGGTGAACCGGAAGATGTTGTCGATGAAGAGGAGCACGTCCTGCTTCTCGACGTCACGGAAGTACTCCGCCATGGTCAGCGCGGACAGCGCGACGCGCAGACGGGTGCCCGGCGGCTCGTCCATCTGACCGAAGACCAGCGCGGTCTTGTCCAGAACGCCCGAGTCGACCATCTCGTCGATGAGGTCGTTGCCCTCACGGGTGCGCTCGCCGACGCCGGCGAACACCGACACACCACCGAAGTTCTCGGCGACGCGGTAGATCATCTCCTGGATCAGAACGGTCTTGCCGACACCGGCACCACCGAACAGACCGATCTTGCCACCCTGGACGTACGGGGTGAGCAGGTCGATGACCTTGATGCCGGTCTCGAACATCTCGGTCTTGGACTCAAGGTCCTTGAAGTCGGGGGCCTTGCGGTGGATCGGCCACCGGACCTCGACCTGGGAGTCGAACTCCGCCTGGTCGACGTTCAGCACGTCACCGAGGGCGTTGAAGACCTTGCCCTTGGTGATCTGGCCGACCGGCACGGAGATCGCGGCACCGGTGTCGGTGACCTGCGAACCGCGGACCAGGCCGTCGGTCGGCTGCATCGAGATGCCGCGGACCAGGCCGTCGCCGAGGTGCTGGGCGACCTCAAGGGTCAGGGTCTTCTTGCCCGAGCCGTCGGGGTTGTCCACCTCGACGTGCAGGGCGTTGTACATGTCCGGGATCGCGTCGACGGGGAACTCCACGTCGACGACCGGGCCGATGACCCGCGCGACGCGGCCCGTCGCCGTGGTCGGCTCAACAGTGGTGGTCATACTCATTCGCTCCCGCGGCTGGCGTCAGCGAGCGCGTTGGCCCCACCGACGATCTCGCTGATTTCCTGGGTGATCTCGGCCTGACGGGCCGAGTTGGCAAGCCGCGTGAGCGACTTGATGAGCTCGCCGGCGTTGTCCGTCGCGCTCTTCATCGCGCGGCGGCGGGCGGCGTGCTCGGAAGCGGCCGACTGCAGCAGCGCGTTGTAGATCCTGCTCTCGACGTACCGCGGCAGCAGCGCGTCCAGGACGCCCTCCGCCGACGGTTCGAAGTCGTACAGCGGGAAGATCTCCGACTTGGCCGGCGACTGGTCGCTGAGCTGGACCTCGTCCAGCTTCAGCGGCAGCAGCCGCGCCTCCACCGCGTCCTGCGTCAGCATGGACACGAACTCGGTCGAGACCACGTGGAGTTCGTCCACGCCGCCGTCCTCGGTCGTGAAGGCCTCGATCAGCTCGGCCGCCACCGTCTTCGCGTCACCGTAGGTCGGCTTGTCCGAGAAGCCCGTCCACGAGTTCCCCACCGCCAGGTTGCGGAAGGTGTAGTACGACAGACCCTTCCGACCGACGATGTAGGTCACGACGTCCTTGCCCTCGCCGCGCAGGCGCTCGGTGAGCGTCAGCGAGGCCTTGATGGCGTTGGACGAGTAACCGCCGGCCAGGCCGCGGTCCGCCGTGATCAGCAGGACGGCCGCGCGCTTGGCGTCCGGGTTCTCGGTGGTGAGCGGGTGCTTGGCGTTGGACCGGGTGGCCACCGCCGTCACCGCCCGGGTGAGCTCGTCGGCGTACGGAGCGGAGGCCGCCACCGCGCGCTGCGCCTTACCGATGCGCGCCGCGGAGATCATCTCCATCGCCTTGGTGATCTTCTTCGTCGCGGTGACAGAGCGGATCCGGCGCTTGTAGACCCGAAGCTGTGCTCCCATGGGTCGTTACGTCCTTTCCCTCGCTACCGGACTCAGGCCTGCTCGGAGAGCAGCTTGCCGTCGGCGGTCTGGTAACCCTGCTTGAAGGACTCGATCGCGCCGGTCAGGGCGTCGATCGTGCCGTCGGCCAGCACACCGGTCTCGACGATGCCGGCCAGCAGGTCCTTGTGCTGCAGGCGCACGAAGTCCAGGAACTCGCGCTCGAAGCGGCGGATCTCGGCGACCGGGACGTCGTCCAGCTTGCCGGTGGTGCCGGCCCAGATGGAGACGACCTGCTCCTCGACCGGGAACGGCTGGTACTGGCCCTGCTTCAGCAGCTCGACCATGCGCGCACCGCGCTCCAGCTGGGCCTTGGAGGCCGCGTCCAGGTCGGAACCGAAGCCGGCGAAGGCCTCCAGCTCACGGTACTGGGCGAGGTCCAGGCGCAGACGGCCGGCGACCGAGCGCATGGCCTTGATCTGGGCGGAGCCACCGACGCGGGAGACCGAGATACCGACGTTCACGGCCGGGCGGATGCCGGCGTTGAACAGGTCGGACTCCAGGAAGCACTGGCCGTCGGTGATGGAGATGACGTTGGTCGGGATGTACGCCGAGACGTCGTTGGCCTTGGTCTCGATGATCGGCAGACCGGTCATCGAGCCGCCGCCGAGGGCGTCGTTCAGCTTGGCGCAGCGCTCCAGCAGGCGGGAGTGCAGGTAGAAGACGTCACCCGGGTAGGCCTCGCGGCCCGGCGGGCGGCGCAGCAGCAGGGAGACGGAGCGGTAGGCCTCGGCCTGCTTCGACAGGTCGTCGAAGATGATCAGGACGTGCTTGCCGTCGTACATCCACTCCTGGCCGATGGCCGAACCGGTGTACGGGGCGAGGTACTTGAAGCCGGCCGGGTCGGAGGCGGGAGCGGCCACGATGGTGGTGTACTCCAGCGCGCCGGCCTCCTCCAGGGCGCCGCGGACGGACGCGATGGTGGAGCCCTTCTGGCCCACGGCGACGTAGATGCAGCGGACCTGCTTCTCCGGGTCGCCCGAGCGCCAGTTGTCGCGCTGGTTGATGATCGTGTCGACGGCCACCGCGGTCTTGCCGGTCTGGCGGTCACCGATGATCAGCTGGCGCTGGCCGCGGCCGATCGGGGTCATCGCGTCGATGGCCTTGATGCCGGTCTGCAGCGGCTGCTTGACCGACTTGCGGGCCATGACGCCGGGGGCCTGCAGCTCCAGGGCGCGACGGCCGCTGGCGGCGATCTCGCCGAGGCCGTCGATCGGGTTGCCCAGCGGGTCCACGACGCGGCCGAGGTAGCCGTCGCCGACCGGCACCGACAGGACCTCGCCCGTGCGGCGCACGGTCTGGCCCTCTTCGATGCCGCCGAACTCACCGAGGACGACGACACCGATCTCGCGGGTGTCGAGGTTCAGCGCGAGGCCGAGCGTGCCGTCCTCGAACTTCAGCAGCTCGTTCGCCATGACCGAGGGCAGGCCCTCGACATGCGCGATGCCGTCCGCCGCGTCAGTGACCGTACCGACCTCTTCCACAGAAGCGGCGTCCGGCTGGTACGACTGGACAAAGTCGGCCAGCGCGTCCCGGATCTCCTCCGGACGGATCGTAAGCTCCGCCATCAGGCTTCCCTGCTCTCCTAGTTTGCGATCCTCGGCCCGCCATTGAGGGCCGCAAGTACTCGACTCTCGGCCGGGTCGTATGAACCGGCCGTACGATTTGCCGGCTCCTTGGGGAACCGGTTTCCCGACCGAGGGTCGGATGTGCTGCTGGTTGCTCAGCCTTCGAGCGACTGGCGAGCGCCTTCGAGGCGGCTCGACACGGTGCCGTCGATGATCTCGTCGCCGATCTGCACCCGGACACCACCGACGACCTCGGGGTCGACGTCGATGTTCAGGTGGACCTGGCGGCCGTACATCCGGCCCAGAGCACCGGACAGGCGCTCCTTCTGGGCGTCCGACAGCGGCACCGCGCTGGTGACCAGGGCCACCATGCGGCCACGACGCGCGGCGGCGAGCTTCGAGTAGGACTCAAGGCCCTGCTCCAGGCTACGGCCACGCGGCACGTTCACGAGGGCGGTGACCAGCCGGACGGTGCCGGCGTTGGCACGGCCGCCGAGCAGCTTGCCGACCAGCTGGGCCTTCGCGGCAGCGCCGGCCTTCGGCTCGCTCAGCGCGGCGCGCAGCTCGTGCGAACCGCTCACCACCCGGCCGAAGCGGAACAGCTCGTCCTCGACGTCGTCCAGGACGCCCGCCTTGTCCGCGGCGATGACCTCGGCGTACGCGGCGAGTTCCTCGATCGCGTCCACCAGGTCACGCGAACCCGACCAGCGGGAGCGGACCAGGCCGGAGACCAGGTCCACGGCCTCGCCGGAGACCTGACCGGTGAGCAGCGAGGTGATCAGCTGGGCCTTGTCCTGGCCCGACCGGGACGGGTCGGTCAGGACTCGGCGCAGCGACACCTCACGGTCCAGTACGGCCGTGACGGCGGTGAGCTCCTCGGCGAGCTTGGCCGCGTCCACCGTGGTGGAGTCGGTCAGGCTGTCGAGGTTCTGCCGGCCGGCGGCGAGCGCCTCGCGGCTGGCGCCGATCACTTGGCCGCACCCTGAGCAACGGCGGCCTTGGCCTCCAGCTCGTCCAGGAAGCGGTCGATCACGCCGCTCTGCCGGGTGTGGTCCTCAAGGGACTCACCCACGATGCGGGAAGCCAGCTGGGTGGCCAGCGAACCCACGTCCTGGCGCAGGGCGGCAGTCGCCTGCTTCTTGTCGGCTTCGATCTGCGCGTGACCGGCGGCGACGATGGCCTCGCGCTGACGCTGGCCCTCCTCGCGCATCTCGGCGAGCTGGGCAGCGCCCTGCTCGCGAGCCTGCTCGACGATCCGGGCAGCCTCGTGGCGCGCCTCGGCAAGCTCGGCGCGGTACTGCTCAAGCAGGGCCTGGGCCTCGGCCTGAGCGGCCTCGGCGCGCTCCATGCCGCCTTCGATGGCGTCCCGGCGCTCCGACAGCACCTTCTCGATGCTGGGGAGGAGCTTCTTGCCGAGCAGACCGAAGACGATGAAGAAGCAGAGCAGGCCGATAACGATCTCGGGCGTGTTCGGGAGAAGAGGGTTCATCTTCTCCTCAGCCGCGAGCTGAGCCACGATGCTCATTTCTGGACCTTCCTCGAAAGGGTCTGCGGCAGGATTACTTGTTGCCGAAGACGAACGGCATGACGATGCCGATGAGGGCGAGCGCCTCGGTCAGCGCGAAGCCGATGAACATGTTGGAACGGATGAGACCGGCAGCCTCGGGCTGGCGGGCCATGGCCTGGACACCGTTACCGAAGATCAGACCGACGCCGATGCCGGGGCCGATGGCGGCGAGGCCGTAGCCGATGGAGGCGACGGAACCGTAGACAGTGCCCTCAGCGAGGATGCTCATTGACGTTGTCCTTTGCAGGGTGGTGAACCGGTGGTGATTGGCCACCGGGCGATCCGGGAGGTTGGTTCTTGGGCGGGGCCGGGGCCCCGTGGCTCAGTGCGCCTCTTCCAGGGCACCGGCGATGTAGCTGCTGGCCAGCATCACGAAGATGTAGGCCTGCAGGAACTGGACCAGCAGCTCGAAGGCGGTCAGGCCGACGGCGACGACGAACGAGGCCGAGCCGTACAGCGCGCCCAGGGTCGGGCTGAGCAGGTACCAGGAGGCGATGGAGAACATCACGATCAGCAGGTGGCCGGCGAACATGTTCGCGAAGGCTCGGACCGCGAGCGTGAACGGGCGCACGAAGATGTTCGAGAAGAACTCGATCGGCACCAGGATGAACATGACCCAGCCGGGGATGCCCGAGGGCCAGCAGAGGTTCTTGAAACCGCCGACGAAGCCGTGCTTCTTGAAGGTCAGCGTCATGTAGGTGATCCACACGACGGCCGCGAGGCCGGCCGGGAACGCGATCGTCGCCGTCACGGGGTACTGCGCGAACGGGATGATCGACATGATGTTCATCAACCAGATGAAGAAGAACATCGAGACCAGCATCGGGACGTACTTCTCGCCCTTCTTGCCGATCGTCTCCAGCACGATGGAGCGCTTGACGAAGTCGTAGCCGATCTCGCCGACGAGCTGCAGCTTGCCCGGGACCAGGCGCGGCTTCGCGAACGAGGCCCAGAAGAACACGACGACCAGGAGCGCGACGATGATCGACAGCAGCATCGGCTTGTTGAAGTCGATGCCGCCGATCGAGAAGATCGGCTCGAACTGGAACTCGTTCAGGCCCGGGGCCGGGAAGCCGCAGCCAGCGTCCCCGAAGTGGCAACTGCCTGAGGCGAGCGAGGACGTGAGTTCAGCACTCACCGCGGACTCCTTCGTCGTGGCGCATGGTTACGGCAACCTCGGTGTGTCGGCGTGGCCTGCGACCACGGAGCGGCACTGGAACTTGATGGGTATCTCGCCGACCCCGCGCGACGGCTTGCTGCGCGACCGCGGGATCATCGAAGACTGCGCGGATCCGGGGGGCGATCCGTCCACTGTCCGGACAGACCTGGCCTCTTCCCGTACTCCGTTGTTGCGACGGACGATAGCAGCCCGTCAGTGCGGCATAAACACCGCCCCCCTCGTTGGGGGGACAGTCAGGCCTCGTCACTGTTGACGACCCTTGTCGGAGGGCTTGTCGCCCTTTTTTTCCGAGGCACCGGGGTCGACGTAGAAGGTCTTGGCCTTGAGCGCGCCGCGCACCTGGAAGCCCGTCCAGATCAGGGCGCACCCGAGCAGCGTGAACGCGAAGGCCTGCCGGTTGAACAGTTCGGTGTTCTTGAAGACCGCCAGGACGATGCCCACCAGCAGGATCTGGGTGGTGTACACCAACAGCGCCGCAGCCATCATGATCTGCGGATTGGACCTGGTCAGCCGGTCGAGCGCGATCTGGCCGAAGCTGAAGAAGGCCATCACGAGCAGGGCGCCGAAGAGGGCGCCGAGCAGGCCCTTCCCACCGGCGACGGCGAAGGAGATCGCCATGGCGATGATCCCGGCGACCGCAGTGGGAATCGCGGCGCCTCGGAGGATCCGGGCGTCGGTGGACGGCATGTCGGCAGCTCCGGCGGCATGTCGATGTGGCGGGGGACGGGCACAGATGGTGGCGGGGTGACACCGGACCGAGTGGCCGCCGCCGGGCCGCCCGCGAGTGCGGCGGGCCCGTCGAGGGAGACCGACGAGGGACGGAAGTCCTCCACCTGTCAGGTCTTTCGGCGTGTTCTCGGTACTCGTGAACGGTATCACAAACTATTTGATGAGAGCTTTACCATGAATGTGTGGCTCCTGTCACACTGACGGCCCAGCCGTTGCGCCGTACGGGTGAGCCCATTTGACGCAACGTCAACTCCCCCGTCAGCGACGGCCGGTGGCGCCGTGACGGTCGGAGGGCGCGGACGGGCCCCGGCTGGCTTCACCGAGAAGTTGCTTGTCCTTTGCCGACAGTTCGGCCATGGGGGCGGTGGCCGACCGCCGCCGGTACCGCGGCGGGACGAAGGACTGCACCGCCCGCGGGGCCCGCGGCCGGAACCGCGGGGTCAGCAGCACGACCAGGCCGACCAGGCAGAGCCCGGCGAGGGTCAGCACCACCGTGCGGCCGGTGTTGGTCACCGAGAAGGCGACCGTGCCGAAGGCGATCAGCGCGGCCCAGAAGTACATGATCAGCACGGCGCGGCTGTGCGAGTGCCCGACCTGGAGCAGCCGGTGGTGCAGGTGGCGCTTGTCGGCGGCGAACGGGGACTGGCCGGCCCAGGTGCGGCGCACCACCGCGAGCAGCAGGTCGGCCAGCGGCAGCGCGATGACCGTCAGCGGCAGCAGCAGCGGGATGTAGATCGGCACCAGGGTGTGCACGGTGGCGGTCTGCGAACCGGTCTCGCTGTTGATCAGGTCCGGGTCGACCCGGCCGGTGATCGAGATCGCGGCGACGGCCAGCATCAGGCCCAGCATCATCGAGCCGGAGTCGCCCATGAAGATCCGCGCGGGGTGCATGTTGTGCGCCAGGAAGCCCAGGCACATGCCGATCAGCAGCACGCTGAACAGCACGGCGGGGGCCGCGTCGGTGATCGCGTAGCCGTACCAGAGCCGGTAGCTGTACAGGAAGAACGCCATCGCGGCGATGCAGACCATGCCGCCCGCCAGGCCGTCCAGACCGTCGATGAAGTTCACCGCGTTGACCATGACGACGACCAGGGTGACCGAGATGACCATGCCCTGGGTCGGGCTCACCGCGACCGAGCCGACGCCGGGCACCGGCAGGCTGATCACCGTGACGCCCTGCCACACCATCACGCCGGCGGCGATCATCTGGCCGCCCAGCTTCACCAGGGCGTCCACGCCCCACTTGTCGTCCAGCACGCCCAGCAGGAACATGATCCCGGCGCCGGACAGCAGCGCGCGGATGTCGCTGCCGCCGTTGAACACCTTGCTCAGGTTGTCCAGCTGCGAGGCGACCAGGATGCCCGCGCACAGCCCGCCGAACATCGCGATGCCGCCGAGCCGCGGAGTGGGCTCGCGGTGCACGTCGCGGGCGCGGACCGGGGGCATCGCGCCCGCCGCGATGGCGAACTTCCGGACCGGGCCGGTCAGCAGGTAGGTGACGGCGGCGGTGCAGAACAGCACCAGCAGATACTCACGCACCACTGGCCTCCTGCATCACTGTCGAACGGGGAGGTACCGAAGGTACTCCCCTGCCTTCCCGGGGTTCGAGGTGCGTCGCCACGGCACACACCTTATTGAGTCGGACGCCCGGGACGTGCATCGCGGTTCGCTCTCCCGGGTAAGAGATCCGGATGCCCGTGGCGCCGACCTCCCTCAGCCCCGGTGGGCGAAGGCCGCCGCCAGCTCCCGCACCCGCTCCCCGACCGGTCCCGGCGCCTCCCCGGACAGCAGCCGGGCGATCAGCCCGGCGATCTCGGTGAGTTCCGGCGTGCCCATCCCCTGGCTGGTCACGGTGCCCGTGCCCAGCCGGATCCCGGAGGCCTCGGCGGCGGGCGCGGGGTCGTACGGCAGTGCGCACTTGCCGAGCAGCAACCCGGCCGCGGCGCAGCGCCGTTCGGCCTCCGCGCCGGTCACGCCGAGCGGACTCACGTCCGCGGTGACCAGGTGGGTGTCGGTACCGCCCGTCAGAGGGCGCATACCGGCCTCTGCAAGCCCTCTGGCGAGTGCCTGCGCCCCGGACACCGTCCGCTCCGCGTACGCCCGGTAGGCGGGCGTCCCGGCCTCCGCGAGGGCCACCGCCTTCCCGGCGACCTCGTTCATCGCCGCGCCGCCCTGGCTGAACGGGAAGACCGCCCGGTCGATCCGCTCGGCCAGCTCCGCGGTGGACAGCAGCAGGCCCCCGCGCGGGCCGCGCAGCAGCTTGTGGGTGGCCGCCACCGTGACGTCCGCGTACGGGACCGGGGAGGGCGCCACCCGGGCCGCGACCAGGCCGGTGGTCTGCGCGACGGAGGCGATCAGATAGGCATCCACCTCGTCGGCGATCTCCCGGAAGGCCGCCCAGTCCGGGTGCCGGGGGTGGGAGATCGAACCCGCGACGATGGCCTTGGGGCGGTGCAGCCGGGCCAGCTCGCGCACCTGGTCGAGGTCGATCAGGCCGTCGGCCTCGCGC
Organism: Kitasatospora sp. NPDC101157; assembly: GCF_044768255.1. Taxonomy (NCBI): domain Bacteria; kingdom Bacillati; phylum Actinomycetota; class Actinomycetes; order Kitasatosporales; family Streptomycetaceae; genus Kitasatospora; species Kitasatospora sp. NPDC101157. The sequence goes on along the minus strand of NZ_JBIWPL010000008.1, from coordinate 145,766 downwards.
ACGCCGTAGCCGGTGAAGTCGAACCAGCGGCCGGAGAAGTTGGCCCGCGAGCCGCAGCTGAGGTGGCCGCCGTGCTCCAGCGACATCGCCAGTACCGCGTCACCGGGCCGCAGGATCGCCGCGTAGGCCGCCAGCATCGCCGAAGTCGCCGACCTGGGCTGGACGTTGGCGTGCGGGGCGGAGAACAGCTCGCGCGCCCGGTCGATCGCCAGCAGCTCCGCGGCGTCGGCCAGCGCGCAGCCGGTGTGGTGCCGGCGGCCCGGATAGCCCTCGGCGTACTTGTCGATCAGCGGCCCGGTCAGCGCCGCCAGGACGGCCGGGCTGGTCAGGTTCTCCCCGGCCAGCAGCTGGATCGTCTCGGCACGCCGCTCGGCCTCGGCGGCCAGCAGGTCGGCGATCTGCGGATCCGCCCGGTGGAGCGCCTCGGGCGCCCACGGGCGTCCCCTGGTCGTCGCGGTCGAGCCGGTCGCGGCATCGGTGACGGTCATGGCAGGGCTCCCGGGCGCTGCAGGGACGGTGCACCCAGCGTAGGACCGTCTCGGCCGCGCGGCTCGGCGGCGCAGGGCCGTTCGGCCCCCAGGGCCGCTCCCGGTACGCCCGTCAGCGCGGCGCCTGGACGCCGGTGAGCGCGGTGACCACCGGGTCGACCGCGTGGAATATCTCCTCGCCGCAGTTGCGGAACATGCCGATCGGGGCCCCGTACGGGTCGTCCACCTCGTCGGACTCCGGGGTCGCGGCCAGCAGCCAGCCGCGCAGCGCGGCGGCCGCCCGGACCAGGGCGCGGGCCCGCTCGGTGACGTCGGCGCCGCGGCGCGGGTCGGGCAGGGTTCCCGGGTCGATCGTCCGCACCAGGCGGGTGAACTCCTTCATCGTGAAGGTGCGCAGCCCCGCCTCGTGGCCCATCGAGATCACCTGGGCGCGGTGGTCCAGGGTCGCCGTGAGCACCAGGTCGGCCTCGACCACGTGCTCGTCCAGCAGCTCCCGGCCGGTGAAGCCACCGCTGTCGGCGCCGTACTCGTCGAGCACGGTCGCGGCGTGGTCCTCCATCGGCGCGCCCACGTGGCCCCAGGTGCCGGCGCTCTCCACCAGGATCCGCCCGGCCACCCGGGGGCTGAGCCGGGTGTCCAGCTCACGCCGGGTGAGCCGCTCGGCTATCGGCGAGCGGCAGATGTTCCCGGTGCAGACGAACAGGATCCGGAAGTGGTCCAGCGGCCTGGGGCCCACGCTCAGGTACGGCGCTATGCCGGGCCCGTCGTGGAGCGAGGCGGTGGGCGTCAACTTCCGGCCTCCAGGTCGGGGACGACCTCCCTCAGCTGCTCGATGCTGATCGCGCCCGCCCGCAGCAGGACCGGCACCTTGCCGGTGACGTCGACGATCGACGAGGCGGTGGCGTGGTCGGCCTGCCCGCCGTCCAGGTAGACCGAGATCGCGTCGCCGAGCTGGGCCTGCGCCTCGTCGCAGGTCGCCGGGGAGGGCCCGCCGGTCCGGTTGGCGCTGGAGACGGCGAGCGGGCCGGTGGCGTTCAGCAGCTCGATGGCAACCGGGTGCAGCGGCATCCGGACCGCGACGGTGCCGCGGGTCTCGCCGAGGTCCCAGCGCAGCGAGGGCTGGTGCTTGGCGACCAGGGTGAGACCACCGGGCCAGAAGGCGTCGACCAGTTCCCAGGCCTGCTCGGAGAAGTCGGTGACCAGGCCGTGCAGGGTGGTCGGGGAGCCGACCAGGACGGGCGAGGGCATGTTGCGGCCGCGGCCCTTGGCGGCCAGCAGCTCGCCGACGGCGTCCGGGGAGAAGGCGTCCGCGCCGACGCCGTACAGGGTGTCGGTGGGCAGCACGACGAGTTCGCCGCGGCGGATGGCCGAGGCGGCCTCCCGCAGGCCGGTGGCGCGGTCCCCGGCGTCGGCACAGTCGTAGCGGCGGCTCATCGGTACGGTCCCCTTCCGAAATGGCTCATGACGATCACGGCGGCCGTCACAGCGCGGCCTGGCGGGCGGTCGTGCGGTGCTCGGTGCTCACGACCCGACCCTTCGGGCGGTCGTGCGGTGCTCGGTGCTCACGACCCGACCCTTCGGGCGGTCGTGCGGTGCTCGGTGCTCACGACCCGACCCTTCGGGCGGTCGTACTGCGCTCGAATGTTCACGACCCGACCCTTCGGGCGGTCGTACTGCGCTCGAATGTTCACGACCCGACCCTTCGGGCGGTCGTGAAGCGCGGCCGGTTGTTCAGGTCGCGGTGGTCGGCGGTGTCCGTCCAGCCGCGCTCCTCGTTGAAGATCCACGGCACCTGGCCGCCCTGCTGGTCGGCGTGCTCGATCACCACCGCGCCGCCCGGGCGCAGCAGTCGGGCGGCGACCCGCTCGATGCCGCGGATGGTGTCCAGGCCGTCCTCGCCGGAGAACAGGGACATCTGCGGGTCGTGGTCGCGGGCCTCGGGCGCGACGTACTCCCACTCGGTGAGCGGGATGTACGGCGGGTTGGAGATGACCAGGTCGAAGCGGCCGTCCCAGGAGCGGTCGTCCTCGAAGGCCCGGGTGGCGTCCCCGGCGTGCAGGGTGACCCTGGCCCGGTCCGGGCTGGCCTCGATGTTGCGCCGGGTGTACTCCAGCGCCCCCTCGTCGAGTTCGAAGGCGTGCACGGTGGAGCGCGGCAGTTCCTGGGCCAGGGCGAGCGCGATGGCGCCGGAGCCGGAGCACAGGTCGACCACCAGCGGCTCGGCGACGTCCATGTCGCGCACCGCGTCTATCGCCCACTCGACGACCGACTCGGTCTCCGGCCGGGGCACGAACACCCCGGGGCCGACCTCCAGTTCGAGGTAGCGGAAGAACGCCCGCCCGGTGATGTGCTGCAGCGGCTCGCGCGCCTCGCGGCGGGAGACCGCCTCCCAGTAGCGGGCGTCGAAGTCGGCGTCCTTCACCGTGTGCAGCTGGCTGCGCTTGACGTGGTGGACGTAGGCGGCGAGTTCCTCCGCGTCGAAGCGCGGCGACGGCACGCCGGCCGCGGCCAACCGCTGGGTGGCCTGCGCCACCTCGGCGAGCAGCAGGTTCATCCGTACGACCTCTTGTTTCTGCGCTCCGGCTTCAGGCTTGCGTCGGGCTGGGGCGCGCCGGTCTCAGTTCTCTTGGGCCGCGGCGAGCTTGGCCGCCGCGTCCTTGTCGACGCAGGACTGGATCACGGCGTTCAGCTCGCCGTCCAGGACCTGGTCCAGGTTGTACGCCTTGAACCCCGTGCGGTGGTCCGAGATGCGGTTCTCCGGGTAGTTGTACGTCCGGATGCGCTCGGAGCGGTCCACCGTGCGGACCTGGCTGCGACGCGCGTCCGAGGCCTCGCGCTCGGCCTCCTCCTGCGCGGCGGCCAGCAGCCGCGAACGCAGGATGCGCATCGCCTGCTCCTTGTTCTGCAGCTGGCTCTTCTCGTTCTGGCAGGACGCCACGATACCGGTCGGCAGGTGGGTGATCCGGACCGCGGAGTCGGTGGTGTTGACCGACTGGCCGCCGGGGCCGGAGGAGCGGTAGACGTCGATGCGCAGGTCGTTGGCGAGGATCTCGACCTCGACCTCCTCCGCCTCGGGGGTGACCAGCACGCCCGCCGCGGAGGTGTGGATGCGGCCCTGCGACTCGGTGGCGGGGACACGCTGCACGCGGTGCACGCCGCCCTCGTACTTCAGCCGGGCCCAGACGCCCTGGCCGGGCTCCGAGTTGCCCTTGGTCTTCACCGCGACCGAGACGTCCTTGTAGCCGCCGAGGTCGGACTCGTTGGAGTCGATGATCTCGGTCTTCCAGCCGACCCGCTCGGCGTAGCGCAGGTACATCCGGAGCAGGTCGCCGGCGAACAGCGCGGACTCCTCGCCGCCCTCGCCCGCCTTGATCTCCAGGATGACGTCCTTGTCGTCGCTCGGGTCGCGCGGGACCAGCAGCAGCCGCAGTTCCTCGGTCAGCTCGTCGCGGCGCGCTTCGGAGTCCTTCACCTCGGAGATGAACTCCGGGTCCTCCGCGGCGAGTTCGCGCGCGGCCTCGATGTCCTCGCCGGCCTGTCGCCACTGCCGGTAGACCCGGGTGATCGGGGTCAGCTCGGCGTACCGCTTGGCCAGCTTGCGGGCGTTGGCCTGGTCGGCGTGGACGGACGGGTCGGCCAGCCTCGTTTCGAGGTCGGCGTGCTCGACGAGGAGCTCTTCGACTGCCTCGAACATGGGGTGGCCTTCTTCCCGGGGAATCGGTACGTGTGGGGGGGATCGGAACGGTGGAACCGCGGAACGCTCGCTGGGACGCGAACGGCGCCGGTTCCCGGCGCCCCCGACAACGAGTACGGGGGCACCGGGAACCGGCGCCGAATGAGCGCTAGGCCTTCGCGCTGTGCTGCTTGCCGAAGCGCTTCTCGAAGCGGGCCACGCGGCCACCCGTGTCGAGGATCTTCTGCTTGCCGGTGTAGAAGGGGTGGCACTGCGAGCAGACCTCGGCGCGGATCTCGCCACTGGTCTCGGTCGAGCGGGTGGTGAACTCGGCGCCGCAGGTGCAGGTCACCTTCGTGACCACGTACTCCGGGTGAACGTTGGGCTTCAAGGGGTTCTCCTAGTTTTCGGGAGGGCACCGGGTCGGCGGCTGGGAGTGCCGCACGTGAACCGGGACCGACGGACCAGTCTGCCAGGACCGGCCGCATCTTCCCAAACCGGGTCCCGTTCCGGGATATTCCGGGTGCCGCCCGGCGGGCGGTGCAGTGGGCGGTTCAGTGGGCGGTTCAGTGGGCGGCGGAGGCCCTGGCGGTGGGCCGCGGGGCGGCCTTCGCGGCGGGCGCGGTGTCGGCGGGCGCCGTGGGGGCCGCCTGGGCCGGGTTCTCCGGCTGGGCGGACAGGACGGCCTGCGGGACCGGCTGGTCGGCCCTGAGCGCCGCCCAGACGCTTCCGGCCTGCGGCTGCTGCTCGACCACCCGGTTGGCGTCGGTGGGGGCCGTCGTCACCGGCAGGGTGACCATGGTCAGCTGGTCCGGTCCGATCCCCTTGAGTTCCTGCACCAGTCCCACCAGGGAGTTCACCGAGCCGAGGGCGGAGTCGGTGGTGACGCTCTTCGTCATGGTGTCGCCGATCGACCACAGCCTGACCGGGTCGGAGAACAGCCCGATCCCGCCGGCCTGCCGGAGCAGCGACTTGACCATCTGCTTCTGCAGTTCGATGCGGCCGAGGTCGCTGCCGTCGCCGACGCCGTGCCGGGTGCGCACGAAGGCCAGTGCCTGCTGCCCGTCGAGGTGGTGCTCCCCGGCGGTCAGGTCGAGCCCGCTGTCCTTGTCGTGGATGGCCACCGCGGTGGTCACGGTGGCCCCGCCTATCGCGTCCACGACCCGGGCGAAGCCGGCGAAGTCGACCTGGAGGTAGTGGTCCATCCGCAGCCCGGTGAGCTGCTCGGTGGCCTTGACCGCGCAGGCCGCGCCGCCGCTCTCGAAGGCGCTGTTGTACATGGCGCGCTTGGCGCCCGGGACGGCCTTGCCGGCGCCGTCGGTGCACTGCGGGCGGTCGACCAGGGTGTCGCGCGGGATCGAGACGATCGTGGCCCCGGAGTGGGCCTGGTTGACGTGCACCACCATCGCGGTGTCGGAACGGGCGGTGTCGCCGGTGGCCCCGCCGGCCAGGTCGCCGTTCTCGCCGGCGCGCGAGTCGGAGCCCAGCACCAGGATGTTGAAGGAGCCGTCGGTGGCGGCCGGGGGCCGGGCGTCGCCGAGTCGGGAGTCGATGTCGACGCTCTTGATGTTGCCGTTGAGCTTCAGGTACGCCCACCCGGCCGCCCCGCCGCCGAGGACGACGAGCGCGACGAACGCGCAGGCGGCCACCCGCAGGACCTTGCGGCGGCGACTGGGGACCCTCTTGTGCTCGGCCATACGGTCCAGAGTAAATCGGACAAGAAGATCAAATACTCCCAAGTTGTCCCAACTCTGGAACAAAGCGGCCCGGACGCACGGAACCCCGGACCGCTCGCGCGATCCGGGGTTCCGTGCTCGATCAGCCGTCGGGCCGCGGTCAGTCGCCGGAGCCGGGGGTGGTCTTGGCGATCTGCATCAGGAACTCGGCGTTGCTCTTGGTCTGCTTCATCTTGTCCAGGAGCAGCTCGATCGCCTGCTGCGAGTCGAGCGCGTGCAGCACCCGGCGCAGCTTCCAGACGATGGCCAACTCCTCGCTGCCGAGCAGGATCTCCTCCTTGCGGGTGCTGGAGGCGTCCACGTCGACGGCCGGGAAGATGCGCTTGTCCGAGAGCTTCCGGTCGAGCTTGAGCTCCATGTTGCCGGTGCCCTTGAACTCCTCGAAGATCACCTCGTCCATGCGCGAGCCGGTCTCGACCAGCGCGGTGGCGAGGATGGTCAGCGAGCCGCCGTTCTCGATGTTGCGCGCGGCACCGAAGAACTTCTTCGGCGGGTACAGCGCGGTCGAGTCGACACCACCGGACAGGATGCGGCCGGAGGCCGGCGCCGCCAGGTTGTAGGCGCGGCCCAGTCGGGTGATCGAGTCCAGCAGGATGACCACGTCGTGGCCCAGCTCCACCAGGCGCTTGGCGCGCTCGATGGCCAGCTCCGCGACGGTGGTGTGGTCCTCGGCCGGGCGGTCGAAGGTCGAGGAGATGACCTCGCCCTTCACCGACCGCTGCATGTCGGTGACCTCTTCCGGACGCTCGTCGACCAGGACGACCATCAGGTGGCACTCGGGGTTGTTGTGGGTGATCGCGTTCGCGACCGCCTGCAGCACCATGGTCTTGCCGGTCTTCGGCGGCGCCACGATCAGACCGCGCTGGCCCTTGCCGATCGGCGACACCAGGTCGATGATCCGGGTGGTCAGCACGCCCGGGTCGGTCTCCAGGCGCAGCCGCTCCTGCGGGTAGAGCGGGGTGAGCTTGTTGAACTCGGGGCGGCCGCGGCCGGTCTCCGGGTCCATGCCGTTGACGGAGTCCAGCCGCACCATGGCGTTGAACTTCTCGCGGCGCTCGCCCTCGCGCGGCTGGCGCACCGCGCCGGTGATGGCGTCCCCCTTGCGCAGGCCGTTCTTGCGGACCTGGGCGAGCGAGACGTAGACGTCGTTCTGGCCCGGCAGGTAGCCGGAGGTGCGGACGAACGCGTAGTTGTCGAGGATGTCGAGGATGCCCGCGACCGGGATGAGGACGTCGTCCTCGCCGATCTGCGGCTCGACGGCGCCGGTCTCGAAGCCCTCGCGGCCGCGGCGGCCCCGGCGGTCACGGTAGCGGCCCCGACGGCCCCGACGGCCCTCGCCGAACTCGTCGTCGTCGTAGCCTCCCTGCTGGGCCTGCGGCTGCTGGGCCTGCTGGCCGCCCTCGCGGCGCTGCTGGCCGTCGCCCTGGCCCTGCTGCTGACCCTGCTGACCGCCCTGGCGGTCGGCGCGCTCGCGGCGGTTGCGGCGGTCGCGGCGCGACTCGCGCCCCTCGCCGTCCTGCCCGGCCTGGGTCTCGGCACCGTCCTGGCGGTCGGTGCGCTCAGTGCGCTCGGTGCGCTCGCCCGTCTCGCGGCGGTCACGGCGCTCGCGGCGGTCACGACGGGTCTCGCGACCCTCCTCGCGGCCCTCGAAGCCGCGGGTCTCGGCCGGACGCTCGGCCTGCTTGGGCTCGGCCACCGCGACGGTGGCGGCCTCGGCGGCGGCCTCGGCGGCCGGGGCGGTGGGGGCGCCGGCGGCCGAGGTGGCGCGGCGGCGGGTGCGCTCGGCACGGGCCGGCGCGGCGGTCTCGGCGGCGGCCTGGACCGGAATCTCGATCTGGGCCTCGGCGGCCGGGGCCGCGGCAGCGGCGGCGGCGGCCTTGCTGCGACGGGCCGGCTTCTCGGCCGGGGCCTCGGCCTCGGCCTTGGCGGCGGTGCGCTTGGCGGCCGGGGCGCCACCGGCGGCGAGCAGCGGGTCCCCGCCGCTCTTCTCCTTGATGGTCTCGATCAGCTGGCTCTTGCGCATGCGCCCGGTACCGGTGATGCCCAGGTCCGCGGCGAGCTTCTGCAGCTCGGCGAGAACCATGCCGTCCAGGCCCGCGGCGGCATTGCGGCGGCGGCGCGGGGCGGCGGGGGCGGCGGCCGCGTCCGACGCTTCGGCGTCCGGGCGCGCGCCCATCAGATCGGTGGAGTCGCTCACTAAGGGTCCTTCCCTGGAGCGGACGTCGGCCTGTCTGGCTCGGCGACCGGTTGTGCTGTCCTGACCAACGCTCGACTGCGTCGGTCCGAGGCGGTGGTCCCTCGAATGGCGGGAGCCGGTCGAGGGAGAGCTGCGAGGTGCGGTGCATGAAGCACGGTGGTGCTGAGTGGCGCGTGGGCCGGTCGTGTGTCGACCTCCCCAGAGGGCGTTGCCGCCAACGCTGCCTGCGAATCCCGGGCCCCCGTCGCGTGACGGTGACCTTCGCTCCGCCCGTCCTGGCCTCCAGGTGGGAGGCCGCGGGTGGGAGTCAGGTGCCGTCACGGCTTCGGGATGCGGCCGCATGTCGCGCAGGCAGGCTGCGTACGCGCTGCGGTGGGCTCCCGGAGAATCGTCGCCCCGGACATCGCGGCGGCTCCACGGCAGTGGAGTGCTGGGATCGGGACGCGGCGCACCGAGCCCCGGAGGGCACATGGTGCAGCAATGAGATTAACACTACCGACCCCCTCAGACATTCCCCGACCTCGGGCCTGCCAATCGTGTCCGGACGGCCCGGCTCGCCGCAGGGCCAAACCAGCTGCTCAGACGTCCAGCGGGAGCACGGTGGCCCCGGTGCGGTCGACGCCCAGCCGGTGCGCGGCGAACGCCGGGTCGCCGCCGTGGCCGTGGTGCCCGGCGAAGGACAGCACCTTGTCGACGCCCGCCTCGTCGGTGAGCGCCAGCACGGTCGGGCCGGCCCCGGAGATGACCGCGGGAACGCCCTCCGCGCGCAGCGCGCCGACCAGTGCGGCGCTGTCCGGCATCGCGGAGGCACGGTAGTCCTGGTGCAGCCGGTCCTCGGTGGCGGCGAGCAGCAGTTCGGGGCGCCGGGTCAGGGCCTCGACGAGCAGGGCGGAACGGCCCGCGTTGACGGCGGCGTCGGCCAGCGGGACGGTCTTCGGCAGCAGGCCGCGGGCGGTCTCGGTGAGCACCTCGCCGGCCGGGACGAACACCACCGGGACGACCTGCTCGGACGGCTCCAGGGCGACGGCCCTGGCCGACTCCTCGTCGGTCCAGGCGATGGTGAAGTTGCCGCGCAGGCAGGCCGCGACGTTGTCGGGGTGGCCCTCAAGCTCGGAGGCGAGGGCCAGCAGCGCGTCGTCGTCCAGCGCGGACGGGCCGCCGATGGTGACCGCGCGGGCGGCCACGATTCCGGCGCAGATGGCGGCCGAGGAGGAACCCAGGCCGCGGCCGTGCGGTATCCGGTTGGCGCAGACCACTTCCAGGCCTCGCGGCTGGCCGCCGAGCCGGTCGAACGCGGCCCTCATCGAGCGGACCAGCAGGTGGCGCTCGTCCCGGGGCAGCGTCTCGGCGCCCTCGCCGGCGATGTCGACGGCGAGCCCGGAGTCGGCGACCCGGACGACCACGTCGTCGTACAGACCCAGCGCGAGCCCGAAGGCGTCGAAGCCCGGGCCGAGGTTGGCGCTGGTCGCGGGAACCCTGACCCGGACGGCGGCGGCACGGAACGCGGGACCGGCCATGCGGTGGACTCTCCTGGGGAAATCGGGCGGCGCGTCGCGCGTCGTCGGTGCGAGGTGGGGGAAAGGACCGCGGGCCCCTCGGGCCTGGCGGTCACAGTCGTCGGCGCGGCCCGTGCGGGACGGGCCCGGGGCATGTGCCACACGGCCGAACCCAGAGTATCGAAGAGAGGTTCCCCAGTGGTACACCCCGTGGGCCTTCGATCTGGTGTGTTGCCGCTTCTGGCCGGAATGCGCACCCCTCCCGGTCAAAGGGAGCAGCGGAATCGCATCGGAATGCGAACCGGAATTGACACAAAGGAGTCACCGGAGAACTTCGACGGGCCGACCCCCGAAAGGGTCGGCCCGTCGGAGCGTCGGCCCCGCCGTCAGTCGAGGAGTCCGAGCCGCCGGGCCGCGGCCTCCGGGTCGATCGGGACGACCTGCGGCTGCGGCGCGCCGGCCACCGCCCAGTCCGGGTCCTTGAGGCCGTTGCCGGTCACCGTGCAGACGATCCGCTGACCCGGGTCGACCAGGCCGGCCTCCGCCTTGGCCAGCAGACCGGCCACCGAGGCGGCCGAGGCGGGCTCCACGAAGACGCCCTCCTGCGCGGCCAACAGCCGGTAGGCGGAGAGGATCTGACGGTCGGTCACCTTGTCGATGAGGCCGCCGGACTCGTCCCGCGCGGCGAGCGCGAAGTCCCAGGAGGCCGGGTTGCCGATGCGGATCGCGGTGGCGATGGTCTGCGGCTTGAGGACGGGAGCGCCGTCCACGATCGGGGCCGAGCCGGAGGCCTGGAAGCCCCACATCCGCGGGGTGCGCGCGGCCATCCCGTCGGTCGCGTACTCCCGGTACCCCTTCCAGTACGCGGTGATGTTGCCCGCGTTGCCGACCGGCAGGACGTGGATGTCCGGGGCGTCGCCGAGCATGTCGACGATCTCGAAGGCCGCGGTCTTCTGGCCCTCGATCCGCACCGGGTTCACCGAGTTGACCAGGGCGACCGGGTACTTCTCGGACAGTTCGCGGGCCAGCGTCAGGCAGTCGTCGAAGTTGCCGTCGACCTGCAGGATCTTCGCGCCGTGCACCAGTGCCTGGCCCATCTTGCCCAGCGCGATCTTGCCCTGGGGCACGAGCACCGCGGAGACCATCCCGGCCCGCACCGCGTAGGCGGCGGCGGAGGCCGAAGTGTTGCCGGTGGACGCGCAGATGACGGCCTGCGCGCCCTCCTCCTTGGCCTTGGAGATGGCCATCGTCATCCCGCGGTCCTTGAAGGAGCCGGTCGGGTTGGCGCCCTCGACCTTGAGGTAGACCTCGCAGCCGGTGCGCTCGGAGAGCACCTGGGCGGGTACCAGGGGCGTGCCGCCCTCCAGCAGGGTGACCACCGGGGTGGCCGCGGTGACCGGCAGGCGGTCCCGGTACTCCTCGATCAGGCCGCGCCACTGGTGGGTGTGCGCGCCTCGGACGACGTTCTCGGCAACGGCGTTCATGGCTGGTTCCTTATTCCCCTTCGACCCGCATGATGCTGGCCACGTCCCGCACGCTGTCCAGCGCGCGGAGCTTGTCGACCGTCGCCGACAGCGCGGCGTCGGTGGCACGGTGGGTGACCACGACGAGCGAGGCGTCGCCGTCGCGGCCCTGCTGGCGCACGGTGTCGATGGAGACGCCGTGCTCGGCGAAGACGGACGCGACCTGGGCGAGCACGCCGGCCCGGTCGTCCACGTCCAGGCTGACGTGGTAGCGGGTGACGACCTCGTCCATCGGCTTGGCGGGCAGCTGGGTGTACAGCGAGTCACCGGGACCGGTGGCCCCGGCCAGCTTGTTGCGGCACACCGCGACCAGGTCGCCCAGCACCGCGGAGGCGGTCGGCGAGCCGCCCGCACCCGGGCCGTAGAACATCAGCCGGCCGGCCGCCTCGGCCTCGACGAACACCGCGTTGTACGCCTCGCGGACAGAGGCCAGCGGGTGCGAGAGCGGGATCATCGCCGGGTGGACGCGCGCGGTGACGGACCCGCCGTCGGCGGCCCGCTCGCAGATCGCGAGCAGCTTGACCACGCAGCCCATCGCCTTCGCGGAGGCGATGTCGGCGGCGGTGACCTCGGTGATGCCCTCGCGGTAGACGTCCGCCGCGGTGACCTTGGTGTGGAAGGCGATGCCGGCCAGGATCGCGGCCTTGGCGGCGGCGTCGAAGCCCTCCACGTCCGCGGTCGGGTCGGCCTCGGCGTAGCCGAGCGCGGTGGCCTCCTCCAGCGCCTCCGAGTAGCCGGCGCCGGTGGTGTCCATCTTGTCGAGGATGAAGTTGGTGGTGCCGTTGACGATGCCCAGCACCCGGTTGACCTTGTCCCCGGCGAGGGATTCGCGCAGCGGGCGCAGCAGCGGGATCGCGCCCGCGACCGCGGCCTCGTAGTACAGGTCCACGCCGGCCGCGGCGGCGGCCGCGTGCAGCTCGGTGCCGTCCTGGGCGAGCAGCGCCTTGTTGGCGCTGACCACCGAGGCGCCCTGCTTGAAGGCCGACAGCAGCAGCGATTTGGAGGGCTCGATCCCGCCCACCACCTCGACCACGACGTCGATGTCGCCCCGGTTGACCAGGGCCTCGGCGTCGGTGGTGATCAGGTGCTCGGGCACCCCGGGGCGCACCCGGCCGGCCCGGCGGACCGCGATCCCGGCGAGCTCGACCGGGGCACCGATGCGAGCGGCGAGGTCGTCGGCCGTCGTCGTCATGATGCGCGCCACCTCGGAGCCCACCACACCACAACCCAGCAACGCCACCTTCAGCGGGCGCGTACGCATCATCCGACTCCGCTCTGCATTCTTCGTGCTTCGGTATTTCCGGCGGTTTTCCGGTGCCGCCGGGAACTTCGGTCCGTACCAGTCTCGGGGACTTTCCGCACGGATCTACGGTCGTTCCATGATCTGAGACGAGAATTTCGTCATCCGATATCCAGGCGCAGGAGATCCTCCTCCGTCTCGCGCCGGACGATCACCCGTGCCGCACCCTCCCTGACGGCGAGCACGGGGGGCCTGAGGGCGTGGTTGTAGTTGCTCGCCATCGAGCGGCAGTAGGCGCCGGTGGCGGGCACCGCGATCAGGTCGCCCGGGGCCAGGTCGGAGGGCAGGAAGGCGTCCCGGACGACGATGTCGCCGGACTCGCAGTGCTTGCCGACGACCCGGACCAGCATCGGCTCGGCGTCGCTGGTGCGCGACACCAGGGCCACCGAGTACTCGGCGTCGTACAGCGCGGTGCGGATGTTGTCGGACATCCCGCCGTCCACGCTGACGTAGGTGCGCAGGCCCTCCAGCGGCTTGACCGTGCCGACCTCGTACAGGGTGAACGCGGTCGGGCCGACGATCGCCCGGCCCGGCTCCACGCTCAGCCGGGGGGCGCTGAGGTCGGCGGCGGCGCACTCGCGGCGGACGATCTCGGCCAGCGCCGCGGCGATCTCGGCGGGCTCGCGCGGGTCGTCCTCGCTGGTGTAGGCGATGCCGAGGCCGCCGCCGAGGTCGATCTCGGGCAGCTCGACGCCGTGCTCGTCCCGGATCCCGGCCAGCAGGCCGACCACCCGGCGGGCGGCCACCTCGAAGCCGGCCATGTCGAAGATCTGCGAGCCGATGTGCGAGTGGATGCCGCGCAGTTCCAGGCTGTCGTGGCCGAGCACCCGGCGCACCGCCTCGGCGGCGGCCCCGCCGTTCAGCGAGAGGCCGAACTTCTGGTCCTCGTGCGCCGTGGCGATGAACTCGTGGGTGTGCGCCTCGACGCCGACGGTGACCCGGATCAGCACCTGCTGGCGGACGCCCTGGCGGGCGGCGATCGCGGCCAGCCGCTCGATCTCCTCGTAGGAGTCGACCACGATGTGCCCGACCCCGGTCTTCACCGCGTGTTCCAGCTCGTCGACCGACTTGTTGTTGCCGTGCAGCGCGATCCGCTCCGGCGGCATCCCGGCGGCCAGCGCCACCGCGAGCTCACCGACGCTGCACACGTCGAGGTTGAGGCCCTCCTCGTGCAGCCAGCGCACGATCGCCTTGGAGAGGAAGGCCTTTCCGGCGTAGTAGACGTCCGCGTCGGTGCCGAAGGCGTCCCGCCAGGCGCGGGCCCGGGCGCGGAAGTCCTCCTCGTCGAGCACGTAGGCCGGGGTGCCGAACTCGGCCGCCAGCCGCTTGACGTCGACCCCACCGACGGTGGCCACGCCCTCGGCGTCACGGGTGACGGTGCGCGACCAGACCTTGGGGTCGAGCGCGTTCAGGTCGGCCGGCGGGGCCTGGTAGTGGCCCTCGGGCAGGACGTCGCCGTGGCGGGGGCCTGCGGGATGTGCGGAGCGACTCATCGTTGTGCCAGTCCTTCGAGACCTATGGCGAGGGGCGGCGACGGTCCCCGTTGACCGTCAGCCGCCCCCCGCTGTGCGCTTGGGGGTGGTTCCTACATCCGCTCGGGCGCCGTCACGCCCAGGAGCGTGAGGCCGTTGGCGACGACCGTGCGCGTCGCGTCGGCCAGCCACAGCCGGGCGCGCGTGAGGTCCGTGACGTCCTCGTCACCCCGGGGCAGGATGCGGCAGTTGTCGTAGAAGCGGTGGTACTTGGCGGCCAGGTCCTCCAGGTACACGGCGACCCGGTGCGGCTCGCGCAGCTCGCCGGCCGCGGCCAGCACGCGCGGGAACTCACCGAGGTGGCCGAGCAGGTCGGACTCCCACTCGGTGGCCAGCAGCTCCGGCTTGAAGTCCTCGGCCGCACCGCGCGTGATGCCCTGCTCGTCGGCGTTGCGCTGGACCGCGCACATCCGCGAGTGGGCGTACTGGACGTAGTAGACCCGGTTCTCGTTGGTCTGGCTGGTCAGGATGTTGATGTCCAGCGTGATCGTCGAGTCCGTGGAGGAGCGCGCCAGGGTGTAGCGGGCGGCGTCCACGCCGATCCACTCGACCACGTCGTCGATCGTGATGATGTTGCCGGCCCGCTTGGACATGCGGACCTCTTCGCCGTCGCGAAGCATCTTCACGAACTGGCCGATCTTCACCTCGATGTTGCGGTTCATGTCGTCGCCGGCGCAGGCCGCGATGGCCTTGAGGCGGTTGACGTAGCCGTGGTGGTCGGCGCCCAGCATGTACAGCGCGACCTCGGCGCCGCGGTCCCGCTTGGACAGGTAGTACGCGGCGTCGGCGGCGAAGTAGGTCTTGTCGCCGTCGGCCTTGATCAGGACGCGGTCCTTGTCGTCGCCGAAGTCGGTGGTGCGCAGGAAGACCGCGCCGTCCTGCTCGAAGACGTGGCCCTGCTCGCGCAGCCGGTCGATGGCCTTCTCGACGGCGCCGGAGTCGTGCAGCGTCTTCTCCGAGAACCACACGTCGAAGTGGGTGCCGAACTCGTCCATCGAGCGCTTGATCTCGGCGACCATGAGCTTGAGGCCCTCGGTGCGGAAGACCTCCAGCTGCTCGGCCTCGGGCAGGTCGAGCACGCCCGGGACGGCGTCGGTGAGCGTCTTGGCGATGTCGACGATGTACTCGCCGACGTAGCCGCCCTCGGGCACCTCGCGGCCGTTCGCGGCGGCCTGCAGGGAGGCGGCGAACTTGGTGATCTGCACGCCGGCGTCGTTGAGGTAGTACTCGGTGGTGACGTCGGCGCCGGAGGCCCGCAGCACGCGCGCCAGCGAGTCGCCGACGGCGGCCCAGCGGACGCCGCCGATGTGGATCGGGCCGGTCGGGTTGGCGGAGACGAACTCCAGGTTGATCCGCAGGCCCTTGAGGGCCTCGTTGCGGCCGTAGGCCTCGCCCGCCTCGACGATGGTGCGGGCGAGCGCACCGGCGGTGGCGGTGTCCAGGGTGATGTTCAGGAAGCCCGGACCGGCGATGTCGACCTGGGCGACGCCGGTGATCCCTCGCAGGCGCCCGGCCAGGACCTCGGCAACGGCTCGCGGCGGCTTGCCGGCCGCCTTCGCGAGCTGGAGGGCCACGTTCGTCGCGTAGTCGCCGTGGTCCCGGTTCTTGGGCCGCTCGACCGTCACGTGCTCGGGCACGGCGACGGCCAGCTCGCCCGCCTCGACGGCGGAGCTCACTGCGGCCTGGATTGCCTGGGAAAGGTCTGCGGGGGTCACGACGCCAAGCGTAGGCGAGACGGGGTGCCCGCCCGCCACTCGGTTTACCGGTTGAGACGTCCGGAGGGCCCCCGGCACCGCCCACCCTGGGGTGTCAGCCGCGATCCGTACGTTCTGTTCGCTCAGGGCGAAACCCGGCGGGCCGCTCCTCCGCCCGCATCAGCCGCCGGACCAGGGCGACCAGGTCGGCGGGATCGAAGGGCTTGCCGAGGTAGCCGTCCACGCCGACCGCCTCGCCCAGGTCGAGGTCCGCCGGGGTGCAGGCGCTCACGATCGCGATCGGCAGCCCGCTGGTGGCCGGGGTCGCGCGCAGCCGGGCCGCCGTCCGCAGGCCGTCCAGCCGCGGCATCACCACGTCCAGCGTCACCACGTCGGGCTTCACCCGGCGGATGACCTCCAGGCACTCGGCGCCGTCGGCCGCGGTCACCACCTCGAAGCCTTCGAGCTCCAGGTTGACCCTGATCAGCTGACGGATCACCTCGCTGTCGTCCACCACGAGGACCCGCCCGGACACTCCCGACACCTCACCGAGGGTATCGGCGGCCCCACCACCCCGTCCGGCCTTTGGACACTTCCGCCCACCGGGCCGCCGGGGGCCGCCCCGACGATCTTTCCGGAAACCCGTGCACGGACCGCCCTCGAAGCCTGGTAGTGTTCATCACGTCGGAACGCGCGAGTGACCGACAGGCCAGCAGGCCCCCGTAGCTCAGGGGATAGAGCACCGCCCTCCGGAGGCGGGTGCGTAGGTTCGAATCCTACCGGGGGCACTTCGCAGGAAGTGCAACTGAGGCCCAGATCAGTGGAGTTGATCCACGGATCTGGGCCTTCGTCATGTCCGGGCGCGGTGCGGGGCCGGTCGGGCGGACCCCGCCCGGGGAGAGGGCGGGGCCGGGGTCCGGGCGGCTCAGGAGGCGGCGGCCTCGGCCTCGTCGTAGAGCTCGGCGATGGTGTGGTCGAAGTAGGCGCTGTACGAGGTGTCGTCGGTGTCGCCGCCCTGCTGGTAGCCGCCGATGGCGCCGACCACGTCGCCGGTGGCGGTGTTGATCCACGGGCCGCCGCTGGTGCCGGCCGGGTAGGACGGGCACTGGATGACGCGCTGGTAGGCGCTCTGCTGGGCGGTGGTGTTGGTGCAGAGGTTGGGCGCCTCGGCGTCGGCCGGGTAGCCGTAGAGCCGGACGGTGGCGCCGAAGGGCTCGTCGGTGCCCAGCTTGTTGCCGCCGACCACGTCCTCGACCTTGCGGCCGTTGCTGGGGGCGGTCTCCAGGATCGCGAAGTCCTCGTCCACGTCGCCCTTCTGGGACCAGCCGGACGCGGTGTGGATCGCCGTCACCTGCCAGGTGCCGTACGGGGCGGAGCCGTTCCGGTAGCCGGGGGCGAAGGTCACGCCGTCGGTGCTGGTGAGGCAGTGCGCGGCGGTCAGCAGCAGGTTGCCGGTGGCGCTGTGCAGCACGCTGGCGGTGCAGAAGTGGTTTCCGGGCCCGACGGAACCGCTGAACAGGGCGCCGACGGTGGCGGTCTCCCGGTTGTCGGCAGGGGCGGGGGCGGTCGCGCCCAGGACGACGCCGTGCGCGTCGGGAGCGGCGGGGGCGGTGGCCGGGATGCTGTCGGTGGGGGCCGGGGTGGCGCTCGGGGTCGGGGCCGGGGTCGGAGTGGCGCTCGGGGTGGTGCTCGGGGTGGTGTCCGCGGCCGGGGCGGGCGAGGCGGGCGCCGCCGTGGTGGCGGCCGGGGAGGTCGCCGGGGCGACGGCCCGGGTGCTGCGGGCCTCCTTCCCGGCGGCGGAGGCGTCGGACAGGTTGAACCCGTGGGTCCCGGCCACCACCGTGCCCACCACGAGCGCGGACAGCGCGGTGAACAGCGAGGGGGCGAGCAGACGGTGGCGGCGTGAACTCCGGCGGCGGTGCTGCCCCATGCCTGTGTCTCCTGCCGTGTTCGGTGGCGTCCCGTTCGGTCAATGACTATGACGCCTCAGCCTGGAAAGGTCGTGACCGCAGGCTTGGAGCTCGATGAGAAAGCGCCCACCGGATCGGACGTGTCCCAGGGGCGTGTCCGCCGTTTCCCGCCGGAGCGCGAATTGTCAGGCACGCCCCAGGAGGGTATCGAGAACGGACGCCTCGACAAAGGCGGTGTGCGTCCCGGCGGAGGTGCAGGCGAAGGCACCGGCGGCCGAACCGGCCCGGGCGCAGTCCAGCGGCGCGTGGCCGCGGAACCAGGCGTACAGGAACCCGGTGACGAAGGCGTCCCCGGCGCCGTTGGTGTCCACCACCGGGCGACCCGGGTCGACGGCGGGCAGGTGGTGCGGCACGCCGTCCTCGCGGGTGAGCAGGTGGCAGCCCTCGGCGCCCGCGGTGGCGACCACGACGGCGGCCCGGCCCTCGGCGAGGATCGAGCGCATCACCGCCTCGTGCCGGCCGCGGCAGCCGGCCACCGAGAGGAACACCAGGTCGGAGTTGAGCGCGTAGTCGCGGTGGTGCGGGTTCTCGCCGTCCCAGTCGTGCAGGTCGGTGGAGGAGGTGCGGCCGAGCCGGTGGAGGTCGGCGTACATGTCCCGGTTGACGCCGGTGACGGACAGGTGGACGTGCCGGCTGCGCTCGACGTACGGGAGGTGGAAGTCGCGCGGCAGCCTCAGGTCGGCGGGGTGGCGGCCGTCGTAGAAGGAGAACCGGCGGCCGGCCGCGTCCACCAGGTTGACCCCGCGAGGGGTGCCGTACGGGCTGGTCAGGTGGGCGAAGTGCAGGCCGTCGCGGCGGTGGGCGGCGCGGACGAGGTCGCCCTGCGGGTCGTCGCCGAGGAAGTCCAGCAGGGCGGTGCGCAGCCCGAGGCGGTGGGCGCCGAGGGCGACGCCGTAGCCGGTGTGGCCGACGTAGTCGCGCACCGGCTCGACGAACAGCGAGTCGCCGGGCGGTACCTCCAGCCGTTCCACCCGGACGACGGTGTCCACGCCCACACCCCCCACCACGAGCAGGTCGAACTCCGCTTCCGCTGACTCGGACTGCTGCGGCACGACGGCGCCTCCTTGATCCCTGGACGGTGGCCAGGAGTCAAGCAGGCGCCGGAGGTTGACTGCAAGGCCTTGCTGCAAACTTTCAACCACCTGCCCTCGGTCGGGCCGGGGCCGCGCCGGCCTCGGTCGGGGCGACCCTGGGGGTGGCCGGGCTCATCGCCGGCATGAACACCAGGCCCGTGCCGAAGCCGATCAGCAGCACGGCCGGCAGCACCATGGCGGCCCACGGGCTGTCCACCGTCATCCGGGTCAGCCAGGCCGTGCCGCCCGCGGCGAGCACCAGGCCCGGGGCGATCAGGTTCCGGGACGGCACCCCGGTCGTCAGCCGGGCCGCGACACCGGTCGAACTCAGCAGCGGCCGTCATGGGCAGGAAGGAGATGCCGGAGACCACCGGCGAGAAGTGCTTGGACAGAAGGACCAGGGCTCCGGGACTCGCGACCGAGTCCCGGAGCCCTGGTCCCGCACCCGCCCGTCAGAGCGCCGACAGCTCCGCGACCAGGTCGTCCAGCCCCAGCGAGCCCTGCGAGAGCGCCGCCATGTGCCAGGCCTTGAGGTCGAACTCCTCGCCGCGCGCCTCGTGCGCCGCCCGCGCCGCCGCCCGTCCGCGCAGCCAGGCCCGCTCGCCCAGCTTGTAGCCGATCGCCTGGCCGGGCATGCCCAGGTAGCGGACCAGCTCGCTGTCCAGGAAGTCGGCGGACAGCCCGCAGTAACGGCCGAAGAACTCCCGCGCGTGCTCCGGGGTCACCGGCTCGCCCGGCCGGTACGGGGAGTCCGCCGGGAAGTCCAGGCCGACGTGCATGCCGATGTCGACGATGACCCGCAGCGCCCGCATCATCTGGGCGTTCAGGAAGCCCAGCCGGTGGCCGGGGTCGGTCAGGTAGCCGAGCTCGTCCATCAGGCGCTCGGCGTACAGCGCCCAGCCCTCCATGTTGGCGCTCACCCCACCGAGGCTGACCTGGTAGCTGGAGAGCCGGTCGGCGACGTACACCCACTGCGCGAGCTGCAGGTGGTGGCCCGGGACGCCCTCGTGGTACCAGGTCGAGACGAGGTCCCAGACCGGGAAGCGCTCCTCGCCGAGCACCGGCAGCCAGGTCCGGCCCGGGCGGCTGAAGTCCAGCGAGGGCTGGGTGTAGTACGGCGCGGCGGCGCTGCCGGGCGGGGCGAGCCGCGACTCGACCCGGGTGACCGGCTCGGCCAGGTCGAAGTGGGTGCCCTGGAGGTCCCGGACGGCCTGGTCCATCAGGCCCTGGAGGTACTCCCGGGCGGCGTCGGCGCCCTCGATCGCCGGGCCGTCCGACTCCAGCCACTTCATCGCCGCCATCGGGCCGGCGCCCGGGCGGACCTTCTCGGCCTCGGCCTCCATCTGCGCGTACAGGTCGTGGAACTCGGTCCAGGCCCATGCGTAGGCCTCGTCCAGGTCCAGGTCGGCGCCCGTCCAGTAGCGCACCCAGCGGCCGTAGCGCTCGCGGCCGGCGGTGTCCGGGGTGCCGGCGGCGGCCGGGCCGTACACGTCGCGCATCCAGTCGCGCAGCGCGGCCAGCGCCTCGGCGGCGGCCACCGCGTGCCCGGACAGCTCTCCGCGCACGCCCTCCGGCGCGGCCTGGACGAACTCGCCGAACCAGCCGCCGGGGGTCTCCCCCGCCAGCCACTCGCCGAACTGGCCGACCACCGTCTCCACCTGGCGCGGGCCGGACAGCAGGCCGCGCTCGACGCCCTCGGCCAGGGTCTGCCGGTACTGCTCCAACGCCAGCGGGAACCGGGCCAGTCGACGGCCGATCAGCCGCCAGTCCTCCTCGGTGGCGGTCGCCATCAGGGTGAAGGCCTCGCGGGTGTTGTGCACCGGGGAGCCCAGGTTGCGCACCGCGCGGTAGTCCTCCCCCGCGTCGTGGACGGCGAGTTCGGCGGTCAGCCGCTCGCGCAGCAGCCGGGCGCAGCGGCGCTCGGCCTCGTCCTCGGCGGTGCCGGCCCGCTCCGCCTCGTCCAGCCGGGCCAGGGTGCGGCGGGCGAGGTCGGCGATCGCCTCGGCCCCGGCCGGGGACAGGTCGGGCAGCCGGTCGTCCTCCGGGTTGAGGCCGAGGTAGACCGCGGTCAGCGGGTCGAGGTCGGCGAGGGCCTGGACGTAACCGTCGGCGATGCGGCGCGGGGTGTCGCCGCCGGAGTTGATCAGTTCTTCAGCCATCCGGACATCATCGCGTTGCCCGGGCCGATTGCAAGCCCCCGGCAGCGGGCGTTGACCTGCTGCGGTCGGCGAACTGACGGCGGGTGGGCACCTGCCGGACGGCCCGCCGGGCGGCGCAAACACCCGTTCGGAAAGATCCGGTGCGCGACGGCCCCGATCGGTCCGACGCCCGTTACGCTGAGGCTCCATGGAAGCCCGCCCCACCACGGCAGCCGACCCGGCCCCCGCGGCGACCGCCCCCGCACCGCGCCGGCGCCGCGCCGGCTACCGGCGACTGCCGGTCGAACAGCGGCGCGAGCAGCTGATCGCGGTCGCCCTGGAGCTGTTCGCCTCCCGGCCGCCCGAGGAGGTCGGCCTGGACGACGTCGCCGAGGCCGCCGGCGCCTCCCGGCCCCTGGTCTACCGCTACTTCGCGGGCGGCAAGCAGCAGTTGTACGAGGCCGCGCTGCGCACCGCGGCGGACGAGCTGACCAGCCGGTTCGCCGTACCGCCGACCGGGCGGCCGTCCGAACAGCTGGCGGCCGCGCTGGACGGCTACTTCGCCTTCGTGGCCGAGCACGACGCGGGCTACTCGGCGCTGCTGCGCGGCGGTTCGGTGGTGGAGACGGCCCGGACCTCGGCGATCGTGGACGACGTCCGGCGGGCGGCGCTCAAGCGGACCCTGCGGCACCTGGGGGTGCGGGAGGCCGGACCGCGGCTGACGCTGCTGGTGCGCTCGTGGATCGCGGTGGTCGAGGGGGCGTCGCTGAGCTGGCTGGACGAGGGGCGCACGCTGCCGGTGGACGGCCTGCGGGACTGGCTGGTCGACCAGTTCACGGCGATGGCGGCCGCGACGGCGCTGCACGATCCGCAGACGGCGGAGGTGCTGGCGGGGCTGCTCGCCCTGGAGGGGCCCCGGGCGGACCGGGCCGAGCTGCTGCGGGCGGTGCTGGAGGCGCGCTGACGGCCCTCCCGACCCCCGTGCCAAGGGTCGGGGCGGCCCGGACGGCCGGGCCCGCGCCGCTACGCCTTGCCCAGCACCTGGCGCTGGCGGCCGAGGCCGTCGATCTCGATCTCGACGACGTCGCCCGGGGCGAGGAACGGCGTGCCGGGGCGGCCCAGGGTGACCCCGGCCGGGGTGCCGGTGATGATCACGTCACCGGGCTCCAGCACCATGAACCGACTGGCGTAGCGGACGAGTTCGAGCACCGGGAAGATCATCTCCGCGGTGTTCCCGTCCTGCCGCTGCTCGCCGTTGACCCAGAGCCGCAGCCCCAGCGCCTGCGGATCGGCCACCTCGTCGGCGGTGACCAGCCAGGGCCCGAGCGGGGTGAAGGTCTCCGCCGACTTGCCCTTGTCCCACTGGCCGCCGCGCTCGAACTGGAAGGCCCGCTCGGTGACGTCGTTGGCGATCGTGTAGCCGGCGATCACCCCGGCGGCCTCGGTGTGCGAGTCCAGGTAGCGGGCGGTGCGGCCGATCACGATCGCCAGCTCGGCCTCGTAGTCGGTCTTCTCGCCGCCGCGCGGCACCAGCACCTCGTCGTACGGGCCGACCACGGTGGAGCTCGGCTTGAGGAAGATCACCGGCTCGGCCGGGATCGCGGCCCCGGCCTCGGCCGCGTGGTCGCGGTAGTTGAGCCCGATGCCGACCACCTTGCCCGGCCGGGGCACCGGCGCACCCACCCGCAGGCCGTCCAGGTCCACCACCGGCAGCACGCCGGCCGCCACCTCGCGCGCCAGCGCGGCGGTGTCCAGCCCGGCCAGGAAGACCCCGTCGAGGTCGCGGGCCCGCCCGGAGAGGTCGTACGCGGTGCCGTCCTCGTCCAGCACGACCGGGCGCTCGGCGCCCGGGGGTCCGACGCGGAGGAGCTTCATCGATCCGTCACCAGCCTTTCGTCGCAGCTCACCGGGGCGGCGCGGACACCGCTCCCGAGTCTGGCAACGAGGTATATCAACGGCCCGGCCGGCGGGCCAGACCGTCCCGATGGGCGGATTCCCATCAAATCGCACAACGGCGCGGGGCCCCGAATCGGCGGCCCGTACGGTTGACAGGCGCGCCGGCAAGACCGGTCTGCCAGGGGCGAAGTCCGCACGCCCAGGGCGAACGCCGGTGTGCCGGGGCGCCGCGGTGCGCAGGATCGGGGACATGGAGATCACCCGGGTACGCGACGAATTGCACATGATCACCCTGGAGTTCGGCACCGCCTACCTCTGGCGGGACGACCACGGACCGACCCTGATCGACACCGGCGTGGCCGGATCGGCGGACTGGATCGAGCAGGCCGTCCGCAGCATCGGCCTGGCGCCGGGGTCGGTGCGCCGGATCGTGCTCACCCACCACCACGAGGACCACACCGGCTCCGCCGCCGAGCTGGCCCGCCGCTGGAGCGCGGAGGTGGTGGCGCACCGGCTGGAGGCGCCGGTGATCCGGCGCGAGCAGCCGGCGGCGCCGCCGGTGCTCAGCCCCTTCGAGCAACAGCTGTGGGACGGGCTGCCGCCGATCCCGCCCGCCGAGCCCTGCCCGGTGCACCGCGAGGTCGAGGAGGGGGACGTGCTGGACATCGGCGGCGGCGCGGTGGTCCTGCACGTCCCCGGCCACACCGACGGCAGCATCGCGCTGCACCTGCCCGGGCCCGGGGTGCTGTTCACCGGTGACGTCGTGTCCAACGTCCAGGGGCAGACCCGGCCCGGGGTGTTCCACACCGACCCGGCCCGGGCCCTCGCCGCCTTCCACCGGCTGGCCGCGCTGCCGGTGGAGACGGTGGTCTTCGGGCACGGCGACCCGATCGCCGCGGGCGCCTCAGCCGCGCTGCGCGCCGCCGCCGCTGCCGCCCCGGCCGCCGTCGGGGCCGCCGGGCCCGCCGGGCCCGCCACTGCCGCCGCCGAGCAGCGCCCGGGCGCTTAGCGCCGCCCGCGCCGTGCCCGGGCCGAGCCGGTCGGCCTCCCGCCGCCAGTGCGCGAGGTCCCGCCGCAGGTCGGCCCGGGCCTCCCCGGCCGTGCCGGGCTCCTCGGTCAACGCCTCCAGCAGCGCCACGGCGGCGGCCCGGCTGCCGTCCCGGGCCAGCCAGAGGGCCAGGTCGTGGCAGGTGCGCAGGGTGCGCGGGTCGGCCGGTCCGCAGATCCGGGCGAAGTCGGGGACCAGCTGCGTAAGGATCTCCACGGCCTGCCCGGGCCGGCCCTCGGCGCCCTGCTGCCAGGCCAGGTCGGCCCGGCGGCGCAGCTGTTCCGGGCTGGGGTCGTCCGGCCGCAGCATCCCGGGCCGGATCCGGCGCAGCCGCTCCAGCACCTCCGCGGCGTCGGCGGGCCGGTCCGCGGGCCGCTTGGCGAGCAGCTGGGCGACCAGCTCGGCCAGCCGCGGGTCCTTGCCGCGCACCCGGGGCGGGATCTCGTCCATGTGCTTGTGCATGTACTCGTACGGCGAGTCCGCGCGGAACGGGCGTCGGCCGGTGCTGACCTCGTACAGCATGACGCCGAAGGCGTAGAGGTCGGCCCGGCCGTCCACGGTGCCGCCGGACCAGCACTCGGGTGCCAGGTACGGGACGGTGCCGACCACGCTGCCGGTCGAGGTGAGCCCGGTGGACTGGGTGAGCAGCCGGGCGATGCCGAAGTCCAGCACCTTGGCGCGGTCCCCGCTGTCCGTGATCATCACGTTCTCGGGCTTGATGTCCCGGTGCACGACCCCGCTGCGGTGCGCGGCGTCCAGCGCCTCGCAGACCTGCGCCATCCAGGCCAGCGCCCGCCCGTGGTCCGGCAGTCCGTCCTTGAGGACCGCGGACAGCGGGCGGCCGCGGACCAGCTCCATCACCAGGTAGTGGATCTCCCCGGTGGCGTCGCCGACCCGGCCGTAGTCGTGCACCGTGACGATGTGCGGGTGGGACAGGTTGCCCGCCAGCTTGGCCTCGCGGACGAACCGCCCGACCGCCTCCCGGTCGGCGGCGTGCTCGGCCAGCAGCAGCTTCACCGCCACCGGCCGGTCCAGCACGGTGTCGACCGCCCGCCAGACCACGCCGAAGCCGCCCCTGCCCAGCCACTCGTCCAGCCGGAAGCGACCGCCGAGCACCTCGCCCTTGTGCATGCCCTCCCCCAACTCGACCGCACCCGAACGGCGTTCGCCGCCGGAGGGTCGGAGGGGTCACCATAGCGGCGGCCGGGGACGAACGGGTGAACGAGAGCTACGGCTTCGGCTTGGGCAGGCCGACCGGGTTGATCTCGGAGGCCTGCACCGCCTCGCTCTCCAGGCCCCAGCGCTTGAGCACCTGCCCGTACGTCCCGTTCCTGATCACCTCGTTGAGGGCCTCGTTGAGCGCCTTGACCAGCCCGTTGTCCTTGTGGGTGGTCGCCGCGATCTTGCCGAGGACGTCCGCTCCGCCGCCCGAGTAGGTGCCGACCACCTCGGTCTCGCCGGTCTGCACGGCGTGGAAGGCCAGGCTGGGGTTGGGGCCGGTGTAGACGTCGATCCGGCCGGAGGAGAGCGCCAGGTAGTACTCGGTGCCGGAGAAGTACTTGATGTCGATCGGCTTGAGGCCGTTGCGGACGTCCTCCTCGCTCCAGGCGATCAGCAGCTTCTCCTGGTTGGTCCCGGTGGCGACGCCGACCGAGCGGCCGGCCAGGTCCTTGGGGCCGGTCACCTTGATCCCGCTGCCCTTCTTCGCCTCGAAGCCGAGGACGTCCAGCCGGTAGGTGGCGAAGTCGTACTTCTCCTTGCGCTCCTCGGTGACCGTGATGTTGGACAGGCCGGCGTCGTACTTGCCGCTGTCCAGGCCGACGAAGATGTTCTCCCAGGACACCGGGTTGAACTCGACCTTGAGCCCGAGCACGTTGCCGATCAGCGAGGCGATGTCCGGCTCGACGCCGATGATGGTCCTGTCGTCGTTGGCGTAGAAGTCCAGCGGCGGGGTGGTGCCGATGGAGTCGACGACCTTCAGGGTGCCTCTCTTCCTGATCTCCTCCGGCACCAGCGCGGCGATCGCGTCGACCTTGGGGGTGGTCACCCGGTTCTGCTGGGGCGACAGGTTCACCACGGTGCCGTTCGGCGCGGTGCTGCCCTTGGCCGGGGCGAGGTCCGCCGAGGCGCCCGTGGCCCCGCTGCCGCAGCCGGCCAGGACGAGGGCGGCGGCGAGCGCGCCGGCGGCGGTCACGAGGGCGCGACGGGGTAGGGACATGGCGGAACTCCTGCTCGGTGTGAAGGGGGGTTGGGGCCAGGGCCTGCCGGACAGGCCCTGGCTAGAGGACCTTGGCCAGGAAGGACCGGGTGCGCTCCTGCTGGGGGCGGTCGAGGACCTCGGCGGGCGGGCCCTGCTCGACCACCACACCGCCGTCCATGAAGACCACGGTGTCGGCGACCTCGCGGGCGAAGCCGATCTCGTGGGTGACCACGATCATCGTGGTGCCGCTGCGGGCGAGGTCCTTGATGACGTCCAGCACCTCGCCGACCAGTTCGGGGTCGAGCGCCGAGGTGGGCTCGTCGAACAGCAGCACCTTGGGCTCCAGGGCCAGCGCCCGGGCGATCGCCACCCGCTGCTGCTGCCCGCCGGACAGCTGCCGGGGGTAGGCGGCGGCCTTGTCGGCCAGCCCGACCCGCTCCAGCAGGGCCAGCGCCGTCGCCCTGGCCTCGGCCCGGGGGCGGCCGAGCGCGGCGATCGGCGCCTCGACCAGGTTCTCCAGCACGGTCAGGTGCGGGAAGAGGTTGAAGTTCTGGAACACGAAGCCGATACCGGTGCGCTGGCGCAGCACCTCGCGCTCCCTGAGCTCGTACAGCCGGTCGCCGGAGCGCCGGTAGCCGATCAGCTCGCCGTCGATGGCGACGTACCCGCGGTCGAGCTTCTCCAGGTGGTTGATCGCCCGCAGCAGGGTGGACTTGCCGGAGCCGGACGGGCCCAGCACCACGGTGACCGAGCCGGCCGGGACGTCCAGGTCGACCCCGCGCAGCACGTCCAGCCGGCCGAAGCTCTTGTGCAGGCCACGGACCTGCACCATCGGGGCGGTCCGCGGCCCGTCGGTGGTCTGCGGCTCGGTGAGTGTCGTCACGGGGTCCCTCCGGAGGTACGGGTGGGCAGGCTCCGCAGGAACGCCCGGAGGCGCTGCAGCGGGGTGGGCGGCGGGGTGCGCCGGGCGCCGCGGGAGAAGTAGCGCTCGACGTAGTACTGGCCGATCGACAGAACCGTGGTCAGCACCACGTACCAGACCGTGGCGACCATCAGCAGCGGCACCACCCGGCCGGTCCGGCCGTAGATCACCTGGGCCTGGTAGAAGAGCTCGCCGATGGCCATCACGTAGACCACCGAGGTGCCCTTGAGCAGCGAGATCACCTCGTTGGCGGCGGCCGGCAGGATGCTCCGCATCGCCTGCGGCAGTACGATCCGCCACGCCTGCCGCCCGCGCGGGATGCCCAGTGCGGCGGCGGCCTCGCGCTGGCCGGCGTCCACCGCGATGACGCCGCCGCGGATGATCTCGGCGGCGAACGCGGCCTGGTGCAGCCCGAGGCCGAGCACCGCGGCGCCGAGCGCGCCCAGCACCCCGACCGTCTCGAAGTCGCCGAAGGTCGGGCCGAACGGGATGCCGAAGCCGAACCGCTTGTAGAGGTAGGAGAGGTTGAACCAGAACACCAGCTGGACGATCAGCGGGATCGAGCGGAACACCCAGACGTACGCCCAGGCGAGGGTCCGCAGGATCGCGCTGCGGGACAGCCGCATCGCGGCCACCACGGCGCCGAGCGCGAAGCCCAGCACGGTGCCGTAGGCGGTGAGTTCGAGGGTGCGGCCGATCGCCTGGAGGATGGTGTCGGCGGTGAAGTAGAGCCGGAAGGTGGCCCAGTCCCAGGCCGGGTTGGTGGCCAGGCCGTGGAGGAACTGGACCAGGACGACGAGGGCGGCGATCCCGGCCGCCCAGCGCCACGGGTGCCGGGCGCGGACGGTCCGCAGGCCGTCCAGCTCGGCGGGGTCGAGGCCGGCGGCGGGTCCGGGGGCCGGGCCGGGGCCCTGGTCCCCGGCCGGTCCCGCCGGGACCGGTGGTGCTTGTGTACTGACGGTCATCGGAGGACTCCTTCGACGGGCCCGGCGCTCACGGGTGCTCGGGCGGACTGATCTGCGACTCCTTGATCGCCGAGTCGGTGAGCCCCCACTTCCGGAGGATCCGCTCGTACGTCCCGTCCTTGATCAGCTGGTTGACCGCCGCCTGGAAGGCCGGGGTGAGCGGGGAGCCCTTCTTGAAGGCGAAGCCGACGTCCAGCCGGTGGAACTCGTTGAGGAAGCGCACCCCGGCGGCCTCCTGCGAGGCCTGGTGGCGCAGGCCGTTGATGGTGGACATCTCGACGTCCACCCGGCCCTGCTGGAGGCCGGTCAGCAGCGCGCCGCCCTCGCTGAACGCCTTGACCTCGTACGGCTTCTTCCCCGCGTCGGCGCAGACGCCCTTCTTGCTGTTGAGGGTGGTCTCGAAGGTGGTGCCGGCGCCGGTGCCGATGGTCAGCCCGCAGAGCTGGGCCAGGTCGGTGACCGGCTGGACGGCCGTGTTGTCCTTCTTCACCGCGAAACCCTGGCCGTCGTCGATGTAGGTGACGAAGTCGACGGTCTTCAGGCGGGCGGTGGTGACCCCGAAGTTGCCGGTGCCGACGTCGTACTTGCCGCTGCCCAGGGCGGGCAGGATGGTCTCGAAGGCGGCGTCCTCGCGCTGCACGGTCAGGCCGAGCAGCTTGGCGACGGCATCGGTGAAGTCGATGTCCACCCCGACCGCCTTCTTGCTCGCCTGGTCCGAGTAGAAGGCGCTGGGCGGGGCACCGATGGACGAACCGAACTTCAGCACACCGGACGTGCGGACCTCCTCGGGCAGCAGCGCGGCCGCCGCCTCCGACCGGCCCAGACCGGAGACGACGTCCTCGGTGGCGGTGGCGGCGGGCCCGCTCGCCCCGGCCGCGCCCGCGATCTTCGGGTCCGAGCCGCACGCGGCCAGCGCCAGGACCGGCAGCAGGGCGGTGGCCGCGAGGAGGCGGCGGCGGACGGTGGTGGTTCTCACGGGGGGCCTTTCAGTGGGTCGGAGCCAGAACCGGCAGCGGCTTCTCGAAGGGGAGCGGGCCGATGGTCAGCGGATCGGCGGTGACGTCGAACAGCGGGGTGTAGCCGGCGGCCAGGTAGAGGCCCTTGGCCTCGGGCTGGCGGGGGCCGGTGGTGAGGAAGATCCGGCGGTAGCCGGCGGCCGCGGCGGAGCGCTCCAGCTCGGCCAGCACCCGGCGGGCCAGGCCTCGGCGGCGGTGCGCGGAGTGCGTCCACATCCGCTTCACCTCGGCGGTGCGCGCGTCGTGGCGCATGTAGGCGCCGCCGGCCACCGGTTCGCCGTCCTCCAGCAGGAGGAGCAGCACGCCGTGCGGCTCGGCGAAGGCCTCGGCCGGGTAGCGGGTCATCTCCTGGTGGCCGCCGGGGCCGTAGCGGCTGACGTACTCGTGGGTGAGTTCGCGCAGCAGCGGTTCGACCAGCGGGTCGTCCAGGGCGACCCGGCGGAACTCCCCCGGCCGTCCGTCCCTCACGCCTGGACCGCGATCAGCTGGTGGCGGTCCTGTTCCGCCCGCTCGGCCGCCTTGGCGGCGTCCCGCTTGGCGACCTCCTCGCGGACGATCGGGATGACGTAGCGACCGAAGTCGATCGCGTCGCCCAGCAGGTCGTAGCCGCGCGCGGAGAGGATGTCCACGCCGAGGTCGTAGTAGTCCAGCAGCGCCTGGGCGACCGTCTCCGGGGTGCCGACCAGCGCGTTGGAGTTGCCCGCCCCGCCGGTGGCCGCGGCGGTCGGGGTCCACAGCGCGCGGTCGTAGCGCTCGCCGGCCTCGGCGATCTCGATGAGCCGCTGGGAGCCGACGTTTTCAGGTCCCGCAGCCCCAGGGGTGGACGTCACCGGGCGGCGCCGGGGTGCGAGCGCCCCGCTCTCCCGGCGGGACCGGATGGTGGCCACCGTGCGGTGGGCCTTCTCCCAGGCCAGCTCCTCGGTCGGCGCGATGATCGGCCGGAACGCCACCTGGATGCGCGGCACGTCGGTCCGTCCGGCGGCCCGCGCCGCCTCCTTCACCCGCTCGATCTGCTCGGCGGTGCGGGCCAGCGGCTCGCCCCACAGGCAGTAGATGTCGGCCTCGGCGCCGCCGGCCGCGTAGGCGGCGTCCGAGGAGCCGCCGAAGGAGACCGCCGGACGCGGCTGCTGGACGGGGAAGACGTCGGAGACGAAGTCGTTGAAGCGGTAGTGCGCCCCCTCGTGGTCGAAGGGCTCCCGGCTGGTCCAGGCCTTCTTCACGATGCCGATGTACTCGCGGGTACGCTCGTAGCGCTGGTCCTTGGTGAGGAAGTCACCCTCGCGCTGCTGCTCGTGGTCGGTGCCGCCGGTGATGAAGTGGACGGTCAGCCGGCCGTCGCTGATCCGGTCGAGGGTCGCGAAGGTCTTGGCGGCGAAGGTCGGGTAGGAGACGTTCGGCCGGTGCGCGAGCAGGATCTGCAGCTTGTCGAGGTGCGAGGCGAGGAAGGCCGCCGCGGCGGCGGGCTCCGGGGCGCCGGAGCCGTACGCGAAGAGCACCCGGTCCCAGCCGTGGTCCTCGTGCGCCCGGGCCAGCCGCAGGGTGTAGTCGCGGTCGAAGGCGGCGGTGGTGCGCGGGTGGGTCTCCGAACCGTCGGCGGTGGCGGCGATGCCGAGGAATTCGACGGGCATGGCGGAACCTTTCGGGGTGGGCTGGGTCCGGCGGGCAGGCCGGAGGCGGCCTCGGCGGCGGGCGGGCCGCAGGGCAGGGGGCGGTGCGGGAAACGAGGGAGGGAACTGCCGGAGCGCAGTGCGAAGTCATCGGCGACAGCGGGGAACTGACGCATCGTCAGGGCGATGCGGGCGGGGGCGCACCGAGGGAGGACTCCCCGCCGGGAGGTCAGGCCGGACGGGCGGCCCGCTGTCGGGTCAGCCGCGACACGCCGCGGACCACACCCGACCGAAGTCGATGTGGTCGCGGGTGACCAGGGGCTGCTCGGCGTACATGGCCTCAAGTTGAGCAGTCGGCCGAGCGGTACGTCAACCACCCATCATTGCCGCACTGTTGCGATCTCCTGTCGCTTTTCCGAAGCGCCCTGACGGTCCCGATCGCCCTTGACAGCCGTCGATCGCGCATGCGTACGATCGACGCGGAGTGCAGTGCATCGCACCGGCCGTGTTGAGGGACGCGGGCCGGCGCCCGAGGGCCCGTACGTGATCACCCCCGTACCTCTCCCCCCGCCCGCACTCCGCCCAGGAGCCGCCGCCATGGCCACCCCGCAGGACGTCCTGCCCGCCCCCTCCCCCAGCAAGGCCCCACCGCCGGCCCCGGCCCCCGAAGCCCGGATCGTCGCCCGCCGAAAGCCCGGCCAGTGGGTCGCCGCGGCCGTCGCCCTGCTGCTGGCCGCGATGGCGGTCAGCTCGGTGATCCGCAACAAGGCCTTCCAGTGGGGCGTGGTCGCCGACTGGTTCACCGCCCGGTCCGTCCTCGACGGCCTGAGCCTGACCCTGTGGCTGACGGCCGCCACCCTCGCCCTCGGCTTCGTGTTCGGCACCGTCCTCGCCACCATGCGGCTGTCCGCCAACCCCGTGCTGCGCACGATCGCCTGGGGCTACATCTGGATCTTCCGTTCCACCCCGCCGCTGGTGCAGCTGCTCTTCTTCTTCAACATCGGCGCGCTCTACCCGACCCTCGGCCTCGGCATCCCCTTCGGTCCCGAGTTCGTCACGGTGAGGACCGTCAACCTGATCGGCCCCACCCTGACCGCCGTCATCGGGCTCACCCTGCTGGAGACCGCGTACGCCGCCGAGGTGATCCGCGGCGGCATCCTCTCCGTCGACCGCGGGCAGCTGGAGGCGGCCGCCGCGCTCGGGCTCGGCCGGTGGCGGGTGCTGCGCCGGATCGTGGTGCCGCAGGCGATGCGCGCGATCGTGCCGACCGCCGGGAACATGCTGATCGGCGCGCTCAAGGGCACCAGCATCGTCAGCGTGCTGGCCGTCTCCGACCTGCTCTACTCGGTGCAGCTGGTCTACCTGCAGTCCTACCAGGTCATCCCGATGCTGATGGTCGCCACCCTCTGGTACCTGGTGGTCACCACCGTGCTGTCCGTCGGCCAGTACTACGTCGAGCGCCACTTCGCCAAGGGCGCCACCCGGGACGGTCTGCCGCCCACCCCGCTGCAGCGCGCCCGGGCGGCCCTGGTCAAGGTGGTGCGGGCATGAGGACGCTCGTGATCGTCGGCGCCGGCCCGCGCGGCACCGGACTGCTGGAGCGGATCGCCGCCAACGCCGCCGAACTGCTGCCCGCCGACCGGCCGCTGGAGATCCACCTGGTCGACCCCCACCCGCCCGGCGGGGGCCGGATCTGGCGCCACGACCAGTCCCCGCTGCTGCGGATGAACTCGATGGCCGAGGACGTCACCATGTTCACCGACGAGCTCGCCACCATCGACGGACCGGTCCGACCCGGCCCCTCCCTGGCCGAATGGGCCCGGAACCAGAGGGAGTTCCCGCCCTACCGGGAGGTCGCCGACCCGGCCGTACGGGCCGAGCTCCGCGACCTGGCCCCCACCGACTTCCCCACCCGGCGCGCCCAGAGCGCCTACCTGGACTGGGCGTTCCGCCGCGCCGTCGCCGACCTGCCGGAGCACGTCTCGGTCACCGTCCACCGGGACACCGTGCGGCGGATCGACGGACCGGCCGACGGCCCGCAGACCGTGCACCTCGGCGACACCGAGCTCCCCGCCGACCACGTCGTCCTCACCCTCGGCCACCTCGACTCCGCCCCGCACCCTCGGCACGCGGCCGACGCCGCGTTCGCCGCCCGGCACGGCCGCTTCCACCTCCCGCCCGCCTACTCCGCCGACGTCGAGGCCGAGTTGGAGCGGCTCGCCCCCGGCGAGCAGGTGGTGCTGCGCGGCCTCGGCCTGGCCGCGGTCGACCTGATCGCGATGCTCACCGAGGGGCGCGGCGGCCGCTTCGAGCCCACCGGGGACGGGCCCGCCCTGCGCTACCGCCCGTCCGGCCGCGAACCGGTGCTGCACCTCGGCTCCCGGCGCGGCGTCCCGTACCACTCCAAGACCGACTACCGGCTCCAGGGGCCGCCCGCCCCGCTCCCCCGCTACTTCGACGCGGCCGCCGTGGACGCCCTGCTGGCCACCGGCAGGCCGCTCGAACTCCGGCGCGACGCGTGGCCGTTGATGGCCAAGGAGATCGCCTTCGGGCACTACCACGAGCTGTTCCACGCCCATCCCGAACGCACCGCGCTGCCCTGGCCGGAGTTCCTGGCCCGCTACGACCGGCACGGCTGGTACTCCGCCGAACTCGCCGCCCTGGTCGCCGAGGCCGTGCCCGACCCGGCCGACCGGATCGACTTCGAGCGGCTGGACCACCCGCTGGCCGGGCTCGAACTCGGATCCGCCGAAGAGCTCCAGGCCCACCTGCGCGCGTACGTCACCGCCGACGCCGACCGCCGCGCCGACCCGGCCCACAGCGCCGACCTGGGCGCCTTCCTCGCCCTGCTCTCGCTGTTCGGCCAGCTCCCCCGGCTGGTCGCGGCCGGCCGGCTCACCGCCCGCTCGGTCGCCGAGGAGGTCGACGAGTGGTTCTTCGGCTACTTCAGCTTCCTCGCCTCCGGCCCGCCCGGCTTCCGGCTGCGCCAGCTCCTCGCGCTCTCCGAGGCCGGGGTCGTGCGCTTCCTCGGCGCGGGCGTACGGGTCGAGCGGGACGAGACCACCGGCACCTGGCGGGCCTCCGGCACCACCGTGCCCGGCCACACCGTGACCGCCACCGCGCTGGTCGAGGCCTACCTGCCCAAGCACGCGCTGGCCCGCACCCTCGACCCGGTGCTGGGCGAACTGCACCGCGCCGGACGGGTGGTGGAGGAGGTGGTGAGCGACCCGGAGCACACCCATCGCTCCGGCCTGGTCACCATCGACCCCGCCGACAGCCGGCTGATCGACCCGGGCCTCGGCGGCGCCCCCCACCCGCGCCGCACCGCGCTCGGCCCGCACACCAGCCTGCGCTCGGCCGCCGCCTTCGCCCGTCCCCGCAC
This sequence comes from Kitasatospora sp. NPDC101157, assembly GCF_044768255.1. Classification (NCBI taxonomy): domain Bacteria; kingdom Bacillati; phylum Actinomycetota; class Actinomycetes; order Kitasatosporales; family Streptomycetaceae; genus Kitasatospora; species Kitasatospora sp. NPDC101157. The sequence goes on along the minus strand of NZ_JBIWPL010000008.1, from coordinate 111,910 downwards.
CAACGCCCCGGCCTTCCGCCAGAACGACGCCGCCGCCCGGGCTCTGCTCCGGGCCCTCGCGGCGCTCCCGGCAGCGGCACTGGTGGGGTGAGGCCCGCGCCCGGAGCCTCACGGCCCGAAGACATCCACCAGCAGGTCCTCGTCCGAGACGAAGGACGGCGCCGCGAGCACCCGCTCCGCGAGGCCCTTGACGCCCGTCCCGCGCTCCAGCTCGCGGCCGAGCTCCGGGGCCGACTCCCCGACGGACCGGATCAACCGGACCAGCCGCAGCGCCCGGTCCCGGTCGATCCGCACCCGCCAGGCGCGGACGGCCCGGTTCGGCGCACGGCGGAACCGGGCCCGCTTGCGGTACTCCGCCAGGTCGGCCCGCGCCCGCATGCAGCGCCGGTCGGCCGGGCCGTAGACCTCGACGAGCTGGGGCAGCAGCTCGTCCAACTGCGCCACGGCGGCCGGGAAGGCGCCCCGCTCGGCACGGCACGCCGCGAGGTCGGCCCCGGCCTGGAGGACGAGCGGGCCGCGCGGGCCCCAGGTGCTCCGCAGCGCGGGCAGGAGTGCGGCCAGCAGGCGGACCGCGGTGGCCGTCTGGCCGCTCCTGCGGACCAGCCCGGTCAGGTCGTACCGGACCTCCAGCACCCGGGGATCGAGTTCCCCGAGGACCGGTACCAGGTCCGCCAGCTGCTCCTCCAGCAGCTCGACGGCCTGCGCGGACCGGCCGTCCCGGCCGAGGTACCCGGCGAGTTCCCGCCGGGCGGCGACGACCTCCGGGTCTGCCCCGCCGAGCGACCGTACGGCCGCCTCAACCACGGGCTGGAGCCGGTGCACCGCCGTCGCGGGCCGCTCGGCCTCCACGGCCCGTACGGTCCTCCGCAGCCGGTCCCGCACGGCCGCCGCGTCCTCGACCGGCGCGGGCGGTCCGGCGGGGCTCCCGGGTTGCCGGGGCTCGGGGTACATCAGCGCGGGTCTGCCCACCGGCCGGAGCTTCGGCTGCCGGACCGGCGCACTCCGCCGGCCGGGCGCCGGGCGGACGGGCCGGGCGGGCGCGGGCCGGGCGGGCGCGGGCCCGTCCACCACGGCCGGTCCCGGAGCGGCCCGGTCGGCCGCGGTCGCCGCAGGAGGCGCGTCCCGCCCCTCCGCCAGGTCCGCGAGCCGCTGCGCGACCGCCCGGGCGTCGGCCGGCCGGTCCCGCGGGTCCTTCGCCAGCAGCTCGGCGAGCAGCCCGGGCAGTCCGGGCGGCAGCCCGTACTTCACCGGGTCCACCGCGGGGGGCGGCTCGTTGAGGTGCTGGTACATCAGCACCGGCGCCGAGTCGCCGTTGAACGGCCGCTTGGCGGTGAAGAGTTCGACCAGTACGCAGCCCAGCGCGTAGAGGTCGGCCCGGCCGTCCACCCGGCCGCCGGTCCAGCGCTCCGGCGCCAGGTACGGCGGGCTGCCGACGACCGCGCCGGTGGTGGTCAACCCGCTTGCACCGAGGTCCAGTTGGGCGATGCCGAAGTCCAGCACCTTCGCCACGCCGCCCTCGGTGATCATCACGTTGTCCGGCTTGATGTCCCGGTGCACCATGCCCGCGTCGTGCGCCGCCGCCAGCGCCTCGCAGACCTGCCGCGCCCAGCGCAGGCCCTGCCGCGGCCGCGGCCGGCCCTCCCGGATCACCTGGGCCAAAGTGCGGCCGGTGAGCAGCTCCATCACCAGGTAGGTGAGCCGCTGGTCCTCGGACTCGCGGTGGCCGAGGTCGTGCACGGTGACGATGTACGGGTGCGACAGGTTGCCCGCCGCTGACGCCTCCCGGGCGAACCTCATCGCGGCCTTCGCCTGGTCGCCGTCCTCGTGCCGGATGACCTTGACCGCCACCGGCCGCCCCACCCGGGTGTCCCAGGCCCGCCACACCACCCCGAACCCGCCCTGCCCCAGCTTCTCCTGGAGCTCGTACCGGTCGTCGAGGACGTCACCGACTCGCACGTGCCCACCCCTCCCCCGTCGGCTGTGTACCCACCGACCTTAGAACGTGCCGCTCAGGGGCCGAAGATCTCCTCCACCAGGTCCTCGTCCGAGACGTGGTCCGGCGCCTCGAAGACCACGTCGGCGACGCCCTTGAGGCCGAGGCCCCGCTCCAGCGCCTCGACGCAGGCCTGGGCCTCCCGGTCGGTGGCGAAGTCCCACACCCGCAACCGCCGGACCAGCACCAGCAGTTCCATTCGGCTGATCCTCGGCGGCCGGCGGCGGCCCGCTCCGCCGTTGCGGCCGGCCCGGGCCAGCCGCTGCTGGTAGCCGACCAGGTCCCGCCAGGCCTGCACGGTGCTCGGGTGGTGCTCGCCGAGCGTCCGGGCGAGGTCGGGCAGCAACCCGTGCAGCTGCACCACCGCGCCCTGGAGGTCGCCCCGGTTGGCCTGGTGGACGGCGAGGTCGTGCCTCGCCTTCAGCACCCGGCCGTCCTGCGGGCCCCAGACGGCGTGCAGGTCCGGCAGCAGCTCGTTCAGCAGCCGGATCGCGGTGACGGCCGAGCCGCTCTCGCCGATGCACCACACCAGGTGGTAGCGGGCGCCCAGGGTGTCCGGGTCGGTCGGGCCGAGCGCCGGGCGCATGTCGTCCAGGAGGGTGGACAGCAGCCCGATCGCGCCGTCCAGGTTCCCGGCCCGGCTGAGGTACCAGGCGAGGTCCCGCCAGGTGCACAGGGTGTCCCGGTCGGTCGCTCCGAGCACGGTGACGCACTCCTGGGCGACCGCCTGCAGCAGGATCGCCGATTCTCCCGCCGTCGTTGCCCGGTACGCGGCCGACCGGCGCTCGCGCAGCCCGGCCCGTACCGCGTCCTCGGACGGCGCGGCGGCCAGCACCGGCGGGGTGGTCAACGGGGGCAGCACCGGCGGGAGCGTGGGCGCGGCCGGCGGCGCCGAGGGAGGCACCGGGAGGGCAGGAGGCGCGGGAGGCACGGGAGGCGGCGCCACCGGCACCGCCGGCACCACCGGCACCGACGGCACGGCCTCCACCGGACCCACCGGACCCACCGCCGCCACCGGCACCGCGCCCGGCGCAGCGGCCAGCTCCGCGAGCCGCCGCTCGACCGTACGGGCGTCCGCCGGCCGCTCCTGCGGGTCCTTCGCCAGCAGTTCCGCGACCAGCCCGGCCACCTGCGGCGGCAGCCCGAACTGCGCCGGGTCCAGCGCCGGGGGCGGCTCGTTGAGGTGCTGGTACATCAGCACCGGCGTCGAGTCCCCGCCGAACGGCCGTGCTCCGGTGAAGAGTTCGACCAGCACGCAGCCCAGCGCGTACAGGTCGGCCCGCCCGTCCACCCGGCCGCCGGTCCACCGCTCCGGCGCCATGTAGGCGGGGCTGCCGACGATCGTGCCGGCGGTGGTCAACCCGCCGACGCCGGTGTCCAGTTGGGCGATGCCGAAGTCCAGCACCTTCAGCTGTCCGGCGTCGGTGATCATCACGTTGTCCGGCTTGATGTCCCGGTGCACCATGCCCGCGTCGTGCGCCGCCGCCAGGGCCCCGCAGATCTGCCGCCCCCAGCGCAGGCTGAGCGCGGGATCGGGCAGTCCGGCCCGCAGCACCTCGGTCAGGGTGCGGCCGGTGAGCAGTTCCATCACCAGGAAGGTGACCTCCTGGCCGGCGGCCTCGCTCTGCCCGAGGTCGTGCACGGTGACGATGTGCGGGTGGGACAGGTTCCCGGCCGCGCAGGCCTCCCGGACGAAGCGCAGCGCCGCCTTCGCGTGGTCACCGCCGTGGTGCCCGATCACCTTGACCGCGACCGGTCGCCGCATCCGGGTGTCCTGGGCCCGCCAGACCACCCCGAACCCGCCCTGTCCGAGCTTCTCCTGCAACTCGTACCGGCCGTCCAGGACGTCACCGACTCGCACGCGCCCCTCCCCCTCCCGTTGTGACGCCAGACTCTACCGACGGCCCTGCCCCCGCGACGGCCCAGGTGGAAGGATGGGCGGACGGCCCCGCAAAGGTGCGGCGGCCCGCACCAGCAACGCCCGAGGAGCGCAGTCATGGCCAAGCAGGCCCCGCAGAGCGACCCGGCGCAGGACGCCCCCGAGGTCTCCGCGCCCCAGCACGCGGCCGCCGGCCTGCCCGCCGTCGGCCACAGCCTGCGGATGGCCGCCGAGCAGATGGGCGCCCGCCGCACCCTCGCCACCCTGCTCAAGGTCAACCAGCCGGACGGCTTCGACTGCCCCGGCTGCGCCTGGCCCGAGCCGGAGAAGACCCACACCGCCGAGTTCTGCGAGAACGGCGCCAAGGCCGTCGCCGAGGAGGCCACCGAGCGCCGGATCCGGGCCGAGTTCTTCGCCGCCCACCCGGTCGCCGACCTGGCCGAGCGCTCCGGCTACTGGCTGGGCCAGCAGGGCCGGCTCACCCAGCCGATGCTGCTCGACGAGGGCGCCACCCACTACACCCCGGTCTCCTGGGACGATGCCTTCGCGCTGATCGCCGAGGAGCTGCGGGCCCTGGACACCCCGGACGGCGCCGCCTTCTACACCTCCGGCCGTACCAGCAACGAGGCCGCGTTCGCGTACCAGCTGTTCGCCCGCCGGCTCGGCACCAACAACCTGCCGGACTGCTCCAACATGTGCCACGAGTCGTCCGGTTCGGCGCTCACCGAGACCCTCGGCGTGGGCAAGGGCAGCGTCAGCCTCAAGGACCTCTACCAGGCCGACCTGATCATCGTGGCCGGCCAGAACCCGGGCACCAACCACCCCCGGATGCTCTCCGCGCTGGAGCGCGCCAAGCGGGCCGGCGCCACCGTCGTCAGTGTGAACCCGCTGCCGGAGGCCGGCCTGGAGCGGTTCAAGAACCCGCAGAACGCCCGCGGACTGGTCGGCCAGGGCACCAAGCTGACCGACCTCTTCCTGCAGATCCGCCTCGGCGGGGACCTCGCCCTGTTCCGCGCGCTCAACCGGATCATCCTGGAGGAGGGCGGCGTCGACCACGCCTTCGTCGCCGAACACTGCCACGGCTTCGAGGAGTTCGAGGCGCAGGCCCGCAGGACCGAGCGGGCGGACGTGCTCGCCGCGACCGGCCTGCCCTGGGAGCAGATCGAGGAGCTCGGCCGTCTGGTGCTCTCCTCCGAGAAGATCATCGTCTGCTGGGCGATGGGCCTCACCCAGCACAAGCACTCCGTGCCGACCATCCGCGAGGTGGTCAACTTCCTGCTGCTGCGCGGCAACGTCGGCCGCCCCGGTGCCGGGGTCTGCCCGGTGCGCGGGCACAGCAACGTCCAGGGCGACCGCACCATGGGCATCTTCGAGCGGCCGTCGACGGCCTTCCTCGACGCGCTGGGCAAGGAGTTCGGCTTCGAGCCGCCGCGCGAGCACGGCCACGACGCGGTGGACACCATCCGTGCGATGCGCGACGGCAGGGTCCGGGTGTTCTTCGCGATGGGCGGCAACTTCGTCGCGGCCACCCCGGACACCGACGTCACCGAGGCCGCGATGCGGCGCTGCCGGCTGACCGTCCACGTCTCCACCAAGCTCAACCGCTCGCACGTGGTCACCGGCGCCCGCGCCCTGATCCTGCCCACCCTCGGCCGCACCGACCGGGACGTCACCCCCTCCGGCGCCCAGTTCGTCAGCGTCGAGGACTCGATGGGCCAGGTCCACGCCTCCCGCGGCGGCCTGCGCCCGCCCGCGCCCGGCCTGCTCTCCGAGACCGCGATCGTCTGCCGCCTCGCCCGCGCCGTCCTCGGCCCGCAGGACACCGTGCCGTGGGAGGACTTCGCGCGCGACTACGACACCCTGCGGGACCGGATCGCCCGGGTCGTGCCCGGTTTCGAGGACTACAACGAGAAGGTCCGCCGCCCCGGCGGCTTCACCCTCCCGCACGGCCCCCGCGACTCCCGCACCTTCCCCACCGCCACCGGCCTGGCCAACTTCACGGTCAACGAGCTCACCGCCCCCGAGGTCCCGCCGGGCCGCCTGCTGCTGCAGACCCTGCGCTCCCACGACCAGTACAACACCACGATCTACGGTCTCGACGACCGCTACCGCGGCATCAAGGGCGGCCGCCGCGTGGTGCTGGTCAACCCGGCCGACGCCGCCGAACTGGACCTCCCCGAGGGGCGCTACGTCGACCTGGTCAGCGAGTGGACGGACGGCACCGAACGCCGCGCCCCGCACTTCCGGATCGTCCACTACCCCGTCGCCCGCGGCGGCGCGGCGGCGTACTACCCGGAGACCAACGTCCTGGTCCCCCTCGACTCCACCGCCGACATCAGCAACACGCCCACCTCCAAGGCCGTGGTCATCCGCTTCGAGCCCGACTCGGCCCCGGCCGGCTGACCGCTTCCCGGACGGCACGGAGGCCGCCCCGCGTCGGCCGACGCGGGGCGGCCTCCTCGTGCCGGGTCAGTGCAGCAGACCGCCGAGCGGCAGCGTCGCCGTGGGGCTGCCGGGCGCGGCGGCGCCGGACGAGCCGGTGGTGCTCGGGGTTCCGGTGCCCGTCGGCGTGCCGGTCTGGGCCTGGGTCGGCGTGTTCGTCGGCGTGTTCGTCGGGGTGTTCGTCGGAGCCTGGGTCGGCGTGCCGGTGGGCTTGTCCGTCGGCGTGCCGCTGCCGGACGGGGTGCCGGTGCCGGACGGCGTGCCCGGGTTGCTCGGCGTGCCGGTGCCGGAAGGCGTGCCGCTCGGCGTCCCCGGGGTGCTCGGGGCGCTCGGGCTGCCGGTGGGCTGCTGGCCCGCCGGCGGCGCCGGGGGCCGGCTCGGGGTGATCGGGGTGACGGAGTCCCAGCCCTTGGGCAGGTCCGGCACCTTCCAGGCGCCGCCCGCGTCGTCCGCCGAGCCGTCCGGGTCGGGCCGGACGGCCCCGAGGATCGCCATCGAGCCGATCGGCGACACCTTGATGAAGGCGCCGGGCCGCGGGGCCTGGACGATCAGCCCGCCGCCGATGTACATCGCGACGTGCGAGGCGTCCTGGAAGTAGACGACCAGGTCGCCGGGCCGCAGCTGGTTCAGCGGGACGTGCGGCAGCTGGGCCCACTGCTCCTGGCTGGTGCGCGGGATGGGCTTCCCGGCGTGCAGCCAGGCCTGCGAGGTGAGGCCGGAGCAGTCGTAGGAATCGGGCCCGGTGCCGCCCCACAGGTACGGCTTGCCGAGCTGGGCGAGCGCGAAGGCGACGGCGGCGCGGCCGGCCAGCGAGGGAGTGCGCTCGCCCTTGCCGAGAGCGCCGGAGGCGAGGAAGGCGAGCTGGGCCTCGTCGGCCTTGGCCTTCTCCAGCTGTTCGAGCTCGGTCCGCTGCGCGCCGGTGAGCGAGGAGACCAGCTGCTCGACCGAGGCGAGGTCGGCGGCGACCTTGGCCTTCGCGGCGTCCTGCTGGACGACCAGCGCCTGCGAGGTCTTGAGGGCTTCCTCGGTCTGCTTCTTCAGTCCGTCGAGCGCCTCCCGGTCGGCCTTGAGCCGGTCCAGGAACTCGGACTGGGAGCGGCTGGCCGCCTGGAGCAGCTCGGCGATGGTGACGGCCTCGTACGGGTCCTTGGAGAGCAGCAGTTCGGCGTAGGCGGAGGCGGCGCCGTTGCGGTACTGGGCGGCGGCGAGCTGGGAGGCGATGTCCGTCCCGGCGTCGACCTGCTTCTGCTGCCGGTCGAGCCTGCCCTGGAGGTCGGTGAGCGCGGCCTGCTGCTCGGTGACCTTGGCGACCGCGCCGTTGTACTGCTCGGTGGCGGCCTCGGCGCTCTGGTACAGCCCGTGGAGCTGGTCGAGGAGCGGGCCGAGGGTGGCCTTGGCGGCGGCCAGCGGGTCGGATCCGGGCGGGACGGCGACCCCGGCGCCGGGGTCGGGCGCGGCGTAGGCGGCCTGGGTGGCCAGGGGGAGGGCGAGTGCGGCGGCCGCGAGAACGGCTCCGCACCTCAGGGCCGCCCGCACCCAGGGCCGTACGCCCGACGTCTCCGTGCGCTGTGCAGCCCCGCCCATGCGATGGTCCTCCCCGCCCTTGCCCTGCCCCGGTGGCGCCGTCCCGGGCCTCCCGGGAACGATCCCGCAGATCCTCCCACGGGTTACTCGCCGGAAACAGAGCGCACGCGGACCAGGAGGTTAATTCTCCCTTGATCTGTCGATCTGTGAGACAGCTCTCACCAAAGGGGGGCGAACGGGGACACACCCGCCCGATCTCCGGCCCAGCACGGCCCGGGACACCCCCGGGAAAGCTTCGAGCCACCCACGGGACACCGTCGGAACCACGATTCCCGGCTCAGTTCACCTTCCGTTTACCCAACGGACCTACGGTCGCGACGACACCAACGTCCGTGCGACAACTACGACGATTGTTTGGGTATGGAACACATCTCGTTCCTGGTGGCCGTTGTGATCATCACGGCGCTCGCCTTCGACTTCACCAACGGGTTCCACGACACCGCCAACGCGTCCGCCACCGCGATCGCGACCGGGGCCCTTCGTCCGAAGGTCGCGGTCACCATCGCGGCCCTGCTCAACTTCGCGGGCGCGTTCCTGTCCGTGAAGGTCGCCACCACCATCTCCGGCGGCATCGTCAACGAGAAGGCCGGCGTCCACCCCGAGATCATCTTCGCCGCACTGGCCGGCGCGATCCTCTGGAACCTGCTGACCTGGCTGCGCGGCCTGCCGTCCAGTTCGTCGCACGCCCTGTACGGCGGCCTGATCGGCGCCACGATCGTCGGCGTCGGCATGAACGGCGTCAACTTCGACACCGTGATCACCAAGATCATCATCCCCGCGGTCGCTTCCCCCTTCGTCGCCGGCCTGGCTTCCTGGGGCGCCACCAAGCTGGCCTACGCGATCACCCGCAAGGGTTCCTCGGCGGCCACCGACAAGGGCTTCAAGACCGGCCAGATCTTCTCCTCCTCGCTGATCTCGCTCGCCCACGGCACCAACGACGCCCAGAAGACCATGGGCATCATCACCCTGACCCTGGTCTCGGTCGGCGCCCTGCCGCACGGTGCGCTGCCCCCCACCTGGGTGATCGTCTCGGCGGGCGCCGCGATCGCGCTCGGCACCTACATGGGCGGCTGGCGGATCATCCGCTCGATGGGCAAGGGCCTGGCGGACATCAAGCCGCTGCAGGGCTTCGCCTCCGAGTCGGCCGTCTCGACCGTCATCCTGACCTCCTCCCACATGGGCTTCGGCCTCTCCACCACCCAGGTCTGCACCGGCGGCATCATGGGCGCCGGCCTCGGCGGCCCGAAGCCGGAGCTGCGCTGGAGCCTGGTCCGCCGCATGGTCTACACCTGGGGCCTGACCCTGCCGGCCGCCGGCCTGGTCTCCGGCGGGGCCGCCGTACTGGCCCGCCAGGGCACCTGGGGCGTCGCGCTGGTCGGCGCCGCGCTGGTGGCCGGTTCGGCCGCGATGTGGATGCTCTCCCGCCGCGAGCGGGTCGGCGCGGACAACGTGAACGACATCGCCGAGGTCACCCCAGTCGAACTGGCCACGGCCGTCCCGGCAACCGCCGTCCCCACCCCCGCCTCGACCACGGTCGCGGCCTGAGCCCCGCAGGCCGAGGAGCACACTCACCATGCACATCAAGTGGAACGCCCTGGCCCAGACCGCCGGCATCAGCTTCGGCGTCACCGTCGCCGTGGTCGCCGTCTTCGCGCTCGGCATCCTGGCGCTGTCCCGCCGCGAGGCCGCGCTCGGCGCCCGCGAGGCGGACGGCGGGCAGGCCTCCGGCGGCCGTCCGGCCCTGCTGGCCGGCGCGTACGTCTGCTTCGCGCTCTGCGCCGCCGCGGTGGCCTACGGCCTGGTGCTGATCGCCGCGCCGTAGGACCTGCCCGAACGAACGCGACGGGCCGGGGAGTGTTCGACACTCCCCGGCCCGTTCCGCATGCCCCCGCGTCCGGTCAGCCCTGCTGGCTCGTCCTCAGCGCGGTCTCCCGGATGAACAGCACCGTGACGAAGGCCAGTGCCGCGAAGGGCGCGGCCCACAGGAAGACCGTGCCGACGCCGTGGCCGAAGGCGTCCGTGACCAGCGGCAGGATCGGGGCGGGCAGCTTCGCCAGGTCCGGGATGCCGCCGCCGGCCGCCGCGTGCCCGGCCGGGATGTGCGCCGCGGCCAGGTTCTCGGCCAGGTAGTGGCCGACCTTGTTGGTCATCAGCGCGCCGAGCGCGGAGACGCCCATCGCGCCGCCCATGGTGCGGAAGAAGGTGACGACGGAGCTGGCCGCGCCGAGCTCGTGCCGGGGCACCGTGTTCTGCACCGCGAGCACCAGGTTCTGGCTGGTCAGGCCGAGGCCGATGCCGGTGATCGCCATGTAGACCGAGAGCAGCCCGTAGTTGGTGTCGACCCGGGCGGTGCCGAGCAGGCCGAAGCCGATCGCGAGCAGCGCGGTGCCGGCGACGAGGTAGGCCTTCCACCTGCCGTACTTGGTGATCAGTCGGCCGGCCACCGCGGAGGAGAGCGCCAGGCCGATGATCATCGGCAGGGTCATCAGACCTGCCATCGTCGGGGACTTGTCCTTGGCCAGTTGGAAGTACTGGCTGAGGAAGGTGGTGGCGCCGTACATCCCGACGCCGACCAGCACGCTGGCGATCGCGGCCAGGGTGACGGTCCGGTGCTTGAACAGCGACGGCGGGATGACCGGCTCGGCGGCGCGACGCTCGACCACGACGGCCAGCGCGGCCAGCAGCAGGCCGCCGCCGACCATCACGGCGGTCTGCCAGGACAGCCAGGCGTAGTCGGTGCCGGCCAGCGTGATCCAGATCATCAGCAGGCTGACGGCGGCGGTGATGACCAGCGCGCCCAGGTAGTCGATCTTCACCGGGCGCTTGACCACCGGCAGCTTGAGGGTGCGCTGCACCACCAGGATCGCGGCCAGCGCGAACGGGATGCCGACGTAGAAGCACCAGCGCCAGCCGAGCCAGGAGGTGTCCACGATGACGCCGCCGATCAGCGGTCCGCCGATGGTGGCGAGGGCGAAGACCGCGCCGAAGTAGCCGCTGTACCGGCCGCGCTCGCGCGGCGGGACCATCGCGGCCAGGCAGATCTGGCCGAGCGCGACGACACCGCCGGCGCCGATGCCCTGCAGCGCGCGGCAGGCGATCAGCTCACCGGTGTTCTGCGACAGGCCGGCCAGCGCGGAGGTGGCGATGTAGATCAGCAGGGCGATCTGGAGCAGCAGCTTCTTGCTGGCCAGGTCGGAGAGCTTGCCCCAGATCGGGGTGGAGGCCGTCAGCGTCAGCAGCGCCGCGGTGATCACCCAGGTGTAGGCGGACTGGCCGCCGTGCAGGTCGGTGAGGATGTGCGGCAGGGCGTTGGAGACGACGGTCGAGGAGAGCACGGCCACGAACAGGCCGAGCAGCAGGCCGGACAGTGCCTCCATCACCTGCCGGTGGGTCATCGGTCGGTCGTCGACGGCGGCTGCGGCGCCGGTCGGGGCCTCGGTGGTCGCGGTCATCTGGGTCCTTCGGCGGAGCGGGCGGAGTGCGGGGCGGGTGCGGTGCGCGGGTGCGGTGTGCGGGGACACGCGGGCATGAAACTTTGTTGCCTTAAGCAACCATACGACCGATGGTTGACTAAGGCAACTGTCTTTGCGCTCCAGCAAAACGGGCCGGGCCCTCGCCTCATTCCGCGGGCGGCTCCCCCAGCACCTCGTTGAAGCGGTGCAGCAGCTCGGCGAAGCGGTCCACGTCCTCCCGCGACCAGCCGCCCATCACCTCGCGCACCCGCCGCATCCGGACGTCCCGGGCGGACTCGAAGCGCCGCCGCCCGTCCTCGGTCAGCGAGACCAGCGCCGCCCGGCGGTCCAGCGGATCCGGCTCCCGGGCGACCAGGCCGAGCTCCTCCAGCGCGCGGATCTGCCGGCTCACCGTGCCCTTGCCGACCGCGAAGTGCACCCCGACGTCCGTCACCCGCACCCGCCCGGCCTGCTCGATGTAGCCGAGCATGCTGTACGCCGCGCCCTCCAGTTCGGGGTGCACCCGGCGTGAGAGTTCGGCCACTCTCGCGCGCCCCCGCCGGAACATCAGTCCGACCTCGCGCTCCACCGCCACCAGGGCTTCCTCGTCCGTCACCGCGTCAGTATCGCCCAGCCGCAGTGGCCGGGAACCGGCGCGGGAGCTGGGACGAGCCAACTAGTTCATGGTATTAAGTATCCGATTTCCGCCGATACGCAAGGAGATGTGGATGGCCGCCCGGGGGCAGGGTTTCATCGCTGAACTGAAGGGCGCGGTCACACCGCGTGCGGCCATGCTCGTGATCGGGGTGCTGCTGCTGCAGCTCGGCTTCATCACCTCGTACGTCGGGGCGCTGCACCACCCGACCCCGCACGAGCTGTCGATCGCGGTGGTCGCCCCGCCGCAGGTCACGCCCAAGCTGGTCCAGGGCCTGGAGTCGGTGCCGGACGAGGCCGTCAGGCCCGTCACCGCACCGGACACCGAGACGGCGACCCAGCAGATCAAGGACCAGAAGATCTACGCCGCGCTGGTCGTGAACCCGAACGGCACCGAGGACACCCTGCTCATCGGCAGCGCCCGCGGCACCTCCGCCGCCAAGGCCGCCGAGAGCATCACCACCGCGCTGGACAAGTCCCAGGGCCGCACCGTCAAGGTCGAGGACGTCGTCCCGCTGGCCAAGGGCGACACCAACGGCCTGACCGCCTTCTACCTGGTCATCGGCTGGTGCGTCGGCGGCTACCTGGTCGCCTCGATCCTCGGCATCAGCGCCGGCTCCAAGCCGGCCAACGTCCACCGCCTGCTGATCCGCCTCGGCGTCCTGGCGCTGTACTCGGTCGGCGCCGGCCTCGGCGGCACGCTCATCGCGGGACCGGTGCTGGACGCGATGCCCGGCTCGATCCTGGCCCTGACCGCCATCGGCGCCCTGGTGGTGTTCGCGGTCGGCGCGTTCACCATGGCGCTGCAGTGCCTGTTCGGGATCATCGGCATCGGCCTCGCCGTGCTGGTCTTCGTGGTGCTGGGCAACCCGAGCGCCGGCGGCGTCTACCCCGCCCCGATGATGCCGCCGTTCTGGCGGGCGATCGGCTCGCTGATCCCCAACGGCGCCGGCACCAGCGCCACCAAGTCCATCGCCTACTTCGGCTCCAGCAACCTGGGCATGCCGATCCTGGTCCTGGTGGCCTGGGCGGTCATCGGCGTCGGCGTCGCCTTCCTCGCCGTGCTGCGCGGCCCGCGCGTCGACGACGGCGCGATCGACGCCGACGCTCCGGTGCAGACCCCCGCCGGGGCCTGACAGCCGGCCCGACCCGAGCCCCCGGCCACCGCGGCCGGGGGCTCGGTCGCGTTCCGGCGGGGGCGTACGGGCTCGGCGGCAACGGCGACCCGCGGGTACGGGGACCGGCGGGTACGGGGACCGGCGGGTACGGGGACCGGCGGGTACGGGGACCGGCGGGTACGGGGACCGGCGGGTACGGGGACCGGCGGGTGGGGGGACCGGCGGGTACGGGGACCGGCGGGTGGGGGCTCAGCCGCCGCCCGCGAGCGGGCCCGGGTCGGCGACGATGGCCCGCACCACTCCCACCGCCGCGCCCAGCAGCGGTCCGCGCCGGCCGAGCCGGGAGACCGTCAGCCGTTCCTCCGCCCAGGGCCGCACCGTCACCCGGGCGACGAGTTCGCGCCGCATCGCCGGCAGCAGCCAGGGCGCCAGCCGGGCGTAGCCACCGCCCAGCACCACCCCGGCCGGGTCCAGCAGGTTGACCGCCCCGGCGGCCGCGATGCCCAGCGCCGAACCGGCCCCGGCCAGGGCCGCCCGGGCCGGCTCGTCCCCGGCTCCGGCGCGGTCGGCGAGCAGGGTCACCCAGTCGCCGTGCCGGCCGGCCAGCCCGGCCGCCCGCAGGACCGCGGCCTCGCCCGCGTACTGCTCCAGGCAGCCGTGCGCGCCGCAGGCGCAGCGCGGCCCCTCCGGGTGGACGGGGACGTGGCCGAGCTCGCCCGCGTAGCCGCGCGCGCCGCGCAGCAGCCGGCCGCCGACCACCACGGCCGCGCCGACACCGGCCTCGGCGGAGACGTACAGGAAGTCCTCGGGACTCCCCCCGAGCCAGCGTTCGGCCAGCCCGCCGAGGTTGGCCTCGTTGTCCGCCTCGACCGGCAGTTCGCCGAGGCCGTCCCCGGCGAGGCGCAGCGCCGGGCGGAGTTCGGCGGCGAGCGGGATGTCCTGCCAGCCGAGGTTGGCGGCCCGCTGGAGCACCCCGCCGGCGCCGACCAGCCCGGGTACGGCCAGGCGCAGCCCGGCGGGGCGCAGGCCGGACTCGGCGACGGCCGAGCGCACCAGCTGGGCGAGGTCGGCCATCACGGCGGCGGGCCGGCGGCCGCGGTTGGCGCTCTCCTGGCGGCGCCAGGCGCGGACCTCCCCGCGCAGGTCGACCACGCAGACGCCGAGGTGCCGGACGCCGATCTCGGCGCCGAGGCCGCCGGGCCCGAGCGGGTTGAGCCCGAGCGCGGTGCCGGGGCGGCCGACCTTGCCGCTGGGGGCAGCGGGGCCCTCCTCGACGACCAGGCCGGCCGAGATCAGCTGTTCGGCGAGCGAGGAGACCGCGGCCCTGGTCAGCCCGGTCTCGACGGCCACCTCGGCGCGCGAGCGGGGGCTGCGGGCGATGACGCCGAGCACCAGGGCCAGGTTGGACCGGCGCATCCCCTGCTGGCTGGCGGGCCCGGTCCGGACGCCGTCCGGCTCCGCGCTCATATCGGTCACCTCATGTCTTACGGCACATCCCGTGGCATCTCGGGTGCAGCGTAACCGGGTTCCGGCCCGGCGTGCGTCCGCGTGACGGGGCTGGTGAAGACCCAGCGCCGCATCGCCCAGTAGCGGAAGAGCATGGCCACGAAGGTGCCGAGGACCATCCCGCTGAGGAAGTCCGCGATCTCCTGCTGGAACGGGCTGACGTACGGCTCGCGCAGGTGGAGGGCGTACCGGGAGAGCGCCAGCGGGACGACGTTGACGCCGATCGCCACCGCGCTGACCACGAAGAACAGCACGGCCTCGGGTCGGCGCCCGTCCGTACGGAAGGCCCAGCGGCGGTTGAGCACGTAGGAGACGGCGGTGGCGACCACCGTCGCCACCGTCAGCGCCGCCACCGGCTGGTGCTCCAGGACGGTGAACTTGAGTTCCAGGTCGATCGCCGTGGTGAGGGCGAAGCAGCCGCTGCCGACCAGCAGGAACTTCACCAGCCGGCGGTGCCGGAGCAGGAACGGCCGCAGCCGCGCCGGCACCCGGGCCAGGACGCGCTGCGTGGGGGACGGCATGTCCGCAGTGTGGCACGCGGACCGGCCGTCCCCCTGTCGATCATCCTCAGGCGGCGGCGACCAGCACCCCGGCCGGCTCCAGGGCCAGCTTGAGCACCTCGCGCACGTCGGCCACCGGGTGGACGGTGAGCCGCTCCAGCACCTCGGCCGGGACGTCGTCCAGGTCGGCCTCGTTGCGCTTGGGGATGATCACCGTGGTGATGCCGGCCCGGTCGGCGGCGAGCAGCTTCTGCTTCACCCCGCCGATCGGCAGCACCCGCCCGGTCAGCGACACCTCGCCCGTCATCGCCACGTCGGCGCGCACCTTGCGGCCGGAGAGCAGCGAGGCCAGCGCCGTGGTCATGGTGATGCCGGCGCTCGGCCCGTCCTTGGGGACGGCCCCGGCCGGGATGTGCAGGTGCACGCCTCGGTCGCGCAGCGAGGTGACGGGCAGCTCCAGCTCGGCGCCGCGCGAGCGCAGGAAGGAGAGCGCGATGTGCGCGGACTCCTTCATCACGTCGCCCAGCTGCCCGGTCAGGGTGAGGCCGGTGCCGCCGGTCTCGGCGTCGGCGAGCGATGCCTCGATGTAGAGGACGTCGCCGCCGGCTCCGGTGACCGCGAGCCCGGTGGCCACGCCGGGAACGGCGGTGCGCCGTTCGGCGGGCTCCTGGGCGGACTCCGGCACGTGGTGCGGTCGGCCGATCAGGGCGCGCAGGTCCTCCGCGCGGACCGCGGCGGGCAGCTCGCGCTCGCCCAGCTCGGCCTGTGCGGCGATCTTGCGCAGGACCCTGGCGATCGAGCGCTCCAGGGTGCGCACCCCCGCCTCGCGGGTGTACTCCCCGGCGAGGCGGCGCAGCGCCTCCTCGTCCACGCTGACCTGGCCGTCTCCGAGGCCGGCCTTCTCCAGCTGGCGCGGGAGCAGGTGGTCGCGGGCGATGACGACCTTCTCGTCCTCGGTGTAGCCGTCGAGCCGGACCAGCTCCATCCGGTCGAGCAGCGGCTCGGGGATGGCCTCCAGCACGTTGGCGGTGGCGAGGAAGACGACGTCGGAGAGGTCGAGCTCGACCTCCAGGTAGTGGTCCCGGAAGGTGTGGTTCTGGGCCGGGTCCAGCACCTCCAGCAGGGCGGCGGCCGGGTCGCCCCGGTAGTCGGAGCCGACCTTGTCGATCTCGTCGAGCAGGACGACCGGG
Source organism: Kitasatospora sp. NPDC101157 (assembly GCF_044768255.1). Lineage (NCBI taxonomy): Bacteria > Bacillati > Actinomycetota > Actinomycetes > Kitasatosporales > Streptomycetaceae > Kitasatospora > Kitasatospora sp. NPDC101157. The sequence goes on along the minus strand of NZ_JBIWPL010000008.1, from coordinate 95,592 downwards.
TTCATCGAGCCGGCCTCCTTGATCGCCCGCACCAGGCGGCCGGGCAGCGCGCCGACGTAGGTGCGCCGGTGGCCGCGGATCTCCGCCTCGTCCCGGACGCCGCCGAGCGCGACCCGGACGAACGTGCGGCCCATGGCGCGGGCCACGCTCTCGCCGAGCGAGGTCTTGCCCACGCCGGGCGGGCCGACCAGGGCGAGCACCGCGCCGCCGCGGCGGCCGCCGACCAGGCCGAGCCCCTGGTCGGCCCGGCGCTTGCGGACGGCCAGGTACTCGACGATCCGCTCCTTCACGTCGGCGAGGCCGGCGTGGTCGGCGTCGAGCACGGCGCGGGCGCCGGCGATGTCGTACGCGTCCTCGGTGCGCTCGTTCCAGGGCAGCTCAAGGACGGTGTCCAGCCAGGTGCGGATCCAGGAGCCCTCGGGAGACTGGTCGGAGGAGCGCTCCAGCTTGTCGACCTCCTTGAGCGCGGCCTCCCGCACCTTCTCCGGGAGGTCGGCGGCCTCGACCCGGGCGCGGTAGTCGCCCTCCTCGTCGGCCGGGTCGCCGTTCAGCTCGGCCAGCTCCTTGCGGACGGCCTCCAGCTGGCGGCGGAGCAGGAACTCCTTCTGCTGCTTGGCCACGCCCTCCTCGACGTCCTTGCGGATGGTGTCGTTGACCTCCTCCTCCGCGAGGTGGTCGCGCAGCAGGGTGAGCGCGTACTCCAGTCGGGCGACCTGGTCGGCCTCCAGCAGCACCTTGAGCTTCTGCTCGGCGGTGGCGAAGGGCGCGTAGCCGATGTTGTCGGCGAGCTCGCCGACGCCCTCGATCTGCGCGACCCGGTCGACGATCTGCCAGGCGCCGCGCTTGCGCAGCCACTGGGTGGAGAGCGCCTTGTACTCCTTGACCAGCTCGGCGGCGCGCCCGGCCACCGGCATGCCGACCGAGGACTCCCGGAACGGCGTGGTCTCCACCCAGAGGGCGGCGCCCGGGCCGGTGGTGCCGGCCCCGATCCGGACCCGGCGCACGGCGCGCACCAGGGCCGCGGGGTCCCCGTCCGCGAGCCGGCCGACCTGCTCCACCGTGGCCAGCGTGCCGACCGCGGCGTACGAGCCGTCCACCCGCGGGACCAGCAGGACCTGGGGCTTGCCGGAGCCGGCGGCCGCGGCGCGGGCGGCCTCGACCGCGGCACGCACCTCGGTGTCCTTCAGGTCCAGCGGAACGACCATGCCCGGGAGCACGACCTCGTCGTCGAGCGGCAGCACGGGCAGGGTGAGCGGTGTGGACGTCGATGCCATGATCTCTCCCCAGTCAGTGAACTTGAGTCGACCTGACTAAGGCTTCACGCATCCCGGATGTTCCCGACACCTTGTTCGCCATGAGCGAACACGGTGTCACCGGAACGGCCGGGAGGAGGCGCCGTCAAAAGGACGGGGAAAGGGTGGCCCAAGAGGGCCGCGGCGTCAGCGCGCGGTGGACGGGCGGGCGCCGGCCCGCACCGCCGCGGCGGCCGGGGAGGCGGCCGAGCCGACCGCCGGAGCCTGCGCCGACCGGGTGCGCGGCCGCGGCGGGCGCCGCTCGATCCGCCGCAGCCAACGCGACAGCGCCACTCCGGTGAGCACCGCCGCCGGGTGCCCCACGGCGGTGACCACGTCCCGCTCGGTGGCGATCTGCTGGGCGATCATCAGCCCGACGGCACCCAGCGCCGGCACCCGCCCGCGCCAGGGCAGCAGCCCGGCCACCGCGCCCAGACAGGCGAGCACGCCGTAGCTGACCCCGATGTCGAGGTGGTCCATCGCCTCCGGGGCCATCCGCCCGGTCTCCACCGCGGCGATCACCACGCCCTGGGAGAGCAGGGTGGCCGCCACGTGCCCGATCGCGAACACCGCCGCGGCCCGGCCGGTACCGACCCTTCGCTCCAGCGGCGCCAGGGTGAAGGCGAAGCCCCACAGATAGGGCATCCACACCTCGCCGGCCACCCAGAACCCGCTGAGCACCAGGGCGCGCAGGGGGTGCTGGAGCAGGTTGTGGCCGTCCGAACTGGAGGCCTCCTGCAAACGCTGGACGAGTTCCGGATCGGCGAGCCCGGCGAAGGTCGTGGTGGCCCCCACCACGGCGAGATATCCGAGGGTGAAGGGAGTGCGCCGGGGTGTCGGCACGCGTTCCAGCAGCCATTCGAAGACGCCGGTGCGCAGTCCGTGCCGGAGCATTCCGTACGGCACCCCCGCGGGCGCGCTCCGGACGGCCTCCCGCCGCACTCCCGCCATGCCGCCTCCGCTCCACGCCCGCCGACACCGGTGCTCGCAGGTGCCCAACGTACCGGCGGGTGCGCCGGATTCCGCCCGGCGGGGCGTTGTCGTGGCCACGGTACGTCGAGGTTCTGAGAGGCACCTGAGAAAAGCCCGTGAAGACCGTCGACGCGGGGAGCCGCCGGATTCCCGCCATTGGTCCAGACCTTCTTCCCATTAACGCGTCAGTAGGCCCTCTGACCGGCGACTTGGCGTCAACTGGACTGCATACGTACCGTTACGCACAGAAAATTCGCCGGGTAAGGTATCGGCCCGTGCCCACTCAAGCGGTGGGTCCACGGGCGGCCGGACAGCCGGCCCACGGGCCGGAAACGTCCGGTCCACCTGCCGGAAAGCATCCGCTGTCCGTACGCTGCGGAGTGCGTGGGAGAAGTGGACGGGAGACCATCCGTCCGCACCGACTCCCGGGCGCGCGACGGGACGGCGGACCCGGCACAGTCCACGACGGAACAAGACTACGAGCGGAGCCCCGCCATCCCCACAGGTGGCCGGCCCGCAGCCCTGGGGGCGGTGGCGTGACCGTGACAGAAATTCAGCAGGACAACCCCAACACCGGTGGCACGGTGAGCAGTCAGCGCAGAGTGCTGGTGGTGGAGGACGAACCCACGATCGCCGAGTCGATCGCGGCCCGACTGGGCGCGGAGGGGTTCAAGGTCGCCGTGGCCCACGACGGCCCCGGCGCGGTGGACGGCTTCCACACCTGGCAGCCGGACCTGGTGGTCCTGGACATCATGCTGCCCGGCTTCGACGGGCTGGAGGTGTGCCGCCGGATCCAGGCCCAGCGCCCGGTGCCGGTACTGATGCTGACCGCCCGCGACGACGAGACGGACCTGCTGGTCGGCCTCGGCGTCGGTGCCGACGACTACATGACCAAACCGTTCTCCATGCGCGAGCTGGCCGCGCGGGTCAACGTGCTGCTGCGCCGCGTCGAGCGCGCCCAGCAGGCCGCCCGCACGCCCGCGCTCGGCAGCCTGCGCTTCGGCGAGCTGGAGATCGACCACGTCCAGCGCCGGGTCCGGCTGGCCTCGGGCGACGTCCACCTGACGCCGACCGAGTTCGACCTGCTGGCCTGCCTGGCCGCCCAGCCGCGCGCGGTGCTCACCCGCGAGCAGCTGCTGGCCGAGGTGTGGGACTGGACCGACGCGTCCGGCACCCGCACCGTCGACAGCCACGTGAAGGCGCTGCGCCGGAAGATCGGCGCCAGCTGGATCCGCACCGTCCACGGCGTCGGATACGCACTGGAGGCCCCGCTCTCCTGACGGGGGCTTCGGGCGACGGGCCACCGGGGGGCCCGTGTCCCGGCACCGCCGTGACACCACGCGGGGATCACAGGGACCAATGACCTTTCCACAGCAACGCAACGGGGACGCCGACGGCGCGCGCCCGCAGACGCTGGCCGCACGCGCGGCCAGCCGGGTCTGGGCCGACATCCGTCCGCTCGACCCGGTCCGGTCGATCAAGGGCAAGCTCGCCCTGCTGGTGATCGTCTCCGTGTTCCTGGCCACCGGGATGGTGGTCGTGGCGATCCGGTCCGAGACCCAGATCCGGATCATCATGGTCTTCTCCATGATCGCCTCGCTGCTGTTCATGCAGTTCCTCGCGCACGGGCTGACCGCCCCGCTGCGCGAGATGACGGCCGCCGCCCGCGCGATGGCCTCCGGCGACTACAGCCGCCGGGTCGAGGTGAGCTCGCGCGACGAGATCGGCGAGCTGGCCGCCGCCTTCAACGGCATGGCCGCCGACCTCCAGGCCGCCGACCGGCACCGCCGTGAGCTGGTCGCCAACGTCTCGCACGAGCTGCGCACGCCCATCGCCGCGCTGCGCGCCGTGCTGGAGAACGTGGTGGACGGCGTCGTGCAGCCCAATCCGGCGACGCTGGAGGCCGCGCTGGAGCAGACCGAGCGGCTCGGCCGCCTGGTCACCCACCTGCTGGACCTCTCCAAGATCGACGACGGCGTGGTCGACCTGGACGCCCGCCCCTTCGAGGTGCGCGAGTTCCTGGACGGCGTGCTGCGCGGGGTCACCGTGGACGGCGCGACGGCCGGCGGGGCGTTCTCCCGTCGTGGCGACGTCCGGCTGGCCCTGGAGGTCAGCCCGGCCGGCCTGACCGCCGTGGCGGACCCGGAACGGCTCCACCAGGTGGTCGCCAACCTGGTCGACAACGCCTGCAAGCACTCCCCGCCCGGCGGCACCGTGACGGTGCGCGCGAGACCGGACGGCGAGGACGGCGGCCTGCTGCTGGAGGTCCAGGACGAGGGTCCGGGCATCCCGCCGGCGGACCGCAGCCGGGTCTTCGAACGGTTCAGCCGCAGCGGCACCGCGACCGCCGCCGGCCCGGGTTCCGACGGCGGCACCGGACTGGGGCTGGCGATCGCGCGCTGGGCGGTGGACCTGCACGGCGGACGGATCGCCGTCGCCGAGTCGCCGCGCGGCTGCCGGATCGAGGTCCGGCTGCCCGGACAGCCCTGAGCGGCCCAGGACATTTGTCACAGATCCGACACAGACGCACACGAAGATCGTCTGCGGATTACCCTGGGTCTTTGTCCGCTTTCGCCCCGCTTTGGGGCGCGATCGGGCCCGATCGGTTCCCCTCAGATACGGCTTTCTAACGTACTTTTTCAGCCAATCTGCAGGTCAGGACTGTGATCTGGGCGACGCCTGGGGCCCGGGGACTGCGCGATCACTGGTCAGGGGCGTAGCCTTAATCCCCGCTGTCCAAACATCCCAAAAGGAAGCGGAAGAGGGCGGTTGCCGCCGTGTCGCCACAGTCCCCTGAAACCCCCAACAGCTCGGCAAGTTCCACTGGCTTCGGCCCCAATGAGTGGCTCGTCGATGAGATCTACCAGCAGTACCTCCAGGACCCGAACTCGGTCGACCGAGCCTGGTGGGACTTTTTCGCCGACTACAAGCCCGGTACCGAGGTGACCCCAGTGACCCAGGCCGCGACCCAGGCCGGCCCCACGCCGACCCCTGCCGCTGCCCCCGCGCCCGCCGCTGCTGCTCCGGCCGCACCCGCGCCCGCCGCCCCGGCCGCTCCGGCCGCTCCGGCCCCGGCTGCCGCCCCGCTCGCCGCCGCGCCCGCCGCGCCCCCGGCCCCCAAGGCCGCCGCCGCTGCCCCGGCCCCCGCCGCCGCCGCCCAGGCCGGCCCCGAGCTGGTCCAGCTCCGCGGCCCGGCCAAGGCCGTCGCCAGCAACATGGACGCCTCGCTGGAGGTGCCGACCGCGACCTCGGTCCGCGCCGTCCCGGCGAAGCTGTTGATCGACAACCGCATCGTCATCAACAACCACCTGCAGCGCGCCCGCGGCGGCAAGGTCTCCTTCACCCACCTGATCGGTTACGCCCTGGTCCAGGCCATCAAGGCCGCCCCGGGCATGAACCACAGCTACAAGGTGGAGGACGGCAAGGCCTTCCTGGTCAAGCCGGAGCACGTCAACCTCGGCCTGGCCATCGACCTGGTCAAGCCGAACGGCGACCGCCAGCTGGTCGTCGCGGCCATCAAGAAGGCCGAGACCCTCGACTTCTTCGGCTTCTGGCAGGCCTACGAGGACATCGTCCGCCGGGCCCGCGCCAACAAGCTGACCATGGACGACTTCACCGGCGTCACGGTCTCGCTGACCAACCCCGGCGGCATCGGCACCGTGCACTCCGTGCCGCGCCTGATGCAGAACCAGGGCACCATCGTCGGCGTCGGCGCCATGGAGTACCCGGCCGAGTTCCAGGGCTCCGCCCCGGAGACCCTGTCCCGCCTGGGCGTCTCCAAGATCATGACGCTGACCTCGACCTACGACCACCGCGTCATCCAGGGTGCGGCGTCCGGCGAGTTCCTGCGCGAGATCCACCGCCTGCTGCTCGGCGAGAACGGCTTCTACGACGAGATCTTCGAGTCGCTGCGGATCCCGTACGAGCCGGTCCGCTGGGCCACCGACGTCGCCACCACCCACGACGACGAGGTCAACAAGACCGCCCGCGTCATGGAGCTGATCCACTCCTACCGGGTCCGCGGCCACCTCATGGCCGACACCGACCCGCTGGAGTACAAGCAGCGCAAGCACCCCGACCTGGACGTCACCACCCACGGCCTCACCCTGTGGGACCTGGAGCGCGAGTTCGCGGTCGGCGGCTTCGGCGGCCAGAAGATGATGAAGCTCCGCGACATCCTCGGCCTGCTGCGCAACACCTACTGCCGCACCGTCGGCATCGAGTACATGCACATCCAGGACCCGAAGCAGCGCAAGTGGCTGCAGGAGCGCCTGGAGAAGCCGTACGCGAAGCCCGAGCGCGAGGAGCAGCTGCGGATCCTGCGCCGGCTGAACTCGGCCGAGGCCTTCGAAACCTTCCTGCAGACCAAGTACGTCGGCCAGAAGCGCTTCTCGCTGGAGGGCGGCGAGTCGCTGATCGCCCTGCTGGACGGGGTCATCGACTCCGCCGCCGAGCACCGCCTGGACGAGGCCGTCATCGGCATGGCCCACCGCGGCCGCCTGAACGTGCTGGCCAACATCGTCGGCAAGCCGTACGGCAAGATCTTCGGCGAGTTCGAGGGCAACCTCGACCCGAAGTCGATGCACGGCTCCGGCGACGTCAAGTACCACCTGGGCTCCGAGGGCACCTTCACCGGCCTGGACGGGGAGACCATCAAGGTCTCGCTCGCCGCGAACCCCTCCCACCTGGAGACGGTCGACCCGGTCGTCGAGGGCATCGCCCGCGCCAAGCAGGACATCCTGGACCAGGGCGGCACCACCTTCCCGGTGCTGCCGATCCAGATCCACGGCGACGCGGCCTTCGCCGGCCAGGGCGTCGTCGCGGAGACCCTGAACATGTCGCAGCTGCGCGGCTACCGCACCGGCGGCACCGTGCACGTCGTGGTGAACAACCAGGTCGGCTTCACCGCCGCCCCGGCGTCCTCGCGCTCCTCGATGTACTGCACCGACGTGGCCCGCATGATCGAGGCCCCGATCTTCCACGTGAACGGCGACGACCCGGAGGCCGTGGTCCGCGTCGCGCGGCTCGCCTTCGAGTTCCGCCAGGCGTTCCACAAGGACGTCGTGATCGACCTCATCTGCTACCGCCGCCGCGGTCACAACGAGGCCGACAACCCGTCGTTCACCCAGCCGCTGATGTACGACCTGATCGACAAGAAGCGCTCGGTGCGCAAGCTGTACACCGAGGGCCTGATCGGTCGCGGCGACATCACCATGGAAGAGGCGGAGCAGGCGCTCCAGGACTTCCAGGGCCAGCTGGAGAAGGTCTTCGCCGAGGTCCGCGAGGCGGCCCAGGCGCCGGCCGACACCACCACCGGCAAGCCGGTCGCCGACTTCCCGGTCTCCATCCAGACCGGCATCTCCCAGGAGATGGTCAAGCGGATCGCCGCCTCCCAGGTCAACTTCCCGGACTGGCTGACCGTCCACCCGCGCCTGCTGCCGCAGCTGCAGCGCCGCGCCGCCTCGGTCGAGGACAACACCATCGACTGGGCGATGGGCGAGACCCTCGCCATCGGCTCGCTGCTCATGGAGGGCCACCCGGTCCGCCTGGCCGGCCAGGACAGCCGCCGCGGCACCTTCGGCCAGCGGCACGCCGTCCTGATCGACCGCAAGACCGGCGAGGACTACACCCCGCTGCAGTACCTCACCGAGGACCAGGCCCGCTACACCGTCTACGACAGCCTGCTGTCGGAGTACGCGGCCATGGGCTTCGAGTACGGCTACTCGCTGACCCGCCCGAACGCGCTGGTCATGTGGGAGGCGCAGTTCGGCGACTTCGTCAACGGCGCGCAGACCATGGTGGACGAGTACATCGCCTCCGCCGAGCAGAAGTGGGGCCAGCACTCGGGCGTCGTCCTGCTGCTGCCGCACGGCTACGAGGGCCAGGGCCCGGACCACTCGTCCGCCCGCCCGGAGCGCTTCCTCCAGCTGTGCGCGCAGGACAACATGACGGTCGCCATGCCGACCCTGCCGTCGAACTACTTCCACCTGCTGCGCTGGCAGGCGCACAACCCGCACCACAAGCCGCTGATCGTCTTCACCCCGAAGTCGATGCTGCGTCTGAAGGCCGCGGCGAGTGCGACCGAGGAGTTCCTGTCGGGCTCGTTCCGCCCGGTCATCGGTGACACCACCGTCGACCCGGCGCAGGTCCGCAAGGTGGTCATCACCTCCGGCAAGTTCTACTACGACCTGGCGGCGGCCCGGACCGAGCGTGGCATCACCGACACCGCGATCGTCCGCATGGAGCGGCTCTACCCGCTGCCGGTGGCCGAGCTCCAGGAGGAGCTGGCCCGCTACGGCGACAACGTCCAGTTCGTCTGGGCGCAGGAGGAGCCGGCCAACCAGGGTGCCTGGCCGTTCATCGCGATGAACCTGGTCGACCACCTGCAGGTCGTCATCGGCCGCAGCGGCGGCGACGCCCGTCTGCGCCGCGTCGCGCGCGCCGCGGCCTCGTCGCCGGCCGTCGGCTCGGCCAAGCGGCACGGTGCCGAGCAGCAGGCGCTGATCGAGGAGGTCTTCGCGCTCTGACGCGCTGGGACCGACCCGCCCGCGGCCTCCGCCCCCACTGAGGGACGGGGGCCGCGGGCGTTCCCGTTCACGTCAAGGTCCCAGCTCTGCAACCAAACGGGGACCGGCCCGCACTCCCACCTGACGGATCGATAGGTTATGCCTCGCCAGATCGCCGCCATGGCGCAGGTCATCGCGCCCGCGGCCCGGCCGAACGACCTCACCGCTCTCCCAGGGGGATCCACCGCATGACCGACACGCCGCACCCCGGCAAGCTCCCTCCGGTCTTCCAGCCGCTCCTTCCGGACGACCCCCGGGAGGTCGGCGGCTACCGGCTGTTCGCCCGGCTCGGCGCCGGCGGCATGGGGCGCGTCTACCTCTCGTACACGCCGGGCGGACGCCCGGTGGCGCTCAAGGTGGTCCGTCCCGAGTTCGCCGAGGACGGCGAGTTCCGCCGCCGGTTCGCCCAGGAGGTCAGCAACGCCCAGCGGATCCACGGGCTGTACACCGCACAGGTGATCGACTCCGGCGGCCTGGACTCGGACGCCCCCTGGCTGGTCACCGCGTACGTGCCCGGCCCGTCCCTGCAGCAGGTGGTGCGGCAGCACGGCGCGCTGCCGGTGCGCACCGTGCTGCTGCTGATGGGCGGAATCGCCGAGGCGCTGCAGGCGATCCACAGCGTCGAGGTGGTCCACCGCGACCTCAAGCCCGCCAACGTGCTGGTCGCCGGGGACGGGCCCCGGGTGATCGACTTCGGCATCGCCCGGGCCGCCGACGCCACCGCGCTGACCGGCACCGGCTACCGGATCGGCTCCCCCGCCTTCATGGCCCCCGAGCAGGCGCAGGGCCGCGCGGTCACCCCGGCCACCGACGTCTTCGCGCTGGGCGCCCTGGCCGCCTACGTGGCCGGCGGCACCCCGCCGTTCGGTGACGGTCCGGACACCGCGGTGCTCTACCGGGTGGTACACGAGGAGCCGGACCTGACGGCCGTCCCGGCGGACCTGCGCGAGCTGGTCCAGCGCTGCCTGGCGAAGTCGCCGGAGGACCGCCCCCAGCCGGCCGAGATCATCCGGGTCGCCCGCAACCACCCCGAGGTCGGCGGCCAGCTGCGGTTCGGCGAGGACTGGCTGCCGCGGCAGGTCAACACCGAGATCACCCGGCGCTCCGACCTGCCCAGGACGCCCCCGGCTCCGCTGCCGGACGCCCCCGCGACCCCGCCGGCCGCCCTCACGACCCCGGCGGCCCCGGCGGCCCCAGCGGCTCCCCCGCAGCCGGCCGGCGCGCCGACCCACCCGGTCACCGCCGCGGTCCAGCCGCCGCAGCGGCCCGCCACGCCCCCGTCCGGCTTCGCCCCGCCGCCGCTCGGCGCGTACGGCGCCCCGCAGCCGCCCACCGAGACGCCGACCGCACCGTTGCTCCCCGCCCCGCCCACCGTCCCGCTCCGGGCGGAGCCGCCGTCCTTCGACACCCCGCCGCCCGGCCCGGTGGTCACCGCCGCCGCCCCGGCACCCCAGCCGGAGCCCGGGCGCAGGGGCGGAGTCTCCTGGAAGGTGCTGGTGACGGTCGCCCTGGTGATGGCGGTCGGCGGCACCGCGGGCGGCGTGGTGCTGATGAAGAAGCTGGACGACGGCGGGAAGGCCGGGAGCAGCAGCAACAGCGCGGCCCCGCAGGGCGGCGGCAGCGCGAACCCGGTCGCCGCCCCGGACGGCGCCTCCCCCGCCCCGACCACCTCCGCCTCCGGCGTGCCGGTGTCCGCGGCGCCCTCGAAGTCCGGGTCCGGCACCGTCTCGGCCCCGGCCCGGCCGGTCGGCTACACCCCGCTGCTGGACAAGAAGGCGCTCTCGATCCCGGCCGCCGACTACTCCTCGGACGCCTACCGGATCGACCTGAACGCCGGCACCGTGGTGCCGCACAGCGGCTCCGACCTGAAGTGGGGCCTGGGCGTCACCAACACCGGCAGCGGCAGCAAGGCCAACTCCTTCGAGAGCGCGGGGGACGAGAAGTCGGACTTCGCCGTGATCACCGAGTCGACGGTCACGGCCGAGCAGTGCGCCGCCGCGATCGACTCCCGGCCGGACACCGACCTGACGTACAACCGGGTCGCGCCCGGACGTCTGCTCTGCATCCGCGACCGGGACAGCCGCAACATCGCGATCGCCGCGATCACCGCCGCCGACCCGACCACGGGTGCCGCCTCGATGACCGTCAGCACCTGGCGGGCCGGCTGACCGGCAGGTCTATCCTGGCCAGGTCAATCCCCATCCGACCGGAGCGAACCGTGTACTTCACCGACCGAGGCATCGAGGAGCTGGAGAGCCGGCGCGGCGAGGAGGAGGTCACCTTCGAGTGGCTGGCCGAGCGCCTGCGCGAGTTCGTCGACCTCAATCCGGACTTCGAGATCCCGGTCGAGCGGCTGGCCACCTGGCTGGCCAGGCTCGACGACGAGGACGACGACGAGTGACGTCCTGACCCGGTGGCGACGGCCGCCGGACCGAGGGCCCGGGAGGCAACCGCCTCCCGGGCCCTTCGCGTGTCCCGTAGGGGACGGCTCCGGGTCGGCTCCGGGGCCGCCCGGGGGCGGAACCGCTTGCTTTTCCCGGCACGCGATATATCGTCTTCAGAAGAGAACGCGATACATCGCGATCCGCGACGGGAGGCGGCAGGGATGAACCAGTGGACGATCGAGGGGCCGGGCAGGACCACCTTCGAGGACGCGGTCCGCGCACTGCATGTGCGCGTCATCGACGGCAGCGTGAACGTGGTCGCGGCCGAGGGCCCGGCCCGCCTGGAGGTCACCGGCCTCAAGGGCGACGCGCTGCACGTGACGCTGGTCGACGGCGTGCTGACCGTCACCTACAAGGACATCAACAGCTGGGGCGAGTTCGGCGACTGGATCAAGTCGGTCGGCTCGGTCCGCAACTTCTTCGACTCCTTCCGGCGCAAGCGCTCCGTGGACGTCACCCTGACCGTCCCGGCCGGCACCGACGTCAAGGTCGGCACCGTGTCGGCGCACTCCACCGTGACCGGCATCGCCGGGCACGTCTCGGTGCAGGGCGCCAGCGGCGACACCACCCTGGCCGAGGTCACCGGGCGGATCGACGCCAGCACCGTCACCGGCGACGTCGACGCCCAGGCGGTCGGGGGCCAGCTCAAGGTCAACACCGTCTCCGGCCGGCTCACCGTGATCGCCGGCACCGCCGACCGCGTCCAGGCCAACACCGTCACCGGCGCCGTCACCCTGGACCTCGACGTGGCCGGCGAGACCGACGTCAAGGTCAACACCGTCAGCGGCCCGGTCGTGGTCCGGATCCCCTCGCTGGCCGATGCCACCGTGGAGGCCGGCTCCACCAGCGGCGACGTCTCCAGCACCTTCGAGGAGCTCAAGATGAGCAGCACCTGGGGCGCCAAGAAGATCTCAGGGCAGCTCGGCGAGGGCCGCGGCAGCCTCAACGTCACCACCGTCTCCGGCGCGGTGACGGTGCTGCGCCGCCCCGACTCCGAGGACGACGCCCCGGTGGTGGTCAAGGAGCTCCCGGCCTCCCCCGCCGACGACCGGCCCGCCGGCCCCGACCTCACCAAGGAGGCCTGAGATGACCCCCGTGTTCGGCCACGGCCGGCTCCGGCTCTACCTGCTGAAGCTGCTGGACGAGGCCCCGCGGCACGGCTACGAGGTGATCCGCCTGCTGGAGGAGCGCTTCCAGGGCCTGTATGCGCCCTCCGCCGGCACCGTCTACCCGCGGCTGGCCAAGCTGGAGCAGGAGGGCCTGGTCAGCCACAGCACCGAGGGCGGCCGCAAGGTCTACCGGCTGACCGACGCCGGGCGGGCCGAACTCGGAGCCCGCCAGGTCGAGTTGGACGAGCTGGAACTGGAGATCCACGACTCCGTGGCCCAGCTCGCCGGAGCGATCCGGGAGGACGTCCGGGACAGCGCCAAGGACCTCCGCGAGGAGCTGTGGCAGGCCGCCAAGCAGGCCCCGCGGCCCGGGCACGACACCGGGGCCGGAACCGGCGGCGACCCGTGGGCCGGCCCCTGGGGCGACAACGAGTCCTGGCAGCGCGCCAAGGAGGAGTTCGCCCAGTTCAAGCGGCAGGCCAAGGAGCAGGCCAAGCGCGCCCGGGAACAGGAGCGGGCCGCCAAGGCCAAGGCGAAGGCCGCCGAGGAGGAGGCCCGCCGACTGCGCGAGCAGGCCAAGGCCTCCCGCACCGCCGCCCAGCAGGAGGCCCTGCGGATCAAGCGCCGGGTCGAGCAGCAGGTGCGCGAGCACGCCGCGAAGGGCGACTGGCCGACCGGGCTGGCCGAGGGCCTGTCCGAGCTGACCAAGGGCCTGGCCGGGCTGGCCGACGCCGCCCGCTGGGGCCACTCGGCGGCGGACGAGCGGGCCGAACCGGGCGAGCGGGTCACCGCGACCCGGATCGACCTGGACAAGGACCAGGACGCGACGGCCGCCCCGGCCGACCTGCCGCCGTGGGCGCGCACCGACCCGGACGCGGACCCGTCCCGCGAGCTGGAGCGGCTGCTCGACCGCTTCCGCGACCAGGTCCGCGACGCGGCGCGGGACGGCGGGGTGAGCGCCGACAAGCTGGCCCGGGCCCGCTCGGTGCTGGGCGCGACCGGCGAGCGGCTGAAGCGGCTGCTCGGCTGACCGGAGCCGCGGTGACGGCCCGGTGTCCTCGTACGGGGACACCGGGCCCGCGCGCGTCAGGGCCCTCACGGGTCAGCGCCCTCGTGGGTCAGCGCCTTCGCGTCAGGGGTTGAGCACGATCTTGCCGAAGACCTCGCCCTTGGCGAGCCGGGCGAAGCCGTCCCGGGCCTCGGACAGCGGCAGCACCGAGTCGATCACCGGGCGGACCCCGGTGTTGGCGCACAGCGCCAGCAGCCCGGCCAGCTCCTCCTTGGTGCCCATGGTCGAGCCGACCACCTTGAGCTCCAGGAAGAAGATCCGGTTCAGCTCCGCGGCCTTGGGGCTGGGCCCGGAGGTGGCCCCGGAGATGACGACGGTGCCGCCCGGACGCAGCGACTTCACCGAATGCGACCAGGTCGCGGCGCCGACCGTCTCCATCACCGCGTCCACCCGGGAGGGCAGCCGGGCGCCGCTCTCGAAGGCCGCGTCCGCGCCGAGCTCGACCGCCCGGCGGCGCTTGGCCTCGTCCCGGCCGGTGACCCAGACCCGCAGGCCGGCCGCCTTGCCGAGGACGATCAGCGCGGTCGACACCCCGCCGCCGGCGCCCTGCACCAGGACGGTGTCGCCCGGCCGGACACCGGCATTGGTGAACAGCATCCGGTACGCCGTCAGCCAGGCCGTGGGCAGGCAGGCGGCCTCCTCGAAGCTCAGCTCGGCGGGCTTGGGCAGCAGGTTCCAGGTCGGCACGGCCACCTGCTGGGCGAAGGTGCCCTGGTAGCGCTCGGTCAGGATGGACCGGGGCTCGTCCGGGCCCACCCCGTGGCCGGTCTGGCCGATCACCGAGTGGATGACGACCTCGTTGCCGTTCTCGTCGACACCGGCGGCGTCGCACCCGAGGATCATCGGCAGCTTCTCGGCGGGCAGGCCGACGCCGCGCAGCGACCACAGGTCGTGGTGGTTGAGGCTGGCGGCCCTGACGGTCACCACGCTCCAGCCGGGGCGGGCCTGCGGCTCGGGGAGTTCGCCCAACTCCAGGCCGCTGAGCGGGTCGTCGGCGTCGATACGGGCGGCATAGGCAGCAAACATGTCCCGGACACTAGCCGGGACGGCCGAGGCCGGGAACCACGCGTCCGTGTGACGCGCGTCCCGGCCTCAGGCTGGTCGGTCCCCCGCCCGGGGACTCCCCGGGGTACGTCGGACCGTCAGATCCGCGCCACGCCCTCGGCGCGGGCGACGTCGGCCACGGCCTTGGTGACCGCCGGGGCGACCCGCTCGTCGAACGGCGAGGGGATGACCTTCTGCGGCGTCAGCTCGTCGGCCACCACGCCGGCCAGCGCCTTGGCGGCGGCCAGCTTCATGCCCTCGGTGATCCGGGAGGCCCGCACCTGCAGCGCGCCGGCGAAGATGCCCGGGAAGGCCAGCACGTTGTTGATCTGGTTCGGGAAGTCGCTGCGCCCGGTGGCGACGACCGCCGCGTACCTGTGGGCCACCTCGGGGTGGATCTCCGGGTTGGGGTTGGCCATCGCGAAGATGAACGCGCCCTCGGCCATGGTCGCCACGACCTCCTCCGGCACGGTGCCGCCGGAGACGCCGATGAACACGTCGGCGCCGGCCAGGGCGTCGGCCAGCGAGCCCTTGAGCGCCGAACGGTTGGTCTGCTCGGCGATCTCGGCCTTGACGTCGGTCAGGTCCTCGCGGCCCTGGTGGACCACGCCCTTGCGGTCGCAGACGGCCACGTCGCCGACGCCGGCGGCCACCAGCATCTTGGCGATGGCGATGCCGGCCGCGCCGGCGCCGGAGATGACGGCCCGCAGCGAGCCGATCTCCCGGCCGGTCACCCTGGCGGCGTTCCACAGGGCGGCGGTGGTGACGATCGCGGTGCCGTGCTGGTCGTCGTGGAAGACCGGGATGTCCAGGGCCTCCTGGAGCCGGCGCTCGATCTCGAAGCAGCGCGGGGCGGAGATGTCCTCCAGGTTGACGCCGCCGAAGGACGGAGCGAGCCGGACCACCGTCTCGACGATCTCGTCCACCCCGGTGCAGGCCAGCGCGATCGGCACCGCGTCCACGCCGCCGAACTGCTTGAACAGGATGGCCTTGCCCTCCATCACCGGGAGCGAGGCCTCCGGGCCGATGTCACCGAGGCCGAGCACCGCGGTGCCGTCGGTGACCACCGCGACGGTGTTGGACTTCCAGGTGTAGTCGTTGACCAGCTCGGGCTGCTCGGCGATGGCCGTGCAGACCCGGGCGACACCGGGGGTGTAGGCGAGGGACAGGTCGTCCGCGTCGCGCACCGGCACGGTCGCCCGGATCTCCATCTTGCCGCCGCGGTGGAGCGCGAAAACGGCGTCGACCGGATCGTCGGTGTCCTGGGTGCTGCTGATGATCTCCGCTGCCACGATGACCTCTTCGTCATTGTTCTGGCGAGGTGCGCGGCCGACGGGCAGAGCGGCCCCGTCCGGAAGCCGGAAACCGGGTACGCCGAAGCGGACCCGGGGTCGGGGTGGGGCGCTGCCGTCGGGTGGCGCCCTCGGATGAGGGTTTTTATGGGGTCTTGTATTGATCCGCGTTGTGCTACCGGGCCGAGCGTAGGTCGGACGGAGGCATCGCACCTATGCCTTTTCGTCCTCGTCACGTGCCGTTCATCGCCGTGCTGTCGCGTCGAACTGGGGTCCGGCGTCGGAAGCGCCGGGCCCCGGCGGCGGCAACGGCGTGGCGGCACGCACACCCGCAGGAGTGAACGCAGACCCGTTGGGGAGTCGGCACCCCGGATACGGAGCCACGTGATGACTTCCGGTCCCGGGCACCCGAGCCTGTCGGGGCTCGTGGGTCTGGTTCGAGCGTTCGGGGATCACCCGGTACCGAATTCTGACACACCCGCTGCTGGGCCGGGCAGGGTGGGATGGCAAGATCGCGTGTCCGCCATTCCGCGTACCCGAGCGCGACACCGCGGCGACCGCGGTCCGCCCTCCCCAGGAGCAGCCCTCATGCCTCACCTCCTCCAAGTCCGCCGTCCGGCCTTCGCCGGAGCCGCCCTGGCCGTCGCCGGAGCCCTGCTGCTCACCGGGTGCGGCGGTGACGGCGGGCAGGCCGCCGCGAGCGACCCGGTCAAGGACGTCCGCGCCAAGCTGCCCAAGGCCCAGCGCTCAGCCGGAGTGCTGCGCATCGGCATGGACGTCAACTACGCGCCGGTGGAGTTCCGCGGGCCGGACGGCAAGCCGACCGGGCTGGACCCGGACCTCGCCGCCGCCCTCGGCCGGATCCTCGACGTGCGGGTCGAGTTCGTGGACACCCCGTTCGACAAGCTGATACCGGGTCTGCAGGGCAAGCAGTTCGACGTGGCGATGTCCGCGCTCAGCGACATCCGCCAGCGCCGCGAGGGCCTGGACGAGAACGGCAAGCAGGTCAACCCGGGCGTGGACTTCGTGGACTACTTCATCGCCGGCGCCTCGATCGTCGTCCCGAAGGGCAACCCCAAGGGCATCCGGACCATGGACGACCTGTGCGGCCGCACGGTCGCCCTCCAGCAGGGCACCAACCAGGACGACATCGCCACCCGGCAGACGGCCGTCTGCGCCCGCAGCGGCCGCCAGCTGACGGTGCACCGCTTCGACGAGGACGCCAAGGCGCTGGCCGAGGTCTCCTCCGGCGCCGCCGCGGCCGGCCTGAACGACTTCCCGGTGGCCGCCTACGCGGTGAAGACCACCGACGGCGGCAACCGCTTCGAGGTGGCCGGCACCCAGTCCACCTCCAACCCGTACGGCATCGCGGTGCGCAAGGGGGACACCGAGCTGCGCGACACCCTGTCCAAGGCGGTGGACCAACTGATCCGCAGCGGCGAGTACGACAAGATCCTCGGCAAGTGGAACGTGAGCGCCGGGGCGGCGCAGAACGCGGTGGTCAACGGGGGCATCTGAGCCCGCGCCCGCGGGCCGCCCCGCCGGGTCGGTGACCCGGCGGGGCTTCCGGGCAGAGTACAGGCGGATCTGCATACTTATACGCAGGGTGACAGGGGCACGCGATCTGTCCGAATAGCGGACAGCATAAGGCCTTGTTATCCGATTTTGATCTGGATGAGGGCCACCTGACCGTCCTCAGATGGCAGGATTCCCCCCATCTCGGATCGAGCCGACCACCGGTCGAGGCGGTTCAGGTCGACGTCCACCTCGGCGGAGGGTGGCGGAAGCAGTACCGGCACCACCCTGGGCGGCCCCCATGCGCCCAGGCACTGCACCACCCGGCAACGCCCGTACGACGACGTACAGCGACAAGCCACCCGTACGGCTCCGTACGGCCAGCTGCCCCGGTGCGCCGCTCCCGCGGCGCGCTCCGCCCGATTTCTCTCCCCAGGAGGAGATCCCCCTCATGACCGCCCGTACCCAGCGCACCCGCCTCTTCGCGGCAGGCGTGGCCGCCGTGTCCGTGTCCCTCGTGCTGACCGGCTGCGGCAGCAGCAAGTCGTCGTCCGGCTCCTCGGCCGGTGTCAACGCGAGCGCGTCGGTCCCCGCCGTGACCGCCGACCCGGCGCTGGCCGCGCTCCTCCCCGCCGACGTCAAGTCCGCCGGCAAGATCGTCGTCGCCACCGACGCCTCCTACGCGCCCAACGAGTTCAAGGACGACAAGGGCGCCATCGTCGGCATGGACGTGGACCTGGCCAACGCGATCGCCAAGAAGCTGGGCCTGACCGCGGACGTCCAGAACGCGACCTTCGACGCGATCATCCCGGGCATCACGGGGAACAAGTACACGATGAGCATGAGCTCCTTCACCGACACCAAGGAGCGCGAGGCGTCGGTCGACATGGTCACGTACTTCAGCGCCGGCACGGGTGCCGCGGTCAAGAAGGGCAACCCCGACAAGATCGACCCCACCGACCTCTGCGGCAAGAAGGTCGCCGTCCAGACCGGCACCACCCAGGCCAAGGACATCACCGACACGATCAACCCCGCCTGCACCAAGGCCGGCAAGCCGACCGTCCCCAACGACGGCGACAAGTTCGACCTGCAGACGGACGTCACCCAGGCGCTGGTCTCCGGCCGCGACCAGGTCATGCTGGCCGACTCCCCGGTCGTCGACTACGCGCTCAAGCAGACCAACGGCCAGCTGGAGAAGATCGGCTCGGTGACCGACACCGCCCCCTACGGCGTCGTCCTGCCGAAGGACTCGCCGCTCTCCAAGGCCGTCCAGGGCGCCATCCAGTCCCTGATGGCGGACGGCACCTACAAGAGCATCCTGGAGAAGTGGGGCGTGCAGGCGGGCGCGATCGACAAGTCCGTCGTCAACGGCGCCACCAGCTGATCCCGCTGTCTGAACACAACCCCTGAGGCCACACAGTGAATTCTTCCGACCAGGGGTCGGTGCACCCGGGACGGCCCGAAACCCTCAAGGCCGTCCCGGTCCGCCACCCCGGACGCTGGGTGGGGGCAGCAGTCGTCGCGGTCCTCGCGGCGATGCTGATCCACGCCCTCACCACGAATCCCCAGTTCCAGTGGGACGTCGTCGGCACGTACCTCTTCGATTCCACGATCCTGCACGGCCTCGGCGTCACGCTCGAACTGACCTTCCTCTCCATGCTGATCGGCGTCGCGGGCGGCATCACGCTCGCGATCATGCGCCTGTCGCCCAACCCGGTGCTCTCCAGCACGGCCTGGTTCTACATCTGGGTCTTCCGCGGCACCCCGGTCCTGGTCCAGCTGCTGTTCTGGAACTTCCTGGGCACCCTGTGGGCCAACATCTCGATCGGCATCCCGTTCGGGCCGGCCTTCTGGTCCGAGCCGACGAACCAGGCGATCCCGCTGTTCGTCGCCGCCCTGCTGGGCCTCGGCCTCAACGAGGCCGCGTACATGGCGGAGATCGTCCGCGGCGGCATCCAGTCCGTGCCGCTCGGCCAGACCGAGGCCGCGCACGCCCTGGGCATGAGCCAGTTCAACACCATGCGGCGGATCATCCTGCCGCAGGCGATGCGGGTGATCATCCCGCCGACCGGCAACGAGACCATCTCGATGCTGAAGACCACCTCGCTGGTCTCGGCGATCTCCCTGGAGGAGCTGCTCCGGGCCGGCCAGAACATCTACTCCCGCACGTTCCAGACCATCCCGCTGCTGCTCGTCGTCAGCATCTGGTACCTGCTGATGACCTCGATCCTCACCGTGGTCCAGTACTACATCGAGCGCCACTACGCCCGCGGCGCCAACCGGGTGCTCCCGCCCACGCCGCTGCAGCGACTGCGCCGCCTGTTCGCCGGCAGGCCCGTCCCGCCGGCCAAGGACGACGTGGTGCCCGGCCTCGAAGGAGGTGGCCACGTATGACCGATCTGACGAAGCCGCAGGCGGTGGACGCCGCGGCGGTCCCGATGGTCGAGGCGCAGGGCGTGCGCAAGTCCTACGGCCTGGTGGAGGTGCTCAAGGGCATCGACCTGGAGGTCAGGAAGGGCGAGGTGTTCGTCCTGGTCGGCCCCTCCGGGTCCGGCAAGTCGACCTTCCTGCGGTGCATCAACCACCTGGAGAAGATCAACGGCGGCTTCCTCTCGGTCGACGGCGAACTCGTCGGCTACCGGATGAAGGGCGGCCGGCTGCACGAGCTGAAGGACCGCGAGGTCGCCCAGAAGCGCCGGGACATCGGCATGGTGTTCCAGCACTTCAACCTGTTCCCCCACATGACCGCCCTGGAGAACGTCATGGAGGCGCCGGTCCAGGTCAAGGGCGAGAACAAGGCCGAGGCCCGGGAGCGCGGGATGGCCCTGCTGGAGCGGGTCGGCCTCGCCGACAAGGCGAAGAACTACCCCTCGCAGCTCTCCGGCGGCCAGCAGCAGCGCGTGGCGATCGCCCGCGCGCTGGCCATGAAGCCCAAGCTGATGCTGTTCGACGAGCCGACCTCGGCGCTCGACCCCGAGCTGGTCGGCGAGGTGCTGGACGTCATGCGCGGCCTGGCCGAGGAGGGGATGACGATGATCGTCGTCACCCACGAGATGGGCTTCGCCCGCGAGGTCGGCGACGCGCTGGTGTTCATGGACGGCGGTGTGGTGGTCGAGTCCGGCAACCCCCGCGAGGTGCTCACCAACCCCCAGCACGAGCGCACCAGGGCCTTCCTCTCCAAGGTGCTCTGAGCCCGTACGGTCGGCGCCCGGCAGGCGACTTCCTGCCGGGCGCCGCCGTTTTCCCCAGCCGGGTAATAGGCTTGAAGCAGTCAGCCCGTTACCGATGACCCCCCTGGAAGGACCGCCGTGGAGCTCGCCTCGTACGCCGATCTCGCCGTTCGGCTGGTGAACACCGAGGAACCCGAGCGCGGCACCGACTCGCTGACCTCGGTGGACGCGGTGCGCGCCCTGTTCTCCGACTCCGCCCGTGCCGCCGCGCTGGCCGACGAGTCCGACGTGCCCCGGCTGCGGGCGGTGCGGACCAGGCTGCGCGGGGTCTTCGAGGCCGCCGCCGAGGGCGACGAGGTCCGGGCCGTCGACCTGCTGAACAGCCTGCTGATGGAGTACCCCGTCAGCCCGCTGGTCTCCGGGCACGACTACCTGGACGACGCCGGCCGGCCGCGCTGGCACCTGCACCTGGCCGACAACTCGCCCACCGCCACCGCGCACTTCAGCGCCGTCGCCTGCATGGGCCTGGCCGTCCACCTCACCGAGCTGGGCGCCGACCGGCTCGGCATCTGCCAGGCCGCGCCGTGCCGCAACGCCTACCTGGACACCTCGACCAACCGCTCCCGCCGCTACTGCTCCGACCGCTGCGCCACCCGCGCCAACGTCGCCGCGTACCGGGCCCGCAAGCGGCAGGAGGCCGAGGCCGCCCTGCACCCGGGGAACTGAGAGGTCAGACCTCTTCGACCCACACGCCGAGGCGCCGGGCCAGGCCCGGCAGCCGGGACAGCCGGGGGCCGAGCAACAGCCGCTCCAGCCTCCGGCCCGGCGCCAGCCAGGCCGGGCTCGGGCGCAGCCGCAGCAGCACCCGGCCGAGCACCAGCTCGTCCGGGACCGGACCGTAGCTGCGGCTGTCGCTGTCCACCGGGCGGTTGTCGGACAGCAGCCACCAGCCCTTCGGGCGGCGCTCGACGGCCCGCTTCACCACCAGCAGGTCCTGCTGGAAGGGGTGCCGGAACAGCACCACCGCGCCGGGCCGGATCGGTGCGCCGTAGCGGACCAGCAGCTGGTCGCCCTCGCGCAGGGTCGGCACCATCGACGGGCCCGCCACGTCGACCAGCCCGAACGGCACCACGCCGCCGCCGGCGCCGCCCTGCGGTTCCGTGCTCCGCGCCACGACTCCTCCTCCCGACCGCCCGGCCCCAGTCTGCCGTACGGACCGTCATCCGCTCGATGTCCGGATTAC
Organism: Kitasatospora sp. NPDC101157; assembly: GCF_044768255.1. Taxonomy (NCBI): domain Bacteria; kingdom Bacillati; phylum Actinomycetota; class Actinomycetes; order Kitasatosporales; family Streptomycetaceae; genus Kitasatospora; species Kitasatospora sp. NPDC101157. Next base: position 73,876 of record NZ_JBIWPL010000008.1, on the reverse strand, counting down.
CCCGGTTACGGGTCCGCCTTTTGCCCTAGGCCCACCGCCCGGCCGCGAAACCCGGAGGCCGGAAGGGTAGTCTCGGGCGCGGGAAGACGATCTAAGGAAGGACTCCCATGTTCTCTCGTCTGTTTGCACCGCGTGCCACCGCTCACGCCCACTGCGATCTGCCGTGCGGTGTGTACGACCCGGCGCAGGCCAAGCTGGAGGCCGAGTCGGTCAAGGCCACCCAGGAGAAGTACCAGGCCAACGAGGACCCGCACTTCCGCGCCCGCGCCATCATCATCAAGGAGCAGCGCGCCGAGGCCGTCAAGCACCACATCTCGGTGCTGTGGAGCGACTACTTCAAGGCGCCGCACTTCGAGAAGTACCCGCAGCTGCACAAGCTGATCAACGACACCCTGAAGGCCGCCTCGGCCGCCAAGGCGTCCACCGACCCGGCCACCGGCCAGGCGCTGCTGGACCTGATCGCCGAGGTCGACAAGATCTTCTGGGAGACCAAGCAGGCCTGAGCCTGACGCGTCGCCACCCGGCCGCCCCCGTCCGCTCCGTCGGACGGGGGCGGTCGTGCGTTCACGTGCGATCCACCCCTGGTAAGGACTGCTCGGCATGAGTGACTGTTATGCTGCCAGGGCGTCCGAGGGGGAAGTCCGGTGCGAATCCGGCGCTGACCCGCAACGGTGAGCACGGCCCGGAGCCCTCGGGTCGCGCCAGCCCGATCACCCCCGGCCGCTGAACTCCCGACAACTCGCCGTGGACTGCGAGGGGAAGGCGCCCGGACACGCCCCCGGCCGGCGCCCGCCCCGGCACACCCCGCGGCCCGAGGCAAGGCGCGACCGCACGTGAGTGACCCCGTTCGCCGAATACCGACCGTCCCGCTCGCCCTCGGCCTGGCCGTCGCCCTGCTGCTCTCCCTGCTCTGCGGGGTCGCGTTCGGCACCTCCGGGATCGAACTGCCCCAGGTGCTGCGCCTGTTGGGCGCCGGACTGACGGGCGGGCGGCTGGACGCGGACGAGGCCGCCGGATACGCGATCGTCTGGGAGATCCGGCTGCCGCGCACCGTGCTGGCCGCCGTGGTCGGGGCCGGACTGGCCGCCACCGGGGTCGCCGTCCAGGCACTGGTGCGCAACGCCCTCGCCGACCCCTTCGTGCTCGGCATCTCTTCCGGCGCGGCCGTCGGCGCCAACGCCGTGCTGCTGTTCGGCGCCTTCGCCTCGCTCGGGGTGTGGGCGATCTCCGTCTCCGCGTTCGGCTCCGCGCTGGCCGCCATGGCGCTGGTCTACCTCGCCGCCCGCACCGCGTACGGGCTCACCCCGCTGCGGCTGGTGCTCACCGGCACCGCCCTCTCCTACGGCTTCTCGGCCGCCACCACCCTGATGGTGTTCTCCGCCGACCACGCCGAGGCCGCCCGGGACGCCATGATGTGGCTGCTCGGCAGCCTCGGCGGCGCCACCTGGGGCTCGGTGCCGATCGCCGCCGGCACCGTCCTGGCCGGGCTGGCCCATCTGACCTGCTCCGCCGGACGGTTGGACGCGCTCGCCATGGGCGACGAGACCTCCGCCTCGCTCGGGGTGGACCCGGACCGGCTGCGCCGGGAGCTCTTCGCGGTGACCGCCGCCGTCACCGGCACCGTGGTCGCGGTCAGCGGGGCGATCGGCTTCGTCGGGCTGCTGGTGCCGCACCTGGCCCGGATGCTGGTCGGCGCCGGGCACCGGCGGGTGCTGGTGGTCGCACCGCTCGCCGGGGCCCTGCTGCTGGTCTGGGTGGACATCACCTCGCGCACCCTGCTGGCGCCCGCCGAACTGCCCGTCGGGGTGTTCACCGCGGTGCTCGGGGTGCCCGCCTTCCTGCTGATGATGCGCCGGCGCGGCCAGGCCCTCGGGGGCGGACGATGACCGGGACCTCCAGGACCACCGGGACCACCGGGACCACCGGGACCACCGGGACGACCGGGACCGCCGGGACCGCCGGGACCGCCGGGACTCCCGGACCGACCGGGACCGCCGGGACGGTGGCGGCCGAGGAACTCTCCGTCGACGGCGTCTCGGTGGAACTGGCCGGTGCCCGGCTGGTCCACGAGGTGAGCCTGGCGGCCGCCGCCGGCCAGATGGTCGGGCTGATCGGCCCGAACGGCAGCGGCAAGTCGACCCTGCTGCGCTGCGTCTACCGGGTGCTGCGGCCGGCCGGCGGCGTCGTCCGGCTGGCCGGCGACGACCTGCACGCGCTCACCGCCCGCCGGGCGGCGACCAGGGTCGCCGCACTGACCCAGGAGCACACCGCCGAGTTCGACTTCACCGTGGCCGAGGTGGTCGCGATGGGCCGGCTGCCGCACCGGCGCGGTCCGGGCGGTCCGAGCGCCGAGGACCACGAGCGCTGCACCGCCGCCCTGCGCAGGGTCAGGGCCGAACACCTCGCCGGGCGCGGCTTCCTGAACCTCTCCGGAGGCGAGAAGCAGCGGGTGCTGTTCGCCCGCGCACTGGTCCAGGAGCCGCGCCTGCTGGTGCTGGACGAGCCCACCAACCACCTGGACGTCGCCCACCAGTTGGAGGTGCTGGCACTCGCCCGCGAGGCCGGGCCCACGGTGCTCACCGCACTGCACGACCTCAACCTGGCGGCGGGCCACTGCGACCGGCTGTACGTGCTGGAGGCCGGACGGATCGTCGCCGCCGGACCGCCCGCCGAGGTGCTCCGACCCGCCCTGCTGGCCGAGGTGTTCGGCGTCCGGGCCACCCCGGTCCGCCACCCCGGGACCGGCACCCTCCAGCTGCTGTTCGACCGCCTCCCCCGAACCCCCTGAGGAACTCCCGTGCGCATCAAGGCCGTTGCCTCCGCCGCCCTGCTCACCCTCGGACTGACCGCCTGCGGCGCCGAGATCGCCCCGAAGGAGGCCGACGCCGCCTCCGCCCACTACCCGGTGACCGTGACGAACTGCGGCGAGCGGCACACCTTCCCGCAGAAGCCCGCCCGGGTGGTGACCAACGACGTCAACATCACCGAGCTGATGCTCTCCCTCGGCCTGGCCGACCGGATGGCCGGCTACGTGATGCCCGACGACAAGGGCCGGGTCGACCAGGTCCCCTGGAAGGACGGCTACCAGCGGACCACCTGGCTCTCCAAGAAGGTGCTCACCAAGGAGATCGCCCTGGACGCCCGGGCCGACCTGGTGTTCGCCGGCTGGCACTACGGCTTCGACGAGGGCAGCGGCGTCACCCCGCAGGCGTTCGAGGCCCTGGGCATCGACTCCTACGTGCTCAGCGAGTCCTGCCGCAGCGGCACGGGGAGCGAGCGCGGGGTGATGGACCCGCTGGACGCGCTCTACACCGACCTGGCCAACCTCGGCGAGATCTTCGACGTCAAGGACCGCGCCGACGCCCTGATCGCCGATTCGAGGGCGAGGATCGCCGCCGTCCCGCAGCCCGAGCGCCGTCCGTCCGTCTTCCTCTACGACAGCGGACAGGACAAGCCGTACACCGCCGGGAAGTTCGCCGCCGCGAACGGGATCATCGCCAGGGCCGGCGGCACCAACGTCATGGGCGACCTCGCGGACACCTGGGTCACCGCCGGCTGGGAGAGCGTGGTGCGGCGCGACCCCGAGGTGATCGTGATCAACAGCTACGCGACCCCGAGCGCCGAGGAGAAGCGGGCCTTCCTCAAGTCCTTCCCGCCGCTGGCGAACGTCTCCGCGATCAGGAACGACCGGATCGTCGTCATGGACTACGTCGACCTGGTCGAGAGCCCGCGCAACCCGGCCGCGATCAGCACCCTGGCCGACTTCCTGCGCACCGTCCCGGCCCGCTGACCGGTCCGCCCGCGGCCCCGTTCGAAGCCTCCGGTGGGGCGTACGCTCGAAGGTGCGAAGCCGAGGGACCCCGACCGGAGGAGCGAGACCATGAGCACCATGGCGGCCCCCGCCGCCTTCGACACCCGAGCGCTGCGCGAGGGCATCGAGCGCCGCGACGCCGAGGCCCTGCTGGCGCTGTACGCCGAGGACGCCGAGCTGCGTGTGGTCGACCGCAAGACCCAGCCCAGCCACCCGCTGGTGATGCACGGGCGGGACGAGATCGGCGCCATGCTGGACGACGTCTACGGCCGCGAGATGACCCACAAGCTCGAACAGGTGGTGGTCCAGGGCGACCACGTCGCCTTCCTGGAGTCCTGCCGCTACCCGGACGGGGTGCGGGTGCTCATGGCGTCGATGGCCGATCTGCGGGACGGCCGGATCGTCGACCAGACCTCCGTCCAGGCCTGGGACGAGACGGGGCCGGAGCAGTAGGCTCGCGGCATGATCCGCACCGCCGTCGTCACCGACGTTCCCGTCGTCCTGGCCATGATCCGCGAACTGGCGGAGTACGAGAAGGCCCCGCAGGAGGCGGTGGCCACCGAGGAGCAGCTGCGCGAGGCGCTGTTCGGCGCCAACCCGGCGCTGTTCGGCCTGATCGCCGAGGACGACGCCACCGGCGAGCCGGTCGGCTTCGCGCTCTGGTTCCTCAACTTCTCGACCTGGCGCGGCACCCACGGGATCTACCTGGAGGACCTGTACGTCCGCCCGGCGGCCCGCGGCGGCGGCCACGGCAAGGCGCTGCTGCTGGAGCTGGCGCGGATCGCCGTGGAGCGCGGCTACGCGCGGGTGGAGTGGTCGGTGCTCGACTGGAACCAGCCCTCGATCGACTTCTACAAGTCGCTCGGCGCGGTGCCGATGGACGAGTGGACCGTCTACCGTCTCACCGATGAGGCACTCCGGGCCGTCGGCAGCCGTTGAACGGCCGGAGCCGGGCGACGTAGTACAGGCACCGGGCAACGTACAGGCACCGGGCAACGGAGTACCGGCAAAAGGCCCTGCCACCCTGCGTGGTAATGCCTTACCATGAGTAACTCCCGCACCGGGTGCGGAGGACGCCCCCCCGGGGGTACCAAGCAAGCACAGCGCGTCACCCAGGAGGCAAGGGTGTCCCAGATCGACAGCGATCTCGGAGTTCAGGACTTCGTGGAGGTCCGGCTGCCCGCGGCGGGGGCCTATCTCTCCGTGCTGCGAACAGCGACGGCCGGGCTCGCGGCCCGGTTGGACTTCACCCTCGACGAGATCGAGGACCTGCGGATCGCGGTCGACGAGGCCTGCGCCATCCTGCTCCAGCAGGCGGTGCCGGGCTCCGTGCTGTCCTGCGAGTTCCGGCTGGTCGGCGACTCGTTGAAGGTGACCGTCGCCGCTCCGACCACGGACGGCAAGGCGCCCGAGCGCGACACCTTCGCGTGGACGGTGCTCTCCGCGCTGGCCGGCGAGGTGGACTCCTCGGTCGCGGAGGACAACACCGTGACGATCAGCCTGCACAAGAAGCGCGGCGGGTCCCCCGCCCACTGACGGGCACCGAGCAGCACCCTGCAAGGGCCGTCCGCCGTACCCCCTCCGGGGCCCGGCGGGCGGCTCCCGGTACCGCCCCCGGGGCGGTACGACCAACGAGACGATTCCGGGGCCGACGGCCCCGGTGCTCCCGGAACGGAACGGGGGAATGGCCGTGAGTGATCTGGACCGTACCGGCCTCGCGACGGCGGGACCTGCCGTACCGACCCAGGCGAGCGTTTCCGGCCTCGCCGCCAACGACGAAGCGCACCCGAAGGACGCCCACCGGATGAGCCACCCGACCGAGCCGACGTCCGAGCCGACGCCCGCCTCCGCTCCTCCGCCGGAACCGGCGGAGGAGGCCGCGGAGTTGCACGGCGCCGTGCCCGCCCAGGGCTCGCACCGCACCGGCGCCCCGGACCGGGAAGCCGCCCGCGCGCTGTTCGTCCGGCTGTCCGCGCTGCCCGAGGGCTCCCCGGAGCGCGTCGAGCTGCGCAACCAGCTGGTGCGGATGCACATCCCGCTGGTCGAGCACCTCGCCCGGCGGTTCCGCAACCGGGGCGAGCCGCTGGACGACCTGACCCAGGTCGCCACCATCGGGCTGATCAAGTCGGTGGACCGCTTCGACCACGAGCGCGGGGTCGAGTTCTCCACCTACGCGACGCCGACCATCGTCGGCGAGATCAAGCGGCACTTCCGCGACAAGGGCTGGGCGGTACGCGTCCCGCGCCGCCTGCAGGAGCTGCGGCTGTCGCTCACCACGGCGACCAGCGAGCTCTCCCAGCGGCACGGCCGCTCCCCCACGGTGCACGAGCTGGCCGAGCACCTGGGCATCTCCGAGGAGGACGTCCTGGAGGGTCTGGAGTCCGCCAACGCGTACTCCACGCTGTCCCTGGACGTGCCGGACAGCGACGACGAGTCGCCGGCCGTGGCGGACACCCTGGGCGCCACCGACGAGGCCCTGGAGGGCGTCGAGTACCGCGAGTCGCTCAAGCCGCTGCTGGCCCAACTGCCGCCCCGCGAACAGAAGATCCTGGTGCTGCGGTTCTTCCGGAACATGACCCAGTCGCAGATCGCCGCCGAGGTGGGGATCTCCCAGATGCACGTCTCCCGGCTGCTGGCGCGCACCCTGGCCCAGCTGCGGGAGAAGCTCCTCGTGGAGGAGTGACCCCGAGCGGGAACACCGACGGCCGCCCAGCTCCCGCTGTGGCGGCCGTCCGGCTGTCCGGAGCGCTCCGGGGCCTGCCTGCGGCCCCGCGCGCTCAGCCCTCCCGAGGGGCGTAAAGGGCGGCCGTGGACTTCGGGTTGAGCAGCGCGCCGATGCCCACCAGGCCGAGCAGGCCGACCAGCGCGCCGACCGCGATCATCGCGCCGCCGCTCTGGACCATGTAGTAAGCGACGGGCAGGCAGATCGAGTTGGTCAGCACCGCCGGACTGCGGCCCCAGCGGCGCTCCTTGAGCAGCGCCCGGGCGGCCAGCACCGGCAGCACCCCGAGCAGCACGATCACCAGGCCGCCGAACTCGTTCAGGGCGAGCTGCTTGGCCTGGCCCGACAGCGCGGACACCATGTCCGAGACGCCGACGACGGCCAGCGCGGCGCCCTCCAGGGCGGTGATGGCGGCGCCCAGGGTGAGCGAAACCGGGCGAGCGGGTGCGGGGGCGGAGGTTTCTGCGGTCACTCCAGCAGGGTAGCCGCCGGTCGGTCCGTACCGCCCCGTAGGCTTTCCCCATGCGCGCTCTCCTGGTCGTGAACCACAAGGCCACCACCACCAGTGGCCGGACCAGGGACGTACTGATCCACGCCCTGCGCAGCGATCTCAAGCTGGACGTCGCCGAGACGCAGTACCGGGGCCACGCGCGCGACCTGGCCCGGGAGGCGGCGGCGGACGGCACGGTGGACCTGGTGGTGGCACTGGGCGGTGACGGCACCGTCAACGAGGTGGTGAACGGGCTGCTGACCCACGGCCCGGGCGAGAGGGTCCCGCGACTGGCCGTGGTGCCGGGCGGTTCGACCAATGTCTTCGCCCGCGCGCTGGGCCTGCCCAACGACCCGGTGGAGGCCACCGGCGCCCTGCTGAACGCGCTGGAGCAGGGGCACGAGCGGCCGATCGGGCTGGGCAAGGCGATGACCGAGGGCCTGCCGGACCGCTGGTTCACCTTCACCGCCGGCCTCGGCTTCGACGCCGGGGTGGTCGGTCGCGTCGAGGAGCAGCGCCGGGCCGGCCGCAGGTCCACCCACGCCCTGTACGTCGGGCAGGCCCTCCGGCACTACTTCACCCAGCGTGAGCAGCGCCGCTCGGGCCCCGTCACCCTCGAACTCCCGGGCCACGGAACCGTTCCGGGCCTGGTGCTGGCCATAGTCAGCAACACCTCGCCGTGGACGTTCCTCGGCAACCGTCCGGTCTACCCCTCACCCCTCGCCTCCTTCGACACGGATCTGGACGTCTTCGGCGTCACCCGGATGACGGCGTTCGGTACTGCTCGAACGGTCCGTCAGATCCTGCGGTCGCACGCGCCTTCGAGCGACGGCGCCCCACCCGCCGGCCCGTCCGGAAAGCACGTCGTCTCCTATCACGACGTCAGACACTTCACCTTGGTTTCCCAGGAACCCGTGCCGTTCCAGGTCGACGGGGACCATCTTGGAGACCGGAGGCGCGTCAGTTTCACAGGCGTACGGCGGGCACTGCGTGTGATTGTGTGACCGGAAGGGGGGTTCGCCCTTCTTCTCGAACGCACAAGCCCCCTTCACTCCATAGAAGTACTGGCTGTGAGCTAGGCGACACCGAAGAATCAAAAATTCCTCCCCGAAGGGGGTTGTATCCGAGCCCGAGGTTTGCGAACCTCTACATGGCGATCGGGACACATCGCAGCGACGGCAACTCCGGAACCACAGGAGCGCCGACCGCGGAGTGTCCCTCGAATCGCCGAATCCCCCTCAGCACAGACCACCCGGGCCCGGCGGGCCTTTGGTCTCTTTTGCTGTTGTGGGATTCGTGAAAGCGTTCACATTCACAAGCCATTCGATTATGCCGATCGGGCCACCCCCCGCGGCAGGAGGAGTTGGACGACCATGGACTGGCGCCACCGCGCTGTCTGCCGCGAAGAGGACCCGGAGCTGTTCTTCCCGATCGGGAACACCGGTCCTGCTCTGCTGCAGATCGAGGAAGCCAAGGCCGTGTGCCGCCGCTGTCCGGTGATGGAGCAGTGCCTCCAGTGGGCTCTTGAGACCGGCCAGGACGCCGGCGTCTGGGGCGGTATGAGCGAGGACGAGCGTCGCGCGATGAAGCGCCGTGCCGCCCGCAACCGCGCCCGCACCGCCTGATCAGTAGCGTCTGATCACACGCCGTAGCACCGGTAGTAACCGCTGTACCGATCAACACATGATCAAAGGCTTCCCTGCACTTCCTGGTGAAGCCTTCCGCACCAAGGGCCTTGCCCAGCGAGGCCCCGCGACACAGGACCGTCCAGCCACTTGATACTGTTCACTTAGAGCAATATTGTGGAGCTGTGACGCTCACCGTGTGCAACGCACATGTCAGGTGTCGCACCACCCAGAGCCCCCGTTCCGGCCGACTCCCCCCGACGGCCGGAACGGGTTGAGAGGCCCTGTCGACCCACCCCCCCCGGTCGACAGGGCCTCGTTTCTGTTTCCGCCCCCGGGTTCCGTGCAGCGGCTTCCGTGCCCCGGTTCCGCCCCCCGGTTCCGTGCCCCGGCGTACGGAGCGCGCACCCGGCGCGTCCGCCGAACGCACGCCCCGACCGTGCGCCGCAACGCATCAACGCACCGGGATCTCCAGGATCACCTTGGTCCCGCCGTCGGGGCCGGCCACCATGTCGAAGGTGCCGCCCAGCTCGCCGGTGGCCAGCGTCCGGACGATCTGCAGCCCGAGGTTGCCGGCCGTCTTCGGGTCGAAGCCCTCGGGCATGCCGCGGCCGTCGTCCTGCACGGTGATCAGCAGGTACTCCTCCGGCCGGGCGCCGCCGTTCCAGCTGTCCGACCAGCCCTTGCCGGTGGCCGGGGCCCGTCCGCGCAGGGCGCTCACCTCAAGGTTCCCGGAGGCCGTCGGGCCGAAGGCGTGTTCCAGGGCGTTCTGCAGCAGCTCGGTCAGGACCATCGACAGCGGGGTGGCCACCTCGGCGGAGAGGATGCCGAAGCTGCCGCTGCGGCGGGTCGCCACCCGGCCGTCCTGGGACAGCTCCATCACCATCGCCAGCACCCGGTCGGCGATCTCGTCGAAGGCCACCTGCTCGTCCAGCGCCTGGGAGAGCGTCTCGTGCACGATCGCGATCGAGCCGACCCGGCGCACCGCCTCGTCCAGCGCGGCCCGGCCGGACTCGGACTCCATCCGGCGGGACTGCAGCCGCAGCAGGGCGGCGACGGTCTGCAGGTTGTTCTTCACCCGGTGGTGGATCTCCCGGATGGTGGCGTCCTTGGTCATCAGCTCGCGGTCTCGCCGACGCAGCTCGGTGACGTCCCGGCAGAGCACCAGCGAGCCGGTGAGGGTCCCCTTGGGCTTGAGCGGGATCGCGCGCAGGGTCACCACTCCCCCCTGTGCCTCCACCTCGGTCTGCCGGGGCGCCCAGCCGCTGGCGAGCTTCACCAGCGCCTCGTGGACGGCCGAGCGGGAGGGCGGGGCGAGGTCGGCGGTGGCCCGTCCGAGGTGGCTGCCGACCAGGTCGGAGGTGAGGCCGAGCCGGTGGTAGGCGGAGAGGGCGTTGGGGCTGGCGTAGGTGACGATGCCGTCCGCGTCCAGGCGGATCAGGCCGTCGCCGACCCGGGGGGCGGCATCCATGTCGGCCTGCTCCACGCCGGGGAACGGGAAGCTTCCGGCCGCGATCATCTGGGCCAGGTCGGAGGCGCTCTGCAGGTAGGTGAGCTCCAGCCGGCTGGGGGTGCGCACGGTCAGCAGGTTGGTGTTGCGGGCGATCACCCCGAGCACCTTGCCCTCGCGCCGGACCGGGATCGACTCGACCCGCACCGGCACCTCCTCGCGCCACTCCGGGTCGCCCTCGCGCACGATCCGCCCCTCGTCGAAGGCGGCGTCCAGCAGCGGGCGGCGCCCGCGCGGGACGAGGTGGCCGACCATGTCGTCCTGGTAGGAGGTGGGTCCGGTGTTGGGCCGCATCTGCGCCACGGAGACGTAGCGGATGCCGTCCCAGGTGGGGATCCACAGCACCAGGTCGGCGAAGGAGAGGTCGGAGAGCAGCTGCCACTCCGAGACCAGCATGTGGAGCCATTCCACGTCGGCCCCGGTCAGGGTGGTGTGGCGGCGGACGAGTTCGTTCAGCGAGGGCACATGGCGAGCGTAGCGCCGCCGGTCGGGGGCGGGCTCGGCGGACCGTGCGGTGGGGGTGGACGACCGCCCGTAGTTGTTTAGACCAATTTGCCGGGAGGCCTGGACAATCAAGATTGGTCTAGTCCACAATGGAAGAGCACCAAGGAGAGGGCCACCGCGCAACTGCCCTGACCGCGCGCGGCTTCTCCTCGGTCGGACGCCGGCGATCGTGGACCCCGCACAGTCCTCGATCGCCACCGGTGCCCGACGACAGCTCCGGGCTGCGGTGCCGCACGGGTTGAGGGTCCCGTGTCGGCGCCGTGGCCCGTAGTGCTTTCCGGCCCGTTTCCGCGGCCGCCCGAACCACGTCCCGCCGCTCAACGGGCAGCCCCCCGTCCACAGCCTGTGGACGGGGGGCTGCCCGTGCGTGCCGCGAGCCCCAGCGGGCCTCGGCGGGCCCGGCGGGCCCGGCGGGTCTCAGTGGGTCTCGGTGACCTTGGCCAGGGCGCGCGGGGCGTCCGGGTCCTGGCCACGGGCGATGGTGACCTCGTGGGCCAGCTGCTGCAGCGGCAGGATCTCCAGGATCGGCTGTACCTCCTCCGGCACGCCGGCCGGCAGCGCGAAGCCCGCCGAGGCGGCCTCCACCTGGGCCCGCTGCCCGATCACCACCAGGTCCGCGCCCCGGCCGCGCAGCCGGTCCAGCACCGGCTGGAGCGCCTCGCCGCCCTTGCCGTCCGGGACGATCGCGATCACCGGCGAGACGTTGTCCACCATGGCCAGCGGGCCGTGCAGCAGGTCCGCGCCGGAGAACGGGGTGGCCGGGATGTACGTGGTCTCCATCAGCTTCAGCGCCGCCTCCCGGGCGGTCGGGTAGCCGTAGCCGCGCGAGGTGATCACCAGGCGCTGGGCGAAGCGGTACCGCTCGGCCAGCGCCCTCACCTCGGCCTGGCGGGCCAGCACACCGGCCGCCAAACCCGGCAGCTCCTTGGCCGCCGAACCGTCCCCGCCGCGCAGGCCCTCGACCAGCAGGTAGAGCGCCAGCAGTTCGGCGGTGTAGGTCTTGGTGGCCGGCAGCGCCTTCTCCGGGCCGGCCAGCACGTCGATGTGGAACTCGGAGACCTCGGCGAGCGGGGAGTCGGGGTTGTTGGTGACGGCGAGGGTGATCGCCCCGGCCTCGCGGGCGGCCTTGGTGGAGGCCACCAGGTCCGGCGAGCCGCCGGACTGGCTGACGGTGATCACCAGGACGTCGGTGAGGTCCGGCTGGGCGCCGTACGCCGTGATGGTGGACATCGAGGTCAGGCCGGCCGGCTTGCCGAGCAGGATCTCGACCAGGTACTTGGCGTAGAGCGCCGCGTTGTCGGACGTGCCGCGCGCGGTGAGCAGGACGAAGCGGGGGCTGCGGGCGGCGATCCCGGCCGCGATCTCGCGGATCTTCGGCGCTCCCTCGTCGAGGATGCGCTGGAGGACGGCCGGCTGCTCGGCCATCTCCGCCGCCATGATCCGGCCGGGGACGGAACCGTTGTGCGGGTCGGACATCTCGATGCCTCCGGGGTACGGGTCGACCCCGCCCGGGCGGGTTGCCGGACGGGGACCTCCACGGCGGCGAGTCCGCACACTCGCTGCGCTTCTTCGCGGGCCATCCTACGAGCGCGCCCCCGGCGCGGCACCCCCGGCGGGGCGGCCCGGACCGCCGCCCCGCCGGGGAGCGCCGGAGGGGCGTTCGGGGGCGCTCGGCGTACGGATCCGGCCCGTCAGGACGGGTTGTTGATCAGCTGGTCGATCGCCGCGTCGGCGTCCTTGGTGGCCTGGTCCACCGACTTGCCCTTGAGGATCGCGGTCAGCATGTCGGGGATGATCTTCTGCTTCTCCACCGCGCCCCAGCCGGGTGCCAGCGGGGTGAACCAGGCGTCCGGGACGGCGTTGGCCGCGGCGGCGGTGGTGGGCTTGCTCTTCAGCGGGTTCAGCTGGGTGAGGTTGTTCGGCAGGATGTCCTTGTCGGCGAGCGCCTGCTCGGACCTGGAGCTGGTGAACATCCGGATCCAGTCGGTGGCCGGCGCCACCTGCTGGGACTTGGCGGTGACGGCGAGGTCGGAGCCGCCGATGAAGGTGGGCAGCGGCTTGCCGTCCGGGCCGGGCATGGTGGCCACCTTGACGGCGTCCTTGAGGCCCGGGTCGCCGGTGACCGGCGCGGTGACGCTGGCCGCCTCGAAGCCGTTGCCGTAGAAGGACGCGGCGTGCCCGCGGGCCATCGCCTCGTACTGGTTCTGCTCGTTCTGCGTCAGGTCGCCCTTGTTGTACTTGCGGACCAGGTCGACGAAGTGGCCGATGCCCTGCTGGGACTTGGCGTCGTGCAGGGTGCCGTGCCAGTTGCCGGAGCTGTCGAACTTGGCGATGCTGCCGCCGTACGCGGCCACGTAGCTCATCGCGGCGTACCAGTAGGGGCCGGGCAGGTAGAGCGGGGAGAAGGTCCGGTCGCCCCGGTTCCTGTCGGAGATCTTGTCCAGGACGCTCAGCAGGTCGCCCTCGGTCCTGGGGAACTCGGCACTGCCGGTGGCCTGCTGGAAGGCGGAGGAGTTGTAGATGGCGACCCGGGCGCCGGCGTAGTACGGGACGCACCACAGCTTGTCCTGGTAGGCGCAGGTGTTGGCGAGCGCCTTGATCCAGCTGTCGGAGTTGTCGAAGGTGGTGCGGTCCACCGGGGCGAGCGCACCGGAGAGCACGTACTTCATCGTCTCGGTGTTGCCGAGCTCGACCACGTCGGGGGCACTGCCGTCGGCGAGGGCCTTGTCGAGCTTGCCGACCTTGTCGGCCCAGCCCTGGTACGCCAGCTTGAGGCTGATCCGCGGGTACTTGGCCGCGAACTCGTCATTGACCCGCTGGACCAGGTCGGGCCAGTTCTTCTGGGCGTCGTCCATCAGCCAGACGGTCACGGTGCCGGTGGCCGCCTTCGGGTCCGCGGCCGCGCTGCCGGCTACCGAGGGTGATCCGGACGAGGAGCAGGCCGTCAGCCCGGCCGCCAGGGCCATGATTCCGAATGCGGACACGAACTGACGCTTCGTCACGTCATTCTCCGAGGTGCTAGGGCCGAGGGCGGTGCCGGGAGGGATCGGAGTGGACTTTGGCCTAGACCAACGGTGGTGTCAACGGCCAACTCCCCTTCCTGCCAAGGCCGTTGCCGTTCCGTTGTACCCCGCCGGAGTTCGGTGGCGATCGGTCGTCGACCTGTCACCCTAAGTCGTGCTTAAGGGGGATTTAAGGCCCTCTTGAGGGAGCACCGTCATCCGGCGGAAGCGTGGGCCGACGGCCGGAGAACGGGACGGGCCCGCCATGCGGCATGCGCATGACGGGCCCGTCGGCCAACGCCTCCCGGTCACGGCCGGTGACGTCTCCCCCGCGGTTCAGCCGATCGCTCCCGGCTGCCCGGTGAGCACCTCGACGGCCGCCAGTCCGCAGACCCGGGCGGCGCCGTGGGTGGCGATGTACAGCGCGCCGACCGGCTCGGACTGGGGCAGCCCCATCTCCACCACGGCGGCGTCCGGCCGGGCCGCCACCAGGCGGCGCAGCGCGGCGGCCATCCAGGCGTGCCGGTGCGCGTCCCGCACCACCAGCACCAGGCGGCGGCCCTCGGCGCCGGCCACCAGCTCGGCGACCAGCGCGTCCAGCAGCTCCGGCGCGGCCTGGTCGGCCGACACCTCGCGGGTGCGGCTGCCGGGGAAGCGGTCGGCCAGCATCGCGGCCACGCCCCACGGGGTCACGTCGCCGACCGCGATGTTCGGCTCGTCCGAGAACGAGGCCACGTACGGGCGCTCGCTCACCGGCAGCACCTCGCGGCCCGGCGCCCGGACCACCTTCAGCGCCCGGCGGGCGGCCCGCAGGCCCACCGCGAGGTCCGGCTCGGGCTGCTCGCCCTGGGCGGCGATCCGGCCCCAGCTGCCCAGCGCCCGGACCCGGTCGGCGGCGTCCGCCAGCCGCTCCTCGCCGAGGCCGCCGGAGCGCACGCCCGCCACGATGGCGTCGCGCAGCATCAGCACGGTCTCCTCGTCGGCCAGCCCGCCGCCGACGCAGATCGCGTCCGCACCGGCCGCCAGCGCGAGCACGGTCCCCTCGCCCATGCCGAAGGTGTCGGCGATGGCGCCCATCTCGATCGCGTCGCTGACGATCAGGCCCTGGTAGCCGAGGCCGCCCTCGGCCGGGGCGGCGCGCAGCAGGTCGCGCAGCACGGTCGGGCTCAGGGTGGCCGGCAGCTCGGGGTCCAGCGCCGGGACCATGATGTGGGCGGTCATCACGGCCTTGGTGCCGGCCGCGATCGCGGCCTGGAACGGCACCAGGTCGCGGGCGCGCAGCACGTCCAGGTCGACGTCGATGACCGGCAGGCCGTGGTGCGAGTCCACCGCGGTGTCGCCGTGCCCGGGGAAGTGCTTGGAGCAGGCGGCCACGCCGGCCGACTGCAGGCCCTCCACCCAGGCGGCGGTGTGCCGGGCGCACAGCTCCGGGTCGGCGCCGAAGGAGCGGACGCCGATCACCGGGTTGCGCGGGTTGGAGTTGACGTCCGCGGTGGGCGCCCAGTTGTAGTTGACGCCGGCCGCGGCCAGCGCCCGGCCCAGCTCGCGGGCGACGTCCCGGGTCAGCGCCGGGTCGTCGATCGCGCCGAGGGCGAGGTTGCCCGGCCAGGATGAGCCGGAACCGGCCTCCAGCCGGGTGACGTCGCCGCTCTCCTCGTCGATCGCGATCAGGAGGTCGGGGTTCTCCGCGCGCAGCGCCCGGGTGAGCGCGGAGAGCTGGTCGAGGTCGACCACGTTGCGGTCGAACAGCGCGACCGAGCCGAGCCCGGCGGCCAGGTGGCGGCGCAGCCAGGCGGGCGGCTCGGTGCCGACGAAGCCGGGCTGCAGGACGGTCAGGGCGTCCCGGTGCAGCTGGTCGCTGGCCGGGGCGGTGGGTACGAGGATGCTCACGGTGGCTCAGCCCTTCACGGCGCCGTCGGTCAGACCGCCGACCGCCTTGCGCTGCAGGAAGACGAACAGGATCAGCACGGGGATGGCGAACATCGTGGAGGCCGCCATGGTCGCGCCCCAGTCGTTGCCGAAGGCGGTCTTGAAGGAGGACAGCCACAGCGGGAGGGTCTTGCCCTGCTCCTTGTTGACGATCAGGACGAGCGGGAACTCGTTCCACGCCGTGATGAAGCCGAACAGCGAGGTCGACATCAGCCCCGGGGCCAGCAGCGGGAAGATCACCTTCACGAAGGCCTGGGTGCGGGTGCAGCCGTCCACCATGGCCGACTCCTCCAGCTCCTTCGGCACGGCGGCGATGAAGCCGCGCAGCGTCCAGATGGTGAAGGGCAGGACCATCATCATGTAGAAGAAGGTCAGCGGCAGCAGGCTGTTCAGCATGTCGTTGTCGCGGGAGATCATGTAGACCGCGATGGTCATGACCTCCCAGGGCGCCATCTGCGCCATCATGATGACCAGCACGAAGGTCTTGCGGCCGCGGAACTTCATCCGGGCGACGGCGAAGGCCGCCAGGGTCGCGATCACCAGCGAGATCACCACCGCGCCGACCGTGACGGTGATGCTGTTGGTGACGTACGTCCAGAAGTCCGGCGCGTCGACCGCGGTGGTGAAGTGCTCGAAGGTCGCGTCGAAGGGGATGAAGACCGGCGTCTTGCTGATGATGTCGTTGTTCTGCTTGAACGCGGTCGCGATCATCCAGTAGACGGGGAAGATGAAGAAGACGATGAGGACGACCGCGATCACGTTCGGCCAGGTGCGTCCGAAGAGAGAGCGCCTCACAGCTCGTCCTCCTGCTTGATGATGATGCGGAAGTAGTACGCCATCAGGACGCCCAGCATCAGGATGGTGAGCACCGCGATCGCGGCGCCGACGCCGTAGTGCTGGCTGCCCGAGCCCTCCAGGAAGGCGTGCACCGGCAGGGTCCGGGTGAGCTTCTCGGGGCCGCCGCCGTTGATCGCGTAGATCTGGGTGAAGGACTTGAACACCCAGATGACTTCGAGGAAGGTCGTGGCCAGGAAGAACGGCTTCAGGTTCGGGAAGATCACCGCACTGAAGATCTTCGCGGAGCCGGCGCCGTCCATCCGGGCGGCCTCGTAGAGCTCCCTGGGGATGGTGGTCAGACCGGCGTACATGTTGAACGCCACGAAGGGGATCGACATCCAGACGATCAGCAGGA
This sequence comes from Kitasatospora sp. NPDC101157, assembly GCF_044768255.1. Classification (NCBI taxonomy): domain Bacteria; kingdom Bacillati; phylum Actinomycetota; class Actinomycetes; order Kitasatosporales; family Streptomycetaceae; genus Kitasatospora; species Kitasatospora sp. NPDC101157. The sequence continues at coordinate 57,091 of NZ_JBIWPL010000008.1, read as the reverse complement.
TGACGACGAAGAAGGTCGAGTACTCGTCGCTCATCCAGTTGTAGTGCGCCATCGAGTGCCAACCCAGCTGGTCCAGCATCCAGTTGACGACGCCCCACTGCTCGTCGAACAGCCAGGTGTAGACCGTGGTCGCGGCGACCACCGGCATGGCCCAGGCCATCAGCAGCGCGATCGACAGCGCCAGCCGCATCCTCTTGCCGAGGTGGTTGAGCAGCAGGCCGACCAGGGTGCCACCGACCATGATCAGCACCACGTTGACCAGGGTGAAGACGACGGTGCGCCCGGTGACCGCCCAGAACTCCGGGTCGCTCAGCTGCTCCTTGTAGTTGTCGAAGCCGGTCCACTCGGTCAGGTGCATCACCAGCTGGCGCCGGTTGAGGTCCTGGAACGACAGCAGGAAGGTCTTCAGCAACGGCCAGCCGAGCAGGACGACGGTCGCCGCGACAGCCGGCAGCAGCAGCAGGTACGGGGCGAGGCGGGAGCCGATGCCCGGTCCCCCCGCCGGTCTGGTGCGCTTCGGCGCGGCGGCCTCGGCCCCGCCGCCGGCGGCACTGGTGTCGATCTCGGCCACAACAGCCTTCCCTGACTCCGGGGACTGCGTCTGCACCCGATCCGAATGCACAGCCATCGTTCTCACTTCCTCACAACCCGGCCACGACGGACGGGCGCCGCCCACCGACCCCCCGCCGGGGGCCGGTGAGCGACGCCGCTCAATGCCTCAGTTCTTCTGGTTGAGCCGCTTGGCGATCTCGTCGTCGTACTTCTTCGCGGTGGACGCGTAGTCGGCGCCCTGGAGGACCGCGGTCAGGAAGTCCTTGATCGGGTTCGGGGTGTTCTCCACGCTGGCCCAGTTCGGGGTGATCGGGGTGGTCCCGCCAACCGCGGTGCCCACCTGGGCGGCCTTCGCGAAGTCACCGGTGAGCTGGCTGTTCAGGGCCGGCTTGTTCGGGATGTTGCCGGCCGCGGCGACCAGGCCCTCGTTCTTGTCGTCGAGGGCGACCTTCAGGAAGTCCTTCGCCATCGCGGTGTTCTTGCTCTGCGAGGCGATCGCGAGGTTCGAGCCACCGATGAAGACGCCGGACGGCTTGTCGGCGGTCTTGCCCGGGATCGGGAAGAAGCCGATCTTGTCCTTGGCCATGGCCTTCTCGTCCGGGAGCTCCCAGCCGAGGGCGATCATGGTGCCGATGTCACCCTTGGCGAAGACGTCCTTCTGCTGCGGGGTGGCCTCGTCCTTGTCCTTCGGACCGGTGACCGAGTAGCTCTGCAGCTTCTTGTAGGTCTCGAAGGCCCGCTGCGCCTCCGGCGACTCCAGGCCGCCGACCCACTTGCCGCCCTCCTGCTTGGCGATCTTGCCGCCCTCGCCGGTGAGGAAGCCGAAGTAGGTGTACCACTCCTGGCCCGGCAGGTAGATCGGGTCGTTGACGCCCTGGGTGGCCTTCAGCTTGTCCAGGTCGGCGTAGAACTCGTCCAGGGTCTTCGGGGCGGCGGTCAGGCCGGCCTTGGCCCACAGGTCCTTGTTGTAGGCGACCACGCGGTTGGAGACCCACCACGGGGCGGCGTACTGCTTGCCGTCCAGCATCGCGGCCTCGTTCTGGTTGGCCGCCCAGGCGTCACCACCCAGCGCGGACTTGTCCTTGGTGATGTCCAGCAGGCCGCCCGAGGCGGCGTAGCCGGAGGTCTGGGTGTTGCCCAGCTCCAGGACGTCGACCGAGCCCTCGGAGAGCGCGGCAGTGATCTTCGGGCCGATGTCGGTCCACTCCTGGGTCTGGAAGTCGACCTTGGAGCCCGGGTAGGTGGACTCGAACTCGTTCTTGACCGAGTCGGTCCAGCCCTTGGGGGCCGACCCGCTCATCACCCACACCTTGAGCGTCTTGCCCTTGTACCGGTCGGCGGCGGTGGAGGACGACGAGCCGCCGTCGTCCTTCTTGCCGTCCGAGCCACAAGCCGCGAGACCGACGACCATTGCTGCGACGCCGACCGCCGCGATGAGCTGACGCTTCACGCCATCCTCCTGAGGGATGCCTGGGTTACCCCCGTCGGGCGGTAGCGGCATACCCACGCAAAGCGGGAGAACTGGCGCCGCGGACCCCTTCGAACGGGTGGGGGGATTCATCGATACCGGCCTAGTGGTGTAGACCAGATGCCTGGAGCTTGGCCTAGACCAATGGGCCTGTCAACGGCTGTTCGAGGGTTCTCGACCACCCGTTACCAAGCCGACACCGCACATCGTTCATCGCGTGATGAGGTATTCGTTCCGCAGCCATACATGCAACGATGTGATCCGTTAACGATGTGGCGGGGCGGTAAAAGGCCCCGCGAGAAGCGGGAGAACAGGTCCGATGAGCAGCGACGGGGGAACCACCGCCCAGGCCGACGACCCCGAGGTGAGCAACCTCCCGACGCAGAGCGCCGACGCGACCGCCCGCGTCCCCAAGTACTACGGCCTCAAGCGCCACCTCCTCCAGCTCACCGAGACCCAGCCCGCGGGCACCCCGGTCCCGCCCGAGCGGGCGCTGGCCGCCCAGTTCGACACCTCGCGCACCACCGTCCGCCAGGCCCTGCAGGAACTGGTCGTCGAGGGCCGGCTGGAGCGCATCCAGGGCAAGGGCACCTTCGTGGCCAAGCCCAAGGTCGCCCAGGCGCTGCAACTCACCTCCTACACGGAGGACATGCGCGCCCAGGGCCTGGAGCCCACCTCCCGGCTGATCGAGATCGGCTACATCACCGCCGACGACCGGCTCGCCCCGCTGCTGGACATCAAGCCCGGCGGCCGGGTGCTGCGGATCGAGCGGCTGCGGCTGGCCAACGGCGACCCGATGGCCATCGAGGTCGCCCACCTGTCCGCCAAGCGCTTCCCCGCCCTGCGGCGCAACCTCGCCAAGCACAACTCGCTGTACGCGGCGCTGCGCGAGGTCTACGGGGTCACCGTGGCCGAGGCCGAGGAGACCATCGAGACCACCCTCGCCAACCCGCGCGAGGCCGGGCTGCTGGGCTCCGACCTCGGTCTGCCGATGCTCCAGCTCTCCCGGCACTCCTTCGACGGCGAGGGCGACCCGGTGGAGTGGGTCCGCTCGATCTACCGCGGCGACCGCTACAAGTTCATCACCCGGCTGAAGCGTCCGGAGTAGTCGGCGCCGCCGTTCCACCACGGGCACCGGCGCGCACGGCCCGCGCGCCGGTGGCACCCGGACCCCGGGGGCGGCGAGCGGTCGCGTGCGCGAGCGGCAGCGTCCGGATGGCGGGAAGTTGTGCCAAGTCCGGTGACATGGATCACGTCATGCTCTAGATTGCGCAGCCAATACTGACTGCCGATCACCGATGGTGCTGCTCGGCGGGCTCGCGGGGGCGCGCGGCGCTTCCGGGGGCTGCGGCGCCGACGGGGAGAACCCTCCGGAGCGGAGCCGAAGATGCCCTCTGACCCATCCCCCGACCAAGCTGTCATGCCCGAGCCGGCCGGGGACCCCGTCCCGGCGGTGACCCCCGAGCGGGTGCTGGCCGGACTCGCCCTGCTCGTGCCGATCGTCGCGATGCTCTGGGTCTCCTCGTACGACAAGACCGACCCGGCAGTGGCCGGGATGCCCTTCTTCTACTGGTACCAGCTGCTCTGGGTGCCGGTGTCGGCCCTCTTCACGGTCGCCGCCTACCTGCTGATCAACCGGGACGAGAAGGCCCGCAAGGCGGCCCGGAACGGCGGTGCGCGATGAAGGACGTCAACGTGCCGGCCCTCGTGGTCTTCGTGCTGTTCTTCCTGCTGGTCACCGCGATGGGCTTCCTCGCCTCGCGCTGGCGGCGGGCGGACGACGCGGCGCACCTGGACGAGTGGGGCCTGGGCGGGCGCAGCTTCGGGACCTGGGTGACCTGGTTCCTGCTCGGCGGCGACCTCTACACCGCGTACACCTTCGTGGCCGTCCCGGCGGCGGTCTACGCGACGGGTGCGGCGGGCTTCTTCGCGGTGCCGTACACGATCATCGCCTACCCGCTGGTCTTCCTGTTCCTGCCGCGGCTCTGGTCGGTCTCCCGGGTGCACGGCTACGTGACCCCGGCCGACTTCGTCCGCGGCCGCTACGGCTCCCGGCCGCTGTCCCTGGTCGTCGCGCTGACCGGGATCCTGGCCACCATGCCGTACATTGCCCTGCAGCTGGTCGGCATCCAGGCCGTCCTGGACGTGCTCGGCGTCGGCGGCGGGGAGAACGCCAACTGGTTCGTCAAGGACCTGCCGCTGTTCCTCGCCTTCGGCGTGCTGGCCGCCTACACCTACTCCTCGGGCCTGCGCGCCCCGGCGCTGATCGCCTTCGTCAAGGACGCCCTGGTCTACATCGTGATCATCGTCGCGGTGATCTACATCCCGATCCGCCTCGGCGGCTACGGGCACATCTTCAGCGCGGCCGCCGACCACTTCAAGCAGGCCAAGGCCGGGTCGATGACGATCCCGGACAACAAGCAGTGGACGTACGCCACGCTGGGGCTGGGCTCGGCGATGGCGCTGTTCATGTACCCGCACTCGGTGACCGGCGTGCTGGCCTCCAAGTCCCGCAACACCGTGCGCCGCAACATGGCGATCATGCCCGCCTACTCGCTGATGCTCGGCCTGCTGGCGCTGCTCGGCTTCATGGCCATCGCGGCGGGCGTGGGCAGCGGCGTCAAGGGCTACAACTCCCAGCTGTCGGTGCCGCAGCTGTTCGCGAGCATGTTCCCGGACTGGTTCACCGGCGTGGCCTTCGCCGCGATCGGGATCGGCGCGCTGGTGCCGGCCGCCATCATGTCCATCGCGGCGGCCAACCTGTTCACCCGCAACGTCTACAAGGAGTGGCTGAAGCCCGCCGCCACCCCCGCCGAGGAGACCCGGATCGCCAAGCTGGTCTCGCTGCTGGTCAAGGTGGGCGCGCTGGTCTTCGTCCTCGGCATGGACAGGCAGGCCGCGATCAACCTCCAGCTGCTGGGCGGCCTGTGGATCCTGCAGACCTTCGTGGCGATCGTCGGCGGCCTGTTCACCCGCTGGTTCCACCACTGGGCGCTGTTCGCCGGCTGGGCGGCCGGCATGGTCTACGGCACCTGGAAGGCGTACGGGCTGGCCAGCCCGGCCACCAAGCACTTCGGCGGCAACGCGGCCGAGATCCCCGGCATCGGCGAGATCGGCTACATCGGCCTGACCGCCTTCGCGCTCAACCTGATCGTGGCGGTGGCGCTCACCCTGGTCCTGCGGGCGGTCAAGGCGCCCGACGGCCCGGACGAGACCAAGCCCTCCGACTACAGCGCCGAGGCCGGCGACGACGAGCTGAAGAACGCGCCGGAGCCCGTAGCGGCGCACTGATTGGCCGTGCACGCGCCCTGTGATCGCGCCGCCTTCTCCGTGAACACTGGAGGAGGCGGCGCGATCATATGTATGAACAGGCGTGCACGCCGGGCACCACCAGACCGGACCGGCATCCGGCCGGAACCTGATCGACCACGGGGAGCTCGCGGCCATGGCAGAACTCGGCATCACCCTGAACGGCCAGCACAAGTCCACCCAGCACCAGCCCAACCTGAGCGCGGTGACCGCCGTCACCGCGAGCGGGGCCGTCGGTGCGAGCGGCGCCGTCGGCGCGAACGGCTCGGCGGGCACGCCCGGCGGCCCGGCGGCCACCCGGCTGCCGTCCGTCCTGATCGCCACCCGGCACGGCGAGTCCACCGCCAACGTCGAGTTCCAGCTGGCCGAGGCCGCCGGCGCGCTCAGCGTCCCGATCAGCTGCCGCGACGCCGACATCCCGCTCTCGCTGCGCGGCCAGCGGCAGGCCCAGGCGCTCGGCCGCTGGTGGGCCGCCCTGCCCAGCGCCGACCGGCCGCGCAGCGTCTGGTGCTCCCCGTACGTGCGCACCGCCGAGACCGCCCGGATCGCGCTCGCCCAGGCCGCCGGGCTGGGCGCCGTGCCCGTCACCCTGGCCGTCCGCTACGACGAGCGGCTGCGCGACCGCGAACTCGGCGTCCTGGAGATGCTGCCCAAGGCCGCCATCGAGGCCAAGCACCCGGAGGAGGCCGCCCGGCGGCGCAAGATGGGCGAGCTGTACTACCGGCCGCCCGGCGGCGAGTCCTGGGCCGACGTCGCCCTGCGGGTGCGCAGCCTGCTGCGGGACGTCTGCGAGGAGGAGGCCGGACGGCCCGTCCTGCTGGTCGCCCACGACTGCACCGTGCTGATGCTGCGCTACGCCCTGGACCGGCTCACCGAGGAGCAGCTCACCGGGCTCGGGCCGGTGCACAACTGCTCCACCAGCCTCTGGCGCTCCCAGGAGGGGCGGCTGCGGCCGGACGGCTGGAACGGCGTCGCCCACCTCGACGCCGGGGCGGACTGACCGCCCGTCACCCGCCGCCGAAGCAGCGCCGGTAGGCCAGCGGCGTGGTGCCCAGCCGGCGCCCGAAGTGGTGCCGCAGCGCCGCCGCGTTGCCGAACCCGCAGCGGGCGGCGATCGCGTCCACCGACTCGGTGGTCGACTCCAGTAGCCGCTGCGCCAGCAGCACCCGCTGCCCCACCAGCCAGCGGTGCGGGGTGGTACCGGTCTCCTGCTGGAAGCGCCGGGCGAAGGTGCGCGGCGACATGTGCACCCGGGCGGCCAGCTGCTCGACGCTCGCCCCCTGGTCCGGGTGGTGGCGCATCCAGTCCAGCAGCGGGGCCAGCGAGTCGCCGCCCTCCGGCAGCGGACGGTTCACGAACTGCGCCTGCCCGCCCTCCCGGTGCGGCGCGACCACCATCCGGCGGGCGATCCCCAGGGCCACCTCGGCGCCCTGCACCTTGCGCACCAGGTGCAGGCAGGCGTCGATGCCGGCCGCCGTACCGGCCGAGGTGATCACCGGGTCGTCGTCCACGTAGAGCACGTCCGGTTCGACCACCGTCCTCGGGAAGCGCTCGACCAGCTCGTCGCTGTGCCGCCAGTGGGTGGCGGACCGGCGGCCGTCCAGCAGCCCGGCGGCGCCCAGCACGAAGGCGCCGCTGCAGATGGACAGCACCCGGCCGCCGTCCGCCACCACCGCGCGCAGCGCCTCCAGCAGCGGCTCCGGGTAGTGCGTGCGGATCGTCGAGGCGGTGACCACCGCCAGGTCCGCCCCGGCGAGGCGCTCCGGGCCGTACGGGACGTCCACCGCGAAGCCCGAGTGGGTCGCGTGCGGCCCGGGCCGGGCGCCGGCCAGCGCGAAGTCGTACCCCGGCAGCCCGTCCGCGGTCCGGTCCAGGCCGAAGACCTCGCAGGCCACCCCGAGTTCGAAGGGGTGGACCTCCTCCAGCACCACCGCGACCACGTTCTTCAGCATGCCGCCCAGGATGCCCCGCCGACCCGGCCCGGGGAAGGGGCGGCCCTGGCAGGATTTCGACGGAACCCGGCCTTCCTGCCACTCGTGGGCACCCCCACCGCCCGGCCACAGTGGTGGCCATGGACAGCGACACCCTCGCCAGCGCACTCGGCCTGGTCGGCGCGGTCGGCGGCTTCGGCCTGCTCGGCACCCTGATCGGCCGCGAACTCTCCCGCGGCCCCGCCGCCGGCCGCGACAACCACCACCGCCCCGGCGGCTACCCGGCCGACCCCGACCGCGCCGACCGGCTGTACGGCACCCTGCCCGCCGCCTCGCTGCGCCCCTCCGCCGCCCCGGCCACCCGCCCGGCATCCCCTTCCCTGAACCCCCGGAAGCCCCCCGCATCCGGAGCCCCCCACGGCTCCGGCACACTGGCCCGATGGACTACCTCATCCGCCACGCCCTCCCCCAGGACCTCGACGAGGCCGGCCGGATCACCGTCGACGCCTTCGTCGGCGACGGCTTCACCGACCCGGCCGGCAGCTACGTCCAGCTGCTGCGCGACGCCGAGCGCCGCTCCCGCGAGGCCGAACTCCTGGTCGCGGTCGACGCGGCGGACGAACGGCTCCTCGGCTGCGTAACCTTCGCCGTCGGCGGCACCGAGTGGGCCGACATCGCCACCCCGCGCGAGGGCGAGATACGGATGCTCGCCACCGCCGCCGCCTCCCGCGGCCGCGGCGTCGGCGAAGCCCTGGTCCGCGCCTCCGTCACCCGCAGCCGCGAACTCGGCCTGGCCGGCATGGCCTTCTCCACCCGCCCGGAGATGACCACCGCCCACCGCATCTACGAGCGCGTCGGCTTCCGCCGCACCCCGGAACGCGACTGGGCCCCCTTCCCGGGAATGGACCTGATGGTCTACACCATGGCGTTCTGACGCCCCCACGGCCGCTCACCGGCCGCCCCCGCCCCGGTGACCGGCAGACGATCACCAGACGTCTTTTGATATAAACCACAGATCAAGACACGTCTCAGTGACACGTCGCGACAATCGATCGACCCCGGGGGGACGCACCACATGGACGACGGGCCCGGCCTCGGCGCGCCCGGAAGCGGCCCCACGCTCCAGGACATGCGCGAAGCACGGGGCCGCCAAGCCCCGACCACCAGCCGTTACGCGATACCCGCGCCGGTCCCCGCACCGCGCGGTCCCCTGCCGCCCTCGGTCCGTTTCAAGGCGGTCGACGGGCTGCGCGGCCTCGCCATCGCCTCCGTGCTGCTCTACCACACCGACTGGTTCCAGAACGGCCTGTTCGGCGTGGACGTCTTCTTCGTACTCTCCGGCTTCCTGGTCAGCCTGGTGCTGATCCGCGAGCTGGACCGCACCGACGGCATCCGGCTCGGCGTCTTCTACCGCCGCCGCGCCAAGCGGCTGCTGCCCGGCCTGCTCGCCACCATCATCCTGGTCGTCGGGCTGTCCGCCCTGGTCAGCCCGCTACGGGACGTCAAGGACCTGCGCCCGCAGGCGCTCGCCACGCTCGCCCAGATCGCCAACTGGGCCCAGCTGTCCCGCGGCGACGCCTACTGGCAGCACTTCGCCTCGATCGACCCGCTCGCCGCCATGTGGTCGCTCAGCATCACCGAGCAGTTCTACGCGCTCTGGCCGCTGCTGCTGCTCATGGTCTTCGGCCTGTGCCGGCGCTCGCTGCGCGCCACCGGCATCGTCACCGCCGTCCTGTTCGCCACCTCCGCCGCCGTCGCCCCGCTGATGTGGAACGGCGACAACAGCGACCGCCTCTACCTCGGCACCGAGACCCGCGCCGTCGGTTTCGCGGCCGGCGCCACCGCCGCCTTCGGTGTCTACCTGTGGTTGCGCGCCCGGGTCCGCACGGAGGCCGCCTCCGGTGCGGACGGTGCCCGGACCGGGCGCGGCCTCCCGGGCGCGGCCCTGCCCACCCTGGTCGGCACCGCCGCCCTCGGCGGCCTGGTCTGGGCCAGCCTGTCCGTCGGCTCGTACCACGAACCCTGGCTCTACCAGGGCGGACTGGCCGTGGTCGCGGCGCTCGCCGCCGTCCTGACCGCCTCGCTCTGCTTCGACCGCGGCCCCCTGGTGTGGCTGCTGTCGCTGCCCCCGGTGCGGCTCACCGGCACCATCTCGTACAGCCTCTACCTGCTCCACCTGCCGGTGTACTGGCTGCTGCAGCACTACGTCGACGACATCTCGCCGCAGAAGCTGCTGCTGATCGGCGGACCGGTCTCCTGGGTGCTGGCCTGGCTGCTGCACACCGCCACCGAGAAGCTGCGGGTGCTGCGCTGGCGGGCCTTCCCCGCCGTCCCGCTGCTGGCCGTCACGGCCGCGGTGGCCACCACCGGCGCCTGGTACCTGCCGGCCTGGGTCACCCACGACATGAAGTCCGGGCCGGACGACAAGCCCGTCGTCCTCGTCCTCGGCGACTCCTTCGCCCAGGACCTCGCCACCGGCCTGTACCGGCACGGCGACCGCTACCGGGTCGTCGACGGCGGTATCAGCGGCTGCGGCGTGTTCGACCCGGACAAGGTGCGCACCACCTCCGGAACGGAGTTCGAGACCAGCCAGGACTGCCGCGACCGGACCGCCGAGTGGGACCGGAACCTCGCCTCCGCCGCGCCGAAGGCCGTCGTGATCCACCTCGGCTGGGACGCCGCCGAGCAGTACCTGGACGGCACCTGGCTCAACCCCTGCGACGACGACTACCGCAGCCGGTACCGCACCCAGCTCACCCAGGCCGTGGAGCAGGTCCGCCGGCGCGCCCCCGGCGCCCAGGTGCTGCTGATGAACGAGCGCGTCGAGAACGGCGCCATCAACAAGACCTGGGGCGGCTGCTACAACCAGCAGGTCGGCGACTTCGTGAAGTCCGCCGGCGGCACCGTCCGGCTCGTCGACCTCGACACCTTCTACTGCCCGTACGACACCTGCGTCTGGAAGGACAAGGACGGCCACTGGGTCACCCCCGCCAACGACGGGGTGCACCTCACCCCGGCGGGCATGCGGTTCGTGACGCCGTGGCTGGAGAAGGAGATCGCGGGCGCGCTGTCCGGGGCCAAGCCGGACCAGCCGGCCGGCCCGGCACCCACCCCGAGCCCCACCGCGGTCCCGACGCCCGCCCCGACGCCCACGGCCACGAGCACCCCGACGCCCACCGCGACCACCAGGCCGACGGGCCGTCCGACCGGTGCCAAGCCGAACCGGACGCCGACCGGCAAGGCGAGCTCCGGCACCGGCGAGCACCCGGCCGGGCCCCAGCAGTAGCCGGGACCCGGCCCGGGGGCCGCTACTGCTGCGGGACCTCGTAGGTCTGCGCGAAGCAGTCCCGGATCGCCTTCTCCGACTTCGGACGCCCGGCGTAGTCCATCCGCGGGGTGTCCGGGGTGGTCGGCAGGGTCGGGTCGATGCCGAAGTACAGCGACCAGAAGTACACCCCGCGCAGCTTGCGCTGCTGCGCCACCTGACAGACCGCGGTGAACCAGGTGGCCTGGACGGTCTCGTTCAGTTCGGTCTTCTTGTAGTACTCGCCGGGGGTCTTGTACGCGCCGTTCTGCGCCGGGATGCCCACCTCGGTGAGTTTGGTGGTCGGCTGGGGGCCCTTGCCGCGGTGGTCGAGCCAGGCGTTCCAGCTGGCCTCCAGGTCGGCGATCGGCGCGTCGTCGTCGGAGTTCTTGGCCGGGGGGTAGGCGTCCGCTCCCGTGCCGTCGGCCGGCACCGCTATCGCGCCCTTGGCCCAGTTGTCGAAGTTCGCGTCGTACTCCAGCTCGCCGTGGAAGGTCTTCCGGGCCTCGACGATCAGGTCCTGCCAGTGCGGGTCGCCCTCCAGCGAGTTGAACTCGGTGCCGATGGTGAACGCGGCCGCCGAGTGGTCCTGGGCGGTCTTCAGGTACGGCGCCAGGAAGGCGGCGTAGCTGGCGAACCAGGCGTCCCGGTCGGTCGGCGTGATGTTGCCGCGCCACTTGAGGGTGTGGACGTAGTCGAACACCTCCTCGTCCATGATCGGACGCACGGTGGTGCGCAGCCCGGCCCGGTGGGCGGCGTCCAGCAGCAGCGCGAGGCGCTCCGGGCTGGGCGAGGTCGGCCGGGCGGCGACGGCGTTCGACCTGGTGCCCGTGGTGTAGTACGGGAACGTCACCGACAGGGAGTTGGCGTTCAGCCCGACCACGTACTTGACGATGCGGTCGACCTTGCCCTGGACGAAGCTGTCCGGGTCCGCCGGGTCGTCCAGCCAGTACACCTGTACGCCCCACTCCGGGCTGCCCTTGGTCCACGGACGGGCCACCTTGGGGCCGGTGTCCGCGGGGGCCGCGGGCTCGTCCTTGCCGAAGCCCCAGACCCGGCCCTGCTCGGTCGGGGCACCGGCCCAGTGCACCTCGGTGGGGCGCCGGTGGTCGAACCGGATCGGGTGGTCACCCCAGACCACCGGGACGACGACGGTGATGCCGAGCACCACGGTGGGCAGGACGAAGATCGCGGGGCGTTTCACAGGCGTGGTTTCCGATCAGGCCGGCTTGGCGATGACGACGAACTTGTTCTCCTCGCGCTTGAGGAACTTGATGAGTCCCCGCAGACCGCCCCAGCCCTCCAGGAAGGAGAACAGCGGTATGCAGGCCACCACGACGATCGGCTCCCACCACTTGCGCCGGTGGTTGGCCGAGGAGACCACGTTCAGCCGCAGTCCCTCCCAGTAGGTCCAGATCACGTAGGCGAAGTTGATCGCCCACAGCAGCACCACGGACTGGGTGACCGGCGAGGTGTTCCAGGTGCCGGTGAACCAGGCGACCATCAGCACCAGGCCGACGTGCTGGAGCGGGCCGAGCACCCAACTGACCATGCCCATCCCGATGAAGAGCCGGTAGCGCAGCGGGATCGTCCTGTTGAAGCAGAGCGCGACCAGGCCCCAGGCCCAGCGCTCGCGCTGCTTGAGGAAGTCCTTGACGCCGGCCGGCGAGGCGCCGTAGCAGCGCCCGTTGAACCAGTCGCTGCGCCCCGGGTAGCGCTGGCAGAAGTTCAGCGCCATCTGGGCGTCCTCGACGATGGTCTTCGGCCCGAAGTCCCAGCCGATGGTGGCCTCCACCGAGGAGCGCACGATCAGCAGTTCGCCGTGCACGCCGGCGATCGGGGTGCCGGTGCCGGTCATCGCGCGGAAGCGGGCGATGTCGTCGGCCGGGCGGATCGCGTCGGCGAGCCAGGTGAAGGTGGAGACGGCGTTCTCCCGCGGGTACGTCAGGATGCCCTGCGCCATGTGCTTGGCGTCGTCCCCGGCCCGGCGCTGCCGGTTGACGAACTGGGCCACGGCGGCGGCGGTGTCCGGCCCGACGCCGGTGTCGTCGTCCATGTGCAGCACCCAGACGTCGTCCTCGGCCTCGCCCTCCTCGATCCGCAGCTCGTGCGAGTAGTGGTTGGCGCGGGCCTTGAACTTGGTGCCGTTGGCCGTCTCGTACGCCTTCGGCACGGTCACCACCCGGATCAGCGGGTGGCGCTCGGCCAGTTCGTCGATCTTCTCGGCGGCGGCGCAGCCCTCCTCGGTGAGGATGTCCACCCGCATCCACGGGAAGTAGGGGGGCAGGTGCTCGACGTACGAGAGCACCGAGCGCTCCAGCGCCGGGTAGGTGTCGTGGCGGCCGATGGTCGGCACCAGCACGATCAGGAAGTCGTCCTCGACCGGCGCCGGCGGGGTCATCCTGTCCACCTGGCGCAGCCGTCGGCGGACCATCAGCACGCCCTGGAAGCCGATCAGCACGCCGAACACCGGCATGCCCCACAGGATGGTGATCGCCCAGCCGAGCGGGGTCGGGTTGGGGACGTACGCCCAGATCGAGAAGGCGAAGATGATCAGGAAGGCGACGTAGAACGGCAGCACCCTGGGCTTCCACGACATCTGTCGCTCGGCGAGCCGGGCGGCCTCGCGGGACGTGGTGAGCACCGTCCGCACGGGGGTTGTCGATGTCATGGCGGAAGTCGTTCCTCGTCTGGTAGCGGTCCGGCCCCGGGGCGGGGCGCGGGTTCTCGGTGAGCAGTCAGGACTGCGGCGGGCGGTCGGCCGGCGGGGCGGCGGCCGGTGGCGGCACCACCGGTCCGGGGGCGACCGGCCCCGGGGCCACCGGGCCGGCGGCCGGCCCGCCGGGAGCGGGCGGGGCGGCAGGCCAGGGCTGCGGGGCCGGGGCCGGCTGGTACGCGGTCGCCGCCTGGGTCGGCTGCTGGGCGTACGGGAGCGGCTGCGGCGGCTGGGGCTGCACGTGCTGGGGCTGCGGCTGGGCCGGCTGGGGCTGGGCCGGGGGCCAGGCGGCGGGCTGGGGCTGGGCAGGCTGCTGCTGCCACCCGGGCTGGGCCGGCGGCTGCTGCGGCCAGGCCGACTGGGGCTGCACGTGCTGGGGCTGCGGCTGGGCGTAGGGCACGGGCGTCGGCGCGGCCGGCACGGTCTGCAGGATCGACCAGTGCGGCTCCCCGCTCTCCCCGCCCTCCGACTGCTCCCGCCACTTGGAACGGGCCAGCAGCACGATCAGCACCGCGGTGACGACCACGCCGAGCGCGAAGGTCGCCAGCTTCAGCCCGCCCTCGGTGGTCCCGGTGAACCACTCCCGCTGCGGCTTGTCCAGCAGCGCGCCGGTCAGGCTGCGCACCCGGTTGTAGCCCTCGACCAGGGCCACCCCCGCCGCCACCCCGAGCGCCCAGTTGCGCCCGCGCAGCAGCAGGATGCCCGCGATCAGGTACAGCAGGCCGTAGTTGAGGCTTCCGGTCTCGGCGTCGACCGAGGTCCCGCCGTAGTAGAAGATGCCCTTGAGGTACGTGGCGAAGCCGACCTGGCCGAAGCAGTTGTAGGCCGCCCAGCCGAGCAGCACCACGCCCCAGCCGATCGCCAGGCCGCCGGCCCCACGCATCGGACGCGTCCGTTCCATCCCCTACCCCCGCCCCTTCGGCCCACTCCCGACCGTCCGCCCAGCCCTCGGTTTCGCCGCCACAGGATGCCACACGGCGCAACGGACCCGGAATCCAGCCCGTTCAACCGTTCCCGTAACGGTCCCTGCGGATCCCGCCGGGCCCCGGCGGACGTCAGCGGACGTGCAGCCCGCCCCAGTCGATGCTCCCGCCGGACGGGCCGGAACCGCCGGTGATCGCCAAGGGGCTGTGGTAGGTGGCGTTGACGTCCGCGGTGGAGTTGCGCGGCTGGTCAGGCGCCAGGTTGTCGGCGGTGAGCGACTGCCCCCAGACCGTCCAGATCGTCCAGGGCGTGCGCCGGAGGGTGTCCGGCTGGCGGGAGTTGACGGGTACGGCGAAGGACTCGGCCAGCATCCGCGGCTTGTCGTAGGCGGCGAGCCCGTCGTAGTAGCGCTTGGTCCACACCTCGCCGGTGCCGATCGGGTGCGCCGGGCTGCCGCTGTAGTCGTCCACCCCGACCACGTCGACGTACTGGGCGCCCGGGTAGTAGTCCCACGGGTCCACGCCCGGGGCGCCGTCCCAGGACACCGGGCTCCACACGAACAGCAGGTTGTGCAGGCCCCTGGTCTCCACCAGGTACTTGTAGGTGATCTTCCACAGCGCCTGGTAGTCGGCCGGCTTCTGGCCCGCCCACCAGAACCGGCTGGAGCAGTCCTGGACGTTCATCTCGTGGTACGGGCGCAGCAGCACCGGCACGTCGTGGGCGGCCAGGTAGTCCAGGTGGTCGGCCAGGTAGGACAGGTCGGTGATCAGCGCGCGGTACTCGGGGGTGCCGTCCGCGGCGTCCACGACCCGGCCGAACCAGCCCGGGTCCTTGGCCGCCGGGGAGTTCGAACAGAGCACCCGGTCGAAGGACTTGACGTCCGATCCGGGGTACGGCTCGTGGAAGGACATGCCGACGATCCCGGCCGGGGCGCCGCCGTTGTCGGGCAGCTCGGTGCTGCTGCCGTCGCAGTTCCGCTGGACGCCGGAGCTGTCGTAGGTGCCGTCGTCGGCCCTCGGGTGGCCGGACCAGACGGCGGTCATCAGGTCGACCGCGTCGTCGGTGTACTGCCAGCCGGTCCGGCAGGTGGGCCAGCGGCCGGCCGAGTAGGAGCGCGGGTTGCCGACGCCCCAGGCGTTCTGGCCGTAGCCGGGGCCGAGGTCGGTCTCCAGGAAGCCGGGCAGCCGACCGGTGATGTCGGCGGCCTTCTTGTAGTAGTAGCCGACCTGCTTGGTGCCCCGGGAGTCGCCGTACTCGGGGTTGTTGCGCTCGTTGTGCGCCTCGACGTGCTGGCCGATCACCGTTCCGCCGCTCTGCCCGGTGCGGGCCTGGGTCTCCAGGTCGGTGAGGAACTGGTCGACGGCGCGGGCGTTGGGCGAGGCCTTCGGGTCCCGGGCGAGCAGGTCCCGGCCAACGTCCGGCGGCAGGGTGCGCCCGGGGGCGCCGACCGACACCGGCACCCGCACGGGCCCGCCCACACCGGTCCGGTCGTCCCGGTCCAGCAGCGCGAAGGCGCCCGCGACGACCACGACCCCGGCCGCGGCCAGGACGGCCGACTTGCCGCGCAGGGCACTGGGCAGGGCCACGACCGCTCCTCCGGTTGCTCGCCGGTACCGACCCCCACGGACGCAACCGGAACACGCGTACGAATGACTCCGACGAGAGCCTGCCACACTCCCCCGGTCCCGGCGAACGGATCCGCCGGCACCGGGGCGTCACGGCGGGTCAGCCCGCCGGGGTGCCCTGCGACCCGGGCGTGGCGGAGCCCGCCGCCTTGGCCCGCTGGAGCAGCTGGCCCTTCACGTGCTCGGCGAACCCGGAGGCCGCCGCCGTCGCGGTGGCGTCGGAGGCGTTGCCGCCCTTCGCCGAGCCCTCGACGGTGAAGTAGGCGTACCGGCCCAGGCTGCTGTGCGTGCTGGTGCAGCCGGAGTTGGCGCAGAAGGCCGGAGCACCGGGCGCGGGCAGGCCCTTGAGCTGGCCCGCGTAGTTCTTCGTCGCGGTCTCGGCCTGGATCTTGTGGTCGAAGACCGCGACGCCGACGGTCACCGCACTGTCGCCGGAGACGTACGTCGCCCGGAGCACCTTCTGGCAGCCCTGGTCGCCGAGCACCTTGCCGAGCCCCCCGGTGGTGGAGTTGCCGTCCCAGCAGGGCTGGTCGAGCGAGACCACGGTCCGGTTCCAGGTCGCGCCGTTCACCGTCACCTGCGTCGCGGAGAACAGCGCCCCCGCGTCCTGCGGCGCCGGGTCGGTGGCGGCCTCCCAGATCGGCTTCGACGGGTCGTCCGGACCCGCACTCGCGCTCGACGGGCCCGGGGTCGGCTTGTTGGAGGCCGACGAGGTGGCGACCGGGCCGGTCTTCTTGGGGTCGTCCTTCTTGCCCAGCAGCAGCATGCCGCCCGCGACCCCGCCGCCCACCAGGACGACGGCGGCCACGATGCCGATGACCTTCATCCGGCGCTTGCGCTTGCCGGCGGCCTCGTTGCGGTCCGCCAGCGCCTCCCAGTCCGGCTCGACGCGCTGCGGCGGCACGGCCTGCTGGGGCGGCTGCTGCTGCCACTGCGGCTGAGGGGCCATCGGCTGAACCGGCTGCGGCTGCGCGACAGGCTGGGGCTGGGGCACCGGCTGCGGCACCGGCGGGACGGGCTGCGGGAGCGGCTGCGCGGACGGCGCCACCGGCCCGTACGAGGCCGGCGGCGGGCCGAAACCACCGCTCGGCGGCGGCACCGGACCTGGCACCGCCGGCTGCTGATTCTGTGCGCCCCCCGGCCCGGCGGGAGGCGTTCCCTGCGGCCCGTGCCCAGGTACGCCGGTTCCGTCGCTCATGCGCCCAGATCGTAGGGCATCCCCCTGACCGTCGGTCCGCCCGGTGACCATTCCGTATCGAAACCAGGACGACCGGCGCGCGGATCCGAGCCCTGCGGCGCACCGGACCGCCCCCTCCGGAGCCCGGTTCCGACCCGGCCGCGACACGGATCCCGCCCCCGGACGGGCACGAACCACCCCTTCCCCGGTACCGCCGGTCATCGCGCCGACACACCGCGCCGCACTACATGTGGTGCCGCATCACTGAGACACCACTACATGTATGCTCACTCCTGCTGTCGATGCAGGGGAACCCGGTGGGAGTCCGGGACTGCCCCGCAGCGGTGTGCGGGCGGCTCCAGCAGCTGCGCCCGCGAGTCCGAGTACCTGCCGACAGCGTGCGCCACGGCCCTCCCGCAGAGGCCGCGCCGGCACTGAGCACCACCCCTCCGGGCCTCGCGGGCGGGCCGGGGAGACACCTCGCGCGGCGCTGTTTGCGTCCGCGCCGTGCTCCCCTGCCCAGATCGGCCCGGGTGACCCCGATCACGCCGCCGATCGCCGCCAGGAGAGAGCGCCTTGACCACCGCTGCCTCAGCCACCCTGCCCGCCCAGGGCTCCGGTACCGCCTTCACCGACCCGACGGTCTCCGACCCCGGGGGCGCGCTGCTGCGGCTGCTCACCGACCGCAGCGCCGACCTCACCGAGGTCGACCCCGGCCATGTCGCCGCCGCCGCGCTGCGCGGCCGCCACGCCGGCTCGGACTTCGCCGAGCTGCGCGGGCTGGCCGTGGACGCCGCCGCGTCGATGATCGCCGAGGACCCCCAGTACTCGAAGCTCGCGGCCCGCCTGCTCGCCCTGGAGATCGTCGACGAGGCGAACAGCCAGGGCTCGGTCTCCTTCTCCGCCTCGATCGCCGTCGGCCACACCGAGGGCCTGATCGGCGACACCACCGCGGCCTTCGTCGCCAAGCACGCCGCCGCCCTCGACGCCCTGATCGACGCCCAGGGCGACGACCGCTTCGAGTACTTCGGCCTGCGCACCGTGCAGTCCCGCTACCTGCTGCGCCACCCGATCACCCGCAAGGTCATCGAGACCCCGCAGCACTTCCTGCTCCGCGTCGCCTGCGGCCTGGCGGTCGGCGACTCCGAGCAGTCGGTGCGCGAGGTGGCCGAGCTGTACGGCCTGATGAGCCGCCTGGAGTACCTGACCTCCTCGCCGACGCTCTTCAACTCCGGCACCCGGCACCCGCAGATGTCCAGCTGCTACCTGCTCGACTCGCCGCTGGACAACCTGGACTCGATCTACAACCGCTACGCGCAGATCGCCCGCCTCTCCAAGCACGCCGGCGGCATCGGCCTGTCCTACTCGCGCATCCGCTCGCGCGGCAGCCTGATCCGCGGCACCAACGGCAAGTCCAACGGCATCGTCCCGTTCCTGCGCACCCTCGACTCCTCGGTCGCCGCCGTCAACCAGGGCGGCCGCCGCAAGGGCGCGGCCTGCGTCTACCTGGAGACCTGGCACGCGGACATCGAGGAGTTCCTGGAGCTGCGCGACAACACCGGTGAGGAGGCGCGCCGCACCCACAACCTCAACCTGGCCCACTGGATCCCGGACGAGTTCATGCGCCGCGTGAACGCCAACGCCGACTGGTCGCTGTTCTCCCCGGCCGACGTCCCCGAGCTGGTCGACCTGTGGGGCGCCGAGTTCGACGAGGCCTACCGCAAGGCCGAGCTGGCCGGCAAGGCCGTCCGCACCATCCCGGCGCAGACCCTCTACGCCCGCATGATGCGCACCCTCGCGCAGACCGGCAACGGCTGGATGACCTTCAAGGACGCCTCCAACCGCGCCGCCAACCAGACCGCGCTGCCGGGCCGCACGGTGCACTCCTCCAACCTGTGCACCGAGATCCTGGAGGTCACGGACGACTCCGAGACCGCCGTCTGCAACCTCGGCTCGGTCAACCTCGGCGCCCACGTGGCTGCCGGCGCCTCGGCCGACGACCTGCTGGGTGCCATGGACTGGGAGCGCCTGGACGCCACCGTCCGCACGGCCGTGACCTTCCTCGACCGCGTGGTGGACATCAACTTCTACCCGACCACCGAGGCCGGTACGTCCAACTCCCGCTGGCGCCCGGTCGGCCTCGGCGTGATGGGCCTGCAGGACGTCTTCTTCAAGCTGCGGATCGACTTCGACTCGGCCGAGGCCAAGCAGCTGTCCACCCTGATCTCCGAGCGCATCATGCTCACCGCCTACGAGCGCTCCGCCGACCTGGCCGAGCAGCTGGGCCGCCACGAGGCCTACGGCGAGACCCGCGCCGCCCGCGGCGAGCTGCACATCGACCACTTCCCGACGGCCGCCCCCCAGTGGGCCGACCGCTGGACCGCCCTGCGCGCCCGCATCGCCGAGACCGGCCTGCGCAACTCGCTGCTGCTCGCGATCGCGCCGACCGCGACCATCGCGTCCATCGCCGGCGTGTACGAGTGCATCGAGCCGCAGGTGTCCAACCTGTTCAAGCGCGAGACGCTCTCCGGCGAGTTCCTCCAGGTCAACCCGTACCTGGTGCGCGAGCTCAAGGAACTCGGCGTCTGGGACCAGCAGACCCGCGACTCGCTGCGCGACGCCAACGGCTCGGTGCAGGAGCTGGGTTGGCTGCCCGCCGAGGTCCGTTCGCTGTACCGCACCGCCTGGGAGCTGCCCCAGCGCGCGCTGATCGACCTGGCCGCGGCCCGCATGCCGTACCTCGACCAGAGCCAGTCGCTGAACCTGTTCATGGCGGCGCCGACCATCGGCAAGCTCAGCTCGATGTACGCCTACGCGTGGAAGGTCGGTCTCAAGACCACCTACTACCTGCGCTCGCGCCCGGCGACCCGCATCGCCCAGGCCGCCTCCGGCGCCGCGCGCGCCGCCGCGCCCGTGCCCGTGCCCGCCGGCACGATCCCCGTGGGCACCCCCGCCCTCACGCCGGAGCAGGAAGCCGCCATCGCCTGCTCCCTGGAGAACCCCGAGTCCTGCGAGGCCTGCCAGTAATGACTGCCGACGACCGCAAGATGCTGCTCGACCCCGGCTTCGAGCTGACCCTGCGCCCGATGCGCTACCCGTCGTTCTACGACCGGTACCGCGACGCGATCAAGAACACCTGGACCGTCGAGGAGGTGGACCTGCACTCCGACGTCGCCGACCTGGCGAAGCTGAGCGAGGGCGAGCGCCACCTGATCGGCCGCCTGGTCGCCTTCTTCGCGACGGGTGACTCGATCGTCGCCAACAACGTGGTGCTGAGCCTCTACAAGCACATCAACTCGCCCGAGGCGCGGCTGTACCTCTCGCGGCAGCTGTTCGAAGAGGCCGTCCACGTCCAGTTCTACCTGACGCTGCTGGACACCTACCTCCCGGACCCGGAGGACCGCAACGCGGCCTTCGCGGCGGTGGAGAACATCCCCTCCATCCACCAGAAGGCCCAGTTCTGCTTCAAGTACATGAACGCGGTCGACCACATCGAGTCGCTGCAGACCAAGGAGGACCGGCGGGCCTTCCTGCTGAACCTGATCTGCTTCGCGGCCTGCGTCGAGGGTCTGTTCTTCTACGGCGCGTTCGCGTACGTGTACTGGTTCCGGTCGCGCGGTCTGCTGCACGGTCTCGCGACCGGCACCAACTGGGTGTTCCGCGACGAGTCCATGCACATGGACTTCGCGATGTCGGTCGTCGACACCGTCCGCGAGGAGGAGCCCGACCTCTTCGACGACGAGATGGCCAAGCAGGTCACCGAGATGCTGGAGGAGGCCGTCGCGGCCGAGCTCCAGTTCGCCCAGGACCTGTGCGGTGACGGCCTCGCCGGCATGAACACCGACTCCATGCGCCAGTACCTGGAGGCCGTGGCCGACCAGCGCCTGGCCCGCCTCGGGATGCCGATCCGGTACGGGTCGACCAACCCGTTCGGGTTCATGGAGCTGCAGAACGTCCAGGAGCTGACCAACTTCTTCGAGCGCCGGGTGTCGGCGTACCAGGTCGCGGTCGAGGGCTCGGTGTCCTTCGACGACGACTTCTAGATCGAATATCGTTCAGCGACAAACAGCGGAGCTGCCGTTTCTACGGCAGCTCCGCTGTCAGTTCTCGGTATACGGGGGTAGCCAGACATGCCCAAGCTCCAACGGCGTGTGATCGATGGCCCGTTCGGGCCGATACAGGTCGGCCATGACCGCTGGCCGTCCGTCGTGGCACGGGTCCAGGGGGCCGGTATGCCCACCGTCACGGTGGTGCCCGACCGCGACCACGGCGCGATGAACATCAACGGCCACAACGTGCCGACCACCCGGAAGGCGCGCACCCGCACGGCCGTTGTCGGCGACCGCAGCTACGAACTGAGGTCGACCAGCCTGCGCAGGGCGGAGCTGCGGCGCAACGGGGCGCTCATCGCCCACGCGCGCGGCACGTTCCGCTCGTACGCCCCCGGCCGAACGATCCCCGGCCTGGACGCGAAGGTGACGTGGTCCCAGGGCATCGACCCCACCGATGTGGCGGTCGGCCAGGCCATGGTGATCGCCTTCGGCGCCGGCGGCCCGGGTGCGGTCCTGCGGACCATCTTCTTCTGGTACGACAACCTCAGCTGAGGCGAGAGACAGCAGTGGTGCCCCGCACGGCCATAGCCCGTGCGGGGCACCACTGTCAGATCAATCGGTCGGAAACTCGCCAGACTTGACCCCCGCGACGAACGAAGACCAAGCCTCAGCCTCGAACAGAAGAGTCGGTCCACCCGGGTCCTTCGAGTCACGAACCGGAACGGCCCCCACCACGCTCACGGCGATCTCCACGCAGTTGCTCTGTGCACCTGAGAACGACGACTTTCTCCAGATGAGGTCAGCGGCCGCCCCTTCGGGGATGCTACTCATCGCTGTGCATTCCTTTCGCGATGCGCTCGATGAGCGCGATTGATTCCTTGCGAGGCAGCGACTCGGCCAGCGTCCGCCGGAAGAGGTTGGAGTACTTGAAGACCTCGCCCGGCTCCTCGATGTAGAGCGTGCTGAGGAGACTGTCCACATACACGACATCCGTCTCCGTGCTCTCGGGGAAGCTCAGGATCACCAGCGGACCGAACAGTGCGGCATGGACGTCCGACTTCTCCGGCAGCACTTGGATGTTGATGTTGGGCTGGCCTGCCATGGCAACCAGATAGTCGAGCTGCTCTCGCATCACCGCCCGCCCACCGATCTGGTGCTTCAGCACCGACTCCGACAGCACAACCCAAAGCCGAAGAGGCGATTCGCGCGTCAGCACCGATCGCCGTTCCCGCCGAACCTTCGTCAGCTGCTCAACCTGTTCGACGCTGGCATCCTCTATCTGCGCCCGAACGACGGCCCGGGTGTAGTCCTCCGTCTGCAGGAGGCCCGGAACGAGGAAGGTTTCCACGCTGTAGGCGTCCGAGGCATCAGCCTCCAGCGAGATGTAGTCCGCGTAGAGCGGCGACAGCGCGTCCGAATACCTGTCCCACCAGCCACGCAGGCGTCCATCACGCGACAGATCCTCCAGCCGGCTGCGCACCGCCTGGTCCGTCACACCGTAGAGATCAAGTAGCAGCCGAAGATCAACGAGCCTGATCCCGGACTGCGCGGCCTCGATCCGACTGATCTTGCTCTCGGCGCAGTCCAGTTGCCTTGCTGACTGCACCATCGTCATCCGCGCAGCAACCCGCAACTCCTTGAGCGTTCGAGCGAGTCGCCGCTGTCGAACCGTCGGATTCCTGTTCACGGGCACGCGTTGACCTCCCAGCGGTATGTGCGTTGCCAGTCTGCCGCCCCTCCGCCCGCGACAACAATCTTTGATCGCTTCCAAAGTCGGGACTTGCACTCCAGAAGTCACAGAGCGCATGCTACTCAACGTAGTCCGCTGATTGACACACCGTGATCACGGCGGGCTTTCACCGGGCATCCCCATGCCTTCTCCAGCCGCTCTCACCTGCACACCCCAGAGGTGGCCCTGCCATGCGCGAACAGACCTGCTGGCTCCCCCGGCACCCCAAGTCCCCCCGCAACGCCCGCCAGGAGCTCCGCTCCTTCCTCCTCGCCCACCCCTCCGCCGAACTCCTCCTCCCGACCGGCGAGTTGCTCCTCTCCGAGCTGGTCACCAACGCCGTCACCCACGCCCGCGCCCCGCGCGGGCGCCTGATCTTCGTCCGGCTCCAGCTCCTCCCGCACGGCACCCTCCGGATCGAGGTGCACGACGCCGACAGCGAGAAGCCCGCGCCCCACCCCGCTTCCCTCACCTCCGAGAGCGGCCGAGGCCTGTTCCTCGTCCGGGAGCTGGCCTCCGAGTGGGGCTGCTGCCCGCGCCGGGGCGGCATCGGGAAGTTCATCTGGTGCCACGTCTCCGCCTCCCCCCGAGGCGGCCGCCGCGTGAGCGCCGTCCGGGCCGGGATCTCCGGCATCATGCTGCCCACCGTCTTCCCGAGCCTCGACCACGCCCTGCCCGTCCTCTGGGACCAGGTCCGCCGGCGCCCGGTCCGCGCCGCCCACCGGGACTTCATCCGCCTCTGCATCGGCCCGGGCGGCGGCGACGGCGTCGCCGAGTGCCTCTCCCGCAGCGGCCGCTGGAGCGTCACCCTCTACATCGGCGACATGACCGACTGGACCGCCCACCCGATCACCATCACCACCCACTCCCCCTGAACTCTCCGTCCCCGCCCGTCATTCACGCCGGGCGGGGACGGGTTCCCACTTCTCAACGCCGGAGCTGTCACTCAGCGTAGAGATAGCGACTTACAGCAATAGCTCGCGCGAAAACAAGCGGGAGGTGCACAGTTCTGCCATGAGTGAGACTCTGCCCATCACCGAGGCGCGAGCGAGATTTGGCACTCTGGTGCGCCGCGCTTCGCACAGCCGCGAACGCATCACCATCACCGACCACGGCCAACCCGCCGCCGTGCTCATCAATCCGCAGGAACTCGCCGACCTGGAAGACGAGCTGGCACTCGCCCGCTACCGTGTCCGCCAAGCCGCGGGCACCGTCGCGAATGTGCCGAACGAGGACGTCCGGTCCCTCCTGGGCCTGGAGCGTGAATGACCTACGAGATCACCTGGGACGAGCCTGTGATCACCGCAGCCGCCCGGTTCCTCAAGGACGACACGGATGGCCTTCGCCAGGTCATGGATGCAGTCGACCTACTGGCCGACGACCCCCGACCAGCAGGCTCAGCGCCCTACGGCTTCCCGGACCTCCGCTGGATCCACATCGGCCGGTACCGCGTTCTGTACGAGATCACGGAGCAGACGATGACCATCGTGGTCATCCACATAGGCCGCATCGTCTGAGGTCGCCGCAAACCGAGGTGCCCAGCCCGGCTCGAAGACCGGGCGGGGATGCGACACACCATGGACCGATCCTGACGAGCCCTCGGGGTTGCCTCAGGGGCCGATCCGGGTTGATCCCGATACCGGGCGGTCCCGCTTCCGGCCAGGATCGATCATGTCGCTGGGGCCCACTCAGCCAAGTGATTCCACGGGGTGCTCCACATGAAGCCGTTCGTCCGCCGTGCGCCGCCCTCGGTCTGGCCTGTTCCGCCGTCGTCGGCATCACCGCCGTCTCGGGCGCACAAGCCTTCGCCGCGAGCGGCACAGGCACGGGCACGGGCTCCACCGCCGCGACGGCCTTCCCGCCGCTGGACCCCGCCGCCCTCCAGGCCGCCATCGAGACCCGCCCCTCGGACAACGCCTCCGGCGCGGTCGCCCTGGTCGCCGAACCGGGCCAGGTGTGGAAGGGCTCCACCGTGGACAGCCAGACCGGCCGGAAGATCCCGGAGAACGCGCACTTCCACGTCGGCAGCATCTCCAAGGTGTTCGAGACCGCCGTCATCCTGCAGCTCGCGGCCGAGGGGCGGATCGACCTCGACCAGACCGTCCAGCACTACATGCCGGGTCTGCTCCCGGACACCTTCGACCCGATCACCGTCCGCCAGCTCGTCAACTACACCAGCGGCCTGCCGAACGTGGACGAGGGCAAGCCCCCGGCGAGCGCCGACGAGACGATCGCCGACCGCTACGACTACCGCACCTTCGACCAGATCATCCAGCAGACCCTGCGCCCCGACGACCGCCGCCCGGCGCCCGGCCCGCACTTCACGCCCGGCACCGAGCAGGAGTACAACTCCCTCGGCTTCCGCATCGCGGGCAAGCTCATCGAGCAGACCACCGGCAACTCCTTCAAGGACGAGGTGACCGCCCGCATCCTGAAGCCCCTGCACCTGAACCAGACCTCGGTGCCGGAGGACGACCCGGTGATGCCCCGCCCCTACCTGCACGGCTACATGACCGACGACAGCGGCCGGGCGGTCGACACCAGCGAGCAGGGCGGCGACCCGTCCAACATGATCTCCACCACGGCCGACCTCGACCACTTCCTGACCGCTCTGCTCCAGGGCCGCCTGCTGCCCGCCGCGCAGCAGAACGAGCTGTTCACCCTGCCCGAGGACACCGAGGGCAAGCTCGTCCCGTTCGTCGGCGGCACCGCCTGCAACAAGGTGGCCTGCTTCGGCGCCGGCCTGATGTCCACCCCGCTGCCGAACGGCACCCTGCTCTGGGGCAAGACCGGTCACGACGACGGCTACGCCAACGGCATGTTCGCCACCCGCGACCTGTCCGTCCACGCCGTGTACTCGACCTCCAACCTCGGCCTCGACTTCGGCGCCCCGACCCCTCTCGCCAACCGCCTGCTGACGGCGGTCCTGGCCCCCGCCACCTCGCACGGCTGAACTCCCCCACACGCTGCGCAGGAAGCCGGCCGGACCGACTTCCTGCGCAGCCGCGTCAGCCGTGGTCCCCGGCCGGCGGCCGGGGAAGGACGATCCGGCGCCGCGCCCCCGCCCGGCAAGGCCGACCGGGCAGTGGGCGCAGTCCGGCCGGCCCGGAAGCCGAGCCGGGATCAGGGATTGATCGGGGCGAGTTCGGGGGTGATCCCTGATTCCTCGCACCGCCGCCGTGAGGCACGGTCATCGGCATGACTATCGAGCCGACTTCCGCCAACGCCCGGACCACGACGGGGGCGCGCCGACGCAGGCGGGTGCCGATGGCGGCGCTCACCTGCGCCGTACTCACCGCGGTGACGCTGGGCACGGCCGTCCCGGCGATGGCGGCTCCCGCCGCCCGGCCGGCAGCAGCGGTCGACCACACCGACGACCGGTTGCCGAAGCTGGACCCGCAGGCCCTGCGACAGGCGCTGTCCAGTGCGCCCGACCGCACCACGGGCGTGCTGGCGCGCGTGAGCGGGCCGGACGGCCACTGGACCGGCACGTACGGCACCGCCGACCTCGCAACCGGGGCACCGGTGCCGGTCGACGGCCGGTTCCGCCTCGGCAGCGTCACCAAGACGTTCATCGCCACCGTGGTGCTGCAACTGGCCGCCGAGGACCGCCTCGACCTCGACCAGCCCGTCCAGCGCTACCTGCCGAACGTCCTGCCCGCCGGCTACCCGCCCATCCCCGTCCGCACTCTGCTCAACTTCACCAGCAGCCTTCCCGAACTGACCCCGGACGACCTGCCCACCACCCCGGACGGCATCGTCGAGCACCGCTTCGACGACCACCCGCTCGCCGAACTGGTCGCCAAGGCCGTCCGCCACGAGCGCCCCTTCAGCGACCCCGGCCGCACCCAGGTCTACGGCGCCACCGGCTACTACGTCGCCGCCATGCTCGTCGAGAAGCTCACCGGACACACCTACCAGCAGGAGATCACCACCCGGATCCTGCAACCGCTGCACCTGCGCGACACCACCGCCCCGGAGCACGACACCACCATCCCGGGCCCCCACTCCCACGGCTACATCGCCGTACCGCAGCCGGCCGGCGGAACGCAGCTGGTCGACATCACCGAACAGAACCCGGGCGCCGGCGGCATGATCTCCACCACGGCCGACCTCGACCGCTTCCTGACCGCCCTCTTCCGAGGACGGCTCCTCCCCCCGGCCGAGCAGGCCGAGCTGTTCGACGTCCCCGACGTCCCCTACCTCGGCGGCAGCGACCACGACCCGGGCCACGGCCGCGCCTACTACAGCGCCGGCCTGCTGCGCGCCACCCTCCCCGACGGAGTGACCGTCTGGGGCAAGACCGGCAGCACCTTCGGCTACACCGACGGCATGTTCGCCACCCGCGACCTGCGCCGACGCCTGGTGTACTCCTTCAACCCCACCACCGGCGGTGGCAACGACCTCGCCCTGGTCAACCGGATCCTCTCCGGCACCTTCGCCTCGTGACAGGGGCCACCGGGTCGGGGGCCACAGCGACATGCCGCGCGCCCTCGAAGCGGCCCGGGGCGACGGCGGCGCCGCGCCGGTCGGCGAGACGATCGGCCACATGGGCGAACTGCGCGGTACGGCGCAGCAGTTGAGCGGCATCAAGCTGCCCGCCGATCCCTGCTTCAGCTACGGCCCGGAGTGGCTGTTCGTCCGGTAGTAGCCTCCGAGCAGCACGAAGGCCGGTGCGGTCCACCCGCACCGGCCTTCAACATGCAGGCGGCTGCTACTCGTTCGGCACGGTCGCGTACTTCGCGGTGCCCTCGGCCATCTGCTTCAGGGCGTCCTTGCGGTCCCGCTTCGACAGCTTGTCGATGTAGAGGGTGCCGTACAGGTGGTCGGTCTCGTGCTGCAGGCAGCGGGCGAAGAACCCGGTGCCCTCGACCCGGATCGGCTTGCCGTCCTTGTCGACGCCGGTCACCGCCGCGTAGTCCGGACGCGGCAGCTCGGCGTAGGCGGTCGGGACGGACAGGCAGCCCTCGTTGCCGTCGTCGAGCACCCGGCGGCGGTCGGCCGGGTACTCCTCCAGCCGCGGGTTGATCACATGGCCGATGTGGCGCACGCCCTCGTCGTCCGGGCAGTCGTAGACGAAGACCTTGAGGTCGACGCCGATCTGGTTGGCGGCCAGGCCCACGCCCTCGGCGGCGTACATCGACTGGAACATGTCGTCGATCAGCGCGGACAGTTCGCCGTCGAACACGGTGACGTCCTTGACCTCGCGGTGCAGGACGGGGTTGCCGACCACGGTGATCGGGCGCGCGGTGCCCTTGCTGAGGTCGGGCTCCTCACCGATCACCTTCACGGGGGCGTCGGACGCCGCCCCCTCCACGTCGTGCCCGTGCTCGTGCTCGTGGTCGTGGTCGTGCTGCTCCGCCATGTCTTCCGCTTCCATAGGGTCTACGCGTACCTCACCAGGGTACTCAGCAGACTTCTTCGAGATCCCGGTAAGCCCGGGTTCCGGGGGCGGCCGCGACCCAGCGGTCCAGCAGCACCCTGACCAGGTGCGCCGGGGCCGCGATCCCGCACTCGCGCTCGACGAGCCAGGACATCCCGGCGGCGCCGCCCTGACTGAGGTGGCTGAGGTGCCCCGGGTGGGCGGCGTCGCCGTCGTCGTGCGGGTCGTGGTGGGCGACGACCCCGTCGTCCGAGGCCATCCGGCTCTCCGAGCAGGCACGGCACAGCAGCCGCACCGAGGAGGTCCAGTCCTCGGCCGCGTACCCGGCCTCGGCGACCAGCCGCTCCAGGGCGTCCCGGTCGCCGGCGGTCGCGGCCTGCAGCAGCACCACGTACGTCGGCACCGGGGAGGGCGCCCACAGCTCGATCTCGTCGAAGACGGGATAGGCGACGCCGTCGGTGACCCGCTCGCCGTGCGGGGCGCCGTCGTGCAGCACCACCTCGCCCCAGCGGCGGCCGGAGGAGGGCAGCGGGATGGACAGCACCTCGATCCGGGCCGGGTCGAGCCGGCGGCCCCACACCACCTCGGACTCGCCGTCCGGGGACAGCCGCACCGGGGTGGTGCCGAGGTCCAGGCTGACCGGGCCGTCCCCGCCGGGGCCGCCGGGCAGCTTCAGCCCGTACGCCTGCCAGGCACGGCGGGCCAGCGGCCAGTCCTGGAGGGCGGTGGCGGTGATGCCGAGGTTCCACCAGTCCGGGGCGCCGTGCTCGCGGTCCAGCAGGGCGACGGCGCGCAGGCCGGCCGAGCGGGCCTGCTCCCAGTCGCGGCGGAACTTGTGCAGCAGGGCGAGGTTGAACCAGGAGTCGGACAGCCAGGGCTCCAGGTCGGCGGCCATCACCAGCAGGGCGCCGGCGTCCTCGTAGCGCCCGTCGCCGATCAGCGTGAAGGCCCGGTCGGTCGTCTGCCGCCAGGTGGCGGACGGCCGGTGCCGTGCCCGGTGGAAGATCCTCACGTTCGTCCCTGCCGTCGTCGTCCGCTCAAGTCCCGTACCGCCGGGCCCGTCCCGTCCTCGACGGAGGCCGGGTCCCGGTGTTCCGGGTCGGTGTTCCACGCTACGACCGCATCCAACCACGCCCGCCCCCGCCCGCGCTCCCCACCGCCGAGGTTGGGGCCCGTCCCTCCCCAGCCTGCCCGCCGCGGCGCGCCTCCTCAACCCCGGACGGCCGCCGCCCGACCGCACCCCCGGGCCGGGCCCGGAGGTACCCGCCCCGGATCCGCCCCGACCCGGAGGACCCTCGCCGTGCCCCGCCCGGCCCGGAGGGCCCCCTCTCAGCCCCGGCCCTGCCCGCCGACCCGGGCGAGCGCGTCCACCACCCGGGCGTCGTAGACCCGCCCCCGCCCCAGGCGCAGCACCTCCAGCGCCTCCAGGCGCCCCACCGCCTCGCCCAGGCCCCGGCCGCGGGCGGCGGTCAGCAGGTCGTCGTGGGCGTTGGCGACCCGGATGATGCGGGCGGCCAGCGGCACCGGCCGCTCGCCGCCGGCCGGGCCCTGGCAGGGGTCGGCCAGTCGGGCGACCTGCTCGGCGACCTGCCGGGGCACTCCGGTACGGCTGATCACCTCGCTGCCGAGCCGGGCGATGCGCTGTTGCTCGGCGCAGGACAGCAGCGCGGTGGCGCCGTCCGGGACCGGTTCGACCAGGGACAGCTGGCCGACGTCGTGCATCAGCGCCGCGTACTCCAGCAGGGCGAGCTCGCGGGTGCCCAGCCCCAGCTCGCGGCCGAGCGCGCACGCCGTGTCCGCGACCCGGCGCGCGTGCCCGTGCGGGGTGTAGCCGGCGACCTCGGTGGCCCGGGCCAGGCTGGCGATGGTCTGCCCGGTGGTGGCCCGGACCGCCGCGGCCCGCCGGAAGGAGATCTGGGCGAGCAGCAGCGGGGTGCAGAACAGCGGCAGCGCCCACAGCCCGACCTCGCCGGCCGCGAGGCTGACCAGCATCCCGGTGGCGACGATCGCCGAGCCGATGCCGAACAGCGAGCGCAGCTCGTCCTCCAGCGCGGCCGGGAACCGCAGCCCCTTGGCGGAGGCGCGCAGCAGCGCGGCCAGGGTCGCGTCGCAGAGCGCGGCCAGCGCGGCGACGGCGGTCAGGAACGCCCCGTACGCCGGGCCCTCGGGCGAGAAGCGGTCGACCAGGCCGCCGTTGTAGAGCGGCTGGAAGACGGCGGCGGCGAAGCCGCCCGCGAGCAGCCGGCGGGCGGCGCTGTCGCGGCGGGCCGGGTCGGCCCAGGGCGGGCGCCGGTGGGGGCGCCCCGGGAGGTGCGGGGCGAGGCCGGGCAGCCAGCCCAGCAGCAGGCCGATCCCGGTGACGGCGACCACCTGGAGGGTGCCGTGGGCGGTCGGCACCCCGCGCAGCGGTCCGAGCAGTGCGTACGCCAGCGCGCCGGCGGCGCCGATGGGCGCCTGCTCGCGGTCACCCGGAAGGGTGATCCGGACGCACTCGCCGAGCGCGATCAGCCCGGCGAAGGCCAGCGCGATCCGCGGTTCGGCGACCCCGCGTTCCGCGACCGCGCCGAGCGCGAGCACCAGCAGCGCGGCGGCGGCCGCGTGCACGGCGCGGGCGGTGCTCCCGCGCGGTGCACGGGCGCGGACGGTCCGGCCGACGGGCAGCGCCGCGCGCCCGGGGCCGGTCACGACTGCCCGGCCACGGCGGCGGTCCCGCCCTGGGCGGGCACCCGGCCGGGCGCGGCCCGCACCGGCTCGGGCACCCCGAGCGGGATGTCCGGCACGGCCCGTACGCAGTCCTCGGGGTGCACCACGGGCTGCCAGTCGTGCACGGCCAGGGCGTCGATCAGCGCCCGCACCATCACCGGGTCGAACTGGCTGCCGGAGCAGCGCTCCAGCTCGGTGACCGCCTCGGTGACGGGGCGGCCGCGCCGGTAGGAGCGGGTGGAGGTCATCGAGTCGAAGGCGTCGGCGACGGAGATGATCCGGGCGAACTCGGGGATCTGCTCGCCGGCCAGCCCGCTCGGGTAGCCGCGCCCGTCCATCCGCTCGTGGTGGTGCAGGATCCCGGCGTGCGCCTCGCCGAGGAAGTCGATCCCGCGCACCAGCTCGTACCCGTACACCGGGTGGACCTCCACCGCGCGGCGTTCGTCCTCGCTGAGGGGACCGTTTCTGCGCAGCAGCTCGGTGGCCACCCCGAGCTTGCCGACGTCGTGCAGGATCCCGGCGAACCGCAGGGTGCGCAGCCGCTCGGGCTCCATGCCGAGCTGAGTGGCGATCAGCACCGAGGCCCGGCCGACCCGTTCGCTGTGCCCGCGGGTGTACGCGTCCTTGATCTCCACCGCCTGCACCAGCGACTGCACGGTGGCCTGGTGGGCGTCCCGCTCGCGCTGGCCCTGGGCGAACACCCAGGCCGAGATGGACAGCGGCAGCAGCGCCAGCAGCGCGGCGAACGCCCCGTACGGGCCCTGCCAGAGCACCGCGACCATCAGCCCGCCGGCCGCGTGCACCAGCACCGGCAGCCCGCACACCGCGCAGGCGCCGCGCAGCACCTCACCGGCCCGCCGGCCCTCGCTGAGCACCACCATGACGCCCACCACGAGCCCGTTGACCAGGCAGAACGCGGCGACGGCGGCGAAGCCGGGCAGCAGCGCGGCCGGGAAGCGGGAGCCGAGCAGCAGCTGGGGGCCGTGCAGCAGGTGGAAGGCGACGGAGGCGGCGAAGGCGCACAGCGCGAGCTGGGAGCCGTTGAACAGCTGGCGTCCGCGGCAGCCGGGGCCGGTCGGGCCGCCGAGCAGCGCGGCCGGGGCGGCGACCAGGGCGGCGGCGGCCGGCGGCAGCATCAGCACCCCGGCGAACAGCACCGGGAAGAAGGCGTTCACGCCGGGACGGGCGGGCGCCCGTTCGGCGGGCACGGGGCGGCGCAGCAACCGGCGCAGCAGGAGCGAGCAGGGGGTCGGCAGCCCCTGGGCGAGCGACTCCCAGCAGCCGTGCAGGAAGCCCAGCAGACCGACCTTGGGCCAGTCCACCGGGTGGCCGAGCCAGTGCGGCACCCCGGGCGTGACGGCCTGGGGCAGCAGCGGCAGCAGGCAGCACAGCGCCGCCACCGGAACGGTCGTCAGGTAGCGCGCCGCCCCCCGCGGCAGGGTCGCGCCTCCACTGTCGGTAGCGATCTCGACCTCCCCGCGTCCGGGCCCCGTGTTGCCTCAGCGCGCCGGGGGGCCCGGCGGTGAGCGTCCGTCAGGAGGATAGGCCGCCGCCCGGGCACGGGGACGCATGATCGTGCAATGGCGCAGTTGGCGCACCGCCAACTCACTCGAACGAGTGAGGGCGCATGCGAGCAGAACGGGAGCGGCCCCGGGAGCGCACGCTCCCGGGGCCGTTGAACTCCCGGACCGAACCGTTTCGCCCGCCCTCGCCGGCGGACCGCCCGGGCCACCCGCCGGACTACTCCGCGGGGGCCCCGGCCTCGACCGGCGCACCAGGGCGCGCGGCCGGCTCCTCGGACACGCCGTCCTGCGCCGGGGACTGCGCCCCGCCCTGCGACCGCTCCTGTGCCCCGTCCGGCCTGGGCGCCGGTCGGGCGGACTCGGCATGCACCTCGACCGAGGCGTCCACCGCGACGACCACCGGCTCGCCCGGGCGCTGCCCGGACCGGATCGAGTCGATCCTGGCCAGGACCTTGCCGCGCAGATCCGCCGGGGTGTCGTCACAGCCGCAGGACCGCTTGATCAGCGCCTTGATCGCCTGCTCCAGCCCGTACTGCTTCAGGCACGGCGAGCACTCCTCGAAGTGCACGCGCAACTTGGCGCAGTCGCCCTCGGCCATCTCGTTGTCGAGGAATTCATAGAGGTGGTCGAG
Organism: Kitasatospora sp. NPDC101157; assembly: GCF_044768255.1. Taxonomy (NCBI): domain Bacteria; kingdom Bacillati; phylum Actinomycetota; class Actinomycetes; order Kitasatosporales; family Streptomycetaceae; genus Kitasatospora; species Kitasatospora sp. NPDC101157. Next base: position 24,064 of record NZ_JBIWPL010000008.1, on the reverse strand, counting down.
GACCTCGCCACACTCGGTTTCGTGCGGATCGCCGCAGCTCATGAGCCCGAGCCCTTCGCTTCCTGCCCTGCCCCGCTGCCGGCCGGGACCAGCCCGCGCTCACGGGCGTAGTCCTCCAGCATGCCGCGCAGCTGCCGGCGGCCGCGGTGCAGCCGGGACATCACCGTACCGATGGGAGTACCCATGATGTCCGCGATCTCCTTGTACGCAAAGCCTTCTACGTCCGCGAGATAGACGGCGATCCGGAATTCCTCCGGGATGGCCTGGAGCGCGTCCTTCACATCGCTGTCGGGGAGGTGGTCGAGCGCCTGGGTCTCGGCCGAGCGCAGACCGGTCGACATGTGCGACTCGGCCCGGGCCAGCTGCCAGTCCTCGATCTCCTCCGCCGCCGTGCGCTGGGGCTCGCGCTGCTTCTTGCGGTACGAGTTGATGAACGTGTTGGTGAGGATGCGGTACAGCCAGGCCTTGAGGTTCGTGCCCTCACGGAACTGGTGGAAGGACGCGTACGCCTTCGCGAACGCCTCCTGGAGCAGGTCCTCCGCGTCCGCGGGGTTGCGCGTCATGCGCAGCGCCGCGGAGTACATCGGGTCGAGGTACCCCAGGGCGTCGCGCTCGAAGCGCTCCCGCCGGGCCTCCTCGGACTCCTCCGCCGACACCCGGAAGGTGTCCTCACCGATCGCCTCGGCCAGCTCCTCACCGGTGAGCGCCTCGCCCGCAGGCAGGGCCTCGTCCGGGCCACGGCCCGGATCGGCCTCGTGCTCGGTCCCGACGACCGGACCCACCTCCTCGGCAACACGCGCGCGGCCCACGGCGGGCCGCCCAGAAATGGAGGATATCGGGCTGACGGGCTTCTCGCCCGCGTCAATCCACTCCGGCCAGGAGGGAGCGAACGCCACGGCGGCCTCGCGCTCCTCAGGCCGTTCGGGGCACGCGATCGAACCCATCTGCCCTGCCTCTCACCGGTGACTCGTGCTGACGGACACGACAACCACCCCGGCCCCGCCCGCATTCCCGCCCCACCACACCATTCACTCGCGCGAGTGAGCGAGTGGAAACGCCCTGCTCACCGCGGACGGCGAGGCTCACGGCGGCCCGGTCACACCAGGCCCAGCACCCAGTCCCCCACCGCCGAGCAGATCAGCCCCAGCACCTCGTCCTGCCCCACCGCAGCCCGCTTGGGCACCTCGAAACCGTGGTTCCCGTACGGCAGCCCCACCAGCTCGTGCCCCTCCGGCAGCTCCGGGAACTCCTCCGGCCCGCCGAACGGATCCGCCGCACCCTGCACCACCAGCGTCGGCAGCCCCGACCCCAGCAGCTCCTCCGCCCGGCTCTTCTCCGGCCGGCCCGGCGGGTGCAGCGGGAACGCCAGCGCCACCACCCCCACCGCACCGCTCGCCGCCGCCGTCCGGCAGGCCACCCGCGCCCCGGCGCTGCGGCCCCCGACCACCAGCGGCAGCCCCTGCCCCGCGAGCAGCTCCGCGACCGGCCGCCAGCCGAGGTCCAGGGTCCTCGGCGCCGGGCCCAGCTTCCTGCCCGCCACCCTCCAGGGCTGCTCGACCAGCGCCACGGTGATCCCGCGCGCCGGCAGCCGTTCGGCCAGCGCCACCAGGTCCCGCGCCCCGATCCCGCCGCCCGCGCCGTGCCCCAGCGCCAGCACCGCCCTCGCGGCGCCCGACCGGTGGTAGGTGATCCGGGCGTCCCCGGCCTCCGTGGCGACGAGTTCGGAGGTGGTCATCTCAGCGGCTCCCGTGCGGCGTTCAGAACAGTTCAGAACAGTGTGGTCTCGTGCTCGACCTCGACCCACGGCTCCTTGAGCTCCGGGCCGTTGTTGCGGATGTTGCCCACCGCCGGCGACACCGGCGTGGCCAGCAGCGCCCCCGGCGCCGGGGGTATCAGCAGCCGGCGCAGCTCGTCCGGGTCGTCCAGCCCCGGGTCCAGCCACTCGCCCCAGGACTCCCGGTCCAGGAACAGCGGCATCCGCTCGTGGATCGACGCCAGCGCCTCCTCGGCGTCCGTGGTGACGACCGTGAACGTCACCAGCCAGGCCCGCGGATGCCCCGGCGGCACCGTCCGGTCGCGCCAGAACTCGTACAGCCCGGCCAGCGCCAGCGGGCCGCCGTCCACCCGGGAGACGAAGAACGGCTTCTTGCGCGCCTTCCCCCGCTCGCCCGGCACCGTCTGCCACTCGTAGTAGCCGTCCACCGGCAGGATGCACCGGCGCGAGGAGAAGGCCTGCCGGTACGCGGGCTTCTCGTGCACCGTGTCCGACCGCGCATTGATCATCTTCACCGCCGTCTCGGCGGAGTTCGACCACTGCGGCACCAGCCCCCAGCGCAGCGCCCGCAACTGCCGCACCGGCCGCGCCGCCCCCTTCGCCTGCCGCTCCAGCACCACGAAGGCGCTGTTGGTCGGCGCCACGTTCCAGTTCGGCTCCAGGGACTCCTCCGGATCCCAGAACTCCACGTCGAACAGCTCGACGAGGTCCTCGGGCTTGCTGCTGGCTGCGAAGCGACCGCACATGCGGGCCAGCTTGCCATGCCCCCCGCCCTCACCACTTCCTCATCCACGGACCAGAACCGCCCGCTCCCACCCGCCCGTCCCCGCATGGGAGGCTGCCCCGAACGGCCCAACACAGCGAACGGAGGCGCAGACCCCCCGATGAACCCGAACAACCAGAACCTCGGCGAACTGTGGGACCGGGTCACCGGCACCCAGGCCGCCCCGCCCGGCTGGCTCGTCCTCGCCACCGGCTGCGCCGCCCTGCTCACCGTCCTCGCCCGGCCCCTGTGGCACGTCGCCCGCAACGCCGTCACCATCGCCCACGAGGGCGGCCACGGCCTCGCCGCGCTCGCCACCCGCCGCAGGCTCGCCGGCATCCGGCTGCACTCCGACACCTCCGGGCTCACCCTCTCCTACGGCCGCCCCACCGGCCCCGGCATGATCCTCACCGCCGCCGCCGGCTACACCGCCCCCGCCCTGCTCGGCCTCGGCTGCGCCGCCCTGCTCGCCGCCGACCGGATCACCCTGCTGCTGTGGCTGGCCGTCGCCCTGCTGCTGGCCCTGCTCGTCCGCATCCGCAACGCCTTCGGCCTGCTCGTCGTCCTGATCGCCGGCGGCGCCTTCTTCCTGGTCTCCTGGTTCGGCACCGCCCAGGTCCAGGCCGGCTTCGCCTACCTCGGCTGCTGGTTCCTGCTGTTCGGCGCGGTGCGCCCGGTCCTGGAGCTCCAGCACCAGCGCCGCATCGGCTGGGCCCGCGACTCCGACGCCGACCAACTCGCCCGGCTCACCCACGTCCCCGCCCTGGCCTGGGTCGCCGTCTTCCTGCTGATCGCCCTCGCCTGCCTCGCCCTGGGCGCCAGCTGGCTGCTCCAACCCCTGTGACTCTCTCACCATGCGGCCGTCGCAGGGTCCGTTCCGGTACGGCCCCTAGACTGGCCCCCATGACCGAGACCCCGTGGCCCGCCCCCGTCGCCACCGCCCCCGTCGACGCCACCGTCACCATCCCCGGCTCCAAGTCGGTCACCAACCGGGCCCTGGTGCTGGCGGCACTCGCCGACGGGCCCGGCTGGGTGCGCCGGCCGCTGCGCAGCCGCGACTCCCAGCTGATGGCCGACGGCCTGCGCGCCCTCGGGGTCACCATCGAGGAGAAGGTCAACAACGACTCCGGCGGCACCGGCGGCGGCGAGGCCTGGCGGGTCATCCCGGCCCCCGTCCTGCGCGGCCCCGCCAACGTCGACGTCGGCAACGCCGGCACCGTGATGCGCTTCCTGCCCCCGCTCGCCGCCCTCGCCGACGGCCCGGTCCACTTCGACGGCGACCCGCGCAGCCACGAGCGCCCCCAGCACGGCGTGATCAACGCCCTGCGCGCGCTCGGCGCCCGGATCGACGACGGCGGCCGCGGCAGCTTCCCGCTCACCGTCCACGGCACCGGCGGCCTCGACGGCGGCCCGGTCGAGCTGGACGCCTCCTCCTCGTCCCAGTTCGTCTCCGCCCTGCTGCTCTCCGGCGCCCGCTACAACCACGGCGTCGAGGTCCGGCACGTCGGCGGCCCCGTCCCGTCGCTGCCGCACATCCGGATGACCGTCGAGATGCTGCGCCTGGCCGGCGCCCAGGTCGACGCCCCCGAGGACGGCGGCGAGAAGGACGTCTGGCGGGTCACCCCCGGCGCCCTGCTCGGCCGCGACCTGGTGGTCGAGCCCGACCTGTCCAACGCCGCCCCGTTCTTCGCCGCCGCCCTGGTCACCGGCGGCCGGGTGACCGTGCGCGACTGGCCCAAGCACACCACCCAGCCCGGCGACCAGCTGCGCGACCTCTACACCCGGATGGGCGGCGCCTGCGAGTTCACCGACGAGGGCCTGCAGTTCACCGGCACCGGCCGCATCCACGGCATCGAGGCCGACCTGCACGACGTCGGGGAGCTCACCCCGGTGATCGCCGCCGTCGCCGCCCTCGCCGACTCCGAGTCCCACCTGTACGGCATCGCCCACCTGCGCCTGCACGAGACCGACCGGCTCGCCGCCCTCGCCAAGGAGATCAACGACCTCGGCGGCGACGTCAGCGAGACCGAGGACGGCCTGCGGATCCGCCCGCGCCCCCTGCGCGGCGGCGTCTTCCACACCTACGAGGACCACCGCCTGGCCACCGCCGGCGCGGTGCTCGGCCTCGCCGTGCCCGGCGTCGAGGTGGAGAACGTGGCCACCACCGCCAAGACCCTGCCCGACTTCCCCAAGATGTGGGCGGAACTGCTCGGCGAGGGCGAAGGCGACGGCGGAGCGGCGAAGGACGCCTGAGCGGAGACTGGAGCCATGCGCCGCTACGGCAAGGACGCCGACGAGGACGACATCCGCAACCGCCCCGCCCGCCGGGGCTCCCGGCCGCGGACCCGGATCCGGCCCAAGCACGAGGACGCCGCCGGGGCGATGGTGCTGACCGTCGACCGCGGCCGGATCACCTGCCTGGTCGACCCGGGGACCAAGCAGGAGCGCCAGGTCGTCGCCATGAAGGCCCGCGAGCTGGGCCGCAAGGGCGTCGTCGTCGGCGACGTCGTCAACCTGGTCGGCGACCTCTCCGGGGACACCGACACCCTCGCCCGGATCGTCCGGGTCGAGGAGCGCAGCTCCGTGCTGCGCCGCACCGCGGACGACGACGACCCGTACGAGCGGATCGTCGTCGCCAACGCCGATCAGCTGGCCATCGTCACCGCGCTGGCCGACCCGGAGCCGCGCCCCCGGCTGATCGACCGCTGCCTGGTCGCCGCCTACGACGCGGGCATGGAACCACTGCTGGTGCTCACCAAGTCCGACCTCGCCCCGGCCGAACCGCTGCTGGAGTCGTACGCCCCGCTCGGCATCAACTACGTCGTCACCCGCCGGGACGAACTGGAGACCGCCGGCGCCGAGGCCGTCCGCGAGCACCTGTGCGGACTGTCCACGGTGTTCATCGGCCACTCCGGCGTCGGCAAGACCACCCTGGTCAACGCCCTCGTCCCGGACCGCCGGCGGCAGACCGGCCACGTCAACGCCGTCACCGGCCGCGGTCGGCACACCACCGTCTCCGCCCTCGCCCTGCGGCTGCCCCCGCCGCCCGGCGCCAAGGCCGGCTCCCGCAAGGCGCTCGACACCGGCTGGGTGATCGACACGCCCGGCTTCCGCTCCTTCGGCCTCTCCCACATCGACCCGTCCCGGGTCATCCACGCCTTCCCCGACCTGGAGCCCGGCACCGTCGACTGCCCGCGCGCGTGCAGCCACGACGAGCCGGACTGTGCCCTGGACGCCTGGGTCGCCGACGGCCACGCCGAGGCCGCCCGGCTCTACTCGCTGCGCCGCCTGCTGTCCAGCAAGGAGACCCGCGAGGGCGACTGACGGGTCCGCCGTCCCCCCGGGGTTCGTGACCCGTTCGAGGTGTCGGACCCGCCCTCCCTGGTGATCATAGGAAAGTCGGGCCGGGCACGGCCCGTCCGTCGATCGACTGGGAGGGCACGCGATGGCATGGGCCCTGGTGGTCCTGGCCGGCCTGCTGGAGACCGGCTTCGCGATCAACCTCAAGCTCAGCGAGGGTTTCACCAGGCTCTGGCCCACCATCAGCTTCTGCGTGTTCGCGCTCGGCAGCTTCGGGCTGCTCACCCTCTCGCTGAAGAACCTGCCGGTCGGTCCCGCCTACGCGGTGTGGACCGGCATCGGCGCGGCCGGCACCGCGATCTACGGCATGGTCTTCCTGGACGAGACCACCTCGGTGCTCAAGCTGGTCTCCATCTCCCTGGTGATCGCCGGCGTGATCGGCCTCCAGCTCAGCGGCACGGCCCACTGACCCGCCGCGCGTTCCGGCACCGGCGCGCCCTCGTGCTCGGGGCGGCCCGGGTCACTGAGCTAGGGTTTCCGGCATGGCCGACTACCACGACGATCTCCGACTCGCCCACGTCCTCGCCGACTCGGCCGACTCGGTCACCCTGGAGCGCTTCCGCGCCCTCGACCTCAAGATCGAGACCAAGCCGGACCTGACCCCGGTCAGCGACGCCGACAAGGCCGCCGAGGAACTGGTGCGCAGCGTGCTCCAGCGCGCCCGCCCGCGCGACGCCGTCCTCGGCGAGGAGTTCGGCCTCCAGGGCTCGGGCCCGCGCCGCTGGGTGATCGACCCGATCGACGGCACCAAGAACTACATCCGCGGCGTCCCGGTCTGGGCCACCCTGATCGCCCTGCTGGAGGACGGCCCGGACGGCGTCGAGCGCCCGGTGGTCGGCATCGTCTCCGCCCCTGCGCTGCAGCGCCGCTGGTGGGCGGCCAAGGACCTGGGCGCGTACGCGGGCCGCAGCCTCGCCAAGGCCTCCCGGATCCACGTCTCCGGGGTCTCCCGGATCGAGGACGCCTCCTTCTCGTACTCCTCGCTCACCGGCTGGGAGGACCGCGGCCGCCTCGACCCGTTCCTGGACCTCACCCGCGCCTGCTGGCGCACCCGCGCCTACGGGGACTTCTGGTCCTACATGATGGTCGCCGAGGGCGCCGTGGACGTCGCCGCCGAGCCCGAGCTCTCGCTGTGGGACATGGCCGCGCCCTGCATCGTGGTCGAGGAGGCGGGCGGCCGCTTCACCGGCCTGGACGGCGTCCCCGGCCCGGGCGGCGCCGACGCGGTGGCCAGCAACGGCCTGCTGCACGAGGAGGCCCTGCGGCGCCTGTCCGTCTGAGCTCCGCCCCGCCGCACATGGTTGCGGGCCCCTCGACCAGTGGGAGCTGGTCGAGGGGCCCGCCGCTTTCCCGGTCCGGCTACTGCTTGCGCAGTTCCCGGACCGCCGCGTCCAGCCGCTGCCCGTAGTCGGCGTCGGCCCTGCGGAAGTTGTCGATCGCTCGCTCCACGATGTCCTCGCGGTCGGCCGAGACCTTGGCGATGAAGCCCGCCAGGTTGGCGATCAGGCGCTGCTTCTCCTCCTCGGAGTACAGCCGGTAGAGGTTGCCCGCCTGCACGAAGTCGTCGTCCTCGGCGTGCGAGGGCGTCGCGTGGGTGCCGGTGTACCCGTCGAGCGCGGTCGCCGCCCACAGCGGACGGCCGGTCTGCACCGGGCCGCCGAAGCTGTTCGGCTCGTAGTTCTTCTGCCGCCCGTGCCGGCCGTCGTACAGGTGGCCGTCGCGGCTGTTGGTGCGGGCCTCGGTGGCGTGCGGGCGGTTGACCGGCAGGTGGTCGGCGTTGATGCCGACCCGGTAGCGGTGGGCGTCGGCGTAGGCGAACAGCCGGCCCTGGAGCATCTTGTCCGGGGACGGGCCGATGCCGGGCACGAAGTGCGCCGGGGAGAACACCGACTGCTCGACCTCGGCGAAGACGTTGTCGGGGTTGCGGTTGAGCTCCAGCCGGCCGATCTCGATCGGCGGGTAGTCGGCGTGCGGCCAGACCTTGGTCAGGTCGAAGGGGTTGAAGCGGTAGGTGGCGGCGTCGGCCGCCGGCATGATCTGGACCTGGACCGTCCAGCTGGGGAACTCGCCGCGCTCGATCGCCTGGCGCAGGTCGCGCTGGTGGCTGTCCGGGTCCTCGCCGGCGAGCTTGTTGGCCTCGGCCTGGGTGAGGTTGCGGATGCCCTGGTCGGTCTTGAAGTGGTACTTGATCCAGAAGTGCTCGCCGGCCTCGTTCTGCCACTGGAAGGTGTGCGAGCCGAAGCCGTCCATGTGCCGGTAGCTCGCCGGGATGCCGCGGTCGCCGAACAGCCAGGTCACCTGGTGGGTGGACTCGGGCGACAGGCCCCAGAAGTCCCAGACGTTGTCGGCCTCCTGCGAACCGGTGTACGGGTCCCGCTTCTGGGTGTGGATGAAGTCCGGGAACTTGATGGCGTCCCTGATGAAGAACACCGGGGTGTTGTTGCCGACGAGGTCGTAGTTGCCCTCCTCGGTGTAGAACTTCAGCGCGAAACCGCGCGGGTCGCGCACCGCGTCGGCCGCGCCCAGGTTGCCGGCCACGGTGGAGAAGCGCAGGAAGACCTCGGTCTGCTTGCCGACCTCGGACAGGAAGGCCGCGCGGGTCCAGGGGGTCACGTCGGCGGTCACCGTGAAGGTCCCGTACGCGCCCGCGCCGCGGGCGTGCACCACGCGCTCCGGGATCCGCTCGCGGTTGAAGTGCGCGAGCTTCTCGAACAGCAGCTGGTCCTGGATCAGGGCCGGGCCGCCGACCCCGGCGGTCTCGGTGTTCTGGTTGTCGGCGACGGGGGCGCCGGCCTCCGTGGTGAGGGTCGGGCGCAGCTCGTCCTGCGTGGTCATAACGGGTCGCCTCCGAGGGATCCGGTCGTGATGACACGATCCTAACTTGGACTTTGTCTAAGTCAACACTGGCACCAATCTCAGAGCGTGACTTACTCTGGTTCCATGAGTGACCTGCTGGAGAGACTGCGCGGACGCGGCTGGCGGCTGACCTCGCAGCGCCGGGTGGTGGCCGAGGTCCTCGACGGCGAGCACGTCCACCTCACCGCGGACGAGGTGCACGCCCGCGCCGCCGGCCGCCTGCCCGAGATCAGCCGCGCCACCGTCTACAACACGCTCGGCGAGCTCGTCGCCCTCGGCGAGGTCCTTGAGGTCGCCACCGACGGCCGCGCCAAGCGCTACGACCCCAACGCCCACCGCGCCCACCAGCACCTGGTCTGCTCGGGCTGCGGCGCGATCCGCGACGTCCACCCCCACGGCGACCCGCTCGCGGCCCTGCCCGCCGCCGAGCGCTTCGGCTTCGCCGTCGCCACCGCCGAGGTCACCTACCGCGGCCTGTGCCCCGACTGCCGGCCCTGACCCGGCCGACCCCGACCCACCGGCCCTGACCCAGCCGGTCCTGACCCAGCCGGTCCTGAACCGGCGATCATGGCCCACCGGCCCTGACCCGGCGATCATGGCCCGCCGGCGGCCCGGCTGCCGCCCCTGAGGCCCCGGAAGCCCGGGAGCCCCCGGAGCCCGGGAGCCCCGCTCGGGGACCGGCTACGCGCTCAGCTCCGCGTGCAGCGCGCCCAGCAGCCGCCCGGCCCGCTCCGCGACCTCGGCCGGCCCGTAGTCGATCGCCCGCCGGCACCAGTTCTCCGCCTGCACCGGCTCGCCCCGGCGCAGCGCCAGCAGCGCCAGGCGCAGCGCCGCCCGCCCGTGCCCGGCGTCGGCGGCCCGGGTGTACCAGAGCATCGCCTCCGCCTCGCTGTCCTGCCGGGCCAGCAGCAGTCCCAGGTTGAACGCGGCGCTGCGGCTGCCCGCCTCGGCGGCCCGCCGGTACCAGCTCTCGGCGATCTCCAGCGCCCCGCGCTCGGCCGCCCGCACGCCCATCCGCACCTGCGCCCGGCGGTGCCCGGCATCGGCCGCCAGCGCGTACCAGTGCTCGGCCTCCGCGTCCGCGTCCCCGCGCCGGTCCAGCACCGAGGCCAGCCGGAACGCGCCCTCCGCCGACCCCCCGGCCGCCGCCTGCCGGTAGCGCTCCAGGGCGCCCGGCAGGTTGCCGCGCTGCTCCTGGGCCACCGCCAGCTGCAGCGCCGCCTCGCCGTGGCCCTCGGCGGCCGCCCGCGCGTACCACTCCTGGGCCTGCCGCGCCTCGCCGCGCCCGGCGTGCAGCACGCCCAGGTTGAAGGCGCCGTCCACGCTGCCGGCCTCGGCGGCCTTGGAGAACCACGGCTCGGCGCCGGACTCGTCGCCGCGCTGCAGCAGCACCACGGCCAGTGCGTTGCAGGCCTCCCGGTGCCCGGCGTACGCGGCCCGGCGGTACCACTGCTCGGCCTGCTGGTCGCGGCCGGTCCCGGCGCAGAGCAGGCCGAGGTTGAAGGCGCCGTTCTGGTCGCCCGCGTCGAGGGCGGTGCGGTACCAGTGCTCGGCCTCCTTGGCCTCGCCGCGGCTCGCGTGCAGGGCGCCGAGCGCGTTGGCGGCGTTGCCGTCGCCGGCCTCGGCGGCCTGCCGCCACCACTCGGCGGCGGCGGCGACCTCCCCGGAGTCGCGCAGCAGGAAGCCGAGCGCGCAGGCCGCGCGCGGCTCGCCGTTCTGGGCGGACTGCCGGTACCACCGGGCCGCCTCCTCCAGCAGCGACCGGTCGGTGCGGGCGCGCTCCTCCAGCAGCACGCCCAGGCGCAGCGCGGCGCGGGCGTGGCTGCGGGCCGCCGCGGTGCGGTACCAGGCCTCGGCGGTCTCCTTGTCCCCGGCGGCCTCGCGCATCCGGGCCAGCCGGTAGGCGGCCTCCCGGTGCCCGGCGTCGGCGGACACCTTGAACCAGCGCTCGGCCCGTACGTCGCGCCGGTGCTCCATCAGGTCGCCGAGCGCGTAGGCGCCCAGCGGGTGGCCGTGGTCGGCGGCGAAGTGCAGCCAGTACTCGGCGGCCTCCTCCTCGCCCTGGTCGCGCAGCTGGAGCCCGAGCGCGTGCGCGGCGGGGGCGCTGCCCGCCACCGCCGCCTGGTGCCACCACTGGCCGGCCTCGGCGCGGTGCCCCTGCTGGTGCAGCAGGACGCCCAGGTTGTTGGCGGCGGCCCGCACCCCGGCGGCCGCGGCGGCGCGCAGATAGGGCTCGGCGTCCTCCAGGTCGCCGCGGCGCAGCAGCAGGGTGCCGAGCCGGCCGGCGGCCTCCGCGTCCCCGTCGTCGGCGGCCTGCCGGTGCCGGGCCTCCAGGGCGGCGGACTCCCGGGCGGCCAGCGCGGTCTCGAAACTGGTCGGGTCCAGCCCGGCCGGGTCCAGCGCGGCTCCGGAGGGCGCTTCCTCGCCGCCCGCCCCGTACGCGCCGACCGCGGCGGAGAACTGACGGGTGGACACGTGGACGAGGCTGTCGGGGCCGAAGCCGCCGGCCGCGGGGCGCTCGGACAGTCCGCTGGTGCGCTGGGCGGGCAGGGCCCCGAGCCGCTCGTCGGGGCTCTCGGCGCTCTCCGCCCAGGCGTCGGTGTCCGCCTCGACGGCCGCACCGGACTTGGTGCCTGACTTGCCGATCAGCCTCATGCCGACTCCCGCTCCCCCAGAGTGTCGCGGCATCGTGCCCCGGCCGACGGCCGGGGGGACTTCTCCCAGGAGAGGCGCCGGACCCGACGGCCCATCAGCGGCCGTGCACCGTCCCCCGTGTGTCCCATCGTCGCATCACCCGCTACCCGCGTACACCTGCCCCGGCCGAATTCGAGCGGGGCAGCCCTGAAGCCGACGAAATTGCTTCGGCGCTTTGTCGATTTCCCGACACTTCAACCCCACAAACCCCGGTGCCGTCCCCGTTGGCGACGGTCGATAGTACCGGAGCGGTTCCCCCCGCTTCCGGACGGAAACCTGACCGGAAACACCAGAGGCCCGGAGGAATGATCCTCCGGGCCTCTGACACTGAGTAGCGGGGACAGGATTTGAACCTGCGACCTCTGGGTTATGAGCCCAGCGAGCTACCGAGCTGCTCCACCCCGCGTCGGTGATCAAACAATAGCACGAAACACCAGGGGCCCGGAGGAGTGATCCTCCGGGCCCCTGGCACTGAGTAGCGGGGACAGGATTTGAACCTGCGACCTCTGGGTTATGAGCCCAGCGAGCTACCGAGCTGCTCCACCCCGCGTCGGTGAGTGAACCGTAGCACGGGCACGGGGTGGAACCAAAAACGGTTACCGCAGCTCAGCGGGGACTACGGGTGCGGGCTGGGCGCCCCCGACCCGGTCGGCGCCGCTGTCGGCACCGGCGCCGGGCTCCCGCCGCGGGCCGCGTCGGCCGCCTTCAGGGCGTCCCCGAGCGCCTTCTGGGCGTTGCCGTAGGCCACCCAGTCGCCGTTCTTGAACGCGGTCTGGCTGTCGTTGTACGCCTTCTCCGCGTCCGACAGCGCCTTCTGCAGCTCCGGCGAGATCGTCCCGCCCGGCGCCGGGGTGCCCGGCCCGGTCGGCGCGGACGTGGGCGAGGGGGCCCCCGGCGCCGGCGTCGCCCCGCCGCCCGGCGTCGCACCGCTCCCCGGGGCCGTCCCGTTGCCGGGGGCCGTCCCGCCGCCCGGGCTGGACGGCGCCACCGGCGTGGCCGGCGGGGCCTGCCCGGCGAACAGCTTCTTCAGCGCGTCCTCAAGGGTGTTCTCGAACGCCACGTTGTCGTCCCCGTACACCGCCAGGACCTTCTGCAGCGTCGGGTACTTGGCGCCGCGCCCGCGCACGTACACCGGCTCGACGTTCAGCAGCCCGCCGCCGACCGGCAGGGTCAGCAGGTTCCCGTACTCCAGCTCGGTGTCACCGCCGGTCTTCAGCGCGTAGATCTGCGAGGCCACCTCCTGGCGGGAGTTGAACTTCGACTGCACCAGGCCGGGGCCGGGCGCCCCGCTCTCGCCCGTCATCTTCAGGATGCGGATCTTCCCGTAGTCGTCGCCCGGATCCGCGTTGACGGACATGAAGGCCGCCAGGTTGGGCCGCTGGTTGGGCACGAAGGTGCTGGTCAGCGAGAAGCTCGCGGCGGCCGCGTCCGGCGTGCGCACCGTCACGTAGTACGGCGGCTGGACCTGCTTGGTGTCACTGGTCGGGTCCACCGGGACCTGCCAGATGTCGCTGCCGTTGAAGAAGGAGTTGGCGTCGGTCACGTGGTACTGGCCGAGCAGGTCGCGCTGCACCTTGAACATGTCCTGCGGGTAGCGCAGGTGCGGCAGCAGCGACGCCGGGATGTCCGCCTTCGGCTCGACCGTCCCCGGGAAGGCCTTCATCCAGGTCTTCAGCACCGGGTCCTTCTCGTCCCACTGGTAGAGCTTCACCTCGCCGGTGTAGGCGTCCACCGTGGCCTTGACCGAGTTGCGGATGTAGTTGACCTGGTTGGCGACGGTCAGCAGCTCACCGCGCTGGTTGGTCAGCGAGTCCTTGGTCGCGGTGCCCAGCGTCGTCTTCGACGAGAACGGGAAGCCGTCCGAGGTGGTGTAGCCGTCCACCACCCAGACCACTCGGCCGTCCTGCACCACCGGGTACGGGTCGGCGTCGATCGACAGCCACGGCGCGACCTTCTCCACCCGCTCCTTCGGCGTCCGGTTGTAGATCACCTTGGCGCCGTCGGTGATCGCCCCCGCGTACAGGATCTGCGGCTCGGCGAAGCGCACCGCGTACGCGGCCCGGGTGATCGGGTTGTCCAGCGAGACGCCGCTGTCACCGGCGTACGTGTACTCCACGTTCTGACCGGTCTTGACGTCGGTGTAGTCGATCTCCTTGTTCGAGCCGCCGACGATCGAGTACGTCGACGTCTTCTCGCCGTAGTAGATCCGCTGCTCGTAGTCGCCCAGCGCCCCGGTCGTCGGCAGGCCGGACTCGGTGAACACCGGGCCGCCCTTGTCGTCGACCTGGTTGCCCTTGGCGAGCGCCGCGCCGTAGCCGTGGGTGTACTTGAAGTGGTCGTTGATCCAGTTGCGCTGCACCCCGTTGAGGTCCAGCTCGCGCAGACCGATCACGGTGTCCTGCTTGTCCGCGCCGGTGCCGTACCGGTCCACCGACAGCGTGCTCGGGAACGCGTAGTAGTTGCGCTGCTGCTCCAGCGACTGGAACGTCTGCGAGACGATGTTGGGGTCCAGCAGCCGCACGTCCGCGATGGTCCGCGCGTCCGGCTTCAGCGCGTCACCCGTGGTCGAGCCCTGCGGGCTGTACGGGGTGGTCTTCGCGTCCGCGATCCCGTACGCCTGCCGCGTCGCGTCGATGTTCTTCTGGATGTACGGCGTCTCCTTGGCCTGCTCGTTCGGCTTGACCTGGAACTGCTGCACGATCGCCGGGTACAGGCCGCCGATCAGCACCGCCGACAGCACCATCAGCCCCAGCCCGATCAGGGCCGGCGCCCAGGTGCGGCGGATCGGCGTCAGGAAGAACAGCACCGCGCAGATGATCGCGACGAAGAACAGGATCGTCTTGGCCGGCAGGAACGCGTTGGCGTCCACGTAGCGCAGGCCCGTCCAGCCCGACACCCCCTTGTAGGAGCCGGTCTTCACCGCCAGCGCGTACCGGTCCAGCCAGTACGCCACCGCCTTCAGCAGCACGAACACGCCCAGCAGCACCGCCAGGTGCCCCTGCGCGCCCGCGCTCGCCCGACGGCCCGGACCCTGCAGCCGCAGCCCCCCGTACAGGTAGTGCACCAGCGCCGAGGTCAGCAGCGAGACGATCACCGCGCTGAACGCGAAGCCCAGCACGAACTCGTAGAACGGCAGGTCGAAGGCGTAGAACGAGACGTCCATGCCGAACTGGGCGTCCTTCTCGCCGAAGGACGTCGCGTTCGTCCACATCAGCCACGTCCGCCACTGGCCCGACGCCGCCGCGCCGGCCACCAGGCCGATCACCAGCGACACCCCGATCAGCGCCCAGCGCTTGAACGGCGCCAGCCCCGCCCGGTAGCGGTCCAGGCTCTGCTGCTCCACCGACATCGCCGACAGCGGCGGCCGCAGCCGGTGCGCCAGCCAGACGTTGAAACCGACGATCACCGCCATCAGCAGGCCGAACACCCCGAACAGCCCGATCTTCGTCCACAGCTGGGTGGTGAAGACCGAGGAGTAGTGGACCGACCTGAACCACAGCCAGTCCGTCCAGAACCCGGCGAACATGACGAACAACAGGAACAGCACCGCGAGCACGCCCAGGGTCAGCAGGGCCACCCGCGCCCGCCGGGAGGGCGGGCCAACCCTCCGCCGGAAACCCGGCCCTGAGCGTTCCGGCATCTGGAATACCACGGTGGCACCTCAGCTGTGTCGTCTGGATTCGGTCGGTCGTCAGAGAAACTTAACCAGGCTTTGGTCGAGTTCCCACCGTTAGCAGACGGTTACTCCGCCGCCCCCACCGCCCCCCGCCGCGCGCCGCCCCCGGCCGCTCCGGCGAGCGCCCGCCGCCCGGCGTGTGAGGATTGAGTCATGTCCGACGCGTCTGATCTGAACAACTCCCCCGACGACGTATCCAAGCTCCCGGCCGCCACCCCGCTCACCCGGGCCGCGCTGGAGATCGACGAGTACGCCGCCACCCTCGGCTGGGACCTCCCGGCCCGACTGTTCGCCCTGGTGGACAGCGCCGCCCTGCTCAAGGCCGACCCCCGGATCGCCAAGCAGCTCGGTCTCTCCGAGGGCGACCAGCCCGGCCTCACCCCGGTCGAGCAGGACGAGATCCCGGCCGGCACGGAGCTCGACAAGTTCCTCGGCACCATCGCCTGGCCCGACTCCGTGGCCGGCTGCGCCCTGGTCGTCGAGCGGCTGATGCTGCCGCCGGGCGCCGAGCAGTCCCGCCCCCGCGGCGCCTCCGACGCCCAGCTCGCCGAGTGGGTCGCCAACCACCCCAAGCGCGAGGAGGTGCGGATCACCGCCGCCGTGCTGCGCGACGGCCGGAAGGAGATTGCCCTGCGGCTGCGCTCCAAGGACGTCGCCCGCGAGGTGCTGACCGGCCCCGACCTGGTGCCCGGCCTGACCGACGCGCTGCTGGCGACCTTCTCCTGACGCCCTTCCGCTGACGACCTTCCGCTGGCGCCCTTCCCCGGACGGCTCTACTTCGGGCAGGACGGCAGCGCGGAGGTCTGCCCGGAGCGGATCTGCTCCAGCGACTTCAGCGCGCCGTCCAGGGTGTCCGTCTTGATGAGGGTCAGCCCGGACGGCACGTTCTTGGTGGCCTCGGCGCAGTTCGAGGACGGGGTGAAGAAGTACTCGGCCCCGGCGTCCCGGGCGGCGATCAGCTTCATCGATATCCCGCCGATCGGGCCGACCTTGCCGTCGTCGTCGATGGTGCCGGTGCCGGCCACGAACTTGCCGCCGGTGAGGTCGCCGCCCGGGGTGAGCTTGTCGACGATGCCGAGCGAGAACATCAGCCCGGCGCTGGGGCCGCCGACGTCCTGCAGACCGATGTCGATCTGGAACGGGTAGGTGTGCCGGATCCCGGTGCCGATGCCGACCACCGCGAGCTCGGCCCGCTCGGCCGGGGCCTTGGGGTCGAGGTCCTTGGCCCGCACGGTCGGGACGGTGACGTCCGTCTTCGTGCCCGGGGCGGCCGAGCCGTTGCCGGAGGTGTCCTTGACCCGGGGCACCACGGTGAAGACCACCGACTCGCCGGGCTTGTGCTTGGTGACGGCGGCGACCACCTGGTCGACCGAGTCGACGGCGGTGCCGTCCACCGCGACGATCTGGTCACCCGCGTGCAGCCGGCCCTCGGCCGGGGCCCCCGCGGTGACCGACTTGACGATCAGTTCGTTGCCGACCGGAACGCCCAGCTGCTTGAGCGCGGCGGTGCGGGCGCTGTCCTCGGAGGAGGCGAACTCCTCGGCGTTCTGCTTCTTGGCGTCCGCGTCCGACTGGCCCTTGGGGTAGACGTTGTCGTGCGGCACCACCAGCACGTCGTCGCGCATCCAGCCGATCACCGCGTTGACCAGGCTGGGCTCGTACTTCGCCCCGGTCACCTGCACGGTGGTCATGTTGAGGTGCCCGGAGGTCCTGTACGAGTCGTGGCCGGTGACGGTGATCACCGGCTTGCCCCCCTGCTCACCGAGCGTGTTGTACGTCGGGCCCGGGCTCATCTCCGTGTACGGCACCTTCATCAGCACCGAGACGCAGAGCAGCGCTATGAGCAGCAGGGTGGCAGCGAGCATCGTCGCGGAGCGGCGTGGCATGCCTCGACAGTACGGGACGCGGATGAAGCGGCGCCCGCCGGGCTACCGGCCGGAGCGCTCCCCCGGGGCGGAGGAGCCGGCGGTGGTGCGTTCCATCGCGGCCATGAAGCGCTGGTGCTCGGCGAGGGAGGCCGGATCCCCCGTGGCCTTCGGAGCCCGCTGGGCCCAGCCCGCCCAGGCGGCGGCGGCCAGGACGGCGACAACCGGAATGATCAACCAGGCGAGCGCACCCATATCAGTACTCCCAGCTCGTCGTGTCTATGAGCAGATTAACCACTCCGGCGGACAACGCGACCGGCGCCGTCCGGGTTACGGGACGGCCGATCGGCTCACTTCCAGGGAGTATTCGGCCCACCGCGCCGAACCCTTTCGGGTGATGCCGCGGCGCGCCTGACCCGAGGGACGCGCTCCGTGTGCGGCCGGTTCCGCCGGCACCCGGCCGGGGCCGCGGGCCGTGGCGGTGACGGGCGCGGTCGCGGGTGCGGGTGCGGTCGCGGGTGCGGTCGCGGGGACGCCGGGTGCAGGCAGGGGTCAGCAGCCGCCGGCGCCGACCCACTCCTCGTCGCCGTCGGCGAAGACCTGGTGCTTCCAGATCGGCACCTCGTGCTTGAGGTCGTCGATCAGCCGTCGAGCGGCCGCGAAGGCCTCCCCGCGGTGGGCGCAGGAGACGGCGACGATCACGGCCTTGTCGGCGATCTCCAGCCGTCCCACCCGGTGCACCGCGGCGAGCGCCTTGACCGGGAAGTCGGCGACCACCTTCTCCGCGATCCGGCGCATCTCCTGCTCGGCGGTGGGGTGGCAGCTGTACTCCAGCGCCGAGACCGACTTGCCGCCGTCGTGATCCCGGACCGTCCCGACGAAGACGGTGGTGCCGCCGGCCGCGTCGTCGCCGACCGCCTCGTACACCTCGTCCAGGGAGAGCGGGGTGTCGCGGACGGCGAGCAGGCGGATGGGGTCGTGGTTCTCGGACATGACCCCATGATTGCTCATCCGGGGCCGACCGCGACAAGAGGCTTCCACATCACGATTGCGAAATTTCGCATCGTGAGAATCGCGTCGGCCGGCCCACTGCCCGGCCGCACGGCGAAGCCCTCGGACCGAAAGCGCCGGACCCCGGATCAGAAGCGGCGCCGCTTGCGGGCCCGGCGCACCAGCGCCGCCGTACCGACCAGCGCCACGGTCGCCCCGGCCGCCCCCAGACTGGTCGCCGCCTCCTTGCCGCCCAGCCGCCGCCCCGCCACCGCGTGCTTGCCGGACACCTGCGCCAGCAGCTCCGCCAGCACCTGCTCATTGGTGAACTCCGGCCGCCAGCCCGCCTCGTGCAGCCGGCTGCCGGACACCACCCACGGGTACATCGTGTACGCCAGGTCTCCTGCCGGAGCCGGGGTCAGGCCCAGCCGGTGCAGCCTGGCCGCCGTCCCCAGCGCCAGCGAGGCCGGCAGTTCCATCCGCCGGATCCCCGACAGCCGCTCCACGTCCTCCTGCTCCAGCCAGCCGTCGCAGCCGACCGTCACCTCACCCTCGACCAGGCCCAGCGCCGCGTACTCCAACGCCGTCGCCAGGTCCTCCACGTGGCAGAACTGCCAGCACGGGCGAGAACCGGCCACCACCAGCAGCCGGGGCGCCTCGAAGTGCCGGGTCAGCACGGTGTCCACCCCGGGGCCCACCACCACCGCCGGGCGCAGCACCGTCACCTGCAGCCCCGGGTGGGCCCGCGGCGCCCGCCGGGCCAGCCGCTCGATCTCCAGCAGGTCCCCGACCAGCGAGGCCTCCTCCGTCGCGCGCAGCTCGGAGTCCTCGGCCAGCGGCACCTCGTTGTCGGCCAGCGCCCCGTAGACCATCGCCGAGGTGCACAGCACCACCCGGTGCACCCCGGCCGCCGCGGCCGCGGTCAGCACCGTCTGGGCGCCGCGCACGTTGTAGGCGCTGCGGGCCCGCGGATCGGACTCCATGCCGAAGTCCATCGCCAGGTGCACCACCACGTCGACCCCGGCCAGCCGCTCGGCCACCGCCGGATCCCGCACGTCCAGCACCCGCCACTGCACGCCCGCGACCTCACCGCGCCGGTCGTCCACCGCCAGCACCCTGCGCACGTGCGGCGAGGCCACCAGCCGGGCCGCGACCCGCTCGCCCAGCACCCCCGCGGCACCGGTGACGGCCACGGTCAGCGGCCGCCCGCCGTAGGCTGGAGGCGGCGACACCGTGGTGTCCGGGTCGTCCTCTCCTGCGGTCAGCCCAGAGCGAACGTCCGAGGGCGGGGAACTCACCGGCCATCCTCCACGGTTAGCTTATGTGCGTACGGACGTGTGTCACGTACGTCCATCCTGCCCGAGGCGAAGGCCCGGCGGTGCACCCGGCGCGGGCCTTGCGCGCGGGAGCCGCCCACGAGTCCCCCGCTCCACCGGACCCCCGGGCGGCAGCACTTCCCGCCACACCCGTATGACGGCCGACCGGATCGAGGACCCCGTGAGCGACCTTCCCTTCGGATTCGGCGTTCCGCCCGAGGAGCCCGAGGACGGCAAGGCCAAGCCCGACGACGCGCAGAAGAAGAAGGAGCAGGGCCAGGAAGGAACCGGCGGCCCCCAGCCGTTCGGCTTCGGAGCCGGCAACCCCTTCGGCGCGATGTTCGGCATGCCCGGCGCCCCGGGCGGCCCCGGCGGCGCCGGAGCCGACAACCCCTTCGCCTCGATGTTCGGCGGCCTGAACCCCGGCGACCTCGGCGCCGCCTTCCAGCAGCTCGGGCAGATGCTCTCCTTCGAGGGCGGCCCGGTGAACTGGGAGCTCGCCCAGAACATCGCCCGGCAGACCGTCGTCGCCGAACCGGCCGAGGGCAAGAGCAAGGACCGCTCCGTCGGCGCCGCCGAGCGCGCCGCCGTGGAGGAGGCCGTGCGCCTGGCCGACCTGTGGCTCGACGGCGTCACCGAGTTCCCCTCCGGCGCCGGCACCGCCGTCGCCTGGAGCCGCGCCGAGTGGATCGAGGCCACCCTCCCGGTCTGGAAGGACCTCGTCGACCCGGTCGCCGAGCGCGTCGGCACCGCCATGGGCGGCGTCCTGCCCGAGGAGATGCAGGCCATGGCCGGCCCGCTGATGGGCATGATGCGCTCCATGGGCGGCGCCATGTTCGGCACCCAGATCGGCCAGGCCCTCGGCGCCCTGGCCGGCGAGGTCGTCGGCTCCACCGACGTCGGCCTGCCGCTCGCCCCCGCCGGCAAGGCCGCCCTGCTGCCGCAGAACGTCGCCGAGTTCGGCGAGGGCCTCAACGTGCCCGCCGAGGAGGTCCGGCTCTACCTCGCCCTGCGCGAGGCCGCCCACCAGCGGCTCTTCGCCCACGTTCCGTGGCTGCGGGCCCACCTGCTCGGCGCCGTCGAGGCCTACGCCCGCGGCATCAAGGTCGACACCTCCCGCATGGAGGAACTCGTCGGCCAGCTCGACCCGAGCAACCCGGAGGCCCTCCAGGAGGCGCTCGCCGGAGGCCTGCTCCAGCCCGAGGACACCCCCGAGCAGAAGGCCGCGCTCGCCCGCCTGGAGACCGCGCTCGCGCTGGTCGAGGGCTGGGTCGACGCCGTCGTCCACGCCGCCGCCGCACCCCACCTGCCGCAGGCCGGCGCGCTGCGCGAGACCGTCCGCCGCCGCCGCGCCGCCGGCGGGCCCGCCGAGCAGACCTTCGCCACCCTGGTCGGCCTGGAGCTGCGCCCGCGCCGGCTGCGCGACGCCGCCCGGCTGTGGGCACTGCTCGCCGACGCCCGCGGCGTCGAGGGCCGCGACACCCTCTGGGAGCACCCCGACATGCTGCCCACCGCCGCCGACCTGGACGACCCGGACGCCTTCGTGCACCGCGGCAGCGGCGACCTGGAGGGCGGCTTCGACTTCGACGCCCTCGACAAGCTGCTCGGCGAGGCCGCGGCCGGCAAGCCCGACCTCACCAAGGACGACCGCCCGAAGGACGACCCGTCGGGGAGCGACCAGGACGGCACCGACGGGAAGGGCGAGCCCACCGCATGACGGCCACCGGGACGGGCACGTCCACCCTCCACGCGGACGCCGTCCGCACCCTGACCGACTGGCGGCCCGCCGACCAGGACCAGGAACAGCTGCGGCTCGACTACCTCGCGCACCTCGCCGAGCAGCCCGAGGGCGTGTACCGGTCCTGCCTGCCCGCCCACCTCACGGCGAGCGCGGCCGTCATCGACCCGGCCGCGGGGCGGGTGCTGCTCACCCTGCACCCGAAGGTCGGCATGTGGCTGCAGATGGGCGGGCACTGCGAGCCGGGCGACGCCGACCTCGCCTCCGCCGCGCTGCGCGAGGCCGTCGAGGAGTCCGGCATCCCCGACCTGACCCTGCTGCGGGAGAACGGCGCCCCCGTCCCCGCCAAGCTGGACCGCCACCAGGTCCGCTGCACCGGCAAGGACCGGCCGGAGAACACCCACCTGGATGTTCAGTACATCGCGCTGGCCCCGGCCGGGGCGCAGGCGCTGATCAGCGAGGAGTCGCTGGACCTGCGCTGGTTCGAATTCGACCGGCTGCCGGAGCTCACCGACCACTCGGTGCGCGACCTGGTCGCCCGGGCACGGCGGCTGACCGCCTGACCGGTTGAGGTGAGACACGCCGAGGGGGCGCGGGCCGATACGGTCCGCGCCCCCTTTTCGGTCGCTCTTCCGCGCTCTTCCGCGCTCTTCCCCACGTTCTTTCCGCTCTGCCTCAAGCCGCCATCGGGCCGCTTTCGGGCCTTCTCGCACCGTGCTCAGCCGCAGGAAGCCGCCGGATCCGGACCCGGCGCGCCATGCCGGGCACCCGGAATGTGCGGCAGCCGCGCGGCGGACACCACGCCCTCCAGATAGCCGCGGGCCCGCTCCGTCCGGGGATAGGCCTCCAGCAGTGCCCAGAACGCCGGGCCGTGGTCCGGCACCAGCAGGTGCGCCAGCTCGTGCAGCAGCACGTAGTCCAGCACGTACTCCGGCATGCCCTGCAGCCGGTGGGACAGCCGGATCGTCCCCTCACTGGGGGTGCACGAGCCCCACCGCGAATTCTGGTTGGTCACCCAGCGGACCTGGACGGGCTGGGCGCGCCCCCCCAGGTAGGCCGCCGACAGCTCCCGCGCCCGGGCCATCAGGGCGTCGTCCCCGAGGATCCGCCGGCGCTCCTGGGCGGCGAGCTTCTCCAGCATCTGGGCGACCCAGCGCTGCTCCTCGGCGTGCGACATCCGCGCCGGGATCAGCACGACGGTGCGATCGCCCTCGCGGTACGCGGAGACGGTACGGCTGCGGCGGGCGCTGCGCCGCACCTCGACCCGGCTGCGGTCGTGCGCCTCCGGGGGCACGGCGCCGGAGGGCGGGTGCTGCGGCCTCGCCTGCTGCTCCTCGTGCCGGCTCTCGCGCTGCTGCTCGCGCTGATTCTCGTCCGGGCGCCCGCGCGTGCTCGGCGCCGCCAACTGCGACCCGGTCGCTGCACGGGCACGCCGACGCGACGCCGGTGGATGGGAGTCCCGCTCGGCTGCCATGGCACACGACGTTACCCGGTACAGCTGACAGAAGTCCGGTGCCGTGGCCGAAATCTTTCATGGAGCGATCGGGAACGAAAGACCGACGGGGAGTGTCCGGAAACCGACGCCGGGGAGGATGGACAGTTATCCACAGGGCTTGCGAACAGATGGTGTGATCATGCGCCTGGACCTGTGGATAACTTTCTGCGCGCGGTCGCCGCGATGGGGCATGCTGCGGTCAGCCGTCCGGAAACGATCGGAAGGGAGATCGTCGTGCGCCTCGTGCTGAAGCCCGCTCTGTCCCGCAGCTGGCGGGACTCCGAGACCCTGCAGTTCGGCACCATCACCCGGTACGCCGGGGTGCTCGGCAACGCCGACAAGACACTGTGCGAGTTCCTCGAACTCGTCGACGGAACGCGCGACCGACCCGAGCTGCTCTCCGCCGGCGAACGGATCGGGCTCGGCCGCGAACCCGCCGACACGCTGCTGAGCGAGCTGGAGGAGACCGGGCTGCTGGACGACGCGGAAGCGACCGACCGGGCGCTCGCCCGCTTCCCCCGGCCCCACCGGGACCTCCTCGGGCCCGACCTCGCCTCGCTGTCCCTGGTCCACTCCGGCCCGGGCGCCGCACCGGCGGTCCTGGCCCGCCGGGCCGAGACCCGGATCGAGGTCCGGGGCGCGGGCCGGGTCGGCGCGGCCGTGGCGGCGGTGCTCGCCGCCGGCGGCACCGGCACCGTCACAGTGGCCGACAGCGGGCGGGTCCAGCACAGCGACTGCTCCCCCGCCGGTCTGCCACCGGCGGACGTCGGGCGGCTGCGCTCGACGGTCGCCCGGGAGGCGGTGCAACGGGCCACGGGTCGACCGCTGGTCCCGGTGCCGCGGCGGAAATCCGACGACCCGCCGCCCGACTTCGTGATCCTCGCCCCCAGGGACGGCAGCGCCGCCTTCGCGGGCGGGACGTACGAGGCCCGGCTGCTGCTCCGGGCCGGGGTGCCCCACCTGTACGTGGGCGTGGTCGAGGAGTTCGGCATCATCGGCCCGCTGGTGATCCCGGGGCGTTCGGCCTGCGGGCACTGCCTGGTGCTGCGGCGGGAGGACGAGGACGCGGCCTGGCCGCGGGTCCTGGCCCAGCTGGCGGACAACGGCCCCGGCCGGGCCCGAACCCCGGCCTGCGACACCGCACTGGCCACGGCCGTCGCCGGCCTGGCGGCACTGCACGCCCAGGTGTACCTGGACGGCGGCCGGCCGCCGAGCGTCGACGGCTGGTGCGAGATCTCGGCGGGCGACGGAATGCCCCGCCGCCTACGGCTACGAGGACACCCGGACTGCGGCTGCCTGTGGCAGCCGTTGCCGCCGGGCTGAGGAGGAGGGACGAATCAGGGACGGCACCGGGCCCAGGCCCGGCGGCTGCGGGGCTCAGCAGCCGCCTGACCTGGCACCGACGGCCACTTCGGGCGGAGCGCCCGGCCAAGTGAGCCCATGGCCAAGTGAGCCCATGGCCAAGTGAGCCCATGGCCAAGTGAGCCCATGGCCAAGTGAGCCCATGGCCAAGTGAGCCCATGGCCAAGTGAGCCCA
>NZ_JBIWPL010000007.1:37404-388074 GCF_044768255.1 Kitasatospora sp. NPDC101157 | reverse complement strand
CAGTGCCCGCCGCCGGTGCGGGAGCGGAACACTCCGCCGTTGGCACCGCCCGCGTAGACGTAGCCGTTGCTGTCGGCGGCGATGCCGGTGATCCGGCCGGTGACGTAGCCGGAGCCGCCGCTGGAGTTGGAGTTGGCGTCCCGGTAGCGCGGGTCGTCCGAGTTGTACGGCTTCGAGGTGACGTGCTTCCAGGCGCCGTCGGTGTGCGGCATCGACTGCAGCTGCGCCCAGGCCGCGCCGTACGCACCCGGTGCGACGACACCAGGCGCGGTGCGCGCCTCGGTGTACTGGGCGACGCCCTCGGCGGAGTTCTCCGCCTCGTCGGCGCCGCCGTCGTCCCCGCCCGGGGCGTCGGCCCGGGCGGCGAAGGTGTGCTTGCCGCTGCTCGCGCCCATGACGGCGGCGGAGTGCTGCCGGCCGGTCTCGGCCAGGTGCTGCGCCTGGCGCGGACGGGCGCCGGAGGTGTCGGGTGCGGCGATGGCCTGAGCGGGGGTCAGGCCGAGTGCGGTGAGCGTGACGGCGCCGGTCAGCAGCCGTCGGCGGTATCCGTTGGACACGGTGGCGGGTCCTCCCCATTGCGGCGGGCCGTGCGATCGCGCGGCCCGGCGGAATCCGACGGAAGCCTTGCGGCTCGGGCCGTACGCCGGAAGGGATCGGGCATAACGAATGATTAAAACCAAATCAGTTAAGACAGTTCAGAAAACGGAACCCGTGCCACCCCCGCCCCGCAGGCCAGGGGACGGGCCGCTTCCGTCCGGACCAGTTGATAGCCGACGGGTCGGCCCGCCGCCGGAGAAGCGGCCGATCGAGGGCATGTCGACGAGGCCCCCGCCACGGCCGGGAATCCGCCACCTGTAGCATGTAATCCGTGCAGAGCGCTTATGACCCTTACGAACTGCGCCCGGGCGTCCCCACCGTCGAGGACTTCCGCCGCCTGCGCACCGAGGCCGGCCTCTCCGACCGGGCACCCGAAGCGGTCGCCGTCGGCCTGCCCAACACCTGGTACGGAGTGGTGCTGCACCACGAGGGCGAGCCGATCGGCATGGGCCGGATCATCGGCGACGGCGGCACCGCGTTCCAGATCGTCGACATCTGCGTGCACCCGGCGCACCAGGGGAAGGGCCTGGGCAAGCGCATCGTGGCCGCGCTCACCGGGGAACTCGACCGCCGGGCGCCCGCGAGCGCGTACGTGTCCCTGATCGCGGACGGCCCCGCGCACGTGCTGTACGAACGGTTCGGCTTCAGGGACACCGCCCACCACGACTCGATCGGCATGTACCGCCCGATGGGCGGGAGCTGACCGCCCGGCCGCCACGTACGGTGTGGCTGGGTACCGGACCGGGGGCCGCGAGCGCCGCCACGGGGGCCGGGACCCAGAACCGCACTCCCGAGGAAGGCCGCACCCAGCCGTGAGCCACCCACCCAAGGCCCCCGCGCCCCACCGCCCGCACCGGTGGCGGTGGGCGACCGGCGTGACCCTCGTCCTGTTCGCGGCGCTGGCCGCGCTGCTGGCCTCGCGGGGCTGGGCACCGTACGGCTTCGAGAGGGACGCCAACGACTGGTCCGCCGCGCACCGGCCGGCCGCCGCCCGGACGGTGGCCGTGGTGATCACCTCGCTCGGCTCCGGCGCGGTGCCCTACCTACTGGCCCTGGCCGCGGGCGCCGTGGCGCTCCTGGCCCTGCCCGCACCCCGGCCGCCGCGCCGGGCTGCGGTAGCGCTGCTCGCCCCGCTGCTGTGGCTGGTCCTGGGCCAACTCCTGCGCACCGGCCTGATGCACCTCTTCGCCCGCCCCCGCCCGCCGCGACCGAACTGGGCGGCCGACGCGGCCGGCTTCTCCTTCCCCTCCGGGCACTCCTTCACCTCGGCGGTCTGCGCCGGCCTGCTCGCCCTGGCCGTCGCCCGGGCCCGCCCGGCAGCGGCCCCGGCCGCCACCGCGATCGCCGTCGTCCTCGCGGCCGCGGTCGGCCTCAGCCGGATCTACCTCGGGGTGCACTGGCCGCTGGACGTCCTCGGCGGCTGGCTGCTCGCCACCGCCTGGCTCGCCCTGGGTGCGGCGGCGGTCCGGGCGGCGGTCCGGGCGAGCCGTCCCGCACGATGATCGGCGACCGGACTGTCACATGACCCCGGCCCCACCGCGTTACCAAGGCATGGATCAAGAAACGGCCGAACCACCGTGGCCGGAGTTCCCGGACTTCGTCGCCTCCCGAGCCCGGCACCTGCTGCGCACCGCCTTCCTGCTCACCGGCGGTGACGCCCACCTCGCCGAGGACCTCGTGCAGGAGGCGCTCGGCCGGATCTACCTCAAGTGGCGGAAGATCTCCCGGCTGGACAACCCCAGCGGCTACGCCCAGGCCGTGCTGGTCAACACCTTCCTGTCGTACCGGCGCAAGCGCAGCGCCTCCGAGCGCGTCACCGACGAGTTCCCCGAGGTCGGCGTGCACGACCCGGACCCGGCCCTGCGGCTGACGCTGCTGCGCGCCCTCGCCGAACTCCCCGCGCCGGACCGCGCCGTGCTGGTGCTCCGCTTCTGGGAGGACCGCAGCGTCGAGGAGACGGCCGTGGCCCTGCGGCTGAGCGGCACCGCCGTCCGCACCCGCTGCCGCCGGGCCCTCGTCCGACTGCGCGCCGTGCTGGGCGACGACATCGACACCGCCCTGGGCGGCTCCGCGGGAACGGACAGAACCCACGCCACCAGCGGGCCCAACCCCTCCTCCGAGAAGACGGTGCTGCGCCATGCCCACTGAAGACGACTTCGACGACGCGTTCGCCGACGGCTTCGCCCGCGCCCTGCGCGGCGCCGCCGAGCTCGCCCCGGAACCCGTTCAGCACACCCTCGCCGTCCAGGCCGAGCAGCGCGGCCGCCGCCGGCGCCGCCGCCGGCGCACCGCCGTCGGGGCCGGGCTCGCGGTACTGGTTCTGGCCGGAGCCGGCGGCTTCACCGCGCTCGGCGGGGGCCCGCTCGGGATCAGCGGGCCGGCCACCCGGCCGGCGCCGCCCCGGGCCGAGATGTCGACGCGGGAGCTCATCACCCTGGTCACCGACCTGCTGCCGAAGGGCACGGTGAAGGAGCTCAACACCGACGGCCCGGCGAAGCTCAGCGGGCACACGACCGGCGCCAACCTGCTGTTCGACGACGGCTCCGGGGCGAGCATCGTCGAGTTCTCGGCCGAGTGGACCAACCTCCGGCCCGACTCCGCCGCGGTGTGCACGGACGGCTTCGAGACGCCCCAGGACTCCTGCGACCGCACGGTCCGGCCGGACGGCTCCGTGCTGGTGATCGACAAGCTGCGCAACCAGAACGCCAAGGACGGCCGCGAGTGGCGGGTCACCTGGGCGGCCCCGGACGGTCGCCGGGTCTCGTTCACCGAGTTCAACGGGCAACCGGCCACGGCCAACCGGCCGGAGCCGCCGGTGGCCGACACCGCCCGACTGACGGATCTGGTGACGGACCCGTCCTGGGACCGGGTCTTCGCCGCGCTCGCCCCGGTCACGGACGCGCCGAAGCCCGGCGACTCCCCGCGCCCCGCACCCGCCGCCAGTGGGCCGTCCAACGCGGAGCTGCTCGCGAAGCTCGTACCGCTGCTGCCCGCCGGGGCCGAGGTGGGGAACCAGGACCCCGGGCACGCCGCGCTCACCGTCACCTACCAGGGCCGTACCAGCATGCTGCAGGTCGGCGCGGACCCGGCGTCCAAGCTCGGTCGGGACGAGCTGGCGACCATGGACCGGGAATCCCTCACCCCGCTGGAAGTCCGGGAGAAGCGGCCGGACGGGACGCTCGTCGTCACCAACCGCTTCGGCCACGGGAAGTCGGCGACGAATCCGGTCCTGTACTGGTCGGCGGCCGTTCACTACCCGGACGGCAGCCAGCTGTGGCTCTCGGAGTGGAACGGCGAGAACCGGTACACGACCAGGCCCGGCGATCCGGCGCTCGGCGTGGACCAGTTGAAGGCGATCGCGACCGCTCCGGCCTGGCGTTCCTGACCCCTTCCTTCCTCGCACCGAAACGGCGGCCCGGCCCGGGAACCGGCGCTCCCACCTGCCGGGCCGCTGCGCGTCCGGCCGTACCGGCACCCTGGGTGCGCTCCCCGCACATCAGTTGACGTAACGTCAGAACGGTGGAACACAGCACTCGTGACGACGTACGAGGAAAGGTGACGACGATGCCAGGCCCAGCACACATCGCCATGGTGAACATCCCGGCACACGGCCACGTCAACCCCAGCCTGGAGGTGATCCGGGAGCTGGTCTCCCGTGGCCACCGGGTCAGTTACGTGAACGACCCGTCGTTCGCCGAGCGGATCGAGGCCACCGGCGCCCGGTTCGTGCCCCACGAGACGGGCCTGTCGGTCCTCAAGGGGGCCGTCCAGCCCGGGACCAATGTCCACAGCATGATCTTCGACGAGGCGCAGGTGATGCTGCCGCTGATGCGGGAGGTGTTCGAGGACGACCGCCCCGACCTCGTGCTGTACGACTTCATGGCCTACGCGGGACGGGTCCTGGCCGACAGCTGGGGCGTGCCGTCCATGCTGATCTCGCCGTCCAGGGTCGCCACCGCCGACCCGGACGTCGAACCGTTCCGGACGGTCATGAAGGCGCTGGAGGCGGACAACGTCCCGGATCGGTTCACCCGGTGGCTGGCCGACAACGGGGTGCCGCCCCGCGACATCTTCACGTACATGCTGCGGCCGGACCGCGGGATAGCGCTCATCCCCCAGGCCCTCCAGACCGGGCTGGCGGAGGTCGACCGCGAGGTCTTCTCCTTCGCCGGGCCCTGCCTCGACAACCGGGAGCGCGAGGGGAGTTGGACCCGGCCGCAGGACGCGCAGCAGGTGCTGCTGATCTCGCTCGGCTCCACCTTCACCCGCCAGCCGGCCTTCTACCGCGCCTGCCTGGAGGCCTTCGGCGGCCTGCCCGGCTGGCACGTCGTGCTCCAGATCGGCAGGTCGACCGACCCGGCCGAGCTGGGCCCGGTGCCGGCCAACGTCGAAGTGCACCAGTGGGTACCGCAGTTCGCGGTGCTCCAGCAGGCCGACGCGTTCATCACCCACGCCGGGATGGGCGGGTGCAGCGAGGGCCTGTACTGCGGACTGCCGATGGTCGCGGTGCCGCAGGCCGCCGACCAGTTCGAGAACGCGGACCGGCTGGTCGAACTCGGCGTCGCCCGACGTCTGGACACCGACCTGGCCACCGCCGACGCGCTGCGCTCCGCGGTGCTGGAGCTGACCGGGGACCCGAAGGTGGCGGCCCGGCTGGCGGAGCTCAGCGCGGAGGTCCGGGCGGGTGCCAGCGTGAGCAGGGCTGCCGACCTGGTCGAGGCCGCGCTGGCCTGACGGCCCCCGTCCCGATCGTTCGTCCGCCACCGCCCGCTCTCCGGGGGGTGGCGGACGCCGCCCTCCTCCACGCGGGCGCGCTCAGGACTGCGCGGTGGGGCGCACCACGATCTCGCCGACGTCGACGCCCTCGGGCTGTTCGACGGCGTAGGCGATGGCGGACGCGACCGCGCCGGGCGGCATGGCGATCTCGTCGCGCTGCCGGATCATCGCGGCGGCAAGCTCGGGGCCGGCTCCCTTGCCCACGCCCTCGGTGTCGGTGAATCCCGGCGAGACGAGCGTGACGCGCAGGTCGGGTCCCGCTTCCTGGCGCAGCCCCTCGGAGAGCACCTTCACCGCCGTCTTGGTGGCCGCGTAGACCGCCTGCGGGCTCTTGACCACGTGGGCGGCGGTCGAACCGACGTTGACGAAGTGCCCGGAGCGCTGGCGGCGGAACACCGGCAGGGCCGCCCCGATGCCGTTCAGCAGTCCGGTGACATGGGTCGCGACCATGGCGTCCCAGTCGTCCTGGCGCAGGTCGTCGAACGGCGAGACGGCCATGGTGCCCGCGTTGGACACGAGGACGTCGAGCCGGCCGTAGCGGTCCACTGCCGTGTCCACCAGGCGCCGGAGGTCCTCGCGGCGCGTGACGTCGACCAGGACGCCCGTGGCGGTGCCCCCGTTCGCCGTGATGCCGTCGACGACCGCCCCGAGCCGGTCCTCGCGGCGCGCCCCGAGCACCAGCAGGGCGCCCCGCTCGGCGAGGTGGGTCGCGGTCGCCGCCCCGATGCCGCTGCTGGCGCCCGTGATCGCGATGACCTTGCCCCGGATACCGGTCATGATCGGCTTCCTTTCGCGGAGGTGTCCGCAGGCCGGGTGGTGGCCTACAGTGAACAACGGAAACGGAGGCGCCTCCGTTTGACCGGACGTTAAGTGGTGGCGCCCCCGGTTGGCAAGTCCGCACACCCCTGGACCCGGAGGACGAGCACCGATGACCGACGGAACACCTCGACCGCTGCGGGCCGACGCCCGGCGCAACCGGGAGAAGATCCTCACCGCCGCCGCCCGCGCCTTCACCGCACAGGGGCTGGACGCGCACCTGGAGCACATCGCCAGGGACGCGGGTGTGGGCAGTGCGACCCTCTACCGCAACTTCCCCACCCGGGAGGCCCTGATCGAGGCGGTCTACCGCAACGAGGTGGCCCGACTCTGCGACGCCGCCCCCGCCCTGCTGGCCCGCAAGGCCCCCGACCGGGCCCTGCACGGCTGGGCGCACCTCTTCCTCGACTACGCCGCTGCCAAGCACGGCATGATCGACGCTCTGCGCACCATCGCCGCGACGGGGAGCAACCCCTACGGCCACAGCCGGGAGATGATCCGCGCCTCCGTCACCACCCTCATGGACGCCTGCGCGGCCGCCGGCCTCATCCGCACCGACATCCACCCCGACGACATCGCCGCCGCCCTGGAGGGCATCGCCCTCACCTCGGCCGGCCCCGAACACCGGCAGCGCGCCGAGCGCCTCCTCGACCTGACCCTGGACGGCCTCGCCGTCCGCCGCTGACGGCCCCCCTCCTCGCATCGGTGACGTCCCCGTCGAACGGCCGGTCCGGGCGTCCCGGAAGGGATCGCCGACGCGGACCCTTCCGGTGGGATCACGGTGCCGATCGCGGCCACCTTCCCGGTCGAGAGATTCGCGAATCCGTGACGGCGCAGGCCGGCGGGCACGTCCACGACAGGATCGTGATCGCGCCGCAGGGCACGAGGGAGTTCGGGGACGGACCCCTAAGCGCCGTTGCGGCACCCCTGCCGCCCGGCGCCGCAGCGGGCGCGGACGGTGGCGTCCGGCGCGGAGTCGGGGCGGCGGGTGTCGTGGTCGGCGAGCCCGCGGAGGCTCTCGCCCGCCGAGGCGTCCCAGCTCGCGGCCAGGCCGAGGGCGTCCGCCAGAGCGTGCTGGAGGCCCGAGGCCTCCAGCGGGCGGGGCGGCTCGGCGCTCTCGGTTACCAGGGCGACCCGGCCACGGGTCCGGCGCGAGGCGGCCGTCCGGGCGGGGAGCGTCCGGGCCCGCCAGGTGTGACCCATGGTCAGCACGTTGCGGGCGGCGTAGCCGATCTCCGGGAAGGCCGCGAGGACGTGTTCCAGGTCGACCCGGGCGCCGTCCAGGTCGGCGCCGGTGTGGTGGTGGCGGGTGGCGGAGAGGCTCAGGTACCGCGCGTCGGGCAGCGGGTAGTGGGACAGGTGCCACCCGGGGCCCACCCAGCTGGTGGCCGGACCGTCCTGCCAGTGCTCCGCGACCGACTCCATCGGGATGACGGTGTGGTAGACCGCGGCCCGTTCCGGCGGGACGTCGTCGGCCCACCGGGCGTCGTGGCGGACGACCGACCGGGCCGCGCCGGTCAGGACCAGGGCGTCGCCGGTCACGCTGCGCCCGTCGGCGAGTGCGGCCACCACCGATTCGCCGTGCTCGGCGTGTCCGACCACCCGGCTGTCCGGGCAGAGCTGGACGGCGTCGAGTTCCCAGCAGGCGTCGAGCAGCGGCTCGTGGACGTCCAGCCGGTGGGCCGTCGCGTGCGCAGCCCGGCCGTCCGCGTGCGCGCCGGGCAGCGGGATCGTGCCGACCGGCTTCCCGGTGGCGCCGTCCATGGTGCGGAACTCGCCGATGGCCAGTGACCGTTCACGGACGGCGTCGCCGACGCCGAGCCGGTCCAGGAGCCGGAAGTCCCGCGGCGCCAGCCGGATGCCCGCACCGCCCTCGGTGAACACCGGCCGCTGCTCCAGGACGAGCACGTGATGGCCCCTCGCCCCCAGCGCGACCGCTGTGGCCAGACCGCTGACACCACCGCCGGCAACCAGAATTCGCATGCTTCCGATGATGGCGGCCGGGGGACGGAACGGGCGATGCGGTCATGTTGCCTGTGTCAGAACCTCCCGCCGAGGTGACACAGAACGAAGTCCGATGTTTGAACGGGGCCATGTCCGCTTCGCGGCATTCAGTGGCAAGACCTCAGAAGGCCCGGCCCATCTGTTCCATGGACGCCATGCAGTGGATCCACGGGCGCACCCGGGCCCGGGCGGCGGCGATCACCTGGGCCACGTGCGCGGCCGCCGCCAGGGTCATGTGCCGGTGCCAGCCGTCCGAGCCGCGTCCCTCGTAGTCGTCGAGGGCGCCGACGTGCGAGGCGGAACCGGCGGCGTCCCGTTCGACCCGCTGGGGGAACGTGGCCAGTCGCAGCAGGACCCCGAGCGGAGTCGCCGTCAGATTGGTCAGCCAGCACTGGACGGGCTGCTGCCGGCCGGCGTCCCACTGCCCCACCAGCAGCAGCGGATGCCCGGCCCACTCCACCCGGACGCCCCCGACCAGGCTCCGGCGGACCGCTCCCGACGCCGGATCCGTCCACTCCACCGGCCGCCGCAGCATCCGGTGGAGCTGCAGCACGCGGGCGGCGGGCAGGGAGCGTCCGCCGCGGCCCGCCTCCTGGTCCAGCACCGGCAGGTTGGGCGGCACGGCGGACAGCACCGGCGCGCCCGCCCGGGTGTAGCGGTCGAAGACCGGCCGCAGGTCGGCCCCCGGGAGGTCCAGC
This sequence comes from Kitasatospora sp. NPDC101157, assembly GCF_044768255.1. Lineage (NCBI taxonomy): Bacteria > Bacillati > Actinomycetota > Actinomycetes > Kitasatosporales > Streptomycetaceae > Kitasatospora > Kitasatospora sp. NPDC101157. The sequence continues at coordinate 379,183 of NZ_JBIWPL010000007.1, read as the reverse complement.
ACCACCGGGCGCGGTCCGATCGCGCTCGGGTCGCACACCCGGGCGGCGCTCGCCACGCACCCGGCCGCCTCCTCGCCGAACGGCAGCAGGTGCCACCGGACGGGCACGGTGATCTCGCTGGCCACGCCCCACATCCCGATCGCCCGCCGGTCCTTCCTGGGGACCGGCCTCGCCTGCACCACCCAGGCGGTGAAGCGCAGTTCGTTGTCGGCGTGCCGTTGCAGCGCCCGGCTGACCGGCTCCCAGTCCCAGGTCGAGGAGGCGATGAAGTGGTGCAGGCTCTGCGCGAGTTCGGGGCCGCCGACCTGCGCGGCGATGTTCCGGATCGACTTGCGGCCCTGCGCCGCGATCAGCCCGCGCAGGTACAGCGCCCCCTTGGCGCGCTGGTCGCTGCGCGGCAGCGGGGCGAAGAGCACCTCGGACAGCTCGTCCAGCACGGTGCTGCCGGTCGGACCCCCCGGTCCGACCGGTCCGAGCGGACCGACCCGTCCGCGGCGCAGCGGTCCGTCGGACGGCGGCCGGAGCGCGCTCCGGTGCGGGGCGTCGGGCTCCACCGGCCGGATGAAGGTCGTATCCATACCGACGGCAACGGTCACGTCGTCGAGCCTATTTCCGCTCCGCCCGGCATGGCCGAAAAGATTCGACCGGCTGCCAAGCGCTCTGACTCGAAGCGGATTTGACCACCCGCCGGGCCCAGGCACCCGGGCACCGCCCACCGGCAGGCCGGGGGCGGCGCGGAACTGGACCGGGAAGGCGTCACGGCTTCCGCGCGAGCGCCGCCTCGGCGGTGCCCGCACCGTCGAGCGCCGTCGCGGCGGCGGGCTCCGCGGCGCCGGGTTCCGGCAGCTCGCGGCGGCCCCGGGCCCACATCGCCACCGAGAGGACCAGGGCGATCGAGACGGCGACGGCGGCGGAAAGGGTGACGGCCCGGACGTCGTAGCCGAGGTCGATGGTCGCCCCGCCGAGCCAGGCGCCGAGCCCGTTGCCCAGGTTGAAGGCGGACACGTTGGCCGACAGCGCGAGGGCGGGCGCGGCGGCGGCCACCGCGAGGATCCGCGCCTGGAGCGCCGGAATGATGGAGAAGCCCGCGGCACCGAACAGGAACAGCGCGATCGCGGCGGGGATCTGGTGGGGTGCGGCGAACCAGAACACCACCAGGGAGACCAGCAGGGCGCTCTGGGCGCGCAGCACTCCGCGCATCACGTTGGCGTCGGCGGCCTTGCCGCCCAGGATGTTGCCCAGGACCGAGCCGATGCCGAAGACGATGAGCAGGATGCCGACCATGGCGGGCGCGAAGTGGCCGATGTCGCGCAGCAGCGGCGCCAGGTAGGTGGAGGTGGTGAAGACGGCACCCTGGGCCAGTACGGTGATCAGCATGGAGAGTTGGAGGCTTCCCTTGCGAAACACCTTCGTCTGTTCGCGCAGCGACAGGCCTCCCTCCCCGCTCTCGTCGCTCTCGGTGGACAGCGCGCCGGGCACGAACCTGACGATGAGCAGCAGGCAGAGTACGGCGAAGGCCGTGACGTAGCCGAAGGTGGCGCGCCAGCCGAAGTGCTGTCCGATGAAGGTGCCGATCGGGGAGCCGAGCACATTGGCGAAGTTGAAGCCGAGGGCGATCTTGGCCATGGCGGTGGCCTGCTTGTCGGGCGGGGACATCAGCGCGGCGACGTGCCAGGCGACGGCCGCGAAGGTGCCGTGGCTGAGCGAGGTGAAGATGCGCGCGCCCATCAGGGTCGGGTAGTTGGGGGCGAGCACGGCGATGACGTTGCCGACGATGAAGACGCCCATCAGGCTGAGCAGCAGCCCCTTGCGGGACCACTTGGTGGTCAGCAGGGTGATGATCGGACCCCCGATGGTCACCCCCAGGGCGTAGCCGGTGACCAGCAGGCCGGCCGTCGGGATGGACACGTCCAGGTCGGCGGACATCTCGGGCAGGATCCCCGCGATGACGACCTCGGCGGTGCCCACGCAGAACACCCCGAGCATCAGGGCCAGAAGGGGCAGTGGCATGGCGACCCGAGCCTTTCGTAGGGAGCCAGGTTAAAGGAAGATGTATGCGATTGCATGTAGATAATGGACGAACGCGCGGGAGTGGTCAACTGCCGCAAAGAGTTACGCTGGGCGACGGTGGCGGACGGACAAGCGGAACGTTCCGAAGGACGACGTTCCGGACGACAGCGTTTCGAAGGACTCAGTGAGGGGCCGCGTCAATGGAGACATGGGGACCGGGGAGCGGGCGGGACGAGATCGCCATCTGGCGACAACTCACCCGGCTGATGGAGCAGGTCAACGCGACCGCGGGCAGGCGACTGACCCGCGGCCACGGCGTCTCCATGAACGAGCTGCTGCTCCTGCTCTCGCTGACCGAGCGGCGGGACGGCACGCTGCGGATGTCGGACCTGGTCAAGGCGCTCGGCGCCAACCAGCCCGCGGTCAGCCGGATGGTCGCCCGCCTGGAGGACGCCGAGTGGGTGGTGCGGCGCAGCGCAGCCGACGACAGGCGCGGCGTGGACGTGCAGGTCACCGAGGCCGGCCGACAGCTCGCCGCGGTGGCGGAGCAGACCCTGCGCAAGGCCCTGGCCGAGGCCCTGGACACCGCCGCGCTGACCGACTCCACCGCCTCGCTGGTCGCCCGGCTGCGGTACGCGCCCGCGGTGCCGATGGACTGAGCACCCGCCCTCCCCCGAAGGCCCCGGCCGCAGGCACCCGCCTGCGGCCGGGGCCGCTTCGCGCGGGCTCGCACCGCGGTCGCGCCCCGCCGTCGAACACCGCCGTCGAGTCCGGTGGACGAACGCCGCCGACGGCCGCCGGGGCCGCCGTCACACCGCCGCAATGCGGCGCCATGGTAGGTAACTCTGCAGAAATATGCATCTGAATACATCTATTGTGACTGCTGTCACCTTGCCATGCATGCAGATGACGCACTAGCGTTCGATGCCGACAGGCGGCCGGTCGACCCGGTCCCGGCCGCCCACTCCCCCGATCGAGTTCCGCTCACGGAGGTTTCGTCATGCCTGGTACCGCACTCCCCCGCCCGGCCGGCCTGAACCCGGTCGCCGATCTCCCCAAGCCGCCCGGGCTGCACTGGAACGTCCGGGCCGACCAGCCCGTCGCCTACAGCGTCAGCATGGTGCGCGGGCTGCTCGACCCCGGCAACCCGACCCTCGCCCGCGCCTGCGGCGGCGGCCAGGGCCTGCCCGTCCGGTGCCTCCTCGCGATCGACTCCGTCGTCGACACCCTCTACCGCGAGCGCTTCACCGAGTACTTCGACCGCTGGCTGGTCGACGCGACCTGGCTGGTCGTCCGGGGCGACGAGGACGCCAAGTCCCTGGAGCAGGCCGTCCACGTGACCGAGGCGATGTCCCGGATGGGCATCCTGCGCCGCACCGAGAAGGTCGTCGCCGTCGGCGGCGGCGTGGTCCTGGACATCGTCGGCTTCGCGGCCGGCATGTACCGCCGCGGCGTGCCGTACGTGCGCGTCCCCACCACGCTGGTCGGCCAGATCGACGCCGGGATCGGCGTGAAGACCGGGGTCAACCACGGCCACCACAAGAACCGCCTGGGCGCCTACTTCGCGCCGGAGACCGCCCTGATCGACCCGCACTTCCTGCGCACCATCGACCCCCGGCACGTCGCCAACGGGATCGCCGAGATCATCAAGATGGCCCTGGTCAAGGACGCCGTCCTGTTCGACCTGCTGGAGGCGACCGTCGGCGCCATCACCCCCGACACCCTGGCCGGCTGCGGCTCCGCCGTCAGCGAGGTGCTGTCCCGGGCGATCTCCGGCATGCTCGACGAACTCGAACCCAACCTCTGGGAACAGGTGTTGGAACGTTCCGTCGACTACGGCCACACCTTCAGCCCGTCCCTGGAACTGCGCGCCGACCCGCCGCTGCTGCACGGCGAGGCCGTCGCCGTCGACATGGCGATCTGCCTCGCCCTCGCCCGCCTGCGCGGGCACCTCTCCGAGCACGACACCGACCGTGCCCTCAGACTGCTCCAGGGCTTCCAACTCCCCATCGCCCACCCGATTTTCACCCAGGAGCTGCTGGAGGAGGCGCTTTCCGACGCCGTCAAGCACCGCGACGGCCTCCAGCGCGTCCCGCTCACCCGGGGCATCGGTGCCGTCGTCTTCGCCAACGACCTCACCCCGGAGGAACTGGGCCGGGCCCTGGAGTTCATCGGCTCCTGGACGACGGGAGCACGCGGCGAACTCGTGGGCGCAGCCGTATGAGCACCGCTACCGGTGCTGACATCACGGTCCTCGACGTCGGCGGAACCCACCTCCGGCGGGCGACCTGGCTGCGCGGGGGGCGGTTACGGGACCGCACCTCACGCCCCTCCCCCAGTTTCAGGCGCTTCCCGGCGGCCACCGTCGCCGAGCTCCAGGAGCTGATGGTCCGGGAGCTGTGCGAGGCGGTACCGCGGACCCCGGCTCCGGTCGTCGGCATCTCCTTCGGCGCCGCCCTCGACCACCGCACCGGCCTCGTCTACGCCTCCGCCCCGCTCTGGGGCGAGCACAGCGAGCCGTACGACCTGCGGGCGGCACTCACCGCCCGGCGGCCCGACGTCCGCTGGCACATCGTCAACGACGTCACCGCCGCACTGCTCCACGCCGCCTCGGCCTCCGAGCGCCGCCACCACCGCAAGGTCCTGCTGGCGACCATCAGCTCGGGCATCGCCTGCCGGGTCATCGACCAGCGGCAGGGCCGGATCCCGGTCGACGACAGCGGGCTCCAGGGCGAGATCGGCCACCTGCCGGTTCACGCCGAACTGGACGGAGCGCCGGTCGAGTTGACCTGCGACTGCGGCAAGCCCGGCCACCTGGCCGCATACGCCTCCGGGCCCGGCATCGCCCGGACGGCGCAGGCCCTCGCCCGGCGGGAGCCGGCCCGCTGGGCGGCCTCCCGACTCGGCCGGCCGGCGGCCGGCGGCACCGGCTTCGAGACGGCGCTGCGCGCGGCGCTGGACGCCTCGGACGACGTCGCCGCCGACCTCCTCGACGCGGTGACCGCCCCCGTCGCGTCCGTGCTGCGCACCGCGCTCTGCCTCGACCCCGAGCTGGACGAGGTGGTGCTCACCGGCGGCGTCGTCCACGGCCTCGGCCGGCACTACCGGCGCGCCCTGCTCGGACACCTCACCCGGCAGGGCCTCTACCTGACCAGCGAGCGCACCCCCGACTGGCTGGACCGGCGGATCACCGTCACCGGCCCCGGGGAGGCCGACAGCCTGGCCGGGGCCGGCATCGCGGCCAGCACCGGGATCGCGGCCGACGCCGGCATCGCGGCCGGGGCGGGGACAGCCGTCGGCCTCGGGGTGCCCGCATGACAGCGACCCCGACCCGCGCCACCACCGCCACCGCCACCGCCGTCACTGCCACCGCCACTGCCACCGCCACCGAGGGCGTGCCCAGCCACCACGCCCTGGTCCGGGAGCCGGGCGGCGTCGTACGGCTGCGCCTGCGCCCCACCCAGCGGCCCGCCCCGGGCGAACTGCTGGTGGCCACCCCGGTCGCCGGGCTGTGCGGCACGGACATCCAGATGCTGCGCGGGCTGCGCGACGACCCGGCGCCGGTCATCGGCCACGAGGGCATCGCCCGGGTGGTCGCCGCCGGCCCGGGCGTCCCCGACGCGCTGCGCCGTCCGGGCACCGCCGTCGTGGTCAACCCCACCCACCGCTCGGACCCGTCCTTCCTGCTCGGCCACAACGTCGACGGCCTGCTCCAGGAGCGCACCCTCGTACCCGCCACGGCCGTCCGGGACGGCCTGGTGCTGCCGCTGGAGCAGCAACCCGATGCCGTGCTCGGCACCCTGATCGAGCCGCTGGCCGCCGTCCGGTACGCCCTCGACCTGCTCGCCACCGCCCGCCCCCGCACCCTGGTGGTCCACGGCGACGGGACGGTCGGGCAGCTCGCCGTCCGGGCCGCCCGGCACCGGTTCGGCGGCGGCGTGCGCGTCCTGCTCGTCCACCACACTCCGGACGGGCTGGCCTGGAGCGCCCAACAGGGCGTTCCAGGAGTCGAGTTGACCCTCGACGGGGTACCTCCGCTCGGCCCGGGACCGGTCGCGGCGCTGCTCGCGACCCCGCGCGACGGCACCCTGAACGCCCTCACCTCCGCCCTCCGACTCGCGGTCGGCGAAGAACAGCTGACCGTCGACCTGTTCGGCGGCCTCCCACCGGGCGCGCGCAGCGCCCTGCTGCCCGGCGTCGACCTGACCGCCGTCCGCGCGGCCAACTGCGCCGGGCACCCCGTCCCGTACGCCTTCACGACGGCGGACACCGCCGACGGCCGACGCGTCCGGCTGACCGGCCACCGCGGCGTGGGCAACCACCATCTCGCCGAGGCCGCACAGGAGTTGTGCCGGCGCCCGGACACCTACCGCGCCCTGGTGACCCATGTGGTCGGAGCGCCGGAGGCGGCCCGGATCATGACCGACCTGTCGGCCGGCCGCGGCCGTACCGTCACCGGGAGGCGGCTCGTCAAACTCGCGGTGCGCTTCGGCCCGGCGCCGCCGGGATCCCGCTCGCCCTCACCCCTGGAGTCCCCATGACCGAATCGAGCCGCCGCCGCGCCCTGGTGGTCGGCGGATCCACCGGCATCGGCCGCGGCATCGCGGACGCCTGGGCCGAGGAGGGCCTCGACGTCACGGTGCTCAGCCGCTCCCGGCCGACCGGGCCCGGCGCCGAACGGCTCCGCTGGGCGGCCACCGACCTCACGGACACCGACCGGGTCGCCGAGAACCTGTCACTGGCCGCCGCCGAACCGCTGCACGCGGTCTGCTACTCGGCGGTCCACTACGGCGACCGGCGGACCCTCTTCCGGGAGTGCACCGAGGCGGAGTGGCGCCGCCAGCTCGACGTCAACCTGCACGGCCTCTGGCTGACGCTCTCCTGGACCGTCCCGGCCCTGCGTCGCCCCGACGCCCCCGGGGTGTTCCTCGGCGTCTCCTCCGAGGTGGTCTACAACGCCGGGCCGGGACGCTCCGGCTACGCGGCCACCAAGGCCGCCGCCTCCGCCCTGCTGGACTCCGTCGCCCAGGAGGAGAGCCCCGAGGTGCCCGGCGCCGAGGCCCTGCGGATCGTCCAGGCCCTGCCGTCCGGCATGGTCGACACCCCCGGGATCCGGCGTCGGCGCCCCGAGGACTTCGACTACACCGCCTACATGCGCCCGGCGAGCTTCGCCCCGCTGGCCCGGGAACTGGCGGCCACCGCCGGAACCGGGCTGCACGGCGCCCACCTGGTGGTCGACGGCGCCGGCGCCTGGTACCCGGTGAGCGAGCGGCTGCCGGTGTCCCAGAGCCGCCGGATCCCCTCGGGCACGGTCTCGTGACCTCCGGCCCGCTGATCGGACTGGCCGGCTGGCGGCTGCCCGGGGACCACCTCGACGCCGTCGAACTGGCGCACCGGGCGGGAGTCGACGGCCTCCAGCTCGACCTCGGCGGCCCCGGCCGCGGGCCCTGGCTCGACGCGGCGGGCACCGTCGAGCGGATCCTGGACGACTGCGCCCGGTACGGCCTGCGTCCGCTCGCCGTCGCGGGCAACACCCTCAACGACCTCGGCCTGCACGCGCCCACCGGCAGCCAGGACGCGCTGCGCGTGCGCCGCGTCCTGGTCCGGGTGCTCGACACCGCGCTGGCCCTCGGCGCGCCGCTGGCCTTCGTTCCGAGCTTCCGCCGCAGCACCATCACCGACCGGCCCGCTCTGCGGCGGACGGCCGACGTCCTGGCCTGGGCGGCGGGCGAGGCGCAGGCCCGCGGGCTGCTGCTGGCCAACGAGAACGACCTCGACCCGCGGCGCGCCCGGCTCCTGGCCGAGCAGGTGGCAGCGGACGCCTTCCGGCTGCTGCTGGACACCTACAACCCGCGGGTGGCCGGCGTCGACGCGGTGGCCCTGATCGAGGAGACCCACCCCTGGCTCGCCCCGCAGGTCCACCTCAAGGACGGCACCGGCGGCGTCGTCAACCGGGACCTCCTCGGTGACGGCGACGGCCCGGTCCGGGAGGCCCTCGCCGCCCTCGCCGCCCACGGGTTCAGGCCCGAGGCGCTGGTCCTGGAGAACGACTACCGCGACGGCGACCCCGCCCGCCTGGCCCTCGACATCGAACGCGCCCGAACCCGTCAGCCCCACGCCCCCTGAGGAGTCGAAGTGCCGAACCTCCCGGCCACCTACGTCACGACCACGCTGCGGGACGGCGTGGTGAGCCTCGGCACCCGCCCCTTCCCGCACGACGCGCTGGGCGCCGACACCGTCCTGATCAGGCCCGACCACCTGGGCATCTGCCGCGCCGACGCCAAGGAGATCCTGGGCTCGCGCGACATCCCCGAGGACCGCGGCCCGCTCTTCGGCCACGAACTCGTCGGCACCGTCGCCTTCGCCGGCGCCCGCACCGGCTTCCGGGAGGGCGAACTCGTCACCCTCAACCCCAACATCACCCCCAGCCGCACCACCGGCTTCGCCGAGTACGTCTTCGTCCACGGCACCGAGGCACAGCTCGACCAGGCCGTGGTGCGGGTCCCCGAAGCGGACATCCGGGACTGCATCTGGATGCCCGAGCCCTTCGCCTGCATCGTCCACGCGCTGCGCAAGCTGCTCGAACTCACCGGCCTGACCGACCTCCGGGGCCGGCGGGTCGCCGTGATCGGCGCCGGCTGCGCCGGGCTCACCTTCGCCCTGTACGCCCGGCACCTGGGCGCGTCGGTCGCCGTCTTCAACCGCGGCGAGGCCCGCCGCGCCTTCGCCCGGCAGCAGGGCCTCCTCACCGAGGACGAGATCCACCCCCTGACGGAGGCGAAGGCCGAGCAGCACCAGGGCCGGTTCGACGTCGTCGTCGTGGCCCCCACCATCGCCGGCGCCGAACTCCTGGAAACCGGAGCGGACCTGGCCGCCGACGGCGCCGTGCTGCTCGTCTACGGCGGCACCCGCAAGGGCGACACCTTCCCGCCCGGCCAGGCCGACGTCGACACCGTCCGCCGCCGCGAACTGATCGAACCGATCGACCACCGGGGCAGGCGGATCTCCCTCGCGGGCGCCTACGGGTGCCACCGGGAGGACTACGAGGAGGGCTTCCGCCTGCGCGCGGCCCACCCGGAGGCCTTCCCGCTGGAGAAACTGACCTCCCGCCGGATCGGGCTGGACGAGTTCCCCCGCCAGGTCATGGACCTCGCGGCGGAACGGGTGGACTTCCCCGGCAAGGTGGTCATCGACCTGGCGCCGGCGCTCCCGCCTCGTCCCTGACCCAGGCGCCGACCCCGAGACGGCCGGTGGTGCCCAGGTCCAGCTCCGGCGTCACCGTCACCGGGGCCGCGCCCGGCATGGCGCGCACCCGCACGTACGGGGCGTTCACCGGATCCCCGGCCCCGGTGGTGTTGCGCCATACCAGCGTGGAACCGGCGCTCTCCCCCGGCTTCAGCACGACCTCCCGCGGCGGGGCGTCCGCGCCGGTGCCACTGGCGATCTCGGCACCGCCGTGCACGACCTGGACCCCGTCGACCGGCTTGCGCTCGGCGTCGAGCACCTGCAGCGCCGGATAGCCGTTCAGGGTCACCTCGGCCGTCCCGCAGTTCCGCAGGTTCAGGCCGGCGGTCCGGAGCCCCATCGCCGCAGCCCCCTCGTCCACGCTCACCAGCACCCCGGACGCCGGGCACGGGCCCTTCGGCCGCGACGCCTCGGCACTCGGCACGCTGCGCACCTTGAGGACCTTCACCCCCGAGGTGGTACCGCCCAGTTCGACCCGCCCCTTCGAGACGGCCCCCGGCGCAAGCCCCTCGACGGTCCTCGTCACGGTGTCCATGGCGCCCCCGCCCGCGTCCGTCCGGCTGAACACCACGGTCACATCGGCCGTCTCGCCCGTCCCGTTGCTCACCTCGTACTCCGCACAGGCCGCGCCCCCCGTCGTGACCCGCACCCCGGCCTGCGTCCCCGCCGACGACGCCGACGCCGCGCCGCACGGCCCCGCACCGCCGCCGACCCCCCGGGCCCCCGCCGTACTCCCCGTCTGCGACCCACAACCCGCCAGCAGAACGACCGCCACCCCTACGGCCAGCAAAGGGCCGGCCTTCTCGAACTGATGCATCCGACCATGCGATCACGAACCATCCCACCCCACCGTGAGCCGGCTCACACCCCCTGCAACAGCTCTGCAACGCCCCGGCCGCCGACGGCCGGGCCTCCACCGACGATGAGCACGGACGTCGGTGCCGGGAATCGCATGCCACTCCTCCGTAAGGGCGTCAGGAGGCCGCGGTCCTCGCGAAGGGCGGGGACTGCATCGCGGCCCGCACCCTGGCGTGCTGACCGGCCGTGACCCGGTGGATCAGCAGGATCGCCAGGACGCCGGCGACGACACCGACCGTCTCCTCGATCGGCGAGTAGGTGTACGGGCGCGGCGCCCCGAGCTCGATGGCGATCGCGCCGCCGACCGTCTTGCCGAGCCAGGCCACCCACCACGCGTTGACCAGCCACACCCCGCCCACGGGCGAACCAGCCCGCCAGATGTCCAGGGTGATCCGGCGCGGGATCCACCACATCACCACGGGGATGAACCACGCGCCGATGGCGAGCCCCGAGGAGAACCGGTGCGTTCCCGGGGCGAACTGCTCCGCGTTGAGGCGGCAGCGGTGGAACCAGCACAGGAACACGGCGATGGTGGCGAGGAACAACAGCGTGGAGACCGGGGAGAACTGCCGGAAGAACGCCGACCTGCTGCCGCCGGCGACCGCGACGGCCAGCTGCGCCACGGTGTACCCGCCGATCATCAGCTGCGCCGCCAGAGCCGGCCGCCGGGGGTCTGCGACCGGGCCACCGTAGACCAGGGCGCGCGGACGCGGCACATTCTGTTCGATTTCCATGTCCGTTGCGGCCCCCACCGGAAATGCCTGCGGTGCTGGTCACGCGCAGAGATCGCCTGAAGAATAGGGATCCGCACCCGAACTGTCCACAGGCGGCCGCGGACGGTTCCGCGGGGTTCGTGACGCCGTCGCCGGAGGAGGAGAAGAGAAGGAGAGGCGGCAGGCGGGGGATGCCCCGGTGGCGGGCGACGGAGACCCGCCCGGACAGGCCCGAGTACGCCCTCGGTGAGCGGCGCTCAGCGCAGCGGCGCGGCGCGATCGGGCAGTGGCACGGCGTGCAGGCACGGGTGCCGCGGGGAGTCGACGGGTGCGGTCAGAACGGTGGCCACCTCGCCGGTGATCTCCACCCTGAAGTTCCCGTCCGTGCTCTCCCAGACGGGCCCGCCCCCGGGCCCGAGGATCTCGGTGGCGTGCACCACGATGACGGCCGGCGGGGCGTGCCCGCCGACCGGCCCGGGCAGCGTCACCGCGTAGCGGCGTTCAAGGCTCTTCATGGCCGGCCTCCTCGTCGGACTCCCGCCCCGCGCCGTCGATTCTCCTCCCCCGGTCGACATATGTATACGAGCGGTGCGGTCACCGGACCGGCCGTTGCGGCCAGGTGTTCGGCGCGGATGGTCCGGTCCGGCCGCCGCTCGGGTCAGGTGTTCCACCGCAGCACGGCGCCGAGCCCGCCGGGCGGGCCGGGTACGGACTCCGGCACCACCAGGGCCTCGGCCCCGACCGCCGCGGCGCTGCGCAGCAGGGCGTCGGCGGCCGGGGCCTGCTGCGGTTCGGACACTCCCATGGCACGCAGCTCGGCCCGCTGGACGCCGATGTGCTCCGGCTCCGGACCGGTCCACACCGGCCGCTCCGGATCGTGGCCGCCCGGCTGGAAGAGCAGCGCCGCGAGCTGGTGCTGCCGGGCCGCGGTCACCACGGCGGGCACGCCCTGGGCCGCGGCGCCGGGTGCGGTCTCGGTGCCGGCGGCATCGGTGGCGTGTTCGCCGGGGCGCCCGACGCCGGTGCGGAAGGCGTCCAGCACGGTGGTCAGGTGCCGCTCCCGGTGCTCCTCCCAGGCCTCGGCGATCCGGCGGTCGAAGCTGTCCCGGGCGATGCCGTCGGCCCGGCCGCCGCCGTCGACCTCGACGGTGTCCGGCTGCATCGGGCGGGGCAGCAGGGCTCGGACGGCCCGCCGCTCGCGGACGTCGCCGGTGAGCACCAGCAGGCGGGCTCCGCTGCCGGGCCAGATCCGGGTCAGCTGGTCGGCGATGACCGCGGCGGTGCGCTCCCAGGCGTCCTCCACGCGGTGCCGGTAGTGCCATTCGTACCGGTCGGCGGGCGGGGCGCGGTGGCCGCGGCCCTGCCACTGCCGGCCCTCGACGGTGCCGATCGGCGCGGAGCGGCCGAGCTCGCGCTGCTCCAGCGCGGCCCCGGTGCGGTCCACGGCCACCACCAGGCAGCGCGGCGCGGCGTCGTCCAGCAGACCGAGCAGTGGGGCGGTGTGCGGCAGCGGCGCCCAGGTGGCGGCGACGTCGGGCGGCGACTCCATCAGCGGCACGTCCAGGGCGACCTCACCGTCGGCGGCGAACAGCGCCCGCCCCGGTGGGGAGGCGGCCGTCGGTTCCCCGGCCAGGTGGTCGCGGACGGCAGCACAGGTGGCGTCGTCCACCCCGAGCCCGGCGAGCCGGTGGACGGCGGCCCGGTCGATCAGGGCCCGGCGCGGGGCGGCGTCCTCGGTGGCGCGGGAGGTGTCCAGGTACAGCGAGGCCCAGGGGCCGGGTCGGTCGAGCAACGGAGTGAGGAACGCGAGGTCCATGGCGGCCTCCCGGAGTCGGTGGCTACGAAGGCGCGCCTACCCGGCTCCGCGCGTCGGACACCCGTGCGTCCGTACGGCCCGGAGTGGGCAGGCTGCCCCTGCAACCGGCCGTGCCCGTCTCCCCACCGCCCGAACGAACCGAACCGACGCCCGCACGGACGCCGAACCGAACCCCGAAGCGAACCCCGGACCAGGCCCGCACCGGACCGATCCCGAACCGACCCCCGAGAGCGAGACCGCGAGCATGATCGACGACCCCCGCGCCGGCACCGTCGACGGGCTGCTGCGCCGCAGCGCCCGTCGCACCCCCGACCGCACCGCGCTCACCTTCGCCGACCGCAGCTGGACCTACCGGCAGCTCGACGAGGCGGTCAGCCGCGCGGCCGGGTACCTGCTCGGGCTGGGCCTGCGCCCCGGCGACCGGGTCGCGGCGTACGGGCGCAACTCCGACGCCTACGCGATCGCCTTCCTCGCCTGCGCCCGGGCCGGCCTGGTGCACGTCCCGGTCAACTACGCCCTCACCGGCGGGGAGTTGAGCCATCTGCTGGCCCACTCCGGCAGCCGGGCCGTGCTCAGTGACCCGGCGCTGGCACCGGAGGTCGAGCGCGTCCGGGCCGGACTGGCCGTCGAGCACGTGCTCCCGCTGCGGGACGAGCGCTCCGGGCTCCTCGCCGCCGCGCTGGCGGGCCCGGTGCCGGACGTGGACGCGGGCGTGCGGGACACCGACCTGGTCCAGCTGCTCTACACCTCCGGCACCACCTCCCGGCCGAAGGGCGCGAAGATGCCCCACCGCGCCCTGGTGCACGCCTACCTGTCGGGCATCCACGCCCTCGACCTGGGCGCGGACGACCGGCCGCTGATCTGCATGCCGCTGTACCACTCGGCCGCCCTGCACGTCTTCCTGCTGCCCTACCTCGCAGTCGGCGCCTCCGTGCTGCTGCTGGAGTCGCCGGACGTCCCCGAGCTGCTCCGGCGGATCGAGGAGGACCGGATCGGCTCGCTGTTCCTGGCCCCGACGGTGTGGGTCCCGCTGGCCGACCACCCCGACCTGGACCGCCGCGACCTGTCCTCGCTGCGCAAGGCCCAGTACGGTGCCTCGGTCATGCCGGTGGCCGTGCTCGACCGGCTGCGCGAGCGCTACCCGCGGGTCGGCTTCTACAACTGCTTCGGCCAGTCGGAGATCGGACCGCTCGCCACCGTACTGCGCCCGGAGGAGCACCGGGAGCGGCCGGCCTCCTGCGGACGCCCGGTGCTGTTCGTGGAGGCCCGGATCGTCGACCGAGACGGCGCCGAGGTGCCGCCCGGTACTCCGGGTGAAATCGTCTACCGCTCACCGCAGTTGTGCCTCGGCTACTGGGACGCCCCGGAGGAGACCGCCGAGGCGTTCCGCGGCGGCTGGTTCCACTCGGGGGACCTGGTCGTCGCCGACGAAGCCGGCTACCTGACCGTGGTCGACCGGATCAAGGACGTCATCAACACCGGCGGGGTGCTGGTGGCCTCCCGGGAGGTCGAGGAGGCCGTCCACAGCCACCCGGCCGTGGCGGAGGTCGCGGTGATCGGCACCCCCGACGACAGGTGGATCGAGGCGGTCACCGCCTTCGTCGTCCTCCGCTCCGACGCCGCCACGCCCGCCCCCACCGCAGCCGAGCTCATCGCCCACGTCCGGAGCCGCCTGGCCCCCTACAAGGTCCCGAAAACCGTCCACTTCGTCCCCGACCTCCCGCGCAACCAGAGCGGCAAGCTGCTCAAGCGCGACCTCCGGGCCCGCCTCACGTCCTAGCGCTCGCGAGCAGGGCGGTCTGGAAGGCGAAGCGGTTCCAGGGGGTGCGGGGGTCGCGGCCGGTGGTGGCGGCGACGCGGCGCAGCCGGTAGCGGACGGTCTGGGCGTGGAGGTGGAGGCGGGCGGCCGCGGCCGGGGCACTGTCGGAGTAGATGACGGCGTCGAGGGTGCGCCGGGTGTCGGCGTCCCGGGCGAGCGGGCCGAGTACGGCTTCGGCGACGCGTCCGGGGTCGGCGTCGGGATGTCCGGTGACCAGGGCGACCACCTCCAGGTCGCCGCGGTCGAGCACCCGGCGCTCGCTCCACACCAGTGGCGAGGCGTGCCGCAGGCCGTGGACGGCGAGCCGGTGGTCGCGGGGCGCGGTGGCGGCGGTGACGCCGGTGAGCAGGGCACCGGTGAGGTCGTGGGCGGCGGCCAGGCCGTGCAGCCGGGTCATGTCGGCCGCCTTGACCAGGGCGACTCCGACGCCGTCCACGGTGGTGTGCAGCGAGGTGGGTTCGCGGCCGGCCGCCTCGCCCGCGGCCCGGGCGTCCAGGGCCGCGGTGACCAGCGCGGCCGCCCGCTCCGCCTCGTCGGGACCGGCGGCCGCCGGTCCCGCCGGGCTCGCGGGCCCCGCCGGGGAGACCACCACCAGGTCGAAGGAGGACGGCAGTTCCGCGTCGAGCTCGCGCAGCCGGGCGCGGAGGGTGCCGGCGTGGCTCTGCCGGCCGAGCAGCAGGTCGGTGAGGAGGCTACGCAGGGAGCGTTCGCGGTCCTCGCTGAGGATGCGCCCGGTGGACTCGTAGCCGTCGAAGATCGCCTCTGAGGACTGGTCGAGCACCGTGAGCCACACCCGGGCGAGCGCGCTGAGGTCGCGCACCGAGACGGCGTCGGCGAAGCGTTCCCCGATCCGGTCGAAGAAGGCCAGTGCGGCGACCCGGTAGGCGCGCAGCACGGCGGCCAGCGGACGGGCGTCGCGCGCCCTGACCGCGCCGACACCCCGGAACATCCGGATGTCCTCGGGCTCCAACGAGCCGTCCACGGCCCAGAGTTCGAGCACCCGGTGGAGCGTCCAGACGATGATGGAGCGGACCTCGGCCAGCTGGCCGGCGTCAAGGTTGGCGTAGGCGGGGATCTCCCGGGCGATGGCGGCCATGAAGGAGTCGACCATCCCGCTCTCGTCCGCCAGGATGCGCGCCACGGCGCCGTGCCGGTCGGCCGTCGAGGAGGCCGTCCCTTGTGCCGGTGGCACAGTCTTCTTCGTCACCACCTGACAAGCCTAGTGCCGGTCCGCCCGGCCTGCCCCGACCATGGGAGCGCACAGCCGTCGCGACCGGGCGACGGTGGTTCCCCGAGGGAGAGCTGAATGCCGTTCCAGCCTGAGGTGATCGTGGTCGGGGCCGGTGTGGCCGGACTGGTGGCCACGCACGAGCTGGCGAAGGCCGGCCGGCGGGTGCTGGTCGTCGAGCAGGAGAACCGGCGGAACCTGGGCGGCCAGGCGTTCTGGTCGCTGGGCGGCCTGTTCTTCGTCGACAGCCCGGAGCAGCGCCGGGCCGGGATCAAGGACTCGCTGGAGCTGGCCCGGCAGGACTGGTTCGGTTCGGCGGGCTTCGACCGGCCGGACGACGAGGACCTCTGGGGGCGGCGCTGGGCGGACGCGTACCTGGCGTGGGCGGCCGGCGGCAAGCGCCGCTACCTGCGCGAGCTCGGGCACCGGGTGGTGCCCCTGGTGGGGTGGGCGGAGCGGGGCGCCGGTTCGGCCACCGGGCACGGCAACTCGGTGCCGCGCTTCCACATCACCTGGGGCACCGGGCCCGGGGTGGTGGAGGCGTTCCTCCGTCCGGTGCTGCGGGCGGAGCGGGCCGGGCTGGTGCGGTTCGCGTTCCGGCACCAGGTGGACGAGCTGCTGGCCGAGGACGGCGCGGTGGTCGGCGTCCGGGGTTCGGTGCTGGCGCCGGACGACTCCGAACGCGGCGTCAAGTCCTCCCGTGAGGTGGCCGGTTCGTTCGAGGAGCGGGCGGCGGCGGTGGTGGTGACCTCCGGCGGCATCGGGCACAACCACGCGCTGATGCGGGCCAACTGGCCGGTGGACCGGGTCGGTCCGGCCCCCGAGCACCTGATCTCGGGCGTGCCCGCCCATGTCGACGGCCGGATGCTGGCGATCACCGAGCGGGCCGGTGGCCGGGTGGTCAACCGTGACCGGATGTGGGCGTACACCGAGGGCGTCCACAACTGGGACCCGGTCTGGCCGGACCACGCCATCCGGATCCTGCCCGGCCCGTCCTCCATGTGGTTCGACGCCGAGGGGCGCCGGCTGACCGGGATGTCCGGCGTGCCCGGCGCCGACTCGATCGGGGCGATGAAGCAGATCCTGGCCACCGGACACGACTACTCGTGGTTCGTCCTGACCCAGTCGATCATCGAGAAGGAGTTCGCGCTCTCCGGTTCGGAGCAGAACCCCGATCTGACCGGCCGGGACCTCAGGTTCGCCGTGCGGAGCCGACTGGCCAAGGGCGCACCGGGGCCGGTGGAGCGGTTCAAGCGGCACGGCGAGGACTTCGTCGTCGCCCACACCCTGCCGGAGCTGGTCGCCGCGATGAACGGGATCGCCCGCGGCCCGAAGCTCGACGCCGCCGACATCGAGCGGCAGATCGTCGCCCGGGACCGCGAACTGGCCAACCCGTTCAGCAAGGACGCCCAGGTGATGGCGATCCACAACGCCCGCCGGTCGCTGACCGACCGGATCGCCCGGGTCGCCAGGCCGCACCGGATCCTCGACCCGGCGCACGGTCCGCTGATCGGCGTGCGCCTCAACATCCTGTCGCGCAAGACCCTCGGCGGGCTCCAGACCGACCTGGACTCCCGGGTGATCGGCGGTGACGGCGCCCCGGTGCCGGGCCTCTACGCGGCCGGGGAGGTGGCCGGTTTCGGCGGCGGGGGCGTGCACGGGTACAACGCGCTGGAGGGCACCTTCCTGGGCGGCTGCATCTTCTCGGGGCGGGCGGCCGGTCTGGCGATCGCCCGCGGCCGTTGAGGCGGGGCGACCGGAGTCAGCCGGTCAGCCAGGGCGCCTCGGGGAGCTTGGCGTCGGCGACGCGGCCGGAGAAGTCGACGGTGGTCGGCGTGCCCAGGCCCGCGATCCGCATGGTGACCCGGCGCAGGTCGGCGTCGCCGTCCACCCAGTACGTCAGCGGCGAGGTCCTGCCGTCCGGTGCGGCACCCTGGGCGCGCGGACCGGCGAAGCGGTCGTAGCCGCGGCCGCCGATCCGGTCCCGGCCGAGCCAGCGGGCGCCGGACTGGGCGAGCAGCAGCGGGTTGTCGGGGCGGTCGGCGCCGACCTGGGTGAGCAGTTGGAGGCCGGCGTCCAGCGGGTCGGCGGTGTACGTGCGCGGCGACCAGCCGGCGCGCGGGATGTGTTCGGCCTGCTGCCAGGCCGGCCCCTGGCCGTCCGCCGGTTCCGGGGCCAGGCCGAGGCCGTCGGTGTCCCAGACCACCAGGCCGTGGTCGAGCGGGCCGCTCGCGCCGGTGCTCCGGTAGCGGCCCACGCCGCGGTGGGTGCGGTAGTCCACGACGCCCTCGACCACGATCCGCACTCCGCCGCCCTCGTCGGCGGTGAGCACCACGCCGACCGGGCTGGCCTGGTAGAGGTTCAGCCGGGACAGTGCCAGCCGGCCCGCCTCCTCGGTGGTGACCGGCCGCTCGGTGGCGTCGTCGGAGACGTTCTCGTACGCGACGACGCCGCCCGCCACGGCGGCGCACACCGCGGCCGCGATCAGCGCCGTCAACCAGCGGGTCCGCCTGCTCCGGGGCGGGCGGGCTCCGGCCTTCGTCGTGCGGGCCATGCGGGGCATGCGGTCGTGGTCTCCGATCCTTCGTCCGGGTCGTCCAGGTCGTTCAGGCCGTTCAGGCCGCTGAGGTCATTCGGGTCGTACAGGCCGCTCAAATCGTTCAAGTCGCCCGGGACGCAAGGGTCTTCGGGCCCGGCAGCGGAGTCGGGCGGGTTCGCGGTCCGTTGCGGTCCGCGAACCCGCCCGATCCGGATGTCACCCCGACGGAGCGGGACGACTACCGGTGCTGTGCCGCCCGTCGCCGGCGCACCAGCACGAACAGTGCCGCGCCGAGGGCGATCAGCGCCGCGGCGCCGGTCGCGATCAGCGGCAGCCCGCTGCTCGCACCGGTGTGCGGCAGTTCGCCGCCGGGAGCGGGCGCCGGTGGGGCCGGCGTGCTCGGCGGTGTCGTGGCCGGTGTCGTCGGCGACGGGGTGGCCGTCGGCGAGGCGGTCGGCGTCGGCGTGGGGATCAGCTTGTTGACGGCCGTGACGCCGACCCCGTCCTCCAGGTTGTCGGCGGTGAGCACCAGCGGTCCGAAGACCGTGGTGTCCGGCGCCGAGTAGCCGTCGGGAGGGCTCAACTCCTGCCAGTAGTACGTGCCGGGCACGCCGCTGCCCTGGCAGATGCCGTCGTTGCCGGTCGTGCAGGGCTCACCGACCGGCGTGTCCGGCTTGCTCCCCGTGGCCTGCAGACCGTCGGTGCCGTTGGTCTCGTGCCACAGCTGGAACTTGGCACCGGCCAGCGGCTTGCCGTCCTGGTCGTGCTTGACCAGCTTCAGCGCACCCTCCTGCTGGCGGTAGCCGAAGTCGAAGGTGTGGTCGTTCTCGCCCGGTCCACCGGTGGTCAGCGACCGTTCGGGGAACTTCGTGCCGGCCGGGACAATGCCCTTGGAGTCGATGAAGTGGTTGTCGCCGACGTCGTGGTCCGTGGGCACCCAGTGGTACAGCGGGCCGCCCTTGGCGTAGTCGGCGGGGTTGTCGATGCGGATGGTGTACTTGGTGTGCGGCTTGAGGCCTCCGGTGACGTTGCTGTCGTCGAAGTAGTACTCGCCGCGCGCCGTGGTCCTGGTGGTGCCGACCACCTTGCCCGACTCGTCGTAGAGGTTGACGGTGGCATCCTTCACCGGGAGCTGGGCCGGGTTCTGGATGCCCTTGCGCTCGGGGTCGTACCAGACCCGGTTGCCGATCTGCAGCGGCGCCTGGTCGCAGAGCACTTCGAGGTCACCCATCGCGGCGCCCTTGCCGAACGGCGAGCCGGTGTTCGCCGGGGTCAGCCGCAGGCCGAACTTCGGGTCGTGCGCGCCGTCCTTGCGCTCCATGAACGACGTGCCGTAGCCGACCGCGGTGTGGTCCGGGTCGAAGGCGGAGGCCCCGATGGTGCTCTCGACCTTGGAGAGCGCGATGCCGGCGAACACCGTGTTGTGGTGTCCGACCTCGTCCCAGCCGGTGGAGAAGAACCGGGCGCCGCGGACGGTCTTGCCGCAGCCGAGGTTGACGTCCATCACGTAGGTGCCGTTCGACGGGCAGGCCTTGTTCAGGTCGCCGCCGGACATCACCGTGGCCGAATTGGGCGCCGGGGCACCCGGTCCGCGGTCCGCGAAGCGGTCCTTGAAGGCCAGCAGCATCGAGCCGTCGGTCTCGAAGAGGATCTCGCCGAGCTCCGGTTCGGGGAACGCGATGGTGGTGTTGCCGCACGGCCGGCCGTTCTGCGAGCCCGGGAAGGTGCTGGTCCAGGGGAACCAGCCCGCCCCGTCGCAGGGGCCGCTGCCGACGGTGGACTGCCGCGGGTAGTCCATCGGCTGGTCCAGCACCGGCTTGCCGAACGCCCCGGTGCCGAGGTCGAACGGCAGCACCAGCGCGCGCACGTCGGTGAGCTTGCCGGTGGACTCGCCGGAGCAGACCCCGCCGAGGAAGCCGGAGCCGTCCTGGATGCCGAGGCCGTACGGCCGCCAGTCCGCAGCCGACGGGCAGCCCGGGTCCGGGATCGGGTAGGAGGCCTTGGGCGCGGAGGCGGTCGGCTTGGTGGCGTCGTAGCGGTAGAGCTTGCGGTCGTTCAGGTTGACGACGAACAGGTCCTTGCCGTCGTCGGTGACCTTGATGCCGCCCAGGCTCTCCTTTCCGGGCACGTCGAGGAAGGCGTCGTCCGTCCCCGGCCCGTGCGCGGTGCTGCCCGCGTTCGGGACGGTGGTGAAGACGGTCGTCCGCTTCTTCGCCGGGTCGCTCAGGTCGGTGACGTAGATCCCGCCGGAGCCGGCGGGGCCGTAGTCGGTGGTGCGCTTGGCCGTCGCCGCGGAGAACAGCCGCTTGTCCGCCTTGTTCCAGGCGAGGCCGAAGATCGTGCCGGTCTCGGCGTCGGTGGCGATGTCGGTCGCCGCGTTGCCGGGGCCCTCCTGGCCGCGCTTGTCGTACGGGAAGGTGACCAGCGTGCGCTGGTTCCCGCCCTGGTAGGTGGGCGTCTGGCAGGCCGTCGCCAGCGGCGCGTTCTTCTGGCAGTAGTCCGCCGGGTTCCACAGCCCGGTGGTGTAGGAGACGTTCTTCCCGCCACCGAGGTCGACGAACTCCTCGTTGGAGCTGAGCTGGTTGGGCGCGCCGTCCAGCCCCTGGCGGGAGGCGAAGGCCGGGAACAGCACGCCCGGCTTCGGGTTCACCACCTGCACCCGGTACTTGCCGCCGCTCGCCCTGCTCGTCGCGGGCGACAGCGTCACCGTGCCGTCCGCCGCCGTGGTCCCGTCGATCGAGACGCCGGCGTCATCGGTGAGCGTCACCTTGACGCCCGCCATGCCCGGTTCCAGTGCCGGCGTGTACGTGCCGGTGTTGTCCACGGCCCGGATCACCTTGACGGTGACCGTCCCGTCGCCGGTCTGCGAGACCGCCGCCGGAACGGCCGCCAGCGAACTGCTGCCGACCGCGATGGCGAGCGCCGCGACACGGGCGACCGCGCGGCGGCCGGGCAGGCCCGGCCGTGCCCGGGACGGCCCGCGCGCGGCGCCGTTCATCAGTTCATTCGTTGTCTTCATCCCTGCTCTCATCGTCCGAATGGCCCCATGGCCCGACTATCCGAAGAAGTCCTCAGCGTGGCCCGAAACCGCCATGATTAACGTGAGCTTAAAGGGAATTCACCCAACCGGGTGGAGGAACATGGAACTTTGATGTTCCGTCAGACGTTCCCATGACGCCGGCCTTTCGCGGCGGCTCACGGCCTGGCCGGTCCCACCAGCGCGGATCCGGCCCGAGGCGTCCTCGCGGCACGGAACAAGCGCCATGTCGACAAGGACACCCGACCGCGGAGAGTGACCAACCCTTCGAACACCACTACGAAGACCCCTGAATTCCGACACGGCTTGCACAGAACCGTCCACGATCCGTTCCGCCCCGCCGGCCCCGGGCGCGGCCTTGTCCGGGGACGGACGTCGGACCGGCCGCTCCCCGAGAATCCGCCGACCGACACCTGTCGCCGGTCAACGGCGTTGACATAGCCTGCCGGGCATGAGCGAACGCGTAGTCCCCGAACCCCGGCGCCGCCGCCGCAGGCCCACCAAGCAGGGTGTGGTGCTCTCCCAGGAGCTGATCGTCGAGACCGCGCTGCGGCTGATCGAACAGCACGGCGCCGACGCCCTCACCGTCCGGCGGCTCGGCGCCGCGCTCGGGGCCGACCCGAGCGCCGTCTACCGCTACTTCCACAGCACGGACGACCTGCTGCTGGCCATCGCCGACGAGCTCATCGGCCTCGCCCAGGCCGACTGGCGGGCCACCGGGGACTGGCGCGCCGACCTGCGCGCCATCGGCCTGCGGATCCACTCCGCCTACCTGGCCCACCCCCAGGCCGCCCTGCTCGCGGCCCACCGCACCACCGGCCGGACCCACGAGACGGCCGCCGTCGAGGCGATCCTGTCCGTGCTGCGCACGGCCGGTTTCCCGGACCGGGAGGCGGTCCGGATCTACCACGCCTTCGTCGACCAGAGCCTCGGCTTCGCGGCCCTCGACGCCGCCGCCCTCGCCCTCCCGGCCGCCGCGGCCACCGCCGACCTCCAGGTCTGGCAGGCCTCCTACGCCCGGCTCGACGCCACCACCCACCCCCATATCGCCGCCACCGCGCACCTGCTCACCACCGACATGCGGCGCAGCGGGTACCCGTACGCGCTCGACCTGCTGATCGACGCGGCCGGGGCCCGGCTCGCCGCACTGCGCTGAGCACTGACGCCGACGCGGGCGCGGCCGGGGCCCGGCTCGCGGCACCGCGCCGAACCGGGCCCCACCGCGCGGGTTCACTCCGCGACGTACACCAGTTCACCCCCGACGTAGGTCCGCTCCACCCGGGCGTCGGCGATCTCCGCAGCCGGCGCGGTGAGGATGTCCCGGTCGAGCACCACCAGGTCGGCGAGCTGTCCGACCGCCAGGGTGCCGGCGTCGTCGTGGCCGTTCACATGGGCGGAGCCAGCCGTGTAGGCGGCGAGGGCGGAGGCCAGGTCGAGGCGCTGTTCGGGCAGGAAGACCCGGCCGTCGTCGGCCCCCGGCTCCATCCGGTTGACCGCCACGTGCAGTCCGGCCAGCGGGTCCGGGCTGCTCACCGGCCAGTCGCTGCCGGCCGCCAGGGTGGCGCCCGCGCGCTGGAGGGCACCGAACGGGTACTGCCGGGCGGCGCGTTCGGGGCCGAGGAAGGGAATGGTCAACTCGTCCATCTGCGGCTCGTGGGCGGCCCACAGCGGCTGGATGTTGGCGATCGCGCCGAGCCGGGCGAAGCGGTGGAGGTCGTCGGGGTGGACCACCTGGAGATGGGCGAGGTGGTGCCGGGTGGCGCGCCGGCCGTTCTTCGTCCGGGCGGCCTCGACGGCGTCCAGCGCCTCGCGGACGGCCCGGTCCCCGAGCGCGTGGAAGTGCACCTGGAAGTCGAGCGCGTCGAGTTCGGTGACGTATCCGCACAGCGCGGCCGGATCGACGAAGCTGAGGCCCGAGTTGCCCGTCAGGCAGCCGCAGCCGTCCAGGTACGGGCTGGTCATCGCGGCGGTGAAGTTCTCGGCGATGCCGTCCTGCATGATCTTCACCGAGCCGGCCCGGAACCGGCCGTGGCTCAACTCCTGCCGCCGCTGGACGAGTTCGGGGATCTGCTCGGCGCCCCGGTCGCGGTCCCACCAGAGTGCGCCGGTCACCCGGGCGGTCAGCGCGCCGGAGCGGGCGGCGGCCAGGTAGGCGTCGGAGGGGTCCGGCTGGCCGTTGAACTCGCCGAGCAGCGCGTCCTGCCAGCCGGTGATGCCGAGCGAGTGCAGCAGGCGCTGGGCGTGCAGCAGTCCGGTCAGCCGTTCGGCGGCGGTGGCCGGCGGCACCAGCCGGGCGACCAGGGCGGTGGCGCCCTCCTGGAGCATGCCGGCCGGGGTGCCGTCGGCCTCGCGTTCGATCCGGCCGTCGGCCGGGTCGGGGGTGTCGCGGGTGAGACCGGCCAGTTCCAGCGCCCGGCTGTTGGCCCAGGCGCCGTGGTGGTCGCGGTTGGTGAGGTAGACCGGACGGTCCGGGACGACGGAGTCGAGCAACTGCCTCGTGGGCAGGCCGCCTTGGAAGCTCTCCAGGGACCAGCCGCTGCCGGTGATCCACTCCCGGCCGGGGTCGGCCCCGGCGTAGGCGCGGATCCGCTCCAGGTACTCGGCCACGCCGACGGTGCCGGTGAGGTCGCAGGTGGCGGACTCGACGCCACCGAAGACGGCGTGGATGTGGGCGTCCTGGAAGCCCGGCACGAGCAGCTTGCCGGTGAGGTCCACGACCTCGGTGTTCGGCCCGATCAGCTCCCGGACCTCGTCGTGCCCGACGGCGGCGATCCGCCCGCCGGTCACGGCCAGGCTGCTCGCCCGGGTGCGGGCGGCGTCGCCGGTGTGGACGGGGCCGCGGGTGAGGATCAGATCGGCCTCGGTCATGGGTGGTGCTCCGTTCTCGGTGGTACGCGGGTCAGGGTCGGACGGTCGGGTCGAGGAAGTACGGCGAGCGGCGCCGCCAGCGGGCCCAGGCCGCCGAGGGCAGTCCGGTGACGATCATCAGCACCACCACGGTCAGCTCGAACCAGCCGTTGTCGGCGGAGAGTTCGAAGTGGTCGGTGGAGTCGTAGAACGTCCAGGCCAGGTACCCGCCGACGGCGAGCAGCGCCGCGGCGCCGAGCAGCGGGCCGACCACGGCGCGCAGGCCCTCCAGCGGCGCGGTACGCAGCAGGTGGCGGAAGCGGACGGCGGACGCGACGGCGGTGAGGGCGTAGTAGAGGGCGACGATGACGCCGATCGCGTTGACGGCGGCCGAGATCAGGTCGTTGACGGTGGGGATGACGACCGAGACCAGGGCGAGGGCGACGGCGATGCCGGTGATCAGCAGGGTGCCGACGGCGGGCGTGGCGTGCCGGGGGTGCAGCCTGGTCCAGACCGGGCCGAGCGCGCCGTCGCGGCCCATCGCGTACATCCCGCGCGCGGTCGGGATGACCGAGGACTGCAGCGAGGCCACGGCGGAGAAGGTCAGCGCGATCAACGGCAGTGCGGCCAGCGGCTGGTGGGCCAGCCGCTCCCCGAAGTAGGTCAGTCCGTGGGCGCCGTTGTCGGCCAACTCGCCGAGTGGGAGCACCCGTTGGAAGGCGGTGCCGGCCAGCAGGAAGAGCAGCAGCATCACCACCAGGGCGAGGAAGCCGGCCCGCGAGGCGTCGCGCGGCTCGCGCACCTCCTCTCCGACGCTGAACACCGATTCGAAGCCCCAGTAGCAGAACACCGCCAGCACCATGCCCTGGGCGAGGGCGTCGAAGGAGGGGAGGTCGAAGGGGTTGTACCACTGGAACGAGAACGGCTGGTCGCCCGCGAGGAGCCCGTAGCCGCAGAAGCCCAGCAGCACGGCGTACTCGAAGACCAGCAGCGCCTTCTGCAGCCGGGCGGCGAGGTCGAGTCCGCGGACGGCCACCAGGGCGGCGCCGATCAGGACGGCGAGGCCGAGCAGGGTGCACTGGACGGTCGAGTCGGGGTCGAGCCGCAGGCCGAGGACGCTGCGCAGGTGGGCCTCGTCGAGGAGTTGGATGACCGCCGAGCCGGTGACGGTGGTGGTGTAGGCCATGAAGACCACCGTGCCGACGGTGTTCACCCAGCCGGTGAGGAAGCCCAGCCAGGGGCTGAGCGTGCGGCCGACCCAGCGGTAGCTGCTGCCCGCGTCCGGTTCGACCGCGTTCAGTCGCCCGTAGCCGCCGGCGATGGCGAGCACGGGGAGGAAGGCCAGCAGCATGATCGCGGGCAGGTGGAGGCCGACCACGCCGGCCATCAGGCCCAGGCCGATGCCGATGCTGCTGGTGGCGGCCGTGCTGGAGGCGGCGATCGCCGCGCCGTCCAGCAGGCCGATGGACTTGTGCATGGCGCCGTGGCCGGCGCCCGTTCTCGGACCGCTGCCCGTGTCGTCCTTGACCGTCGGTGCCAACGGATCACCGCCTTGCTCGTGGGGGTGTGGGGGTGGGGGTGGGGAAGTGCGAGCCATGAAACCGGCGGCGCCGTTGCACGTCAATGCCGTTGTCATAAGAGGTTCGCCCGGTCGACACCCTCGTGCCGGACCGTCGTTTTGACGTACCGTCGACAACTCTGCCCCTGTGACTCCCCTTCTGGAGAGATCCGTGATACCCATCCGCCCGGCTCGCCGAGCCGTGCTCGCGGTGGCGGCCCTGCTGGCCGCCCTCGTCACCGCCGCCCCACCCGCCCAGGCCGACCCGGCCGGCCAGGCAGCCCCGGCCGCAGCGGCCACAGCGCCGGGCAGCAGCCGGCTCGCCGCCTCCTGGACCGGCCCGCTGAGCACCCGCGGGCGGTACGTGGTCGACGCGAACGGCGACCGGTTCAAGCTCAGGGCCGGCAACTGGGCCGGAGCCCAGGGGACTTGGGAAGGCAGCGGCTCGACCACCGACCCGGCCGACAACCAGGCCGGCCAGGTCTCGTACAACATCCCCCTCGGCCTGGACCGGGCGCCCATCGGCCAGATCCTGGCGGGCTTCCACGGCCTGGGCCTGAACTCCGTCCGGCTGCCGTTCGCCAACGCGCTGATCCACGACACCGGTGCCGTCCCGGACGCCGCCGTCGCCGCCAACCCGCAGCTGAGGGGCAAGACCCCGCTGCAGGTCTACGACGCCGTCGTGGCCGCGCTGACCGCCGACGGGTTCGCGGTCGTGCTCAACAACCACACCACCAGCTACCGCTTCTGCTGCGGCCTGGACGGCAACGAGCGCTGGAACAGCGGCCAGAGCACCCAGCAGTGGGAGGACGACTGGGTGTTCATGGTGAACCGCTACAAGGCGGACAAGCGGGTCGTCGGCGCGGACCTGCGCAACGAGGTGCGCCGTGACACCTGGGACGACCCCAACTGGGGCCTGGGCGACAGCCACGACGAGTACGCCGCCTTCGAGGAGGCCGGCAACCGGATCCTCCAGGCCGACCCGGACATGCTGGTCATCATGGAGGGCATCAACTGGTACGGCATCCCGGCCGCCGGGTTCTCCCACGGCCGGCCGATGCTCACCCCGGTGGCCACCCTGTCCAACACCCTGGTCCGGTCCGACAAGCTGGTCTACGCCGCCCACTTCTACGCCTACACCGGCCCGGCCAACACCGGCGCGGGCAGCGGCCCCGGCTCCACCGGTGACCCGCGCTACGAGGACTTCACCCCCGACCAGCTCGCCCAGGTGGTCAACCAGGAAGCCCTGTTCGTCACCCGGCCAGCACTTCACCGCCCCGGTCTGGGTCAGCGAGTTCGGTGCCGCCGGGCGCGGCTCCACCGACTCCAAGGAGCAGGCCTGGTTCGACCGCTTCACCGACATCCTGGCCGCCAACGACACCGATTTCGCCGTCTGGCCACTGGTGGGCTGGCAGAACAACGGCGTCCCCAACGACAACTGGGCGTTGCTCTCCTACGACACCGCCGGCCGTCAGCTCGGGCTGAACGACCCCGGCGACTGGCGCGCCGCCGACTGGAACAAGCTGGTCAACGCCCCCTCGTATACCGGGCAGGTCGCACCGGCCGCCCGCTGGAACATGCTCGACCTCGACCACGGGGACCAGAACGTCTCCAGCCGCATGCTGGCCCGGCCGGACTGGAGCCCCGGCAACCGCAAGGGCGACTGCCCGGACGGCCAGCGCCTCGCCGGCCTCGGCCGCAGCAGCAGCCGCGGCCTGTGCACCGACAGCGGCGGGCCCGCCGTCGGCGCCGGGGACTGGGTGACCGTCACCGACCAGCGCTACGTCACCGAGGGTGACTGGGCGTCCGGCTACGACAAGCTCCAGTGCCCCGACAACACCTTCGCCGTGGGCTACAGCGTGCACAACAACGCGATGTCCGCGCTGCTCTGCGCCCCGGCCGCCACCGCCCTGCCCACCACCGGCCGTACGGTCTGGTTCGACCACGGCGACAACCGGCCCGCCACCGGTGGCTCCGCCGCCGGCGACTGGGCGCCTGGCACCTACAAGGGACAGTGCGCGGACGGCGAGTACGTGGCCGGCGTGGCCGACACCTGGCGCTGGCTCCGGTACGGCGTCCCCGACGCGCTGCTCTGCCGGCCGCTGCGCTGAGGCACCTGGCCCGGCCGGCGGCTCCCGGTGACGCGGAGTGACCGGATTTCGGGCGACGCGCCCGGCGGATGCGGCATCCGCCGGGCGCGTGCAGGGTGGAGGGGAACGAACCGCCGGGCCGGCGACCGTCCGTCGCACGGCGGACACCGTCCGGCAGGCGGCCGCTCCCCCAGCCGCCGCCCCTCGACCGAAGGAGGCGCCATGCCGACCAGGACGATCCCCCGTCGGGTTCTGGTGCTGACCGTCGCCGCCCTCGCCGCCCTGCCCACCGCGACGCTGACCGCGCCCGCGCAGGCGGCCTCCGCCACCCCGGCCGCCGCACCCCCGACCGCATCGGCCGCCACCGCGGCGCCGGTGCGCTTCGTGGACCTGCCCGACACCGCGCTGCCGACCGACCGGGCGCCGCACCGGATCACCTTCATGTACCGCAACGACACTCCGACGGACCAGACGATCGCCCCGCAGGTCCTGGTCGAGTCGCCCCCGACGGGGCCGTTCCTCAGCCCGTCGGACATCCGGCTCGAACAGCTGGGCGGCGACGGCCACTGGCGCGCCCTGCGGCTCGGCAGCCAGACCGGCACGCTCTACACCGGGCTGATCCCGGCGAAGATCGTCCTGCACAGCGGCCACACCCTCACCGAGACCTACCGGATCACCGTGCTCCACTCCTCCGCCCGGGGGACGGTCGAGCCCCGGATCGCGATCTACGCCTGAGCCCCGGGGATCCGGCCGGGCCTGGCGGCCACCGGGGCGCCGTCACACCCCGGCGGCGGCGCCCAGGCGGGCGGCCGCCTCGACGAGTTCGCCGGGTTCGGCGGCCGCCGCGAAGCCGAGCCGCAGATGGGCGGCGGGCGGCTCGGCCGGGAAGTGGTGCCGGCCCGGGTTGACGGCCACCCGGTGGGCCCGGGCCGTTTCCGCGAGGGCCTCCTCGGTGCGACCGGCCGGCAGCCTGACCCACAGGTGCAGGCCGCCCTCCGGCACCCGGTGCAGCGTCCAGCCCGGCACCTCGCGCGCCAGCGCACCGGCCAGCACGGCGCAGCGCTGCTGCAGGGCGGCGGACAGGGAGCGCAGGTGCCGCTCCCAGGCCGGGCTGCTGAGCAGTTCGACCGCGGCCTCCTGGAGCGGTCGGGCGATGAAGAAGTCGTCGACCCGCCGCATTCCGAGCAGTCTCCGCATCACCGGGCCCCGGGCGATGAGTGCGCCGATCCGCAGGCTCGGCGAGGCCGGCTTGGTCAGCGAGGTGAGGTGGACGACGGTGCCGTCCCGGTCGTCGGCGACCAGCGGCCGGGGCACCGGTCGGCCGTGGCCCAGGTGGCGGGCGAAGTCGTCCTCGATCAGGAAGGCCCCGGCGGCGCGGGTCACGTCGACGACCTGTCGGCGCCGTTCGCCGGACAGGACCGTCCCGGTCGGGTTGTGGAAGGTCGGCTGGCAGTAGAGCAGGCGCGCGCCGGTCATGGCGAAGGCCTCGGCGAGCAGGTCGGGGCGCAGCCCCTGGTCGTCCATCGGCACGGGCACCGGGTGCAGTCCGGCGGCGCGCGCGGCGGCGAGTGCGCCGCCGTAGGTGGGTGACTCGACCAGGACAGGACTGCCGGGCGCCGCGACGGCGCGGAACAGCAGCGACAGCGCCCCCTGCCCGCCCCCGGTGACCAGCACGTCGTCGGGGCCGACGTCGCCGCCCGCCTGCCGGGCGAAGATCGCCCGCAGCGTGCTCAGGCCGGCTGCCGGGGCGCGGTGCCAGGCGTCCGGGCGGCGGGCGGCCCGGGCGAGGGCGCCGCCGAGCAGCCGGGTGGGCTGGAGGCTCTCGTGCAGGTAGCCACCGGACAGCGCGATGGTGCCGGCGGGCACCGTTCCGGGCTGCTCCTCGGGCGGCTCGGGGGCGTGCGAACGCCCGGCCAGCGCCACCGACTGCCAGGAGGTGTCCGGTTCGTCGCCGCCGGCCCGCGGTCGGCGGGCCGCGACGTAGGTGCCGCTCCCCGGGCGGGTGACCACCGCGCCCTCGGCGGCGAGCAGGGCGATCGCCCGGGAGACGGTCACCGGCCCGACTCCGTGACGGGTGATCAGGTCGCGGCTGCTGGGCAGGCGGTCGCCCGGGGAGAGGCGGTCGATCTCGGTCCGGAGGATCGCCACGAGGGTCTCGATACTGCTACCGTCAGACATGAAGAACGAGAATAGCGCTTTCGCCTCCAGTCCGGAACCGCTCCCGAACACCGGGGTGGAACCGCTCCTGAGCGCCGGTCAGGGACGATTCCTGGACCTCGCCGCCCTCCGGGCCGACACCCCCGGATGCGAGGCGGTGATCCACTTCAACAACGCCGGCGCCGGACTGATGGCCCGTCCGGTCCTGGAGACGGTGCTCGACCACCTGCGCCTGGAGGCGGGCATCGGCGGCTACGAGGCCGCCGCCGCCCGCGCCGCCGAGGTCGCCGACTTCTACGCCGCGCTCGCCGGACTCCTCGGCACCCGCCCCGGAAACCTCGCCTTCGCCGCGAGCGCGACCCACGCCTACACCAAGGCCCTGTCCGCGATCGACTTCCGGCCCGGGGACGTCATCCTGACCACCCGCAACGACTTCGTGTCCAACCAGATCGCCTTCCTGTCCCTGCGCCGGCGCCACGGCGTCCGGATCGTGCACGCCCCCGACCACCCCGACGGCAGCGGCGTCGACGTCGACGCCATGGCCGCGCTGATGCGGGCCCACCGGCCGCGCCTGGTGGCCGTGACCCACGTGCCCACCAACTCCGGGCTGGTCCAGCCGGTCGCCGAGATCGGCCGGCACTGCCGGGAACTCGACCTGCTGTACCTGGTCGACGCCTGCCAGTCGGTCGGTCAGTACCCGATCGACGTCGAGGCGATCGGCTGCGACCTGCTCACCGCGACCTGCCGCAAGTTCCTCCGCGGCCCGCGCGGTTCGGGCTTCCTCTACGTCTCCGACCGGGTGCTGGAGGCCGGGTACGAACCGCTCCACATCGACATGCACGGCGCGCGCTGGGTCGCCCCCGGCTACTACCGGCCGGTCGACACGGCGGCCCGGTTCGAGGAGTGGGAGTTCCCGTACGCCACCGTCCTCGGTTGCGCCGCCGCCGTCCGCTACGCCCTGCGGGTCGGGCTGGAGCCGGTGGCCCGGCGCACCCCCGCGCTGGCCGGTCGGCTGCGCGAGCGGCTGGCCGCCGTCCCCGGCGTCCGCACGCTCGACGGCGGTCGCGCACCGGCCGCCCTGGTCACCTTCACCATCGAGGGCTGGCAGGCCGGTCCGTTCAAGGCGGCGATGGACGCACGCGGCATCAACTCCGCGCTCAGCTACCGCGAGTTCGCGCAGTTCGACTTCGCCGACAAGGAGGTGGAGTGGTGCCTGCGGCTGTCGCCGCACTACTACAACACCGAGGACGAGGTCGACGCGGTGGCCGGCACGGTGGCCGAGCTGGCGAGGAGCGCCCGGTGACCCCGACGTCCCCGACGGCCCAGACCCCCACTCCGGCCCCGCCGAGCGCCGACACCGCGCAGCGGAGCCTCTGGCACAACCACGACTTCCTCCGGTTCTGGGTCGGCGAGACGGTCTCGCTGGTCGGCAGCCAGGTCACCAACATCGCCCTTCCGCTCACCGCCATCGGCGCCTTCGGCGCGACCGACGAGCAGATCGGGCTGCTGCGCTTCCTGCAGCTCGTCCCCTACCTCGGGCTCGCCCTGGTCATCGGCGTGTGGGCGGACCGGCACCGGCGGCGGCCGGTCATGCTCGGCGCCAACCTGGTCCGGCTGCTCCTGCTGGGCCTCGTACCGCTGCTCTACTGGCGGCACGCGCTCGACCTGCCGGTGCTGATGGTGATCGCCTGCACGGTCGGCATCGCCTCGGTGGTGTTCGACGTCAGCTGGATGTCGTACGTGCCGGTGCTGGTGAAGAGCCCCGAGCACTACGTCGAGGCCAGTGCCAGGATGAGCACCAGCTCCTCCGCCGCCGACGTCGCCGGGCCCGGGCTGGGGGGCGTCCTGGTGTCGGCCGTCGGCGCGCCGGTGGCCGTGCTCGTCGACGCCTGCTCCTACGCGGTGTCCGTGCTCTCGCTGCTGTCGATCCGCACGACGGAGCCCGCCCCGGCACCGGCCGCCGACCGGCACCTGTGGCGCGAGCTCAAGGAGGGCATGACCTGGGTGATGCGGGACCGGGTGCTGCGCTCGCTGGCGCTGATCGGCTTCTGCTGCAACTTCTCCATGATCACCGTGTGGACGATGTTCCTGCTCTACGGCCACCACGACCTCCACCTCGGCGACGGGACGATCGGGGCGGTCTTCTCGACGGCCTCCGTCGGCGGACTGATCGGCGCGCTGGTCGCCCGGCAGGTGATCGCCCGGTTCCCGCTCGGCCGGGTCTACCTGGTCGGCCAGTCGGCGCTGCTGCTCGCCCCCTGCCTGATCCCCGCCGCCGCGGGACCGCGGCCGGTGATGATCGGGATGTTCGTGCTGTCCTTCTTCACCACCTACCTGGGCCTCGGCGTGGCCGGGGTGATCATCGTCAGCCTCCGTCAGGCCGTGACGCCGCAGTCGATGATGGGGCGGATGACGGCCGCCTTCCGGACCCTGCTGTTCGGCGGCGGATCGCTGGGCGGCCTCTCCGCCGGGCTGCTCACCGGTCAGCTGGGTGCCCGGGGCGCGCTGACCGTGGCGGCGGTCGGCTCCGCCGCCGTGGTGGTCGGGCTGGTCGTCTCCCCGGTCACCCGACTGCGGACACTGCCCGGCGCGCAGCGGTGACCGAGCCCGACGCCCCCGCGTGCCCGTCCGCGACGGGCGCACGGGGGCGGGCGGGTGTGCGCCTCGACTCGCCCCCTGTGCTCCCAAGTCCGGCTTTGCGAGGCATCGCCTCCGCTTATGCCAAAGCCACCCGTTCGAGTGAGTTTGGATACGGCCCTTCCCTCGTTCGCGCCGCGATTTCCCACCTTCCAGTGACTTGAAACCTGGTCACACCGAGCGAACTGCAGCGGCAACATTCTCCGCGTCGATCTGACGACACGTCGGTTGTTGAAACGCCGGAGAGGTGACCAGTCGTGACCACCGAGACCGTTCCGCAGAACCAGGGCCAGCAGAGCCTCAGTACCTCCGCCGCCCGGAACCTCGCCACCACCACCAAGACCGTTCCGCAGATGCTCGGGATCAGCCCCCGCTACCTGCTGCGGGCGCTGCCCTGGGTGGACCTGGACGCGGGCGTCTACCGGGTCAACCGTCGCCGGGGCTTCATCCTCGGCGACGGCCTGGTCAGCACCTACGTCGACGGCACCGGCGCCTCCCGGGTCATCCCCGAGGACCTGCGCGAACTGGCCTTCCTCAGCCAGGTCGACAGCCCGGTGCTGACCGCGCTCGCGGCCGGCTTCACCGAGCGCGAGGTCGCGCCCGGCGAGCTGATCGTCGATGCCGACACCCCGGCCGACCAACTGCACATCATCGCGTTCGGCCGGGCCGAGAAGCGCGCCACCAGCGCCTACGGCGACGACGCCCTGCTGGCCGTCCTCGGCGAGGGCGACTTCTTCGACGCCCCCGCCTGGGCCGCCGGCACCGCCATGCCGTACCGGGTGAAGGCCGTCACCACCTGCACCGTGCTCTCGCTGGACCGCCGGATGCTGGGCGAACTCGCCGCCCGGGAAGCCTCGTTGCGCATCCAGTTGGAGGAGTTCGCGACCGGCCAGGCCCCGGCCGACCCCGAGCACCCGATCGAGCTCCACTCGGGCCACCACGGCGAGCCGTACCTGCCGGAGACCTTCGTCGACTACGACGAGGCCCCCCGCGAGTACGAGCTGAGCATCGCCCAGACCGTCCTCAAGGTGCACACCCGCGTCGCGGACATCTACAACTCCGACATCGACCAGGTCGACGCCCAACTCCGGCTGACCGTCGAGGCGCTGCGCGAGCGCCAGGAGTGGGAGATGCTCAACCACGCCGAGTACGGCCTGCTCAACAACGTCGCACCTACCCAGCGGGTGCGCACCCGCGGCGGCGCGCCCACCCCGGACGACCTGGACGAACTGCTCACCCGGGTCTGGAAGCAGCCCGCCTTCTTCCTGGCCCACCCGCGGGCGATCGCCGCGTTCGGCCGCGAGTGCACCCGGCGCGGGGTGCCGCCGCAGGTCGTCGAGCTGTTCGGCAGCCCGTTCATCACCTGGCGCGGCGTGCCGCTGCTGCCCTCCGACAAGCTGGACCTCAACGGCTCGGCCAACTCGGCGCCCGGCACCACCAACATCCTGCTGATGCGCGTCGGCGAGGAGCGACAGGGCGTGGTGGGCCTGCGGCCGTCCAAGGTCCCGGACGAGGTCGAACCCGGCCTGGCCGTGCGCGCGATGGGCGTCGACCGGCAGGCCATCACCTCCTACCTGGTGACCAGCTACTTCTCGACCGCCGCCCTCGTGGACGACGCCATCGCGGTGCTCCAGAACGTCGAGGTGTCCAACTACCATGACTACTCCTGACGGAATCGGGCGCGGCACCGGGATCAGCGGCGCCCCGGGCGGCCTCTCGACGTCGACCACCCTGCCGGGCCACGGCGTCGCCACTCCCCCGAACCCGCTCCCCGCGGCCCTCGCCCACGCCGCCGGCGGCGGCCACTACTGGCTGCCCACCCAGGCCGACCGCAGGTCCGCGCCCACCGCCCCCACCGGCGGCTTCGACGTCGAGGCCGTCCGCCGGGACTTCCCCCAGCTGCACCGCGAGGTCAACGGCCGCCCGCTGGTCTGGCTGGACAACGGCGCCACCACCCTCAAGCCACGCCAGGTGGTCGAGGCCGTCGGCGAGCACTACGCGTCGGGCACCTCCAACGTCCACCGCGGCGCCCACGCCCTCGCCAAGGAGGCCACCCAGATCTACGAGGAGGGCCGCGCCGAGGCCGCCAAGGTGCTCGGCGCCCCGGACCCGGACGAGATCGTCTTCGTCCGGGGCACCACCGAGGCCGTCAACCTGGTTGCCCAGACCTGGGGACGGGCCAACCTCGGCGTCGGCGACGAGATCCTGGTCTCCGTCGCCGAGCACCACTCCAACCTGGTGCCCTGGCAGCTGATCGCCAAGGAGCGCCGGGCCCGGGTCGTCCCCATCCCGCTGCTCCCGGACGGGCGGTTGGACCAGGACGCCTACGAGGACCTGCTCGGCTTCCGGACCAAGCTGGTGGCGCTCACCCACGCGTCCAACGTGCTGGGCACCATCCCGCCGGTGGCGGAGATGACCGCGCTGGCCCACCGCTACGGCGCCAAGGTGCTGATCGACGGCGCCCAGGCGGTCGCCCACTTCCCGGTGGAGGTCACCGCCCTGGACGCCGACTTCTACGCCTTCTCCGGGCACAAGGTCTTCGGGCCGACCGGGATCGGCGCGCTGTACGGCAAGCGGGAGCTGCTGGAGGCCATGCCCCCGTGGCAGGGCGGCGGCAACATGATCGATTCGGTGAGCTTCGACAGGACCAGCTACGCCCCCGTCCCGCACCGCCTGGAGGCGGGCACCGGCCACATCGGCGGGGTGGCCGGCCTGCGGGCGGCCCTGCGCTACCTGTCCGGACTGGACCGCCAGGCCGCCACCGCGCACGAGGAGCAGCTCACCGCGTACGCCACCGCCGCGCTGCGGACCGTGCCCGGGCTCCGGCTGATCGGCGAGGCGCCGGGCAAGATCGGGGTGCTCACCTTCCTGCTCGCCGGGACGGACCCGATCGCCCTCGCCGGGGCGCTCGACCAGCAGGGCATCGCCGTCCGGGCCGGCCATCACTGCGCCCAACCCGCCCTCGCGGCCTACGGGTTGCAGGCGGCGGCGCGGGCCTCGCTGGCCCTGTACAACACCGTGCAGGACGTCGATGCCCTGGTGGCCGCCCTCCAGGGCATCCAGGCGGAGGCCGCCGCGTCCTGACCGACACCTTCGCCGGCACCTCCACCGGCACCGGGACCGGCACCGGGGGCGGGCACCGAACGGGGTGCCCGCCCCCGGCTGTACGCGCCCGGCGGGGTGATACCCCGTGACGTCGGCCACGGTTTCGAGCCGGAGGCGACGGCGGCCCCCACCGGGACGGAAGCGACATTCCTGGCCTGAAAGCGCCGAAACCTGTCCCGTAATCATCGGATTCGAGAGACATTCATCAGACTTGTCTGCCTGACTGAAGCCATGACGCAGAGCTCGGTACTTCCCCGATTTACCTCGTGTTCACATGGACCCGTCAACCGCGTTCACCGCTACGCTCTAGCGTCTAGCCGCCGCGCCGCGAGAGCTACGCGCGTCACGGCCCCAACTTCTGACACACATGACGATGACGTCCGAGGAACCGACCATGCACGCAGTCCCCACCCGTAACAGGTGGCTCCGCTACGGTGCCGGCCTGATCGGCGCGGCCTCGCTGGCCGCCTTCGGCGGTGCTCCTGCGGCCTTCGCGGCCGACGGTCCGCAGACCGCCACCCCGATCAAGCACCTGGTGGTGATATTCCAGGAGAACGTCTCCTTCGACCACTACTTCGGCACCTACCCGAACGCGGCCAACACCCCCGACGACAAGGTGAAGTTCACCGCCAAGCCGGGAACCCCCCAGGTGGACGGCCTCAGCGACGACCTGCTGCACAAGAACCCGAACCGCAACAACCCGCAGCGGCTGACCCCGGCGCAGGCCGTCACCTGCGACCAGGACCACACCTACAAGGACGAGCAGCTCGCCTTCGACGGCGGCAAGATGGACAAGTTCGTCGAGCACACCGACATCGAGAGCTGCAAGGCCCCGATGTACACCGCGCCCGGCCTGGTGATGGACTACTACGACGGCAACACCGTCACCGGCTACTGGAACTACGCCCAGCGCTTCGCGATGAGCGACAACTCCTTCGGCACCAACTACGGCCCCTCCACCCCGGGCGCCATCAACCTGGTCTCCGGCCAGCTGCACGGCGGCTACCCGATCGACCCGAAGACCGGGCAGCAGACCACCGACGCCTACGTGGTCGCCTCCCCGGACGCCAAGGGCATCGGCACCGTCATCAACGACCCCGACCCGGGCTACGACGACTGCTCCGACCCCAAGCACAACCACCTGGTGATGACGGGCAAGAACGTCGGCGACCTGCTCAACGAGAAGGGCGTCAGCTGGGGCTGGTTCCAGGGCGGCTTCAAGCCGACCGGCACCAAGGACGGCAAGGCCGCCTGCGAGGCCACCCACAAGAACATCGTCGGCGCCACGCAGACCGACTACAACCCGCACCACGAGCCGTTCCAGTACTACAAGTCCACGGCGAACCCGCAGCACCTCGCGCCCAAGACCGTGGACGAGATCGGCCACGACGGCCAGGCCAACCACCAGTACGACCTGACCGACTTCGACGCCGCCCTCCAGCACGGAAACCTGCCGGCCGTCAGCTACCTCAAGGCCGCCAACTACCAGGAC
The DNA here is from genome assembly GCF_044768255.1 of Kitasatospora sp. NPDC101157. Classification (NCBI taxonomy): domain Bacteria; kingdom Bacillati; phylum Actinomycetota; class Actinomycetes; order Kitasatosporales; family Streptomycetaceae; genus Kitasatospora; species Kitasatospora sp. NPDC101157. Next base: position 342,032 of record NZ_JBIWPL010000007.1, on the reverse strand, counting down.
GGCCACGCCGGTTACTCCGACCCGCTGGACGAGCAGCACTTCGTGGTCGACACCGTCAACAAGCTCCAGAAGTCCAAGGACTGGGCCTCCACCGCCGTCATCATCGCCTACGACGACTCGGACGGCTGGTACGACCACAAGTACGCCGAGCCCGTCAACGGCTCCCGGGACGCGGCCAACGACAGCCTGAGCGGCCCGGGCCAGTGCGGCAAGGACGCCGGTGCGGGCGGCTACGCCGACCGCTGCGGCTTCGGCCCGCGCCTGCCGCTGCTGGTCGCCTCCCCGTACGCGAAGTCCAACTTCGTCGACCACACCCAGACCGACCAGACCTCGATCCTGCGCTTCGTCGAGGACAACTGGAAGACCGGCCGGATCGGCGACTACTCCTTCGACGAGCACGCCGGCTCCATCGAGGGCATGTTCGACTTCAAGAACCCGCAGCCGGCCACCCTGATCCTGGACCCGACCACCGGCCAGCCGGTCGGCGGCGACACTCCGAGCGGCCAGCCCACCGGCCAGCCCACCGGCAGCTCCTCCACCACCCCGGCCGGCTCCTCGGCGACCTCCCCCACCGGCGACGGCAGCACCGCCGTCGCCGGGGCCACCAGCAGCGTCTCCGGCCCGCCGCTGGCCGAGACCGGTGCCAACTCCAACACCGGGCCGCTCGCGGCCGCGGCAGTCGCCCTGCTGGCGCTCGGCGGCGGTGCGGTCTTCCTCGCCCGCCGCAAGCGCGGCCGCCGCGCCTGACGGTCAACTCCCCGACACCGCCGGGTCCTCCTCCGAGGACCCGGCGGTGTCCGCGTTCAACCGAGGCCCCGGGCGGGCTACCCTCCCACCATGCCCGCCACCACCGCCCCGCGCCGCCGTACCGTGCTGGCCGCGGCCCTGGCGGCCGCCGTCACCGCCGGGTGCTCGGCCGGGTGCTCGGCCGGGGAAGGGCCCGTACGCTCGCTGCGGCTCGCCACCGGGCCCGAGGGCGGTCCGTACAACGCCTTCGGGCGCTCCTTCACCGAGGCCGTGACGGCGAGCGGCCGGCTGACCCTCACCCCGATGAGCAGCGCGGCCAGCGTGGACAACCTCCAGCAGCTCTCCGACGGCTCGGTGGACCTCGCCCTCACCACGGCGGACGTCGCCGAGGACGCGGTGCTGGGCCACGACACCTTCGACCACCCGCTCGGCCTGACGGCGCTGGCCCGGGTGTACGTCAACTACCTGCACCTGCTGGCCCCGGCCGACGGCCCGGTGCGGGAACTCTCCGACCTGGCGGGCCGTCGGGTGGCGACCGGCGCGGTGGGCTCCGGGCTCCACGTCACCGCCGCACGACTGCTGCGGCAGGCGGGGATCGACGTGCGACCGCAGTCGCTCGGGCTGGCCGAGTCACTGGCCGCGCTGCGCTCCGGCGCGCTGGACGCGGTGTTCTGGTCCGGCGGCGTGCCGACGCCCGCCGTGTCCGCGCTCGCCCGAGAGCTGCCGCTGCGGTTCGTACCGCTGGACGCGGTCGCCGCGCAGCTGCGCGAGCGCTACGGCCCGGTCTACACCGGGGTCACCCTGCCCACCGGCGCGTACGGCCTCGCCGACCCGGTCGCCACCCTCGGCGTCGGCAACTACCTGACCGCCCGGCCGGGCGTGCCCGAGGACGCCGTCCGGCAGCTACTGGGCATCCTCTTCGACCGATGGGCCACCCTGCTGCGGTCCGTGACGGCGGGCGCCCGACTGGAGCCCCGGTTCGCCGTCTCCACCGGGGCCGTCCCGCTCCATCCGGGGGCGGCGGCCTACTACCGGTCGGTGTACGGGTGAACTGGTGTGCGGGTGAGCCGGTGTACGGGTGAACCGGTGTACGGGCGAACCGAGGTGCAAGCGAACCGAGGTGCAGGTCAACAGGTAGCGGGCCCGGCGAAGAGCGTGACGGTTCGGTGACACGGAAGGCGTCATTCCGTCGACTGCCCCGACTAACTTCGATCGTGCACGCCACGCCGGGTCCCACCGGCCCCCGTCCGGGCCGGGCCGTGGCAACCGGCTTGCTCACACCCGTACTTCGTGCAGGAGACCCGCATGCCCTTCTCGACGACCCGCCGCGTCCCCGCCGTCAGCACGCTGGCCGGCACCGTCCTGACCGCCGCCCTGCTGGTGTCCGCCACCACGGCCTGCAGCAGCAGCTCCGGCTCGCAGAACTCCGCCGCGCCGAGTGCCACCGTCGCCATCACCCCCTCCCCGGCCGCCACCGCCTCCACCACGGCCGGCGCCACCACCGCGCCCGCCACCCCGGCAGCTCCGGGCACGCACGGCAGCACCGCCTCGGCCGTCCCGACCGGCGCGCACCGCAGCACCCCACCCGCGAACAACGCGCCCGCGAACAGCGCGCCCGCGAGCACCGGCAAGGGGTCCAGGAGCCAGACCCTGCCGGACGGCAGCAAGGCCGAGATCCAGCAGCTCGGCGACCTCCACTACGTCGCCAAGATCGTCCACGACGGCCAGGTCCTCGCCTCGGTCGAGGCGAACGGGCACGACGCCGGGATCGACGCCAACGACATGTTCGTGGTGCTCGCGGTGGACGGCTCGGTCCACGCCTGGATGGGCGGCTCCCACCAGGGGCCGGGCACCTTCAAGCTCGCGGGCGGCTGGACGGCCAAGGTCACCAAGGTCGGCGAACTCCACTACCGCGCCGACATCATCGGCAACGACAACGCGGTGATGGGCACCATGGAGGCCGACCAGCACGGCGACGGCCTCGACGCCAACGGCGTCTACATCGTGCTCGGCGCCGGCGGTGAGATCAGCGCCCACGAGTAGGACCACAGGGCAGCCGGAACTCCACGGTCAGTCCGTGCGGGCCGGTCGCGCCCACGCTCAGCGATCCGCCGCAGGCGCGGGCGAGTTCGTCCGCGATGGCCAGCCCGAGACCGGTGCCGGGGACGTTCTGGTGCTCCGGCGCCCGGGCGAACCGGCCCAGCAGCAGAGGCAGTTGGCTCGCCGGGACACCGGGTCCGGTGTCGGTGACCCGGACCACGGCGCCGCCCCCGGGCAGGGCCGCCGCCACCACCCGGACGCGCTCCCCCTCCGGGACGAACTTGCTCGCGTTGTCCAGCAGCGCGTCCAGGATCCGCCCGGTGGCGTCCGGGAGCCCGAGAGCCCGCAGTCCGGGCGCGACGTCCGCCGTCAGTTCCAGCCCGCCCGCCTCGAACACCGGCTCCCAGGCGGCCACCCGCCCGGCCACGGCCACCGAGACGTCCTGCTCCTCGACCGGCGCGGTGGCCGCCTCCAGCCGGGCCAACTCCAGCAGGCCGTCGAGCAGTTCGCCCAGCCGGTCCGCCTCGTCCAGGGCCAGCGCGTGCGCCTGGCGCCCGGGGCCCGGCCCGATGTGCGGCTCCGCGTTCTCCAGTTGCAGCACCAGGGTGGCCAGCGGGTTGCGCAGCTGGTGGGACGCGTCCGCGACGAAGTCCCGCCGGCGGCGCAGCGATTCGGCGACGGCCTGCGCCATACCGTCGAAGTGCCTTCGCAGCCGACGCAGTTCGGGCGGTCCGGTGTCCGATGCGACACGCAGTTCGAAACGGCCGCCGGCCACCGTGGCGACGGCGCGGTCGAGTTCGTGGACGGGCCGCAGCAGCCAGCGGGCGATCCCGGCCGCGACCAGCGCGGCGGCGCCGAAGGCGGTGACGGCCCCGGCGGCGATCAGCGCCCAGCGAACCAGCACGTCGTGGCGCGCGGCCCCGGTGGGGACGGTCAACAGGACTGCGCCGCCCACCCGTTCGTCCTGGCCGACCGGTTCGGCCAGCACCACGGTGTCCGGCCCCCAGGGGCGGACGGTGGGCAGTTCCTCGGTGGAGCGGCCGGTGAGGGCACGGTCCTCGGCGCGCTGGGCGGCCGTGCCGCTCGGGGCCGGGCCGGCCCGGCCGACGGTGCGGCCGGCGGTGTCGACCACCGTCACGGCGGCACCGTAGAGCTCGGCGTAGCGGGAGAGTTCGGCGTCGAGTTCGCGGCGGTCGGCGTCGGTGCGGATCCGGTCGGCGAGTTCGGCGAACCGGACGCCGTCGGCCCGGCGCTGCAGCAGCAGGTGTTCGGTGCGGCCGCGGGCGTAGGAGTCGGCCAGCGGCAGGGCGAGCAGCAGGACGGCGGCGCCGATGAGCGCGGTGAGCACGGCCAGCAGGCGGCGCCTCACGGGCCGTCCAGGGCGCCGAACTGGTAGCCGTACCCGCGGATGGTGCGGACCAGCGCGGCCCGGCCGGTCTTGGCGCGGATCCCGGCCACGTGCACGTCCAGCGAGCGCGAGGAGGCGAGGAAGGCGTCGCCCCAGATCCGGTCGAGGATCTCCTCGCGGGAGCGGACGTCCCCGGGCTGGGCGGCGAGCAGCGCGAGGACGTCGAACTCCCGGCGGGTGAGCCGGACGGGCGTGCCGTCGACGGTCACCGTGCGGGCGGCCAGGTCGATCGCCACGTCGCCGGTGCGCACCTGCCGCTCGCCGCCGCCCGGTTCGGGGGCGGAGCCGGTGCGGCGGCGCACCGTGTCGATCCGGGCGATCAGTTCGGCCATCCGGAACGGCTTGACCACGTAGTCGTCGGCCCCGGCCCGCAGCGCCTGGAGGACGTCCCGCTCCTCGCTGCGCGCGGTGACCACGATCAGCGGCAGGGCGCACACGGTGCGGAGCTTGCGCAGCAGGTCCAGGCCGTCCAGGTCCGGGAGCCCGAGGTCGAGCAGGACGAACTCGGCCTCCCGGGCGTGCCGCAGCGCCTCCGCGGCGCGGACCACCCGGCGCACGGTGTGACCGCGCCGGGCGAGCGCGGTGGCGAGGGCCTGGGCCATGCGGTCGTCGTCCTCGACGAGCAGCATGTGCACGGAACCCTCCCCACCTCTGAGGGGACTACCGTACGGCCTCGGCCCCGGCGGCCCCCGCCGGGGCCTGCGTCCCGGCCTCCGGCCGGGCCTGCTCGGGGCTGAGCACCGCGTTCCTGGTGTCCGGCATCAGCACGTAGACGACCAGCGAGACCAGGGCGCAGCCGGAGACGTACCAGAAGAAGCCGGACTCGTGCCCGCTGTCCTTGAACCAGAGCGCGATGTACTCGGCGGTGCCGCCGAACAGCGCGTTGGCCAGGGCGTACGGCAGGGCGACGCCGAGGGCGCGGATGCGGGTGGGGAACAGTTCGGCCTTCACGGCCGCGTTGATCGACGTGTAGCCGGTGACGATGACCAGGGCGACCAGCGAGAGCCCCAGCGCGGACCAGTAGCCGGAGGCCGAGCCGAGGGCGGTCATCAGCGGGTAGGTGCCGACGGTGCAGCCGAGCGCGAAGGTGATCAGCAGCGGGCGGCGGCCGATCCGGTCGGACAGCAGGCCGGCCAGCGGCTGGATCGCGGCGAAGACGGCGAGCGCGGTGAAGCTGACCAGGGTCGCGGTGTTCTTGGCGAGCCCTGCACTGCCGATCAGGTACTTGGTCAGGTAGGTGGTGAACGTGTAGTAGGCGACGGTGCCACCGAGGGTGAGGGCCATCACCAGCAGGGCCTGGCGCCGGTGCTCCCACAGGCTGCGCAGGGTGCCCCGGGCGCCGTCCTGCCCCCGGCCGTCGCTGTGCCCGTGGCCGCCGGTCTCGGCGGTGAAGGCCTCGGTCTCCGGCAGCCGGCGGCGCAGCCACAGCACCACGCCCGCGAGGACGGCGCCGAGCAGGAACGGCACCCGCCAGCCCCAGGAGTGCAGTTGGGCGTTGCCGAGGGTGTGCTGCATGACGATGAGGATGCCGAGGCCGAGGAGCTGGCCGCAGGTCATCGACACGTACTGGAAGGAGGAGCCGAGGCCGCGCCGGTTCGGTGCGGAGGCCTCGGTCAGGTAGGTGGCGCTCGCGGCGTACTCGCCGCCGATGCTCATCCCCTGGAGCAGCCGGGCCAGCAGCAGCACAACGGCGCCGAGGTATCCGGCCTGCGCGTAGGTCGGGGCGACGGCGATCAGGACGGCGGCCGCGGACATCATGGTGACGGTCAGGGTCAGGGCGCTCTTGCGGCCGTGCCGGTCGGCGGCCCGGCCGAGCAGCCAGCCGCCCACCGGGCGCATCAGGAAGCCGACCGCGAAGATCCCCGCGGTGTTCATCAGCTTCGCGGTGGAGTCGCTGCCGGGGAAGAAGTCGTCCGCGAAGTAGACGGCGAAGCTGGCGTAGACGAACCAGTCGTACCACTCGACCAGGTTGCCCAGTGATCCGCCGACCAGGGCGAGCCGCCGCCGGGCGCGCTCCTCGCCGGGCGGCTGCGGACGGGCGGCGGGGACGGCGGACGGGGACATGGCGGCTCCCGGGACTCGGTGCGGTGGGGTGGGTGCCCAGAGCGTGCCGCCGCCCGCCGCGCGGCGGCAAGGAACGCCGCTCAGATCTAACGTTCCGCTAAGGAAGCCGGGCGCCGGGCCGCCCCCTCCCGCCCGCCGGGGCCCGCACGGCGACACGCGTTACATTGGGGCGGAAGGGGACGTGGGAAGGGGCCCGATCACCGACGGGGTGTGGCCGATGCACACGATCACCGACTGGCTGCGCGGCCTGTCCGGCCCGGTCGTGTACGCGGCCGTCGGCGGAATGGTCTTCACCGAGGACGCCCTGTTCTTCAGCTTCTTCATCCCCGGCGAGACCGCCGCCGTCCTCGGCGGCTTCCTCGCCCACCAGGGCGAGGTCTCCCTCGGCTGGATGGTCCTGGTGGTGGTCTGCGCCGCGATCCTCGGGGACTCCGCCGGCTACGAGCTCGGCCGCCACCTCGGCCCGCCGATCCTGCGCACCCGCCCGCTGCGCCGCCACACCGGCCAGGTCGACAGCGTGCAGGATCTGATCCGCCGACGTGGACCGGCCGCCGTCTTCATCGGCCGGTTCATCGCCTTCGTCCGCCCGCTGGTGCCCTCGCTGGCCGGGGTGTCCCGGATGCCGTACCGCCGGTTCCTGTTCTACAACGCCCTGGGCGGGATCGCCTGGGGCGTCGGATTCACCCTTCTGGGCTACTTCGCCGGAGCGGCCTACACCAGGGTGGAGGGCACCGTCGGCCGGGTCACCGCCATCGCGATCGCCGCGATCGTCGCCCTCGCCCTGCTGGTCTGGTTCCTGCGACGCCCTCACTCCCGGGGCCGCGAGCGGTCCGACGAGCCGCCCGGGGAACCGCCCGACGAACCGCCCGACGAGTCGTCGGGGGAGCCGCCCGACGACAGGTCGGACGAGGCGCCGGACGAGGCGCCCGACGACCGCGACGGGCGGGAGTCCTGAACCCCGGGGAGCGCTACTGGAACGGCCGCCGGTCCGGCGCGCAGACCCGGCCGCGCGGCGGCAGTTCGCCGTCCACCAGGTACCGCTCCTCGTAGCCGGCCGCGCAGCCGCTCGGGTTGCCGAGCACGGTGTGCCCGTCCCCGTCGACGGTCAGCAGCCGGCCGCGCGCGAGGGTGTCGGCCATGGCCCGGGAGCCCTCGTGGGGCCAGGCCGGGTCGCCGGAGTTGGCCACGACCAGGACGGGCGCGGCGGTGTGCCGGTCCCACGGCCCGACGTAGCGGTCCCGGGCGGCCTCGGCCGGCCAGCCGGCGCAGCGCTGGGTCTGCCAGACCCAGAACGGGCCGAGGTCGCCGGAGCGCGCCCGGGCGAGGTCGGCGAGCGCCGGGTGGTCCGCGCCCGCGGGCGGGTTGGCGGTGTCGGCGCACAGCACGCCGAGGACCTGGGTCTGGCCGGGCGGTGCGCCGGTCGGCAGCGGCGCCGCCGGGGTGTCGGAAGCGGTCCACAGGCTCTGCAGTTGCCCGCCCAGGGCGGCCCAGCCGGTGGTGCCGAACTGCGGCATCGGCTGGGCCGTGTACAGCAGTTGCGCGACGGCGGTGGCGACGCTCGCCCGGTCCTGGACGACGGCCTTCGGCCCGCTGCCGACGGTGACCGGCCCGCGGTCCAGGCGGTTCGTCAGTTCGGCGAACTTGGCCCGGGTCGCCTCCGGGCTGCCCGCCGAGAAGGCACAGTCCGCCGGACCGGCGGCGCCGCAGCGGTCGAGGAAGGTGTCCAGGGCCCGGGCCGAGCCGAGGTCGCTGCCGGTGCGCAGGAACGGCGGCAGCCCCGCGTCCTGCGACGTGCGGCCGGTGGACCAGGCGACCGGATCCATGGCGCTGTCCAGGACCATCGCGCGCACCCGGCCCGGGAAGAGGTTGGCGTAGGTGGCGCCCAGGTACGTCCCGTACGAGGTCCCGAGGTAGCTGAGGCGCCGGTCACCGACGGCCTGGCGCAGCAGGTCGAGGTCCCGGGCGACGTCCGCGGTGGACAGGTGGGCGAGCAGGCCGCTGCGGTCGTTCGCGGCGCATCGCCGGCCCAGTTCGGCGTAGGTGTCGGCCCAGCGGGTCTGCTGCTCCGCTCCGACCGGGTAGCCGGCGGGCAGGCCGCCGAGCAGGGCCTGCCCGGCGGCCTGGTCCGGGAAGCACTGCAACGTGGTGGAGGAACCGACACCGCGCGGGTCGAAGCTGACGAGGTCGAAGCGCTTGCGCACCTGCTCGGGGAGGAGCGCGACCGCGACGGGCAGGGCCGCCGTGCCGGAGATCGCCGGGCCACCCGGGTTGTAGAACAGGGTGCCGATCCGGTGCGCCCGGTCCTCGGCGGGGCGGCGGATGAGCGCCAGTTCGATGGAGCGGCCGTGCGGGTCCCGGTGGTCCAGTGGCACCCGGGCGGTGTCGCACTGGAAGCCGGGGGTGCAGGGCTTCGTCCAGGTCAGCTCCGGCACCGGCGGGGCGGGCGCGGCGGCCGAGGCCGCGGCCGGGGTGAGGCCGGCCAGCAGCAGGCCCGCGGCCGTGGCGGCCGCGGCGCGGAGGGTGGCGGTCAGTCGGGGTCGGGGCACGGGCGGCCCTCTCGTCGGTAGCAGGGGTCGGATGAGTCACGGGAGGCACCGCGGTCACGTGGCTCCGGGGAGTCTCAGGAGTCATCCGCTCGGACGTCACGCAGTCTTCCGCCCGCCGCTGTCAGGATGCCGACGGTCCGCTGTCGGATCACCGGCATGCCGCTGACGCCGTGATCGCCGCTGCTGACGAAAAGTCAGCAAGCTGCGCACAGCGCCTTGACGGTGGACTGACACAGTCCTAGAACGTAGTCAGCTCCCCGCTCCTCCACCTCCCGGGAGCAGCCCTCAGGTCGTCTTCTCGCCCCGTCACCGAGGAAGAGGCTTTCCCATGCGCGCACTCCCCCGCCGGACCGTTCCGGCCGCCCTCGCCGCCCTCGCCGCCCTCGCGCTGGCCGCCGCGGCCCCCGCCGCCGCACTCCCGGCCGACGCCGCCGGGCCCGTACTGACCGCCGGCGGCGCCGCCGTCGCGGCGGGCGACGCCCTCGCCGCACCGCTCGTCGCCGGCACCAGCGCCACCTTCTACTCGACCGCGACCAGCACCACCGGTGTCACCTGCGCCACCTCGCGGTTCTCCGCCGGCGTGCTCACCAACCCGGCCGCCCCCGGCGTCGCGACCGAGTCGCTGACCGGGCTCACCTTCGACTCCTGCACCGCCGACGTCACCGGCGTCACCTCGGTGGAGAGCCTCACCGTCGACACCCTCCCCTACGGCGTCTCCGTCGACGACGCCACCGGCCTGCCGGTCACCCTCACCGGCGGCAGCGCCGGACCGATCCAGGCCACCGCCGTCCTCGACACCTGGTTCGGCACCATCACCTGCACCTACCGGCTCAGCGGCGCGTTCACCGGCACCGCCGACAACGGCACCAACAGCCTGACCTTCAGCAACGAGCACTTCGCCAAGAGCGGCGGCTCCGGCCTCTGCCCCGCCGACGGCTACTTCTCGGCCGGCTACGGCCCGCTCGCCGACACCAGCCTGCCCGGCGCTCCGGCGGTCACGGTGAACTGACCGGCGCACCCCGCGCAGGCCGCCTCGCGCAACCCGTCCGGGTCGCCCGCTTCCGGTCGACCCGGGCCCGGCGGACCCGGTCGAACATGGCCAGGTGACCGATCAGACCGGGGCAGAGTCGGACCCATCCGGTCGGGATGGGACGATACCTGCCATGTCTAGCAAGTCTCCATCGGTCCGGGGCAACGGAGCCCCACCGGACCCGCTCCGCCGCCTGCTGCTCGAACTGGGCGAAGCCCTGCTGGGCGGCGGCCTCCCCGTCCACGACGTCGAGGAGGAACTCCGCGGACTGGGGCGGGCATTGGGGGCTCCCGGCGTACGGGTCGCCGCGCTCACCAACGGGCTGTTCGTCGCCCTCGACCCGGCGGACGCCGCCACCTTCCAACCGGTCGACGCAGCGCTGCGCTTCGAGCAGACCGCCGACGTCCTCCACCTGGTGCACCGGCTGCGCTCGGGCGAGCTGGACGGGCCCCCGGCGCTGACCGAACTGGACGCCATCCGCCGGGCCCCGGCCCGCTGGCCCGCCTGGATCGCCGACCTGGGGGCGCTGCCGGTCGGCGTGGGCGTCTGCCTGTTCCTCCAGCCCGTGACGGCCAACGTGCTGGCCGCCGGGGCCGGCTCGCTGATCGTGGCGGGCCTGACCGTGCTGGCGCGCCGCCTGCCGCGGCTGCGCCCGCTGCTGCCCGTCACCGCCGGATTCCTGGTCGCGCTGCTCGTCCTCTCCCTCACCCGGGCCGGCCTGCTGGACGGGCCGCTGCGCACCATCGTGGCCACCCTGGCGATCCTGCTGCCCGGCGGTCTGCTGGTCACCGGCCTGTCGGAGGTCGCCGCGGGCGCCGCCAGCGCGGGGACGGCCCGGCTGGTGTCCGGCTCGGTGCAGCTCGCGCTGTTCCTGGCCGGGGTGGCCGCGGCCGCCACCGCGATCGGCATGCCGGCCGGCGCGCTGGCCAACGTCCAGGTGGCGGAGCCGAGTTGGTGGGTGATCGGGATCGGTCTGGCGATCGCCGTGGCGGGCGTCGTGGTCAACGTCAACACCCCGCCCGCGGCCATCCCGTGGATCGTCGCGGTGATCGCGGTCAGCGTCACCGTCCAGGTGGCGGTCGGACAGGAGCACGGCGCGGCGATCGGCGGCCTGGCCGGGGCGGTCAGCGCGGCGGTCGCGGCCACCGTGGTGCACTGGCTGCCGGGCGGCCCGCTCTGGCAGGTGCTCTACCTCCCGGCGTTCTGGATCGTGGTGCCGGGCTCCTTCGGACTGCTCAACACCGCGCAGATCGAGGTCGGCAACGGGGCCCAGTCGGTGCTGGCCGCCGTGTCGGCGGTGTTCGGGGTGTCCATCGGCACCCTGATCGGCTCGGTGATCAGCCGGATCCCGCGCCCCGCCCTGGCCGTTCCCCGACTTCGGGCCTGACCGGCCGCGTCCGGGGGCGCCGGCCACCGGCGCCCCCGATACTGGGCGGGATCCCGAGGAGGAAATCGTGGACTACGGACTCGGCGTCCGGCTCGACCGGCCGTTCCAGCAGGCGGTGGCCGATGTCACCGCCGCGCTGAAGGAGCAGGGCTTCGGCGTGCTGACCACCATCGACGTACGGGCGACCCTGCACGAGAAGCTCGGTGAGGAGCTGGAGGACTACCTGATCCTCGGCGCCTGCAACCCGGCCCTCGCCCACCGCGCACTCTCGGCCGACCGCCGGATCGGCCTGCTGCTGCCGTGCAACGTGGTGGTCCGCCGGGACGGCGAGGCGACCGTGGTCGAGGCCGTCGACCCCCAGACCCTGGTCGCCCTGGCGGGGTCCGGCGGCGGCCTGGCCGAGGTCGCCGACGAGGCGGCCCGGCGGCTGTCCGCGGCCCTCGCCTCCCTCTCCGCCTGACAGCGCCCCGGGACAGCCCCTACCCGCCGGGCGTCCCGGGCCCGGCCGGAGGCCGTACCGCGCCGTGCCGGACGGCGAGCAGGGCGGTGTCGTCCGTCCGGCGGCCACCGGTGTGCCGGACGACCGCGGCGGCGACGGCCTCCACCAGGCGCTCGGGCACGGTGGCTCCGGGCAGGCCCACCAGCTCGTCCAGGTACGCCCGGAGCCCGAAGAAGGCGCCGTGCCGGTCCCGGGCCTCGGTCACCCCGTCCGAGACGATCAGCACGGTCTCGTCCGCGCCCAGCCTCAGCCGCTGGACCCCGGGCAGCCCACCGGCCAGCTCGGCGAGCCCGAGCGGGGCGCCGCGGCCCGGAGGCAGCTGCCGGACGCCGTCCGGGCCGAGGACGTGCGGGCTGTCGTGACCGAAGTTGACCAGCTCGATCTCCTCCCGGGCGTCGTCGGGGAACCCGATGACCACCGCGGTGACGAACCGCTCCTCCTCCTCGCCCAGCCGGGAGGCCAGCAGGTTCTGCCGGTGCACCCGCTCCTCCAGCCGGGAGGCGAGGGTCGCGAGGTCCGCCTCGCGGAAGGCGGTCTCCCGGAAGCAGCCGACCAGGGCCGCCGCCGTGGAGACCGCGGGCAGCCCCTTGCCCTGGACGTCGCCGAGCACCACCCGCGCGCCGAACGGCGAGGCCACCACGTCGTAGAAGTCGCCGCCCACCCGGGCCTCGACGTCCGCCGCCAGGTAGCGGGCCGCCGACTCCACCCCGCCCCAGCCGGGCGGCACCGGGCGCAGCACCACCTGCCGGGTCGTCTCGGCGGCGCCCTGCAGATGGCGCACGTACGCGGCGGCCTGCGCCCGGAACACGCTGAGCGGCAGGGCGAGGACGCAGCCGGCCAGCACCAGGAGGAAGTCCTCGACCCCCTGGGACTTCGCCCAGATGCTGTCCAGCGCGGGATAGGCGACGACGGCGAGGACGCAGAACACCGCGGTGGCCGCCGGACCGCACAGCCCGGCCGCCACCGCCGGCACCAGGGCCAGCCAGCTGACGGAGGCGAACGAACTGGGCGTCAGCGCGTCCACGACCACCACCGCCACCAGCAGCAGCGCGGGGATCAGCCAGGAGCGGTGCCCGTACCGGATCAGCACCGGCAGCTGGCCGGCGGACCCCGACGGTGGCTGCGGCAGCCGGCTCACCTCCGCGGACCGCACCCGCACCCCGCCCCTCCGCTACTCCGGTGTTCCGCCGACGTCCCGCTCGGCCCGCCGCGCCGTGGGGCGGGGCCGTCCCGCCAACGTTAGGCGGCCGGGGACTTCGGGGGCAGCCGGAGCGGCGCCGAGGGCTCCGGCCATCGCCCGGTCGGCCCAGCGCCGCGGTCCGGGCCACCGGGTCGGCCCACCGGGCCAGCCGACCGGGTCGGCCTCATCCACCGGGAGCTAACCTGATCCCGCACCGAAAGCCCGTACGGGCTCCGCGAACGGAAGGCCTCCGCGATGAGCACCCCCAGCACCCCCGTCGTCGAGCGGGCGGACGCCCTGCACCGCTACGAGATCCGGGTCGACGGCGAACTCGCCGGCTTCGCCGAGTACCTGGACCACGACGGGCAGCGCGTCTTCTACCACACCCTGGTGGAGGACGCCTTCGCCGGCCGCGGCCTGGCCGGGCAGCTCGTCCAGGAGGCGCTGACGGACGTGCGCGCCGCCGGGAAGCGGATCGTCCCGGTCTGCCCGTACGTGGCCAAGTTCCTGACCGAGCACGAGGAGTTCTCCGACATCACCGACGAGGTCACCCCCGAGGTCAAGGGCTGGCTGCGCACCCAGCTGGGCTAGGAAGGTCCTGCGTCCGGTCAGGGGCCGGGGTGCGTCGGCCGTACGGGCCGGCTCGCTCGGCCGGGTGGCCGGGTCCCTGCTCGTCAGGATCCGGGCCGTCACGGCTGCGTGGAGGCGCGGGTCGTGCAGGCCCCGGCCGGCGCTCGCCGCCCGCCGGGGCCTGTCCTCACCCAGGCCGGGCCGTCACATGTTGATCATGTGACCGGCGAGGCCGTGGATGGCCTCCTTGACCGCCTCGCCCAGGGTCGGGTGGGCGTGCACGTTGCGGGCCACCTCGTGGACGGTGAGGTCCCACTGCTGGGCCAGCGTCAGCTCGGGCAGCAGCTCGGTGACCTCGGGGCCGATCAGGTGGGCGCCGAGCAGCTCGCCGTACTTGTTGTCGCTGATGACCTTGACGAAGCCGATCGGGTGGCCGAGGCCGTGCGCCTTGCCGTTCGCGGTGAACGGGAACTTGGCGACCTTGACGTCGTAGCCCTGCTCCCGGGCCTGCGCCTCGGTGTAGCCGAAGGAGGCGATCTGCGGCTGGCAGTAGGTGGCGCGCGGGATCATCACGAAGTCCACCTCCTGGGTCTCCACCCCGCCGATCGTCTCGGCGGCGATCACCGCCATCGTCTCGGCGGCGTGGGCGAGCATCAGCTTGGCCGTCACGTCACCGATCGCGAAGATGTGGTCGACGCTGGTGCGGCCGCGGCCGTCCACCGCGATGGCGTTGCGGTCGGTGAGCTTGACCCCGGAGTTCTCCAGGCCGTAGCCGTTGACCCGCGGCGCGAAGCCGATCGCCTGGAGCACCTTGTCGGCCTCCAGCACCTGCTGCTCGCCGTTCTTGGTGACGGTGACCTTGACCTTGCTGTTGGGGTCGCTGTCGTCGATCGACTCCACCCGGGTGGAGGTGAGCACCTCGATGCCCAGCTTGCGGTACTGCTTGGCGAGTTCGGTGGAGACCTCGACATCCTCCAGCGGCACCATGCGGTCGAGGAACTCGACGATGGTGACCTTCACGCCGTAGTTGTGCAGCACGTACGCGAACTCGACGCCGATCGCGCCGGCGCCCGCGATGATGATGCTCTCCGGCAGCTCCTCGGTGAGGATCTGCTCCTCGTAGGTGACCACGCGCTCGCTCAGGCTGGTGCCCGGCAGCAGGCGGGTGGTGGCACCGGCGGCGATGATGCAGTGGTCGAAGGTGACCACGTCGAAGCCGCCGCCGCTGAGCGCGACCTGGAGGGTGTGGTCGTCGACGAAGGTGCCCCAGCCGTCGTACTCGGTGATGCCGTTCTTCTTCATCAGGTAGTGGACGCCCTTGACCCGGCCGTCGGCCACCGTGCGGCTGCGGCGGAAGGCCTCGCCGAAGTCGAAGGTCACCTGGCCCTCGACCTTGATGCCGAAGGTCTTGGCCTCCTTGGTGAAGATGTGGGCGAGCTCGGCGTTGCGCAGCAGGGCCTTGGAGGGGATGCAGCCGACGTTGAGGCAGACGCCGCCCCAGTACTTGGCCTCGATGACCGCGACCTTCAGGCCCAGCTGCGCCGAGCGGACGGCGGCGGTGTAGCCGCCGGGGCCCGCGCCGAGGACGACGACGTCGTAGTGCGTGCTCATGTTGCTGACTCCTCCGAGGGTGTCACGGTGTCGTGATCTCGGTCCCATGGTGTCAGGACCGGACCCGGCGCACCCACCGGGTCTCGGCGGATGCGCTCCGCGCGGCACCGTACAGGGCTCGGGCCGGATTGTCAGTGCTGTCGGCTACGGTGACTCGCACCCGGCTCCACCAGGGGCGATGACGGAGGGAGGGTGCGGATGGCGGGCAGGTGCACGGTGGGCGGGTGGGCCCGCCGCCCGAGGACGGCAGCGGGCCCACCCGGGCGTCAGGCCGACGCCCGGCGGGCGTCGGCTCCGGCGGCACCGGTGCCGCCGGGGGTGCTGGTTCCCGCTCCGGTCGCCGCCCGACCGGCGGGGCGCTGGGCCGGTACGGGCTGCCGCAGCGAGGAGAGGTCCCAGGCGTAGGTGCCGACGGCGTGGGCGATCACGTCGATGTTGACGTCGAAGGCCGCCATGTCGATGTTGTCCAGGTCGTCACAGGCCTTGTGGTAGCAGGCGTCGAAGGCGGTGCCCGCCGTGCCGCCGTAACGGGCCTGCTGGTCGGGGGACTTGATCGCCTCGGCGCCGGTGTCGGTGCCGCCGGCCGGGATGCCCGCGTCGATGAACGGTCCGTAGTCGGAGCGGCCGTCGAAGGCCGAGGGGTCGTGCGGCAGGCCGCGGCCGTCCAGGTACCCGGTGAGGTCCCGCTCGATCTGGGCGGAGCCCTGGGGGCCGGCGTCACCGCCCGCACTGCCGGAGCCGTTGTAGACGAACTGCGCGTAGTTGGGGGATGCGATCATGTCGAAGTTGAGGTAGAGCCGGATCTTCTGCCGGTCCGCCTCGGAGAGCGACTTCACGTACGCCTCGGAGCCCTTGAGGCCGAACTCCTCGGCCGACCACCAGGCGAACCTGACCTTGTTCTTCACCGGGCGGACGCCGAGGTTCTTCGCGACCTCCAGGATCCCGGCCGCGCCGGAGCCGTTGTCGTTGATGCCCGGCCCTGCGGGCACGGAGTCCAGATGGGCGCCGATCATCACGGTGTCGGCCGGGTCCCCGCCGCGGGTCTCGGCGATGACGTTCCAGGTCCGGCGCGGCTCCATGAAGGTCCGGATGTCCAGGTCCACCCGCACGGGCCCGGCGGCGGCCTCGGCGGCCAGCGCCTCGCCGGCCTCCTTGGTGATCCCGCCGGTCGGGATCTTCCCCGCCGTGGGCTCGCCCAGCGTCCCGCCGAGCTCGCCGTCGGCGTTGTTGTAGATCAGCGCCCCGAGGGCGCCGGCGCCCGCCGCGGCCGCCTGCTTCTCGGCGAAGCTGCACCCGCCGCGCCGGATCAGCGCGATCCGGCCGGTGACGGAGCCCGCCGGGTAGTCGGCGGGTGTGCAACCGGTGGTGGCGCCGACCGGGGCGACGCCCAACTCGGCGTTCAGGCCTGCCTCCGGGCCGCTCACCGAGTAGGTCATGGCGATCACCGGCACCGATCCGGCCCGTGGTGACACCACGTCCAGCCGCTGGGCGCGGGCCTCGAAGAAGGTGTACTCGAACTCCTGCCGGGACACCACGAGCCCGGCCCGCCGGGCCTGTTCGTAGATGTGGTCCGCCGACCGGTCGTGGCCCTTCGAACCGGCGGCTCTGGTACCGCCGTTGCGGTCGGCGACCCGTTGCAGCACGGCCAGGGTGTCGTGCGCGTCCTCGGCACTGCTCGCCGCGACCAGCCGCTCGGCCAGCCTGGCCCCCCGGCGGGCCGGGTCCGGATCTGCGTTGGCACTTCCGGCACCGACCAGCAGCAGCGGGGTGACCAGGGCGGCGACGGTGAGCGCGGCGCCCGTGCGGTTCCAGGTGTGCGGCTTCAAAACGACTCCCTCCGACGATCCGTGAACTCACGATTTGACATGACCCGGATCGCCTTGCCAAGGCCGCCACGCGCCCGCGAAATGCGCGGGACGACCCGCGCTGTGATCCTGGAGGGGTGGGGGCGTCTCATCCAGGAGGGTGACCACATGTCCATGCTGGATAAGCTCAAGAGCATGCTGAAGGGCCACGAGGAGCAGACGGAGAAGGGCGTCGACAAGGCGGGTGACACCTTCGACGAACACACCCAGGGGAAGTACAGCAGCCAAACCGACGTGGCCCAGGACAAGCTGAAGGACCAGTTCCGCGACCAGCCGCCGCAGTAGCGGCCGAGACCGCGTCCGCTCCGCCGGGCCGGGCGGTGGCGTTCAGCCGTCGGCCCGGCCCGGCTCCCGCTTCGCGCCGTGCTCCGTCGCTCCGCCGGACCCGGCGTCCGCGTTCACGTCCCCGTCAGCGCCCCCGTCCGGCGCGCCGCAGTTCTCGCACGGCCCCGGGCCCGGCCGCTCCCGCAGCCGTCCGCACTCCGGGCACACCCGGTCCAGCCAGCAGGCCGACTCGCCGCCTTCGTCCATGCCTCCGATTCTGCCCGGCGCACGTCCGCCGAGGCGAGTAGACAGTGTCTACGAAGATCGGGTAGACAGGGTCCATGACCGACACCACGGCCGAGACCATGACCGAGCCCCCGTCCGGACAGGACGGCGACCTGCGCGCCCGGCTGGTGGCCGCCGGCGTCGAGCTGGTCACCCGCGAGGGCGTCCACGCCCTCGGGCTGCGCGAGATCGCCCGGCACGCCGGGGTCTCCCACGGGGCACCGCGCCGCCACTTCCCCACCCACCGCGAACTGCTCGCCGCCGTCGCCCGGCAGGGCTTCGGCAGGCTCACCGACTCGCTCGCGGGCGCCGACGCGCTCGCCGTCACCACCGGGGCCGACGCGCGCACCCGGATCGAGGCCCTCGCCCGCGCCTATCTGGGCTTCGCGGCGGCGAACCCGGGGATGTTCGAGCTGATGTTCCGTCACGACCTGCTGGAGGGCAGCGGCTCGGACCTGCGCGGCACCACCCTGCCGCTGTTCCTGACCTTCGTCGGCCTGGTCGCC
Source organism: Kitasatospora sp. NPDC101157 (assembly GCF_044768255.1). NCBI lineage: Bacteria > Bacillati > Actinomycetota > Actinomycetes > Kitasatosporales > Streptomycetaceae > Kitasatospora > Kitasatospora sp. NPDC101157. Next base: position 324,030 of record NZ_JBIWPL010000007.1, on the reverse strand, counting down.
GAGGTCCACCCCGACTGCGACGACCCGGCCGCCGCCACCGCCGCCCTCTGGGCCAACCTGCACGGCCTGGCCCAACTGCGCACCTGGGGCAGCCTGCGGCTGGCCACCGGCAGCGACGGCCTGGAATCGCTGCTGCGCACCAGCCTGGACGCCCACCTCGGCCCGGCGGTCCGGTAGCGCCCCCGGTCCGGCCGCCGAGCGGAGTGCGGGTACGCCGGTCCCCGGTCGGCGGAACCGCCGGTCGGGGACGTGACCGACGGCAGCCTGAACCGGGACGGCCCGCCGAACAGTTCCCGAGCCGCCCCCGATGTCACGTTCCCGAGCGCTGCCCGGTCGACCCTGTGGGCGCGGACGTTCCGCACCCCCGCGATCGCGGAGCGAAGGGAGCATCATCATGAAGGCCGTCATCGTCTGTGTCTCGGTGTCCCACGGCAACACCCGGCGGGTCGCCGAGGCGATGGCCCACCCCCTGGCCGCCGCAGTGGTCGAACCCGAGGAGCTGGACCCGGCCGACCTCGTCGGCTACGACCTGGTCGGCTTCGGCTCCGGCGTCTTCACCGGCCGGCTGCACCCGCGCCTGCGGGAGTACGTACGGGCGCTCCCCCCGGCCCGACAGCCCCGCCGGGCCTTCGTCTTCGCCACCAGCGGGCTACCCGAGCCCGGCTTCCGCCCCTTCACCCGCCCGCTGGTCCGCCTCCTGGAGCCGAAGGGCTTCGAGGTGGTCGGCAGTTTCACGGCCCGCGGCCACGACACCTGGCTCCCCTTCAAACTGGTCGGCGGCATCAACAAGCAGCGCCCGGACGCCCGCGACCTGGCGGCCGCCCACGCGTTCGCCACCGGCCTGTGCCCGCGGACCGGCAGGGTCTCCTGAACAGCCGGCGGCACCGGTCCCCCGCCGAGTGAGCACCGCCAGCAGCCCCAACTGCACCACCGCTCCCACCACCTGCCCCCACCACACCCCGGCCACCCCCAGCGCTTCCGACAGCACCACCGCGGCCCCGAGTTGGGAACCGAGCCCGAACACCGCCGACAGCACCAGTGCCCGCCCCGCGCCGGTCGCCTGGTGGAAGCCGCCGAGGGCGACGGCCGGGGCGTACGGGAGGAGGTAGAGGGCCGTCAGGTGGAGGAAGCCGACGGACTGGACGGACACCGCCGGGTCGTCGGTGAACCGGGCGGTCAGCGGGCCCGCGCAGCCGGCTGCCAGCACCGCCGCGCCCGCGCCCAGTCCGACGGCCAGGCGGGTGGTGGCGCGGCGGAGGGCCCGCAGCTCGGCGGCCGCCCCCGCGCCGGTGAGCCGGGCGGCCCGGATGGCGGTCGCCTGGCGCAGCGCGTAGAAGGCCATGGTGAGCAGGAGCAGGAGCCGGTAGCCGATGCCGTACCCGGCGACGGCCGCGACCCCGAAGCCCGCGACCAGGGCCAGTTGGGCGGTGCCGACGGCCATCCGGGCGGTGAAGTCCAGGCCGAAGGGAGCACCGGCCCGCAGGATGCGGACGGCTGCCGCACCGACGCCCCGGACCGCCCCGCCGGTCCGGGGCCGCAGCCGCAGGGTGACGGCGAGGGCGACCGCCCGGGAGACGGTGAGGGCGAGCGCCGCGCCGGTCACGCCGAGGGCGGGCAGCGGGCCGGGGCCGAGGATCAGCAGCGGGTCCAGGACCAGCAGCAGGGCGTTGGAGAGCAGCGCGACCCGCATCGGGGTGCGGGTGTCGCCCGCGCCCTTGAAGAGTTCGTCGGCGACGCGCTGGGCGAAGAAGAGGCCGAACGCCGGGAAGGCGACGGTGAAGTACTCGGCCGCCCGGGTGGCGGCCTCGCCGTCGAGGAAGGCGGCCGCGAGGCGGTCCCGGAGCAGGAAGCCGGGGGCGGCGAGGGCGAGGCTGCCGAGCGCGCACAGGCGCCAGGAGGCCCGGGTGACGCGGGCGGCCTCGTCCCGGTCGCCGGCGCCGAGGGCCCGGGCGAGCCGGACGCTGACGCCGGAGGCCACCACCAGGACGAGTCCGAGCAGCAGGTTCTCGACGGTGCCGGCGAGGGTGACGGCGGCGACGGCGGATCCGCCGAGGCTCGCCACCCAGAACGTGCCGATCACCGTGGCGATCACTCCGGACAGCAGTTCGGCGTAGACCGGCCCGGCCAGGGCGGCCAGTCGGTACAGCTGCTCGCGCACGCTTCCCCCTCGTTCCGCCGCCCGCACCCGGGCCGACGGTCACCTCGACTGGATTTACCTCGAATGGATATACCTCGATTCGAGACACCTCGGCAAGAGGTAGCATGGCCCCGCCACGGGGCGCACTCCGACGAAAGGGCTTCGACCGTGCTGACCCTCGCGATCCTCGGCTTCCTGTACGACCAGCCGCTGCACGGCTACGAACTCAAGTCCCGGATCACCGGGTTGACCGGCCACGTCCGCCCGGTCAGTGACGGCGCGCTCTACCCCGCGATCACCCGGCTGGAGAAGGCCGGCCTGCTGCACCGCCGCACCGAGCCCGGCACCGGGGCCGCCCCGCGCCAGACCCTGGAACCGACCGGGGAGGGCCGGGCCGAGCTGCTGCGCCGGCTGGCCGACCCGGAACAGGCCGAAATCACCGACCAGATCCGCTTCTTCACGCTCGCGGCCTTCCTCCACCACCTCGCCGACCCGCACCAGCAGGCCGCCGTGCTGCGCCGCCGACTGGCCTTCCTGGAGGCGCCGAGCAGCTTCTTCTACGACGGGGACGGCCGCCCGGTCACCGCCGAACGGGAGCCGAACCCGTTCCGGCGCGGCATGCTGCTGGTCGCCCGGGCCTCCACCGCCGCCGAACGGGCCTGGCTGACCGAGACCATCGCTGGCCTGACGGAGAGGAACGGTCCGGCAGCCGCTGAAGGGCCCTCCGGAGCAGCCCGGGCATAGCTATGATGATCGGCCTCACGACCACGGCGTTCGCCCTCCGCGGCGTGATCCACCACCGCGCTCCGCCCGTCCCCTGGAGGCAGCCGTGCCCAGTGAAGTGACCGCCGCCGTCCGCTCCGTTCCGCAGAAGCGGGACGACATCCCCGGCTGGTTCTTCGGACTGGACCGCGCCGCCTTCTCCCACCTGCTGTCCGCCCAGACGGCGGCCGGGGTCACCGGGGACATCCTGGAACTCGGCAGCTACCTCGGCCGCAGCGCCGTACTGCTCGGGGACCACCTCCAGCCCGGCGAACGGCTGACCGTCTGCGACCTGTTCGACTCCGAGGCCGGCGACGCCGACAACGCCGCCGAGATGACGATGTCCTACCGCAAGACCCTCACCCGCAGCGCCTTCGAGTCCAACTACCTCGCCTTCCACGGCGAGTTGCCCGAGATCGTCCAGGCCCCCACCTCGGTGCTGGCCGACGGCCGGATCCCGGCGGGCAGCTGCCGGTTCGTCCACGTCGACGCCTCGCACCTGTACGAGCACGTCAGCGGGGACATCCTGGTCGCCAGGTCCGCCCTCGCCGAGGACGGCCTGATCGCGCTGGACGACTACCGCTCCGAGCACACCCCCGGCGTCTCCGCGGCGGTGTGGGAGGCGGTGTTCACCGGCGGGTTGCGGCCGGTGCTGCTCACCCCGATGAAGTTCTACGGCACCTGGGGCGACGCCGGAGCCGCCCGCCGGACCCTGCTGGAACGCGACTGGCGGGCCGAGGACTACACCGTCGACGAGGACAGCATCGCCGGCCACCGCGTGCTGCGGCTCAACTACCAGGTCAAGTCACCCGCGCAGGTCCGCTCCACCCCGCGCCGCCTGGCCCTGGACCTCCTCCCGCCGGTCGCCACCCGCGCCACCCGCCGCATGCTGCGCACCCTGCGCGAGCGCCGCGCCGTGCCCCCGGTGCCCAGCGCCTGAGGCACCGGGGCCGCTCAGCGAACCGGCCGCGCCGCCAGCGCCCGGTCGATCCCCCTGCGGAAGCGGGCCGAGGCCCCGGGCAGGCGCCCCAGCCCGCGCAGTGGCCCGGCGGACGGCTCCGGCCGCCGGGCCAGCTCCAGGACCGCCGCGTACGGGCGCGCGCCCTCCTCCAGGCGTGCGGCCAGCAACGGCACCAGGCCGTCCAACTCGGCACCGGTCAGGGCCGGGTGGGCGGCGACCAGCCGGAGCAGGCAGTTGTCGTTCCAGGTGCTGTGCCGCCGGGCCGCGAGCGGGACGAGCAGATCGGCGGGTGCGGCGGCGTTGCCGGCGATCGCGTGCCAGACGAACGAGTACTCCCCCAGGGCGAGTCGGCGCAGCACCTCCGGGTCCGAGGTCCGCTCGGCCAGCCGCTTGTGGTCCCCGGGGTCGTGGAGGTGGCGCAGCGCTTCGGCGTCGTCCGGATCCATGTCGGCACAGCCTAGCGACGGCCGTCCCCGGGCCGCCGGGGTGCTCGGGGCGGTGTCCGGCAGGGCGGTGTCCGGCAGGGCGGGCAGCGGCCCGGGGACGGCCCTGGCCGGTCGGAGCCGTCCCGTGGCAGCTCTCGGACCGGTTCCGCTCAGCCCAGCGTGCGCACCGCCGCCAGCACGTCAAGGCCGAGCGTCGGGTCCGCGTCCTCCGGCAGGTTGACGGACAGCCGGGTGACCAGCCCCGCGTACCGGCGGTGGATCTCCCGCGCCGCCTCCTCGACCGTGCCGGACACCGCGAAGGCGTCGAACACCTCGTCGGAGATCAGCGCCGTCATCTCCGCCCAGCGCCCGCGCACCGAGTGGGTGTGCAACTCCTCCTGGAGGTCCTCCCAGCCGTGCTGCGCCAGCACCGGCCGGTAGGCCGGGGTGGAGGCGTAGAACGCGAGCCGCTCCCGCACCCCGGCCCTGTTGGCCGCCAGCTCCTCCTCGGTGCGGCCGACGGCGGTGAGCACGTTGCCGACGATCTCGAACGGCCGCCCGGTCCACTCGGCGCCCTCGGCCTCCGCCTGCCGACGCGCCGCCATCAGCCCGGGCAGCACCTGCTCGGCCAGGTAGGCGGTGGAGGAGAAGGGGTGGCCGAGGAAGCCGTCGGCCACCGCCCCGGCGGTGCGGGTCATCAGCGGACCGACGCCGGCCAGCAGGATCCGGGGCGCCCCGGTCGGGACCGGGTCGGGCGAGAAGACCGGCGTCATCACCGTGTGGGTGTAGAACTCGCCCCGGAAGCGCAGCCGTTCACCGGTCTGCCAGCTGTGCCAGATCGCCCGCACCGCGTGCACGTACTCGCGCATCCGGGCCGCCGGGCGGTCCCAGGGCATCCCGAAGCGCTTCTCGATGTGCGGCTTGACCTGCGAGCCCAGCCCGATGACGGCCCGCCCGCCGGAGGCCGCGTGCAGCCCCCAGGCCTGGTAGGCCAGGGTCATCGGGGTGCGGGCGAAGGCCACCGCGATGCCGGTGGCCAGCTCGATCGACTCGGTGCGGTCGGCGGCCCGGGCGAGCTGGAGGAACGGGTCGTAGGCGGTTTCGGCGACCACCAGCCGGTCCATGCCCCGGCGTTCGGCCCGCTCTGCGGCGTCGAGGATGCCCGCCGGGTGCCCGGAGGCGTTGGCGTCGAGGCGGAGGGCGGCGGGTCGGTCCATGCGGGTGCTCCTGGTTGAGGGTCCGGCCTCGTACGGGTCCTGCGTCGTACGGGCCCTGCGTCGTGCGAATCCTGCGTCGTGCGGGTCCTGCGTCGTGCGCCGCCCGGCGTCGTACGGGTCCGGGCGGCGGCGCCCGCCCAGCCTGCCACGCCGTCACCGGCCGGCCGCCCCGCCCTCCCCCGCGAACAGCCCGTCCAGGTGCCGGTCGACGGCGGTGAGCACGGCGGCCGGCTCGACCACGCCCAGTTCCAGCAGGGTGGTGAACCCGGTGAGCGCCAGCAGCAGGTCCGTCTCCACCACCGGGTCGCGGTCCGCCGCGATCAGCCCGTCCGCGACCGCCTGCCGGACCACCCGCTCCACCGCGGCGCGACCCTGCGGCACCGCGCCCACCGCCGCCGCCCTCGCCGGGGTCGACCCCGGGCGCCTGGCGAAGGCCGTCACCGACCTCGACACCGAACTCCCCGGGCACCTGGCGCGCTGGGGGCGGCTCGCCCACACCGGCGTCGCCACCGTCCCGGTGGTCGACGGCGAGGTCCTCACCGAAGAGCCCTGGGCCGCCCTGGCCGCCGGACGGGCCGACGGCGCCGAGCTGCTGGTCGGCCACACCCGCGACGAGTTCCGGCTGTTCGCCGTCCTCGCCGGCCGGCACGGCGCCTTCACCGAGGAGGACGCCCGTACCGCCCTGGACCTGCTCGCCCCGGGCCCGGACGGTCCGGACGCCTACCGCGCCGCCCTCCCCGGCGCCACGCCCGGGGACCTGGTCGAAGCCGTCTTCTCCGACGCCCTGTTCCGGATGCCCACGCTCCACCTCGCCGAGGGCAACACAGCGGCCGGCGGCACCTCGTACCTCTTCGAGCTCGCCTACCCGGCCCCCGCCATGGGCGGGGTGTTCGGCGCCTGCCACGGCCTGGACGTCCCGCTGGCCTTCGGCAGTCTGGGCAGCCCGATGGCCCGGCACTTCCTCGGGGACCCGCCCGCCCCGGAGGCCGTCGAGCTGTCCCGGGAGCTGCGGCGGGCCTGGGTCCGGTTCGTCACCACCGGCGAGCCCGGGTGGCCCGCCCACGAGCCGGAGCGTCAGCTCACCCGGGTCCTGGGCACCCGCTCGGAGACCGTCCGCTACCCCGAGCAGACCTCCCGCACCGTCTGGGCGGGGCACGGCCCCACCGCCTTCGACCTCGGCCGGGGCTGAGGCGGAGGCGGAGGCTGAGGCGGAGGCGGAGGCTGAGGCGGGCACGGCGGCGGCGGGCCGTGCGGCCGGGTCGCGGGGGAGCGTCCGGAGCGGTTGGGTGGGAGGCGGGGCGGCGGGTCCGCTCCCCTCCACGGAAGGAGACCGGCTGTGGAGCAGCGATCGGAGCAGCCACCGAGGGTCGGGTTCTTCACCGACACCTCGGTGTGCATCGGCTGCAAGGCCTGCGAGGTGGCGTGCAAGGAGTGGAACGCCGTCCCCGAGCGCGGCCTCGAACTGACCGGGATGTCGTACGACAACACCCGGGGTCTCGGCGCCGACTCCTGGCGCCACGTCGCCTTCGTCGAGCAGTCCAGGCCCCCCGGCGGTGACTGGACGACGCCCGACCACAGCCGGGTCGACGTGTTCGCCGAGGCCGCCCGGCTGGACGATCCGGGCCGGGCCCCGGGCACGATCTCGCCGGTCGCCCCCGACGGGCGCACCGAGCTGCGCTGGCTGATGTCCTCCGACGTGTGCAAGCACTGCACCAGTGCCGCCTGCCTCGACGTCTGCCCGACCGGCGCGCTGTTCCGCACCGAGTTCGGCACCGTCGTCGTCCAGGAGGACATCTGCAACGGCTGCGGCTACTGCGTGCCCGCCTGCCCGTTCGGCGTCATCGACCAGCGGCCCGCCGACGGCCGGGTGTGGAAGTGCACGATGTGCTACGACCGCCTGGGCGCCGGGCAGGAACCGGCCTGCGCCAAGGCCTGTCCCACCGACTCGATCCAGTTCGGGCCGCTCGACGAACTGCGCGAACGGGCCGCCGAGCGGGTCCGGACGCTCCAGGAGTCCGGCAACCCGAAGGCCCGGCTGTACGGCGCCGACCCGCGGGACGGCGTGGACGGCGCGGGGGCGTTCTTCCTGCTGCTGGACGAACCCGAGGTCTACGGCCTGCCGCCGGACCCGGTGGTGACCACCCGGGACCTGCCCGCCATGTGGCGCCGGGCCGCGGTCGCCGCCGTCACGGTCGCCGCCGGGGTGGCGGGGTGCTGCCTGCGGAGGCCGCGATGAGCCGGCCCGCGCACGGCCGCGGCGGGCGCGGCGGGCGCGGCGGCAGGGAGCGGGCCATGGTTCCCCCCGCCGAGTTCGACTCGTACTACGGCCGCCCGGTGCTCAAGAAGCCCGTCTGGAAGCCGCTCGACATCGCCGGCTACCTGTTCCTCGGCGGGCTCGCGGGCGGCTCCTCCGCGCTGGCCGCCGGCGCCGGGGCCTGCGGCTGCCCGGAGCTGGCGCGCCCCCTGCGGGTGGGCGCCTTGGGCGCGATCGGGCTGTCGCTGGTGGCGCTGGTCCACGACCTCGGCCGCCCGGGGCGCTTCGTCAACATGCTGCGCGTCGTCAAGCCGACCTCACCGATGAGCGTGGGCTCCTGGCTGCTCGCCGGGTACGTGCCGCTCGCCGGTGCCGCCGCCGCGAGCGCGGTGACCGGCAGGCTGCCCAGGCTCGGCACGGCCGCCGGGGCCGGCGCCGCCCTGCTGGGCACGGGCGTCTGCACCTACACGGCCGTCCTGATCGCCGACACCGCCGTGCCGAGCTGGCACGACGGCCACCGCGAGCTGCCGTTCGCGTTCGGCGGCTCGGCCGTGTCCGCCGCGGCGGGCCTCGGCCTGCTGACCGCGCCCCTCGCGCAGAACGGCCCGGCCCGGCGCGCCGCCGCCTTCGGCACCGCGCTCGAACTCGGCGCCACCCGGGTGATGACCGGCCGGATGGGTCTGAGCGCCGAGCCGCTGCACACCGGCCGGGCGGGCCGTCTGATGCGGGCGGCGGAGCTGCTGACCGGGGCCGGGGCGGCGCTCGCGCTGGCGGCCGGGCACCGGGACCGCCGGGTGGCGGCGGCCGCGGGGGCGGCGCTGCTGGCCGGGTCGGCCGCCCTGCGGTTCGGGATCTTCCTCGGCGGGGTCCGCTCCGCCGAGGACCCGAAGTACACGGTGCTCCCCCAGCGGGAGCGGCTGGCGGCCCGGCCTGCGGGCTGAGCGCACCGCGACGATGATGGGAACGGCGGCCCGCGAACCCGGCGCCGCCCGGCACGAGGAGGTTCCGCCGTGGGTGTACGGACCTGGATCGGCTCCTGGCCGGTCTACCGCCAGCTGACCGGCACGGATCCGCTGGGCCGCGGCCAGGCGGCCAAGAGCGCCCGCAGCGAGCACCTGACGCCCCGCACCGGCACGGCGGACGAGGTGGTCAAGTCCGTCTGCCCGTACTGCGCGGTCGGCTGCGGCCAGGACGTCTACGTCGAGGACGGCAGGGTCACCCAGATCGAGGGTGACCCGGACTCGCCGGTCTCGCGCGGCCGCCTCTGCCCCAAGGGCTCGGCCAGCCTCCAGCTGACCACCGGCCCGGCCCGCGAGTACCGCGTGCTGTACCGCCGCCCGCACGGCACCGGGTGGGAGCCGCTGCCGCTGGACACCGCGATGGAGATGATCGCCGACCGGGTGATCGCCTCCCGGCGGAACGGCTGGCAGTGGGAGGTCGACGGGGTCCGCACCCGCCGCACCCTGGGCTTCGCGAGCCTGGGCGGCGCGACCCTGGACAACGAGGAGAACTACCTGATCAAGAAGCTGTTCACCGCGCTCGGCGCGGTGCAGATCGAGAACCAGGCCCGTATTTGACACTCCTCCACCGTCCCCGGTCTGGGGACCTCGTTCGGCCGCGGCGGCGCCACGACCTTCCAGCAGGACCTGCAGCACTCCGACTGCATCGTCATCCAGGGCTCCAACATGGCCGAGTGCCACCCGGTGGGCTTCCAGTGGGTGATGGAGGCCAAGGCGCGCGGGGCCAAGGTCATCCACGTCGACCCGCGGTTCACCAGGACCAGCGCCCTGGCGGACCTGCACGTGCCGCTGCGCGCGGGCAGTGACATCGCCTTCCTCGGCGGCATCGTCAACTACGTCCTCCAGCAGGAGAAGTACTTCCGCGAGTACGTCGTCGCGTTCACCAACGCGCCGGTACTGCTGCGCGACGACTTCCGCGACACCGAGGACCTCGACGGCGTGTTCTCCGGCCTGGACCGCGAGGGCCGCAGCTACGACACCGAGACCTGGCAGTACGAGGGCCTCGACGTCCAGGCCGCCTCCGGGACGCGCGACCAGCAGTACGACCGGCGCACCTCCGAGACGGGCCGGGGCGAGTCGCACGGCTCGGGCGGCGCCGCGATCGGCGAGGAGGAGCCGCGGCGCGACGAGTCGCTGAACCACCCCCGGTGCGTCTTCCAGGTGCTCAAGCGGCACTACGCGCGCTACACGCCCGAGCTGGTGGAGCGGATCTGCGGCGTGCCGCAGGACGTCTTCCGGCAGGTCTGCGAGCTGGTCACGGAGAACTCCGGGCGGGAGCGCACCACCGCGTTCGCGTACGCGGTCGGCTGGACCCAGCACACCGTCGGCGTTCAGTACATCCGCACGGCCGCCGTGCTGCAGCTGCTGCTCGGCAACATCGGCCGCCCGGGCGGCGGCATCCTGGCCCTGCGCGGGCACGCGTCCATCCAGGGCTCCACCGACATCCCGACACTGTTCAACCTGCTGCCGGGCTACATCCCGATGCCCTACGCCCACGCCGACGAGACGCTCGACACCTTCGTCGAGGCGGAAGCCGCCCACAAGGGCTTCTGGGGCGAGATGCGCTCCTACCTGGTCAGCCTGCTGAAGTCGTACTGGGGCGAGGCCGCGCGGGCGGACAACGACTACTGCTTCGACTACCTGCCCCGGCTGACCGGCTCGCACAGCACCTACGAGACGGTGCTGGCCCAGCGGGAGGGCACCTGCGAGGGCTACTTCCTGTTCGGCGAGAACCCGGCGGTCGGCTCGGCGGCCACCAAGCTGCAGCGGCTCGGCATGGCCGGCCTCAAGTGGCTGGTGGTACGCGACTTCTCGCTGATCGAGAGCGCCACCTGGTGGAAGGACGGCCCGGAGATCGAGACCGGCGAGCTGCGGACCGAGGACATCGACACCGAGGTCTTCTTCCTCCCGGCCGCGGCGCACACCGAGAAGGACGGCAGCTTCACCAACACCCAGCGGATGCTCCAGTGGCACCACACCGCCGTGGAGCCGGCCGGGGAGGCGCGCAGCGACCTGTGGTTCACCTACCACCTCGGCCGGATCATCCGGCGCAGGCTCGCCGCCTCCACCGACGAGATGGACCGCCCGGTGCTCGACCTCACCTGGAACTACCCCACCCGGGGCCGGCTCGACGAGCCGGACGCCGAGGCCGTCCTCGCCGAGATCAACGGCCGGGACGCCGAGGGCCGTCCGCTCTCCTCGTACACCCAGTTGAAGGACGACGGCTCCACCGCGTGCGGCTGCTGGATCTACTGCGGCGTGTACGCCGACGGCGTCAACCAGGCGGCCCGGCGCAGGCCCGGCCGGGAGCAGGACTGGGTCGCCCCCGAGTGGGGCTGGGCCTGGCCCGCGAACCGCCGCGTCCTCTACAACCGGGCGTCGGCCGACCGGGACGGCCGGCCGTGGAGCGAGCGCAAGGCCCTGGTGTGGTGGGACGCCGAGCACTCCCGCTGGACCGGGCACGACGTCCCGGACTTCCCCGCCGAGACGCCCCCCGGCCACCGCCCCCCGGACGGGGCCCGCGCCGCCGAGGCCCTCGCCGGCGACGACGCGTTCGTCATGCAGGCCGACGGAAAGGGCTGGCTGTTCGTCCCGGCCGGGCTGACCGACGGCCCGCTGCCCGCCCACTACGAGCCCCAGGACTCCCCGTTCGACAACCTCCTGTACGGCCAGCAGCGCAACCCGGTACGCCACTTGCTGCCCTCGCTGCCGGACAACCGGTACCAGCCGAGCGGCGCCGCCCCGGGCTCGGAGGTCTTCCCGTACGTCGCCACCACCTACCGGCTCACCGAGCACCACACGGCGGGCGGCATGACGCGCTGGCAGCCCTACCTCGCGGAGCTCCAGCCCGCGATGTTCTGCGAGGTCTCCCCGCAGCTCGCCGCCGAGCGCGGGCTGGAACACCTGGGCTGGGCCACCGTGGTGACGGCCCGCGGCGTGATCGAGGCACGGGTCCTGGTGACGGACCGGATGATGCCGCTGACCGTGCACGGCCGCACCCTGCACCAGGTCGGGCTGCCCTACCACTGGGGGCCGAACGGCTGCACCACCGGCGACGCGGCGAACGAGCTGCTGCACCTGTCGCTGGACCCCAACACCCACATCCAGGAGGCCAAGGCGCTCGCCTGCGACATCCGGCCCGGGCGGCGGCCGCGCGGCCCGGCCTCGGTGGAGCTGGTCCGCGAGTACCGCCGCCGGGCGGGCATCACCGACCGGACGGGTACGGAGGTCTGACTACCGCACGACGAGGATGTGCTCGCCGCGCGGCACGAGTTCGCCGATCACCGGTGCGCCCGGGACCTCTCCCGCGACCAGCAGCCCGCCGGAGGTCTGGGCGTCGGCCAGCAGCAGCCGCTCCTCCTCGTCGGCCCGCCCGAAGTCGGTGTGCGGCGCCACCCAGTCGAGGTTGCGGCGCGTTCCGCCGCTGACGAAGCCGTCCCGCAGCGCCTCCCGGGCCCCGGCCAGGTAGGGCACCGCCGCCGCGTCGACCACGGCCGTCACGCCCGAGGCACGGGCCAGTTTGTACAGGTGGCCGAGCAGCCCGAAGCCGGTGACGTCGGTGGCGCAGCGGGCCCCGGCGTCCATCGCGGCGCGCGCCGCGTCGCGGTTCAGCGCGGCCATCAGCTCGACGGCCTCCGGGAAGCGCTCGCCGGTCGCCTTGTGCCGGTTGTTCAGCACGCCGGTGCCGAGCGGCTTGCTGAGCGACAGCGGCAGGCCGGGCCGGCCGGCGTCGTTGCGCAGCAGCCGGGCCGGGTCGGCGACGCCGGTGACGGCCATGCCGTACTTGGGCTCGGGGTCGTCGATGCTGTGGCCGCCGCCGACGTGGCAGCCGGCCTGCCGGGCGACGGCGAGGCCGCCGCGCATCACCTCCCGGGCCAGCTCGAAGGGCAGCACCTCGCGCGGCCAGGCGAGCAGGTTGACGGCGACCAGCGGGCGGCCGCCCATCGCGTAGACGTCGGAGAGCGCGTTGGCGGCGGCGATCCGGCCCCAGTCGTAGGGGTCGTCGACGACCGGGGTGAAGAAGTCGGCGGTGGCGATCACGGCCGTGTCCCCGTCCGGGAGGAGGACGGCGGCGGCGTCGTCCCCACTCTCCGGGCCGACCAGCAGCTCGGCCGTGCCGGGGCCGCCCTGGGGCGGGAGGAGCCCGGCCAGCGCGGCCTCCAGTTCGCCCGGCGGGATCTTGCAGGCGCAGCCGCCGCCGTGGGCGTAGCCGGTGAGGCGGATCGGGGTGCCGGTGGTCATGGCGTCTCCTCCGTGCGGTGTGGCGGGTTGATCCGGGGGCGGCCGGACCGCTTCCATGGGGCGGTGGTGGGGAGGCGTGTGGGTGCCTGGTGGCCCTCCCGGTCTTCAAAACCGAGGTGTCCGAGGATCTCGGGCAGGCGGGTTCGATTCCCGTCCGCCTCCGCCACGGGCCGCCGGGGTGAGGCGGCGGTGGGTGGGGTCGACGCGTTCCGTCCAGCCGCGCCGGTCCAGGTGCTCCAGCAGCGGGATGACCACCCGCCTGGTGCTGTCGAGGGCGATCCTGGCCTCACTGGTGGTGAACGGCTGTGCCAGCCGGGCGAGTTCGGCGGCGGCGCGGCGGTCGGCGTCCGGGAGCAGCACGATGCCGTCGGGCAGCCGCAGCAGGGCGCCGGCGGCGGCCGCGGCGGCCAGCAGCCTGGGGGTCAGGCCGAGGGCCGCGAGCTCGTCCGCCTCGGGGGCGCGGAAGGGGCGGGCGGCGAGGCGGGCCCGCACCTCCTGGACGGCGGGCGGCAGGGCGGGTCCGGTGACGCTGCCGTAGAGCCGTCCTTCGCGCTGCTCCAGTCGGCCGTCCATGGCCCGCAGCAGGGCGGTGACGAGGGCGCGGTCGGGCAGGTCGAGCAGTCGGCGGGCCGCTTCGACGGGCAGGCCGGGATCGGTCGGCCGCTCGGCCGCGTGGCGTTCGACGGCCTCGCGGAGGCGGCGTCGGAGGTGCGCCCAGTGGCCCGGGTCGCACAGCCAGTCCCCGGTGACGGGCTCCTGCGGCGGGGTGAGGCCCATCGCGGTGAACTCGGGGCGGCGGATCAGGCCGCGTCGGCGGAGTTCGGCGGCCGGGTCGGGTGCGCCGCGCCGTCCTTCGAGGTCGTGGGCGCGGTGGGCCGCCGCGCCGCGGCGGGTGAAGGCGGGCGGCCGGACGTCGAGGACGGTGGCCGCCGCGGCGATCCGGTGCAGGCCGGGGTCGCGGAGCAGGGCGGTGTCGTCGATCCGCAGCGGGAGTCGCGCGGCCAGGGTGAGCCGGGCGGTGTCCGGGCCGAGGGGGCGGACGGTCGCCGGCACGGCGGCCGAGCCGAGGTGCAGGGTGAGCCGGCGCGGCAGGTCGGCGGCCGGGTCGCCGTGCAGGCGGACGTCCACGGTGTCGGTGGTGAGCCAGCGGCCGGGGGTCAGCAGGGCGCTGCCGCGCCGCAGCTCGGCGGCGGCGGGGCCGTGCACGTTGACCGCCACCCGGGCGGTTGCGGCGACCTCGGCCAGCGGGCGCTTGAGGCTCTCCAGGCCGCGCACCCGCAGCGGTTCCCCCTCGGCGGGCCGTGCGGCCGCGGATCCACCGACGGCGAGCAGGCGGTCGCCGACGGCGATCGAGCCGGCCGCGAGCGTGCCGGTGACGACGGTGCCGTGGCCCCGGACGGTGAAGGTGCGGTCGACCCACAGCCGGACGTCGGCGGCCGGGTCGGGAGCGGGCAGCCGGGCCGTCAGCCGGACCAGGGCGGCCCTCAGCTCCGGCAGCCCCGCACCGGTCACCGAGCTGACGGCCACCGCCTCGACCCGGCCCAGCGAGCTGCGGGCCAGCCGGGCGAGCGCCTCCTCCCGGGCCGGGGCCGGGTCGGCCAGGTCGCTGCGGGTGACGGCGAGCACGCCGTGGCGCACCCGCAGCGCGTCGAGCACGGCGAGGTGTTCCGTGGACTGCGCCTGCCAGCCCTGGTCCGCCGCCACGACGAACAGCACGGCGGGGACGGGCCCTACCCCGGCCAGCATGGTGGCCACCAGCCGCTCGTGGCCGGGCACGTCGACGAAGGCGACGTCCCCGGCGCCGGGGAGCGCGGTCCAGACGAAGCCGAGGTCGATCGTCATCCCCCGGCGCCGCTCCTCGGGCCACCGGTCCGGCTCCATCCCGGTGAGTGCCCGTACCAGGGCCGACTTCCCGTGGTCGACGTGCCCGGCGGTGGCGATCACGTGCATGCGGGCTCCGGGCGGATGGTCGGGTGCGGGGTGGGCGGCCGGGTGCAGGACCGGTGGTCTGGTGCGGGGACGGCGGCCGGGTGCGGGGCGGGTGGTCTGGTGCGGGGCCGGGGGCCCGGTGCGGGAGGGGTCGTGCTCACGGTCGGGCCAGTTCCCCGGCGGCCAGCCGGACGGCCGCGGCGAGTTCGGCGTCGGCCGGCGCCGGCACCGTGCGCAGGTCGAGCAGGCAGGAGCCGTCGGCGGTCCGGCCGACCACCGGTGTCGGCCCCTGCCGGAGCGGGGCGGCGTACGCCTCCGGCAGGGCCACGGCGGCGCTGGGCAGGACCACTCCGGGCGCCCCGCCGCCGCCGACCACGGCGGGGCTGTCGACCGCCCGGGCCGGGATGCCCTCGGCCGCCAGCGCCGCGGCCAGTCGCCCGGCCCGCTCACGCAGCTCCCGAACGTCGGCGCGCAGGGCTGAACTCGTTGGCGTGTCAGGCGAGTTGACGGTGGCCTCCAGTGCGGCCAGGGTCAGCTTGTCGACCCGTAGGGCGCGGGCCAGCGGGTGCCGGGCGAGGGTGCGGACGAGGTCCGCGCGGCCCAGCAGCAGGCCGCACTGCGGGCCGCCGAGCAGCTTGTCGCCGCTGGCGGTGACCAGGTCCGCGCCGGCCCGCAGCCAGCCCTCGGCGTCCGGCTCGTCGGGCAGCAGCGGCTCGCGCCGGAGCAGACCCGAGCCGATGTCGGCGACCAACGGCGGCCCGAGTGCGGCGAGTTCGGCGAGTCCGGGGGTGCCGGTGAAGCCGGTGATGCGGTAGTTCGACGGGTGGACCCGGAGGATGAAGCCGGTGGACTCCCCGACGGCGGCGGCGTAGTCGGCGGTGGTCGTCCGGTTGGTCGTGCCGACCTCGCGCAGCCGCGCGCCCGTCGAGGCGAGCAGGTCCGGCAGGCGGAAGCCGTCGCCGATCTCGACCAGTTCGCCCCTGCTGACGATGATCTCGCGGCCCTGGGCGAGCGCGGTGGCGGCCAGGATCAGGGCGGCGGCGCCGTTGTTCACCAGGTGGGCGGCCTGCGCGGCGGGGACCCGGTCGAGCAGGGCCCGTACGGTCGACCGGCCGCGCGGGGCGCGGTCGCCGGAGGCGAGGTCGAACTCGACGTCCGTGGCACCGGCGGCGGCCAGCACCGCCTGCCGGGCAGCCCCGGACAGGGCGGCCCGGCCGAGGTTGGTGTGCAGCAGGACCCCGGTGGCGTTGAGCACCGGGCGCAGCGCGGCGGCCGTCGGCGGCAGCGCCCGGACGGCCTCCTCGGCGACCTCGGCGGGGCCGATCTCCCCGCGCCTGGCCCGCTCCTGGGCCTCGACGACGGCCGCCTTGACGAGCGGACGCCCGAGGCGCTCGGCGGCCTCGGCGAGCCGGGGATCGGCCAGCACGGCGTCGGTGCGCGGCAGCCTGCGGCGGGGATCGGGCCACCCGCCCGGTGGGGCGGCTCCGGGCGCCTGGTCACGGTGCATCGGGGTGCCTCGGTCTTCGGGCGGGCGGTCAGGTCCCGCTCACCCTGGCCCGATCCACCGGGGGTTGTCGCCCGACACGCTGGAGAAGGGCCAAACCGACCGAGCCCCTGGGCTGCGGAAAGCGGTGCTCACGGGGTGTGTGAGGCGACCGGGAACCGGGACGGCCTGGGCCGAACCGCACCCGGCCCGCGCTGGGGCCGAGCAGGCCGACCGGGCAGCGCAGGGTGGGTGGTGGTGGCGTAGCGCTCGGTGAGCGCGCGGAACTCGATCACCGGCCCGTCCGTGTTCCCCGTGCCTGCTTCCTCCCGCGCGCCCGCTCGTCCGTTCGTCCCGGCGGCTCATCCCTTGCAGACCCCCAGCGGGACCAGCCGGGCGACCTGCCGGGCCAGTCCGGCGGCCTCGGTGACGGCGGCCACCGCGTCCACGTCCTTGTACGCCTCGGGCGTCTCCTCGGCCAGGGCCCGCATCGAGGCGGGCCGGACGGCGATGCCGCGCGCCTCCAGTTCGACCTTGAGGTGCTCGCCGCGCACCGTGCGCAGCGCCTGGTGGCGGCTCCACACCCGGCCGGCGCCGTGGCAGGCGGAGCGGAAGGCCTCGTTGCCGGGCAGGCCGACCATGACGTACGAGGCGGTGCCCATGGTCCCCGGCACCAGCACCGGCTGCCCGGCCGCGGCCAGGTCGGCGGGCAGGTCGGGGTCGCCGGGCGGCAGGGCGCGGGTGGCGCCCTTGCGGTGGACGCAGAGCTTCCGCGCCTCGCCGTCCACCTCGTGGGTCTCCAGCTTGGCGAGGTTGTGCGAGACGTCGTAGACCAGCTCCAGTCCGACGCCGAGGGCGGTGGCGAAGGCACGCCGGGCGGCTTCGGAGAGCAGCTGCCGGTTGGCCCGCCCGTAGTTGGCCGCAGCGGTCATGGCACCGAGGTAGGCGCGGCCGCGCGCGGAGTCGACCGGGGTGCAGGCGAGCTGGCGGTCCGGGAGCTCGATCCGGTAGCGGTGCAGTTCGCGGTCCATCACCCGGACGTGGTCGGTGCAGATCTGGTGGCCGAGGCCGCGCGAGCCGCAGTGGATCATGACGCAGACCTGGCCCGTCCGCAGTCCGAAGGCCGCGGCGGTCTCCGGGTCCTGCACCCGGTCGACGGCCTGCACCTCCAGGAAGTGGTTGGCCGAGCCGAGGCTGCCGACCTGTTGCAGGCCCCGTTCGACGGCCCGGGTGCTCACCTCGCCGGGGGCCGCACCGGCCAGCACCCCGTGGTCCTCGCAGCGCTCCAGGTCGCGCGGCACGCCGTGGCCGTGCTCGACGGCGTAACGGGCGCCGCCGAGCAGCAGCTCGTCCAGTTCCTCCGGCCCGGACAGGTGCCACAGCCCGCCGCGGCCGAGCCC
Source organism: Kitasatospora sp. NPDC101157 (assembly GCF_044768255.1). Taxonomy (NCBI): domain Bacteria; kingdom Bacillati; phylum Actinomycetota; class Actinomycetes; order Kitasatosporales; family Streptomycetaceae; genus Kitasatospora; species Kitasatospora sp. NPDC101157. The sequence goes on along the minus strand of NZ_JBIWPL010000007.1, from coordinate 306,201 downwards.
GCGGGGGACGGTGCGGTCCAGCAGGTCCATCAGGCGGCGGATCCGTTCGGCGTCGAGCTCGTCCCGATCCACCCCGGCGGCCAGCAGCCGGACCCCGCAGGAGATGTCGAAGCCGACCCCGCCCGGCGAGACCACCCCGCCCCGCTGGACGTCGGTCGCGGCGACCCCGCCGATCGGGAAGCCGTAGCCCCAGTGCACGTCGGGCATCGCGTAGGAGGCGCGGACGATCCCGGGCAGCGTCGCCACGTTCGCAACCTGCTCCAGCGCGCGGTCCCCGGCGGCCTGCGGCAGCAGCGCGCCGTCCGCGAAGACCACGCCCGGCACCCGCATCGGCGGGCGCGGCTCGATCCGCCAGCGGTGGCGGCCCGCCTCGGCCAGTACGATCTCCACCTCGCTCACCCCGTTCGCTCGGCGCGCGCCTCAGACGTCCACGGTGACGGCGCAGGTCCAGCCGCCCGGTGCCCCGCCCAGCTCCAGTCCGTGCAGCGAGACGGCCTTCGGCACCGCGCCGACCAGGGCGGCGGTCGAGGTGTCGGCCATCCGGAAGCGCACCTCGACGCTGCGGGCGCCGTCCAGGCCCTGGATCGGTCCCAGGGCGAGTTCGGCAGGCAGCTCGCCGTCGGCGTCCATCCGGTAGATGACCTCCTCCAGGACGCCCGCGAGCAGGTCCGGGTCGCTCACCGCGAGCACGGTGCAGGCGCGCTCGCCGACGATCCGGGCGCCGGACAGGTCGGCGAAGCTGCCGACGACGGCGTGCACCAGCTCGCCGATGCAGCCCTCGGCCGTCGGCGCCCATGCCTCCACCCGCAGGTCCGCCGTGTGCGGCACGCTCCGGTGGCCGCGCTCGGACCGCGGCGCGGGCTCACGATCGTCCACGAGCGACGCCTCCCGCAGCCGTTGCCGTCCCCCTCCAGCGTCGTCCCGGGTGCGGGCCGGGGGCAAGTGGGGTCCGCGTCGGTCAGGCCCTACCGCCCGATCGTGGCGAGGTAGGCGGAGGTCAGCCCGGGGGTGGCCAGCCAGGCGGCGTGGTCGCTCGGTTCGGCGTAGGTGTTGGCCAGCCGGCGGGCGACCGCCGGGTGCTCGGCGGCGGCCGCGAGGACGCCCTGCAGGTGGTCCGGCATGGTCAGCATGGTGGCCGTGAACTCGACGGTGTGGCGGGCGTGTTGCTGCCAGAACCGCTCGGCGGTGCGGCACATCCAGTCCGCCGTGAACGGGGCGTCGCCGTGCTCGCGGATCGCCTGCCGGTAGGCGTCCGCGGCGCGGGCGGCGCCGTTGGCGCCCTGGCCGGTGATCGGGTCGTTGACCACCACGGCGTCGCCCAGTCCCAGGACGTGCACGGCATCGACGCCCGAGCCCAGTTCCGCCACCGGGCGGCGGACCGTCGGGGTCACCGCGCCCCGGAGCCCGGCCCCGGCGTCGGTCGGCTCGGCGTCCCGCCACAGCTCCGCCTCCCAGGGCAGGTACTCGGCCAACAGGGCGCGGATCCGGTCGAGTTGGACGCCGACCTCGGGGCCGTCGCCGAAGACGTCCAGCGGGCTGCCGGGGAGCGCCTCCCAGAGCAGGATGTCGCAGGGGCCGGAGTGGGTCAGGGCGGGCTGGAGGTAGAGCTCGCCCAGGCCGGGCAGGGCGTGCATCCGGGCGCGGGGCCCGGCGGCCGGGTCGGGCGAGCCGACGCCGTGCGCGTACAGGCAGGACAGCGCGCGCTGCGGCCGGTCGAACGGTGAGCGGGCGGCGTTCCGTTCGAAGATCCCGGCCAGCTCGCCGCGCCCGGCCGCGACCACGGTCAGCTCGTGCCGCCGGGCCAGCGCGTGCAGCCCGGCCCGGTCCAGCGAGCGGTACTCGATCCGGCCGCCGCGCTCGGCGAGCAGTTCCAGCCAGCGGGCCAGCTTGACCCGCTGGTCGACCGAGCGGCCGGGTTCGTCCAGGGTCATGGTGAACTCCAGGACGCGGGTGGCTGGCGGCGCGACCAGCACGGCGTCGACCGAGGACACCGACGGGGCCTCGTCCGCCCACAGGTCCAGTCCGGCCGCCGCCTCGATCCGCAGTGCCGGGCCGAACATGGCCTGGGTGGACAGCACCCGCCCGCCCCGCACCTGCTCCGGGGTGCGTTCGGCGACGAGCGTCACCTCGCAGCCGTCGGCCAGCAGCCCGAGCGCGAGCTGCAGGCCGGCCTGGCCGGCTCCGACGACGGCGATACGGCGCATGCGGTGGCCTCCCGGTGGTCTGCTGACGGTCCGTCGGGTGTCCGGACACGGTGCGTCAAGCGGCACAGTAGCCCAGCCGCCGGGCCACGGGCAGGGGCCGGGCCCGAGGAATCCGGTGGGCGCCGCCCGGGCGGCCGCGGTCGGCACACTCCCGGAGGACCGCATAATCATGCAGTCCGGCCGACGTGAGGAGGCGGCGCGCATTCCTCTCCATCCCGTGGCAGGCAGCCATTTGAAATCCGCGTTGACCTCGCCGCAATGATTGATGTATTCAGATCTCTGCAAGTTCATTCAGATATGATGAGGGGTCGATCGACCATGCAGCCTGCTGTACCCCGGGGCTTCCGGGCCGTCACCACCAACATGGGCCTCAAGGACGTCGAGGACGACTTCGCGGCGGTCGTCTCCGAGGTCCCGTGCCGTTCCGCGGCCGTCTTCACCCGCTCGCGCTTCGCCGGCCCCAGCGTCGTGCTCAGCCGCGAGGCGGCCGCGCTCCAGCACAGCCGCGGCATGGTCGTGCTGTCCCGCAACGCCAACGTGGCCACCGGCCGCACCGGTGCGGAGAACGCCGCGGAGGTGCGCCGCCGGGTCGCCGAGATCGCCGGCATCGCCCCGGACGAACTGGTCATCGGCTCCACCGGCGTCATCGGGCGCCCCTACCCCATGGACGGCATCCGCGCCGGGCTCGACGCCATGACCTGGCCGTTCCCGGAGGCCGACTACGCGGCCGCGGCCCGGGCGATCATGACCACGGACACCCGCCCCAAGTACCTCCACCTGCGCTGCGGCGACGCCGTGCTCGTCGGCATCGCCAAGGGCGTGGGCATGATCGAGCCCAACATGGCGACGCTGCTGACCTTCTTCTTCACCGACGCGGACATCCCGGCCCCCGAACTCGACGCCCTGTTCCGCCGGGTGATGGACCGGACGTTCAACGCGCTGAGCATCGACACCGACACCTCCACCAGCGACACCGCCGCGATCTTCGCCAACGGGCTCGCCGGAGCGGTCGACCTCCCCGCCTTCGAACAGGCGCTGTACGAGTGCGCGCTGCACCTCGTACGGGAGATCGCCTCGGACGGCGAGGGGGCCTCGAAACTGATCGAGGTGCGGGTCACCGGAGCCCGGGACGCGGCCCAGGCCAAGCGCGTCGGCAAGAGCGTGGTCAACTCACCGCTGGTCAAGGCGGCCGTGCACGGTGCCGACCCGAACTGGGGCCGCGTCACCATGGCCATCGGCAAGCTGGAGGACGAGACCGACATCGATCCGGCGGCCGTCAGCATCCGCTTCGACGACCTCCCGATGTACCCCGAGGAGCCGAGCGAGGCCCTGCTCGAACGGGCCCGTGCGTACCTGGGCGGCGAGGAGGTCGTCATCCGGATCGACCTGGGCATCGCCGACGGCGCGTTCACGGTGTACGGCTGCGACCTCACCGAGGAGTACGTCAAGCTCAACGCCGACTACACGACCTGACGTCCATCGGCGGAGAGTGGCCGGCGTTCCGCCCGCTGCCTCCCCCGGGGCCGCTCAGCGGGGGCAGCGGGCGGGTGGGCCCGGCGGGCGGCTCAGCCGCGCAGGTGCGCGGTGAGCAGCCGCACCACGGCGTCGGTCTGCTCCGCCACGTAGAAGTGCCCGCCCGGGAAGAGCCGGAGGCTGAAGCCGCCGCTGGTGTGCTGCTCCCACTGGGCGGCCTGCTCGACCGTGGCGTTGGCGTCGCTCTCCCCCACCAGGGCGGTGATCGGCTGGGGGACGACGGCGTCCGGCGCGGCCCGGTAGGTCTCGATGGCGGTGTAGTCGGCGCGCAGCGCCGGCATGATCAGCTCGCGCAGGGCCGGCACGTCGAGGATCCGCGCGTCCGTCCCGCCCAGCCGGATGACCTGCTCCAGCAGGCCGTCGTCCGGCAGCTTGTGGAACGCGGTGTCCCGCGGCAGCGAGGGCGCCCGGCCGGCGGACACGAACAGCCGCTCCAGCCCCGCCAGGCCGTCGCGGGCGAAGCAGCGGGCTACCTCGAAGGCGACCGCCGCACCCATGCTGTGCCCGAAGAAGACGATCGGACGGTCGACCCAGGGGCGCAGCTCCCGGTGGATCTGCTCGGCGAGCTCCGGGACCGAGTCGATCGTGGGCTCGGCGAAGCGGTTCTGCCGGCCCGGGTACTGGACCGCCAGCACGTCGGCGTACGGCGCGAGCGCCTTGGCGTACTCCATGTAGTAGCTGGCCGATCCGCCGGCGTGCGGGAAGATCACGATCCGGGCGGGAGCGAAGTCGGACGGGTTGAACCTGCGGAACCACGGGTTGTCGACGGCAGCGCTGCTGGGCATGCGGGGTGTGACCTCTCTCCCTGACGGACTCTGCTCACCCCAGTCTCGCAGTGCGCGTGCGCCACCGGGGGCGATTACGGTGCGCTACCCGGATTCCCGCGCTCCGACCGCCCGGCCGTGGCGCCGGGTCAGTCCTGCTCGGACTCCTCCCACTCCTCCCACTCCTCCCGCTCCTCCGCCCCGAACCCCCAGGGGTCCTCGCCCCGGTCCGGCTCGGTCACCCAGCCCGCCGCCAGGACCAGCCCGGACAGCCGGTGGACGGCCAGGAAGCCGAACGGGCGGCCGAAGCTCAGATGGACGAAGCGCTGCAGGTACGGCGGCCTCGGGCTGCCGCCCGCGCCGCCCGCCGCCGCTCCCATGGCCGTCATCGACGCGGCCCGGAACCCGCGGGCGGAGAAGGACGCGGTGGCCTTCTGCCGCGCGCTGTTGAGGAACAGCGGCGGCCGGCCGTCCGAGAGGCCGGGCAGCCGGTCCTCCGTCTCGGACCGGGTGGCGAGCGTCCGCAGACCGAACAACTCGCGGCGGGCGATCAGGTCGTGGTCGGCGTCGACGGTGAACTTCGGGACGTTCACGTGCAGGCGGTCCTCCGGCTCGTAGCGCCGCACCGCCTCGATCGTCATTCCCGGCGCGGCGACGCCCACGGGCAGCCGGTCGGCGCCCGTCCGGCGGTGCCGCTGCGAGAGCACCCCGATCCCGGCGGACAGCACGTCCCCGGGCGCGGCGTCGGGCTCCCCGAGCAGCAGGTGGACGCTGATGTCGCCGTACCCGAGCACCCGCAACTCGGTCACCGGCCCGGTGGACGCCTCCAGCAGGGCGGCGCGGTCCAGCAGGGACGTCGCCCGGGTCATGTAGTGGACGGCCCGGCCCCAACCGTCCGACCCGTCCTGCCGGAAGGCGCCGTAGTCGGTGAACGGCTTGATCCACTCCGTCCGGACGGTGAGCGCCGCGGCCAGCACCAGGCGGGTGTCCGGCTCCACCTCGACCGGCATCGAGTCGATCTGGCCGTCCGTCTGTTCGGCCGCCCAGGTGTCCAGCAGAACACGGTCCCGCCCGCTGTCACCCGTCAGCCGGCCGACCAGGTCCGCCGGGACCGAGGACAGCCACTCCGGGCTCAGCCGCAGCCGGTCGTCGCTCCACACGCCGAGCGCGGACCGCACCGCCGGGATGTCCCCCAGCAGGCCGAGCAGGTCCCGGGCGCGCTCGGCCGCCACGGTGACCGGCACCCCGAGCGCCTGCGCCAACTCGCTCCGGACGGGGCTGCTTCCGGCCGGGGCCAGCAGCCCGAGCAGCGGCCAGACACCGGCCGGCATCAGGACCGTGCCCTTCCCCGGATCGATCTGCCAGACCCAGCGCTCGCCCAACGCGTTGGCGGCCCGTACGGCCTCGGCCCTGCTCATGTGCTGCCCTGCTCACCCGCGTTCGCTCCTCCGGTGCGCCGAGCGTAGGAGACGCACCGCGCGCCCGGCCAGCGGTTTTCCGATCACGGCCGTCAGGGCCGTCCCGCCGTCAGGGCCGTGGGCGCGCCAGGTAGTCGGCGCGGGTCAGTTCGTGGACGCGGACGGCGGCGCCGTTGCGGGGGACGGTGGTCTCCCGCTCGGGCCGCAGGCCGAGCTTGGCCATCACGCGCTCGGAGGCGGTGTTGCCGATCCGGGCGATGCTGATGATCCGGTCCCGACCGCAGGTCTCGAAGCCGAACCGCAGTGCCGCCGTCGCCGCCTCGGTGGCGATGCCCCGGCCCCAGAACGACCGGCCGAGCCGCCAGCCGATCTCGACCGCGGGCAGCACCTCGGGCAGGAACAGGGGCACGGCCAGGCCGGTGAACCCGGCGAGTTCACCGGTCTCCCGCAGCTCCACCGCGAACAGGCCGAAGCCCTCGGTGTCCCAGCTCCGTTCGATCCGCTCGACGGCCCGGCGGGTCTCCTCCGGGGTGTGGACCCGCCCGTCGCCGATCCACCGCATCACCTCGGGGTCGGCGTCGACGGCCGCCATCGCCGGTACGTCCTCCTCGCGCCAGCGCCGCAGCACCAGGCGGGGCGTGTCGATCGTCACCATCCGCTCACGCCTTCCGGACGGCCAGGATCGCCGAACTGCCCGGGGCGGTCAGCACCTCGGCGGCCTCCAAGGCAGGGTGGGTCAGGTAGTGCAGGCGCAGCCCGTCGACCTCGCCGCCGAAGCGCGGCGGCCAGTGCGGCGAGGGCGTGAAGTCGTCCATCAGCAACAGGCCTCCGGGGGCCAGCAGTTCGACCACCCGGTCGGGGTCGTCGCGCTTGCCGCCGCCGTCGCAGAAGAACACGTCGAACGGCGCGTGCTCCTCCAGCCGCCGCCAGTCCCCGTGCAGCACCCGCACCTGGGCGTCGTCGGCGTACAACTCCGCTGTTTCCCGGGCGAGTTCACCGTCCCGCTCGACGGTGACCAGCCGGGCGCCCGGGCCGAGTCCGCTGCGCAGCCAGGCCGTGCCGACCCCCGCGCCGGTGCCGCTCTCCGCGACCGTCCCGCCCGGCTTGGCCGCGGCGGCGAACGCCAGCAGCCGGCCGACCTCCCGGGTACAGCTCTTGCCGAACCCCAGCCGGGCGGCGAGCCGCTCGGCCGCCAACACCCCGGCGGGCAAACCGCGTTCCTCGTCGACCGTCATCCGCTCGAAACCCCCTTCGACTCCGCACGCCTCCGTGCCATCATGCCGTCATGACCGAGTGGATCAGCATCGCCGCCTACCGGAACCGCACCGGCCGCCCGACGCCCATGGCCGCCGTGCGCGCTTGACTGCGTGACCGGGGCATCGACTGGATGCCCTTCCCGCCGGAGGCCGTCCGCTGCGACGCGCCCTGTGGCATCGGACCGGACGGCCACTGGCAGTGCTGGTTCGACGTGCGAATCGACGCCGAGGCCCTGCGCCCCCTCGGGCTCCACCCCGACCAGCCGACCTCCGCCGCCAACGGACCCAGCCCGCCGGGCTGGTGGCACGCGGAGGCGGAGCGCCTGGCCCGCCGGTGAGCTCCTCAGGTCGCCCCACCGAACCGGACCGCGTGCGCCCGGGAGCGGGAGACCGAGTCGAGTAGCAGCACGGAGGCCGCCTCCGGGGTCGGCACCGGCCCACCGGACCGCGCGTGCCGGGTGAACTCCGCCGACAACCGGCCCAGGCCGCGACGATGGCGGGCGAACACCCGGGCCGAGGCGTGCCGTCCGCGGGTCCGCTGGCCGTCGAGGGCGGTGGCGGCACCGACGTCGAGCAGCACCAGGTGCAGTTCGCGGCCCTGACGACCGGCCTCCCGGGCGAGCCAGCGCCGCATCCAGGCGCGGCTGCCGCAGTCGTGCACCAGCAGCGGACCGCCCCGCCGCACCGAGGTGCGCAGCAACCGGAAGTGCTCCAGCCGCGCCCATGGCCGGTACACCGCGTACGGCAGGCGCGCGGGCATCACCGCCTCACAGGCCTCGTGCACCGTGCGCGGATCCACCGTCGAGACGGCCCCGTCCGCCGCCCAGCGCCGCAGCAGCGTGCTCTTGCCCGCCCCCGGCAGTCCCGACACCACCACCACGGCGTCACCCGGGTACGCCACCAAGAGCCCCGCTCCGGCCTTCCCCCGCAGGTCCACCACCCCCCGCGGCGCCACCACCAACGCCTGCGCCTCGCCGCCCACCGCTCCCCCGTCCGTGTCCGACCGAAGACCCTAACAACTGCGGTGCTCCCCACCGCACCGGTGGGTACGCCGGGCCTCGCGGCGCTCCTCGCGTCGGCCACGGGTTAGCGTGAGGGCCGAGCGGGAGGGGCGGGGCGTGGAACGCATCAGGGTCGGCCGGAGCAAGGCACTGTTCCGGGACGCCAACCACACCTACCGGGGGGGCGGAACTTCGTCTGGAGGGCATCCGCGGGCTGCTGGCCCAGCGGGAGCGCAAGCGGGCCCGGTTGCTCCCGCTCGCCCGCAAGCAGTGGCTTCTCGCGGTCGAGGAGGATCCGGACGTCGCGCTGGGCGCGCTCGCCGACGCGGTGACGGACGGCCTGGACCTCGCCACCGACGAGTTCGTCGACCAGGCACTGGCCCGCTGGATCGGCGGCGGCTGGCCCTACCCGTACCACCTCAGGATCCTGCGCAAGGACCCCTACGAGCGGCTCCGGGAGGCCCTGGCCACGACCGGCCGACCGCTGGCCGAACGGATGACCTCCGTCTACCGCGCCAGGAAACCCACTCCGCCCGACGCGGAGGGCAGCAATCCCATGATCTGGATGCTGCTGAACTACCACCCCGAGGGGCCGCCGATGGACGTGCTGCTGGCCATGGGACCGCTGCGCACCGAGGCGGACTGGTGGTGCGACGTCGGGTACCAGGCACTGGAAAAGGAGGACCTGGACCTCGCCGAACGGCACTTCGCGCGGGCCAACGAACTCGGCAGCCCGCACGTGCGCGAGCGCGTCGCCTACCTCGCACTCCTGCGCACCCGGGGCACAGCCGACCGGGAGTCGGTGCGCTCGGCCTTCGTCACCGCCCGCGAGCTGTACCCCGCACCCGACCCCGAACGACAGCTCTACCTGAGCTGCCGGGCCGTCTTCGAAGGCCTTGGGACGGACGTCGGCGAACTGGCCGGGCTTCCGGTCGACCGGACGGACCTGCGCAACCTCTGGGTGGCCCAGCACCACCTGCGCACCGGCGCGCACGCCGGAGCCCGCACCTGGCTGCGCTCGTGCATCCAGTCCACCTACCACCCCTCCGTCACGGCCGCGTTCCGGCTGCGCGCCAGTGACCGGTCCCCCTTCCACGTACGGGAGATCGCCGAGGCCCGACTCGCCCGCCTGGAAGGGCGCGAGCCCGCGCGGTGGGTGTCCTCGCGGGACCATGACGAACCGGACGAGAGCTTCCTGCCCGTCCTCCAGCGCTGGGACCCGGGCTGGCTGCACGAGTCGCCCCCGGCGCCGCCGGAAGCGCCTGAGGACTGTCCGCCCGGCCCGCCGACCTCACGGAGTGCGGGCCGGTCTCCCGGCTGAGCCCCGACGAGCACCTGGACCCGCGGCTGCTGACCACCGTCGGGCGCCCGTACCCGGACACCGGGGTGCCGAGCCCGGACGGGGAGGGCGCGCCGCTGCCGCCGGGCCGGGGAGATCTGCGCGCACCCCGACCGCGATGGCCGGCTACTGGCGTGACCCGGAGCTGACCGCGCGGGTGCTGCGGGACGGCTGCTGCACACCGCTGATCCGGGGAGCCTGGATGCGGCGGGCTGTCTGACGGTGGTGGGCCGGCGGGACCGGATGGCGATCGTCGAGGGGCACAATGTGTTCCCCCATGAGGTCGAGGAGCCGCTGCGCAGCCACCCGGAGGTCCGCGAGGCGGTGATGTTCGCGAGCTCCGCCCCGGACCGGCTGGAGCGCGTGCACGCCGCGGTCGCCGTCGGGCCGGGCGCGCGGGTGACGGCGAGCGACTGCGCCGCCGGACACGGGAACACGGGGACGCCCGGTGTGCGCCCGACACCGTACTGATCCTCCCGGCGATCCCGCGGAACGGGCTCGGCAAGCCCGATCTGCCGGCGCTCCGCGCCCTGGCCGGGGAGCGGAGCGGGCAGCCCGTCACTGCACCGGGGGCGCGCGAAGTGGTGTGGCGCGCCCTACCGGTGCTTCGAGCGCCCGCGCGGACCACCTGTCGCGCGGCGGACGGCGGGAAGAGACCGACCGTGGGCACTCGACCGTGCGGGCCGAGGTGCCGATACACCCCGGCGGCGCTCCCTCGCACCGTCCCCAGGAGGCACTACCTTGACCTGGCTACGTGTCCTGACCGCGGTGGGCATCCTCGCCCTGGCGGCCGGTGCCCTTCTCGTCTTCGCCCGGTTCACCGCTCCCTCCCGCGGCGAGCACTCCGCCGGGACCACGCCGCCCGACCTCCGGAAGGACGCCGAGGGCAGCGGCCTCTTCCCGCGGACCGGCGGCGACGGCTGAGATCGGGCCTCAGCCGTCGGTGTGGTCGTCGGGGCGGATCTCGATGTGGTCGGTTGCCAGATCGACGGCGACGCGGTGTTCCATGCCGAGTGCTTCGAGGAACTTGACGGGAAGTTGGACGCGGCCGGTGCGGTCGAGCATGACGTATTCGCGTTCGTTGACGGTTTCCGCGCCGTGTTCGTCGGTGACGGTGCGGCGCAGGACCTCGCTGCTGGTTCGTCCGTCGCGGATGGCGACGGTGCGGCGGACCTCGGCGGCGACCATGGGGTCATGGGTCACGACGACGACGGTGGTGCCCAGTTCACGGTTGACGGTGCGGAAGGACTCGAAGATGACGCCGGCGGTCTCGGAGTCCAGTTCGCCGGTGGGCTCGTCGGCGAGCAGGACGGGCGGGTTGTTGGCCATGGCCACGGCGATGGCCACGCGTTGCTGCTGGCCACCGGAGAGTTCGTTGGGGCGGCGGTGGGCGAGGTGGCCGATCTCCAGGGCGTCCATGAGTTCCGCCACCCGGGCGGCCTGCGCCTTCGACCCCGCTCCGGCGCGGCGGCCGCGCAGTTGCATGGGCAGGGCGATGTTCTCGGCCGCGCTCAGGAAGGGCAGCAGATTGCGGGCGGTCTGCTGCCAGATGAACCCCACCACCTCACGGCGGTAGCGCAGCCGCTCCCTGGCGGACATCTCCAGCAGATCGCAGCCCGCGACGGTCGCGGTGCCGGCGGTGGGCACGTCCAGCCCCGCCAGGATGGTCAGCAGGGTCGACTTGCCGCTGCCGGAGGCACCGACCAGAGCGACCAGGTCGCCCTGCTCGATGGTCAGCTCCAGTCCCTGCAGGGCCTGGACCTCGATCCCCTCGGCACTGAAGATCCTCACCAGCCGGTCACAGACGATCGCCGCGCCCTGCCCGTAGGCCTTCGGGGAGGCCGCGGCCAGGGCCCGCTGCCGCAGCTCCTGCAGGCTGGGGGCCTGCACCACCGGCCGCTCCTGGGACGTGCTCTTCACCGCTGCTCTCCTGTCTCGACGCTTTCTCCGGTTGCGGCCTGTGGTGCTGTTCGGGGTGTCATGGCTGTTCTCCGGCCCGTAGTTCGGTCGCGATCTGGCGGCGTCCGGCGATCAGGGTCTCGACGGCCACGGCGAGGGCGACGAGCAGCGCCAGACCCGCGGTGGGCAGCAGGACGGGCATCAGTGCGGGGGTGATGACGTCGCCGACCCTGGCGCCGACGAGAGTGGAGATGTCGAAGGCCGCGCCGAGCAGGGCGACGGCCGCCAGGGCGGTCAGGCCGCCGCCGAGGACGGCGGTGAGGGCCTGGGGCAGGGCCTCGGTCATGATCAGTGCCAGGCCCTGGCGGGGGCGCAGGCCCATGGTGCGCAGCCGGGCCAGGACGGCGGTGCGTTCGGGTGCCGCGCGCAGGAGGGTCAGCAGGACGGCGAGCAGGGCGAACCCGGCACCGGCGGCGGCCGCGTACCAGAACAGCCGGCCCGCGGCGTGCTGCAAGGGATCGTCCGCCAGCGCCGCCGCGTTCTCCCCGCTGCTGTGCACCGTGTAACCCGCCGGCAGACCATGGGTCGACCTGCCCGCAGCCGCCGCCTCCTCGGCGATCAGCTTGGCCATGCCGGTCGGCTGGCCCCCGCCGTTGTCCCGCAGGGTCGACCTGACCTGCTCGGGATCGATGTCGCCGACGGCGAACCACTTGTTGATCCGCTTGGCGTCCGGCAGACGCTCCCACGCCGGGCCCGCGGCCACCACGACGAACGGCTTGCCCGGGTCCGGAAGGGCAGGGGTCGCGCCGATGATCCCGGCGACCGTGGTGCGCAGACCGTTCCCGTTGGGGGTGCGCAGCACGGCCGGGCCGGCGGCCAGACGCTTGGCCAGGTCGCGGCTGAACAGCGCGGGCACCGGGGTCTCCCGGCCGCCGGGTTCGACGGCGAGCTTCGCCGGGTCGAACTCCCCGACCCCGACGGTGCGGGCGATCTCGGCGTACGCCGCCGGATCGACCACCACCAGGTAGGCCTCGGTGTAGTCCTGGTCGGCGCCGACGAAACGGGCCTTGGGCTCGACCCACGCTCCGGTCGAGGCCCGGACGCCCGGCAGTGCCGCGGCAGCCTTGGTGAACGACTCCGGCAGGGTGGTGTAGTCCGGGACGGAGACGCCGATGTCCCCGCCGGTGGCGATGCGCGCGGCGCGGGTCCGCACGTGGTCGACGGTGTCGAGCACGGTGGCGCCGAAACCGATCGTGGTGACGGCGATCAGCAGCGCGAGCAGCGGCAGCACGGACGGCTTGCGGCGCCCCGAGCCGTCACGGGCGGCCCGGGCCAGGCCGAGGAAGCCGATCAGGCCGCGACCGCGTCCGGCGAGCCTGGCCAGCCGGCCGACCGCCACCGGCTCGATCCGCGCCAGCAGCAACCCACCGGTCACGGCGAGCAGCAACGGCGCGGCCACCAACAGCGGATCCAGCCCACCGCCGGTACCGACACCACGGCGGCGGACCTCCGCGACGGCCGCGGCGGTGACCGCCAGGACGGCGAGTTCGCCGACCAGCCGCCGTCGGCCACCGACCGCCTTGCCGCGCGACCACAGCAGGGCGGCGCGGGCCGGGAAGGCCAGCAGGGCGAGCAGGGCCGCGGCCAGCGCCGCCAGCACCGCTTGGCCCCACCGGGGGCTGGGCAGCAGCGTCAGGGCCAGCGCGGTGGCCAGGACGGCGGCGGGCAGGATCGTGGCCGCACCCTCGCCGGTCAGCCGCAGCAGCACGCCGGTTCGGGAGCCGCCACGGGCGCGCAGCAACTGGATCTCGGCGGTGCGCCGGTCGGTGGTCACGGCGGCGGCCAGGCACAGCACCACGGTGACCACGCCCGCGACCCCGGCGGGACCGATCGTGCTCAGCGGCAGCGCGGCCCGGTAGCGCTGGTCCGCCCGGGTCAGGATCTCCGGCAGCCCGGAGGCGGTGTGCAGATCCGCGCGCCCGGTGGCACCGATCAGCTCGGTGGCGCCGGAACCGGTCAGGAAGGAGCTGATCGTGTTGCGGGTGCGGTCGAGCCGGTCGGCCCGCAGCGAGGCGGGATCGACGGGCAGCCGCCAGAAGTTCTCGCCGTTCGAACCCCAACGGGCCAGCGCCGCCAGGCTGTCACCGCTGACGAACCCGCTCGTCATCCAGTGCTCGTGCTCGGCGGCCGCGTTCAGACAGGCGCGGGCCGGGCAGCCGAGGTCGTCCCAGAACGGATCCTGCGGGTCGTTGATCCGGTAGAGGCCGACCACCACGGTGCTCCGCTGGGCGCCCGAGCCCTCGACGCCGTTGTCGATGACGTCACCGAGTCCGACGTGGATGGTCTCGGCGGCCTGCTTGCTGATCACGATCGGCAGCGGACCGCCGACGGTGCCGGGGGTCGGCCACGTGCCGTCGGTGAGGGTGGCCCGGGCGGACAGGTCGTGCAGGTAGAGCAGGCTGAGCACGGGAGGGTCGGCGATCCGGGCGTACCCGGGGTTGCCCATGCCGCGGTCGCCGAGGGCGCGGGTGCCGTAGGCCAGCCCCGACTGGGACAGCGTCAGCTGCCGCCCTGTCTTCTCGGTGAGCTGTTGCCGCACCCGGTCGAGCTCGGCGGCGTTGTCGTAGTCCCGGGTCCTGGAGGTGGTCTGCAGGCTGGTCGGGTTGAGGCCCTTCTGGCGGACGAAGTCCTGGAGCGCCGCGTCCGCGCCGCGGTCGGAGATGCGGGGGAAGGCCGCGGCGAGGAAGACGGTGACGAAGGCGAGCGCCGCCATCAGCACCGCGGCCAGCGGGCCGGCCCGCAGCCGGGTGCGGACCCAGGGCGCCGGGCGGTGAACGGTCTCGGGAGTGGGCACGCTGGTGCTCTCGGGAGTGGGCACGCTGGTGCCGGCCTGGGTGGTCACATCTCCTCCACGTGGCGCAGCCGGTTGGCCACGTCTCGACGGCGGCGTCCGATGAGGAAGGCGGACAGAAGTGGGGCGAGGGCGATCGCGGCCGCGAACAGCAGTGCCTGGCCGGCGGGTAGCTCGATCAGGGCTTCGGGCATGGGTGGGCGGGCGGCGGGGGTCAGGACGACGAAGGGCACGATCAGGTGGACGAGCAGGGCGCCCAGGGCCAGGCCGACAGTTGCGCCGAGTCCGACGAGCAGGGCGTGTTCGGCCGCGACGGTGCGGCTGACCTGCTTGCGGGGCGCGCCCAGGGCGAGCAGCAGGGCGGAGTCGCGGGCGCGTTCGTGGGCGGAGCCGGCGACGGCGGCGACGAAGCCGATCGCGGCGAGCAGGGCGGTGACGACCGCGATGGCCATCAGCGCGTTCTGCGGGGCCGCGCCCACCGGGTCGCTGAGCATGCCCTCGGCCACCTCGTCGTAGAGCTGGACGTCCTGGGATCCGGGCGCGGACCGTAGCGCGGCCGCGGCCCGGGCCGGGGTGCGGTCACCGGGGCCGGCGGCGGGCAGCCACCACTCGGCGTGGCCGGGCAGGGAACGGCCCTGCGCCGCCAACAGCCGCGCGGTGGTTCCCAGATCGATGACCAGCGCGGTACGGCCCACCACCGGCAGAGCCTCGACCACCCCGGTCACCTTGACCGACACGACGGTCCCGGCGAACGGCACCTGCACGGTTTCGCCGACCGAGCCACCCGTGAGCTTCAGGTAGTCCCGGGTCGCGACACCGGACAGTGCGGTCGGGGCAGTGGCCCCGGCCGGGCCGAGAACAGCGCGGAAGGTTTCTCCGGTGCCGCTCACGGCGCTGTAGCCGACGGTGAACAGCCGGTCCGCGTCGGCCTGTTCGGGCCGGACGGTGGCCGGCGGCCCGGACTGGCTCCGCCCGACCGTCCAGGAGAGCCCGGCCGGCAGGGCGACGTCGGTCGCGGGCCCGTCGGCGGTGTCGGACACGGCCAACCGGCGCACGGTGACCTCGCCGTCGGCGCGGTCACTGTAGGAGACGGTGG
Organism: Kitasatospora sp. NPDC101157; assembly: GCF_044768255.1. NCBI lineage: Bacteria > Bacillati > Actinomycetota > Actinomycetes > Kitasatosporales > Streptomycetaceae > Kitasatospora > Kitasatospora sp. NPDC101157. Next base: position 290,840 of record NZ_JBIWPL010000007.1, on the reverse strand, counting down.
CCCCGACCAGGGTCAGCGGTGCGGCGGCGGAGCCCGTCGGCGCGTCGACCAGGGTGCTCAGCGGGGCCGAGGCCCGGAGGTCACCGGTGACCGGCAGTCCCGCGAACGGCACCTTGTGGACGTAGCCGAAGCGGTCCCGCAGCAGCAGCGCCACCTCCGGGGGAGCGTCGGCCATCATGTGCGCGGTGGTGGGCAGCCGGACCTGCCCGCGGAAGGTCTGCCGGACGGAGAGGTCCGCGTCGATCCGTAGGGGGTGGCCGGGCAGGGTGACGCCCGCGGCGGCGCCGGTCGGGTCGGGCTGGGCGAGCGGGCGGAACAGGTCCGGGGCGGAGTGTCCGTCGAGGAGGTCGGTGCGCACCGGGACGCGGTCGGCCAGGGCGGTGGTGTCCAGGGCGAGGATCTGCCCGGTGCCGTTGGGCAGCGCCTGGTCCTCACGGGCCACCGCGACCAGCCGCTCCCCGCCCGGCAGGGCACCGTAGCGGCCGCCCTGGCCCATCAACGCGCCGCGCGAGCCGGAGATCCGCAGACCCCCACCGGTGTCGAATCCAGCCTGGTCACGCTGCGAGGCGCTCCAGGTCGCGTGCTGGCCCAGCGCGAGCACACCCGTGGCCACCGCCATCACCAGCAGCAGCACCGGGCCCGTGGCCCGCGCCGGTTGACGCGCCAGCTGCCAGCCGACCATCGCCGGGCCCAGACCACTGCCGCGAGCCGCCACCCGCGCACCGAGGCGGGCCACCAGCGGCAGCAGACGCAGCACCACCAACGTGCCCGCGCACAGCGCCAGCGTCGGGGTCGCGACCAGCAGCAGGTCGACACCGAGCCTGCCGGAGGCGTCGGTGGACAGCCCGCCCCCGTACTGGTCGAGCTGCTGATACGCCAGCACGGCCAGTGCGAGGACGGCGAGGTCGCCACCGTTGCGCGCGACACCCGACACCACCGCCTGGCGGCGGCCCGCCCGGCGGCGCAGCGCCGCGCCCGCCCCGCGCAGCAGGCTGGGCACCGTCGCCACCGCGATGCACACCAGCGCGCACAGGACGGCCACCGGCCACAGCGTCCAGCTCAGCCCGGTCTCCAGAGCGACCTGGTGGGAACGGCCCAGACCGGCCAGGACGCGTACCAGGAACGGCGTCAGCAGGGGCGCCAGGACCGCGGCCGGCAGGGCGAGCAGCACCGATTCCAGGGCGGTGAAGACGCCCAGACGGGCACCGGAGGCGCCGCGGGCGGCGAGGAGTTCGTTCTCACGTTCCTGGCGGGCCGAGATCAGCCGCACGACCAGCAACAGGGCCGCCGTGGCCAGAACGGCCAACTGCAGGGCCCCGATCAGCAGCGTGGAACGGGCGACCAGCAGACTTGCCGACAATTCCCGTACCACCTCCGGAAGTTCGGTCGTCGCCGAGAGGGAGGCGCTCTTGCGCAGCTCATCGCCCAGCCCCTGCGCGCGCTCGCCGATCGCCCGGGCCGTGCCCTCGTCCACCCCCGCGAAGTCCGCGTCCAGCAGCCAGCCCCGACTGCTCTGCGCCAGACCCCCCGTGGTGAACGCGCTCGGGTCCACCATCATCGGACCGTAGGTGGTGAATCCGCCCACCTCGATCTCATGACCGCCCACCGGATCGATCCGCCAGTACGGCGCCACCGGATCCACCGCCCGGTACACACCCGTGACCCGCACGACCAGCGGCTTCCCGTCGAGCCGGTCCGCCAACCGCACATCCACCGGCAACGCACCCGTGGACAGGCCCAGGCGCGTCAACAGCGCCTGCGGCACCGCCACCTGCGGCACCACCGACCCGACCGGCCCGGTCACCGCACCCGGCCACACGCCCGAGACCAGACCCACCCGGTCACGGTCCAGATCAGCCAGTACGGTCAGATCGACTCTCGCGGAACCGCCCTGCCCGCCCGCCGTGTCACCGCCGGGCCCACTCGCCGCGTCACCGCCCTGCCCGCCCGCCGCGTCACTGCCCGGCAGCCCGTAGGAACGGCTGCGCAGCAGACTGTCGGTGTGCACCGGCAGAGCACCGAACAGCCCCTCCCGATACGACGCCAGCGCCGCCTCGTCCTTCTGCCGCCGGTCCGACCCGTGCTCGGCCGTGACCACCACCGTCGTCCGGGCATGGCCCGCCGAACCCTGGAGCGCCTGCCGCAGACCCGCCTGCCCGACACCACGGTTGAACACCACCAACGCGGTCAACACCGCGGTCGTGACCAACACCGTCAACAGGACCGCAGCAGCCAGCGGCAGTCGCCCACGCAACCTGCGCACGACGAAGCCGAGCATCACAATTCCTCCCCCGGTCACATCCCCGGTCGCACCCCAGCCCCACCCGTCGATCCGATCCCATCCGAACACATCGTGCTCACAGACGGACACTTCACGGGCACACCGGCGCAGTGATCACCGGCAATCGGTCGCCGGATAGCGGACGATGCTGTCAGATTCGATCCGGGAACGGAAGGGACTTGCGCGAATCAAGTAAGTAATGAGCAAATTCCTTGCATTGATAGGATCTCCGCCGGCACCGAGCCGTTGAAATGCCATGCACACTTCACAACTCCGGCTTCACCGCACCTCCCTGACCAGGAACTTCCCTTTCGCGAATTCTCCGCTCAGGAGCGGTGAACCCGCGAAGCCACCTCTACCGTTGACCCGGTCAGAACCGGGTATCCACCGCCCACAGGGGGACGCCGCATGACACGACACCAGGCCGCCGACACCGCCCCGGCGGCCGCCGCCCCGACGGCCGCGGGCCCGATGGTGGCCGTGACCGACCTCCGGCGCAGCTTCGGCACCGGCGAACGGACCGTCCACGCCCTGCGCGGCATCAGCTTCTCGGTCGAGCGAGGTGAGTTCACCGCTCTCAAGGGCCGCTCCGGCTCCGGCAAGACCACCCTGCTCAACCTGGTCGGCGGCCTGGACGCTCCGACCGGCGGCAGCATCGCGCTGGACGGCATCGATCTCGGTGGGCTGGACGAGGACGGCCGACTCGCCCTGCGCCGGGAGCGGATCGGCTTCGTGTTCCAGTCCTTCGGACTGATCCCGATGCTCACCGCCGCCGAGAACGTCGGTGTACCGATGCGCCTGCGCAAGGTCCCGCCGGCCGAGCGCGAGGAGCGTGCCCACACCCTGCTGGCGCTGGTCGGCCTGGCCGACCACGCCAACCAGCGACCCGGCGAGCTCTCCGGCGGCCAGCAGCAGCGCGTCGCGATCGCCCGCGCGCTGGCCAACGACCCCGGCCTGATCATCGCCGACGAGCCCACCGGCCAGCTGGACTCCGAGACCGGTCGCTCGATCATGGAGCTGCTGCGCGCGGTGGTCCGCAGTGAGGGCGTCACCGCCCTCGTCGCCACCCACGATCCGACGCTGATGGGGCTCGCCGACCGGGTCATCGAGCTCCACGACGGCCGGATCGTCGAGGAGGACGCGGAGCAGGCAGCGTAGCGGCGGCGGGACCGGCCGGCCGGGCCAGGGCGGCGGGCCAGGGCGGCGGGGCAGTACCAGGGACCAGGCGGACGGGGCAGAGGGGGCGGCGACGGGCGCGCGGGACCGCCGCCCCGCTCAGCGCAGCGCGAGCCGCGGCTCAGGCCCGGAGTGGCCGGATCGACTGGGCATGGTGGAACACCTCCTCTCCGTCCCAGTAGGCCTTCGCTCGTTGCAGTCGTGGATAGTTCTCCTTGTAGTAGAGCCTCGGGTACGCCGGGTCGGGCTCGTCGACCGTGCCCAGATCCACGTCCGGGTAGTTGACGTAGGCGCCGTCCGTCGCGGTGTCGATCTCCGGGACGCCTCCCGTGTCCCGGTACATCTCCCGGTAGAGCCCGCTCAGGTAGGCCAGGTGACCGGCATCCTCGGCCGGGTCGGTCCAGTAGGTCTGGTACTGCAGCTTCATGATGGAGTCCCGCTGCGGCACGGCGGTCTCATCGGGCCGGCGAGCGTTGATCCGGCAGCCGTAGGAGTCGATCTGCACCAGTGTCTTGGAGAGGTCCACTCCGTCCACGTCCCGCGTCAGCCAGTCCCAGAGAGTGGCGATCCGGCGGCGGTCGAACGGCTCCCGGTGGTAGGCCGACTTGTACTTGCCGCGCTGGTTGTCACCCGACGGGTTGAGCGTCATGGTCGCCTGGAACCAGGGGAGTTGACGCCGTCGCTCCGGATACGGCAGGAACAGACCGGTGACGCTGTGGGTCTGGACCACCGACCGGGTCGCCATCCCCTGCTCGACCGCCGCCACGAACGCGTCCAGCGGCGCCGGGTCCTCGCCGTCCCACTGGCTGAACAGCACGACGTTGCCGTTGGAGTGGTGGGTCAGCTTGAGGATCGCGAACAGCCCGTCGTAGACCGGCTCGCGGGGACCGCTGTGCTCGGCCAGGAAGGCGCCGAAGTTGGTCAGCAGTGCCTCGAAGTCGCCAGGGCGGTCGATCAGTTCGTCCCAGGGCCAGGCCACGCTGCTGATCCAGACCCGCGGCGGAGGCTCGGGCACGTCGACCGCGAAGTGGTAGCGCAGCACCACCCCGAAGTTCCCGCCACCGCCACCGGTGTGGGCCCAGAAGAGGTCCTGCTCGGGCGAACCGCTCGCGTCCTGCCGGTTCGCCCTCGTCACCGCGGCGCGGCCGCCGCGGACGGTGACCACGTCGACCTGGACGAGGTGGTCGACCGTGAGCCCGTGCCGGCGGGAGAGGAGGCCGAACCCTCCCCCGCAGATGTGCCCGCCCGCGCCCACCGAGTAGCAGGACCCGGTCGGCAGGGTGACGGCGTACTCCCGGAACAGTGTCGTGCAGACGTCCCAGTTGGTGGCGCCGCCCTCGACGTAGTACGTGGGCCGGCCGAACTTGTCCGTCCCGGCGGTCACTCCGCGCATCGTGCTGAGGTCGAGGATCACGCCCCCGTCGTTGTCGACGAAGCCCTCGTAGCAGTGCCCGCCGCCGCGTACGGTCGGACGCAGTCCGCGGTCCAGCGCCCGGTTCAACTCGGCGACCGCGTCGGCGTCGTCCGCCACCAGCCGGATGTAGGCGGGGCTGCTGTGCCAACGCTGGTTGAAGCCCTGGCTGAGCGTCCGGTAGCGGGGATCGCCCGGCAGTACCGTCCGCCCGGAGAATTCGTTTCGCATGCCCTTCCCCACTTTCTCAGGTCCGAGAGAGTCTGGCGGGCCGCACGCTAACACCACTATTCGGCTTTGTGAATTCCTTTACGAATTAGTGTGACTGTACGTCATTTCTTGTGCCGCCTCGCGGACTCGTCCAGGAGCCAGCCCTGGGGTCGATTGTCAGTGGCGTCGACTACGGTCCACGACAACTCCGAGGAATCCGCTCAACGGGAGGTTCGATGACGATCTTCCACCGCATTCTCCGCAGGCTCCGGGCGCTGCTCCGAGGGTCACGGCCGGGAACGCGGCCGGAAACGCGACTGTGGTGGGCGGCGGAACCGCCGGCCCCCACAGCCCCGGCCTCAGCGGCCGGGCGTTCGGGGGAAGGGCCCTCAGGCCGCCGGGAAGATCTCGGCGTCCGGCTTGAGCAGCTGGCCCGGCTTCGGCGCGGTGCCGTCCACCAGGTAGCGGGTGACCATCGTGTTCAGCGCGGTGCTGCGGCCGACGGCGCAGTGCTCGATCGAGTCGACGCTGACCAGCACGGCGTTGCCCAGCTCCTGCTGCATCCGCTGGGCGAACTTGTACTGGGTGGCCGGGTCGTAGAGGTTGCCGATGACCATCACGGTGTTGGAGGTCTTCTTGTTCCACGGGCCGCTGAAGCGCTCGGCGTCCCGGGCGGGGGCCGGCCAGCTCGCGCAGGCCGGGGCGTCGAAGGCCTGGTAGCGGCCGAAGGTCGGCGACTCCTTCTCCCACGCCCGGGCGACGTTGGCGAACACCCGGTCGTTCGACGGGTACGGCTTGTCCTGGCAGTTGACGCCCATGTAGGAGTCGTCACCGGTGTACTCGGAGTCGGCCGGGGCCTCGCGCAGCGCGCGCGGGACGTTCACCGTGAGCGTGTTGGCCTCGTCGTCCGGGACGCTCGCCTTCGGGGCCAGCAGGGCGGCCGCGGCCGGCTTCCGCATCACCTGGTAGGTGGCCTGCAGCGACTTCGCCAGCGGAGCCAGCTTGGCCTGCGAGTACAGGGCGCTCGCCACCTCGCTGGTGAAGCTGCTCAGCGTCACCTGGGAGCCGTTGGACAGCGTGATCGGGCTGGTCCGCAGGTGGTCACGCAGCTCGTCGAACTTGGCCCGGGTGTCGCCGTCGCCGAAGGCGCAGCGCGGGGCGCCGGCGGCCTGGCAGCGCTTCAGGAACTCGTCCAGGGCCAGCTCGAAGCCGCCCGCCCGCTGGCGGTCGTACTCCAGGCCGTTGTGCAGGCGCAGGTTCGGGTCGACGTTGCCGTCGATGATGATCGCGCGCACCTTGTTCGGGTATATGTTCGCGTACGTCGAACCGATCAGGGTTCCGTAGGAGAAGCCGGCGAAGGTGAGCTGGGAGTCACCGACGGCACGGCGCATCCGGTCGAGGTCGCGCACCACGTTGATGGTCGACATGTGCTCGATCAGCGGGCCGGCGTTCTTGCTGCAGGCGTCGGTGTAGTCCTGGTCGGCGTCCAGGGTCTCGTCGACCTCGGCCTTGGTGACGGGCACGCCCACCATGCGCTTGTTGACCGCGTCGGCGTCTTCCTGGGTCTTGAAGCACTTGAGCGGGTTGCTCCGGGCCACGCCGCGGGGGTCGAAGCCGACCAGGTCGAACTTGGCCTGCACCTCGGCGCCGAAGCGGGTGGTGGTCGCCCACATGTAGCCGCTGCCGCCGGGGCCGCCCGGGTTGAGGAACAGCGAGCCGATCCGCTTCGACGGGTCGCTCGCGCGCCGCCGCATCATGGCGATGCCGACCTTCTCACCGGACGGGTTGTCGTAGTCCAGTGGCACGGGGTAGACGGCACAGTCGTAGATGCCGGGGTCCGGCTTACTCGGGTCGGGGTTGCACGGCTTCCAGTCGACGGGGTCGACCTTCGCCTCTGCGGCCGCCGCACCCGGGGCCTGGTCGAACGGCGCGGCCGACGCGGCCACGGCGGTTCCGGTGACAAGGGCGAGCGCGCAGGTGACCGCTCCGGCCAACGTGGATATGCGGGACAAGGAACCTCCTCCGTACTGAAAGGGCGGCCCCAGCCTGTCAGTCTGAGAACTCCGTGTGAAGACCTCGAAGCGGCGGAAATCTTTCGAGTTCCGCGCCGTACCCGTTCGGAATATTCTGTGAATGAGGCAACTTGACGGTTCATTGACCCGACGGCGGCTCAACGACCGAGGTTTCGGGACGAGGGAGTCGGCCCGGGCCGTGGGCTCCGGCGCGCCCACGACCCGGGGGGCCGACCGCTATTCGGCGATCGGCTGCGACAGGTTGTCCTCGGCCACGACCTGGTAGACGGCGTTCAGACTCGGCGGCCCGACCAGGTCCTTGATCCGCCGGAAGCGGCGCTCCTCGACCGGGGCGAGGCGCTCCATCCACTCCCCGATGGACTCCGGCCCGTGGTCGCCCTCGATCAGCGCGATGGTGATGACCTCCCGCGCCCCCGCCATGCTCACCGTCCTGGCCACCAGGCCCGCCGCCACCACCGCCTCGCTCACCCTGCTCGAACGCGGCATCACCGTGCTCCGCGAGGACGGCGTCCCGCTCGCCGACGCGCTCGACGTCCTCAACTCGGTGGTCATGTGGACCCTCGGCCACACCCTCAGCGAGGTCGGCGAAACGCCGCACCACGAGGGCACCGAGCCCCGGCCCGGGCAGTTCTCGGCACTCGACCGGACCGCCTATCCCCACCTCGCCCGGGCCTTCGACACCGGCGAGGGCCTGGACTCCGAGCAGCGCTTCCACCGCACGCTCCGCATCCTGCTCGCCGGCTACGCCGCCGAGCTGGGACACCCGGAGGACCCCGCCTCCTGACACGACCGCGAGCAGTGACCTCGTCATCCCGCGGACCGTCGCGCGGTTCCGCTTCAACCGGGGAGCCCGCCGTCACACCTGCCGGGTGGCGTGCGCTCCCGGGGTCGGTCGCGGCCTGAGCCCGGGGAACCGCGCCGGTCGGCCCGCGTGTGCCGGGGTCAGTGCAGGAGTTGGCCGGACCGCTCGTTGTCACGGGTGGCCTGGAAGGCGGTACGCCAGGCTGTGACGAGGCCGTCGCGGGCGGCGTCGATCGCGGCAGCGGTGTTGCCGCCGGGAACCGCGACACGGTCGATCACCTCGGACAGGGAGGCACCGCCGCCGACCAGGAGACCGGCTGCCTCCAGGCTGCACGAGACGAGTTGCTCCGCCAGCGCCCGCGGCAACGGGGCGTTTCGCCCGCACTGGGCCTGAGCCATCGCCGCTGCGGCCGCCGCCAGCAGGGCGGGGCCACAGGACGCCAGGTCGGTCGCGGCGCGGCCCTGGTCCTCGGAGACGACGAACGGGGTGGAGAACGTCCGCAGCAGCGCGAGGAGGTCCTCCACCGCGGGCTCGGTCATGCCTGGCCCGGGCACCACGAGCGTCGCGCCGACGCCGATCTCGTTGCCCGCGCTGGGGATCAGTTTGGCCACCGGTCCCGGCACCGCCTCGGCCAGATCGGACAGGAGCTGCCGGTTGCTGATGGTGACCACGAGGTGGTCCGGCGTCAGCCCCGGCCGCAGCTCGTCGAGTACGGCGGGCAGCGCCGCCTGCGGCGTGCACAGGACGATCAGTGCCGCGCAGCCCGGCAGTTCCGGCGCGGGCGCGATCCGCACGCCGGGGACGGCCTGCTCGAACCGCGCGATGCTGGAAGCAGAGCGCCCGACGGCGTGGACCCGGTCCGGCCCGACGGCCCGACTGAAAGCCGCCGCCAGGGTCTGGCCCATGCGGCCCAGGCCGACGATTCCCACCGTTCGGAGCTCAGTCATGGCCGCAAGCATCGCAGATCCGCATCACGGCCAACCGGCCGCGGCCGGGCAGAGTTCCTAAGCCCCGGTCGCGCCGCGCAGCGCGGCCGCCACCAGGCCCTGGAGCTCGTCGGCCCCGGTCTCGCCCCCGCCGACCAGGCGGTCGAAGACCAGTCCGTCGATGCAGGCCAGGAGGGTGGCGGTCCGCCCGTCAGGGTCGGCGACCCCTCGGTCGGCGAGGAAGGTCCGGACGACGGCCCGGCCGGCGTTCTCGCGCGGCACGAGGATCTCCCGCAGTTCGGGATCGCGGACGCTCTCCACCGCACAGGCGTACCTCGCCAGCGACCGCCGCCGGCCCTCGCCGGTCAGCCGGTGCCGCATCAACTCGGCTATGCCCTCCACCAGTTCGTCCGCCGAGCGGATCACCACCCGCTCCCCCATCGCCTGCAGCTCCCCCTGGTCCAGCTCGACCAGGCGCCGCACCAGTGCGGTCAGCAGTGCCTGCCTGGTGCGCAGGTAGGCCGAGGTGGTGCCGACCGGCAGCCCGGCCGCCGCGTCGACCGCCCGATGGGTCAGCCCCCGGACCCCCGCGTCCGCCAGCACGCCGATCGCCGCATCCGCCAGCACGGTCCGCCGGTCCGGCCTCCCCGCCCCGCCCGTGCCGCCCTGCTTCTCGTCCTGGTCTCGCCGCATCCCCCCTTTCTACCGGGCCGGGCTCCCATCTCGCCCTTCCGGCCGCCGTTGGAGCAGCCGTCTCCACCGTCCAGGAGAGCCCACCCCTCCCCTCCGGTCGCCCCCGTAAGCCCGTAGTACGCTCCTTCTACAGCTGTAGAAGACAGCGCGGCAGCACGGGAAGGACCGGGCATGAGCAACAACAGCGCGGTGGTGGTCGGTGGCGGCATCGGCGGGTTGGCGACCGCGATCGGGCTCCGGCTGGCGGGGTGGGACGTCACCGTGATCGAGCGGGCGGCCGTCCTGGACGACGCCGGAGCCGGGATCTCGCTCCACGCCAACGGCATGCGGTCACTCGGGATCCTCGGCGTCGGCGACGCCGTCGAGGCGGCCTCGCGGCGCCAGTACACCGGCGGGACGCGGACGCCGGACGGCCGCCGGCTCGCCCTGATGGACGGCAGGGCGCTGGAGCGCGAGCTGGGGGCGCCGATCGTCGGCATTCCCCGCGCCGACCTGCACCGCATCCTCCGCGAGGCGCTGCCCGCCGAGTCCCTGGTGATCGGCGCCGAGGTGACGGAGATCGACACCACCGACCCCGCCCGGGTCACGGTGGGCTACGGCGGCACCACCCTGGAGGCCGGTCTGGTCGTCGCAGCCGACGGCATCAACAGCCGGATCCGGCGCCGGCTCTTCCCCGCCCACCCCGGGCCGGTCTACAGCGGCTCGACGGTGCTGCGGGCGATCACCGAGCGCCCGGTCGACGGGCTGACCGCCGACTTCGAACTGACCTGGGGACACGGCGCCGAGTTCGGCCACATCGCCTTCCCGGACGGCCGGGCCGAGTGGCACGCCGTGCTCAACTCCCCGGCCGGGGTGCGCTACCGCGACCCGCTGACCGAGGTCCGCCGTCGTTTCGCGCGCTGGCACGACCCGATCCCGGCCCTGCTGGCCGCGACCAGCCCGGAGGCGGTGCTGCACCACGACGTCAGCGAACTGGTCACCCCTCTCCCCTCGTACGTCTCGGGCCGGATCGCCCTGCTCGGCGACGCGGCCCACGCCATGACGCCGCACCTCGGTCAGGGTGCCTGCCAGGCCCTGGAGGATGCCGCGACCCTCGCGGCGGCGGTCGCCGGGAGCCGGACGGTCGAGGCCGCGCTCACCCGTTACGACGCCGCCCGCCGTCCGCGCAGCCAGACCGTGGCCCGCGACGCCCGCCGGGCCGGCCGGATGGGCCAGCAGCTGACCAACCCGCTGGCGGTCGGCCTGCGCAACGCCGCGATCCGCCTCACCCCGCCCGGCGCGATGATGCGGACCGTCCTGAAGCACGCCGACTGGACCCCGCCCAGGATCGCTCCCCGGGCCGCCTAGGTACGGACCGGCGCGGCGCCACGGGGCCGGGCGGGCCGGGGCGAAGACCGCCGAAACCCCGGCCCGCCCGGCCCATCACCCGAAGGGAGCAGCACTTCCTGTGGCATGGATCACGATCGCGCATTCGAGCTGACGGTCCGTCAAATGGACTGACGGGTCGTCATGTCAAAGCCATCGCGTATCAGTTGCACACTGATGGTGCGTCAGATCAAGCCATCACGGCCCCAGTTGGGCCGAGTCCCAGCTCCTGCCGGCCCGGAAGGCCGGGGCTACCATCGGTCGGGTTGTCCGCTCCGGCCCCGGAGTGGGGGCACCCGTCAGGCGAGTGCTCCCACCGCCCCAGGGGCCGGACATCGGTCGGAACGGGGCGAGGACGAGGAGCGCACGGCTGCCATGACAGCTGGACCGAGCCACCCGAAGCAGTACGCCACGCCGCTGCGGCCCGCGCCGGAACAGGACGCGCCGAAGCAGGACCGCCCGGAACCCGCCACCGCCGACCGGCCCGCGCCGACGCGGTCTGCGCGGCCCGCGCAGCCGCAGGCCCTGTTCCCCGGCCGCCCGGCCGCCGCCCCGCGCACCCTGGCCGACGTGCTGGACGCCACCGTGCGGGCCCACCCCGACGAGCCGGCCCTGGACGACGGCCGCACCGTGCTCAGCTACCGCGCCCTGGCCTCCGAGGTCGAGCAGCTGCGCCGCCGGCTGGCCGCCTCCGGCATCGGCCCGGGCGACCGGGTCGGCGTCCGGGTGCCATCCGGCACCAACGACCTGTACGTCTCGATCCTCGCCGTGCTCGCCGCCGGTGCCGCCTACGTCCCGGTGGACGCCGAGGACCCGGACGAGCGGGCCCAGCTGGTCTTCGGCGAGGCAGCCGTCGCCGCCGTGCTCGGCGCCGGGCGCAGCCTGAGCGTCACCACCACCCGCCCGGCCGCGAGCGTGCGCCGCCCCACCCCGGCCGACGACGCCTGGATCATCTTCACCTCCGGTTCGACCGGCAAGCCCAAGGGCGTCGCCGTCACCCACCGCAACGCCGCCGCCTTCGTCGACGCCGAGGCCGCGCTCTTCCTCCAGGAGGAGCCGATCGGCCCCGGCGACCGGGTGATGGCCGGACTGTCCGTCGCCTTCGACGCCTCCTGCGAGGAGATGTGGCTGGCCTGGCGGCACGGCGCCTGCCTGGTGCCCGTCCCCCGCTCCCAGGTGCGCAGCGGCGCCGACCTCGGCCCCTGGCTGGCCGAGCAGGAGATCACCGTGGTCTCCACCGTCCCGACCCTGGCCGCGCTGTGGCCCGCCGAGGCGCTGAACGAGGTCCGGCTGCTGATCTTCGGCGGCGAGGCCTGCCCGCCCGAGCTGGTGCAGCGCCTGGTCACCGAGGGCCGCGAGGTGTGGAACACCTACGGTCCGACCGAGGCCACCGTGGTGGCCTGCGCCGCCCTGCTGACCGGCGAGGGCCCGGTCCGGATCGGCCTGCCGCTGGACGGCTGGGACCTCGCCGTGGTGGACGAGGCCGGGCAGCCGGTCGCCCCCGGCGGCACCGGGCAGCTGGTGATCGGCGGGGTCGGCCTGGCCCGCTACCTGGACCCGGAGAAGGACGCCGAGAAGTACGCGCCGCTGCCCTCGCTGGGCTGGGAGCGCGCCTACCGCAGTGGGGACCTGGTGCAGGCGGACCCGGCCGGCCTGCTGTTCCTCGGCCGCACCGACGAGCAGATCAAGCTCGGGGGCCGCCGGATCGAACTCGGCGAGGTGGACGCCGCCCTGCAGGCCCTGCCGGGTGTCGCGGGCGCGGCCGCCGCCGTGCGGACCGCGCGTGGCGGCAACCAGCTGCTGGTCGGCTACCTGGTGGTCCAGGAAGGCTTCGACCGCGAGCAGGCCGTCGAGCGGCTGCGCGCCGAGCTGCCGGCCGCCCTGGTGCCGCTGCTCGCCCCGGTCGAGACCCTGCCCACCCGCACGTCCGGCAAGGTCGACCGCAACGCCCTGCCCTGGCCGCTGCCCGAGCTGAAGGCCGCCGGACCGGGCGAGCAGCTGTACGGCACCGAGGCCTGGCTCGCCGAGCAGTGGGCCGAGATCCTCGGCGTGCAGGTGACCGGCGCGCGCGACGACTTCTTCGCGATCGGCGGCGGCAGTCTGGCCGCCGCCCGGCTGACCACGCTGCTGCGCATCCGCTACCCGAGCGCCGCCGTGCTGGACATCTACCAGCACCCGACGCTGCGCAAGCTCGCCCGCCACCTGGAACGCGGCGCCGCCGAGGGCGGCGAGGCCCGGACCGTCACCCTGGTCCCGACCCGGGCGAAGCTGCTCCAGTTGCTCCTGCTGGTCCCGCTGTTCACCGTGGTCGGCCTGCGCTGGACGGTCGGCCTGCTGGCCGCCGGGAACCTGCTCTCCCACTTCGGCGGCTACCCGTGGGCGCCCACCGCCTCCTGGTGGGCGGTCGGCGCGGGCGCGCTCGTGCTGTACAGCTCGCCGGGCCGGCTCGCGATCGGTGCCGGTGGCGCCCGGCTGCTGCTGCGCGGCCTGCGCCCGGGCAGCTACCCGCGCGGCGGGGCCGTGCACCTGCGGCTGTGGGCGGCCGAGCGGCTCGCCGAGCTGAGCGGCGCGACCGGGCTGTCCGGCGCCTGGCTGGTTCCCTACGCCCGGGTGCTGGGCGCGAAGATCGCCCGCGAGGTGGACCTTCACTCGCTGCCGCCGGTCACCGGGATGCTCAAGCTGGGCCGGGGCTGCGCCGTCGAGGCCGAGGTCGACCTGTCCGGCTACTGGCTGGACGGCGACCGGCTGGAGGTCGGTCAGATCAGGGTCGGCGCCGATGCGGTGGTCGGCACCCGTTCGACGCTGCTGCCCGGTGCCCGGGTTGGCAAGCGCGCCCAGGTGCTGCCCGGCTCCAGCGTCACCGGCCAGGTGCCGACCGGCCAGCGCTGGGGCGGCGCGCCCGCCGTCAAACTGGGCCGGGCCGAGTGGTCCTGGCCCGCCGAGCCGCCGGTCCGCCGGCCCGCCTGGGCCGCGCTGTACGCGGCCGGCGACGCCCTGCTCGGCCTGCTCCCGGTGCTGCCCGCCGCGGCCGCCCTCGCCGTGCTCTCCGGCTTCGTCGACCGGGGCGCCGACCTCGGTCCGGCCCTCGGCGGCGCCCTGCTCGGCCTGCTGCCCGCCACCCTGGCGTACGGAGCGCTGTACGCCACGCAGCTGGTGGTGCTGGTCCGGCTGCTGAGCACCGGTCTGGTGCCCGGGGCGCACCCGTTGCACGGCCGGGTCAGCTGGCAGGCGTGGATGGTCAGCCAGCTGATGGACCGGGCCCGCGAGGTGCTGTTCCCGCTGTACGCCGGGCTGGTGACCCCGCTGTGGCTGCGGGCGCTGGGGATGCGGGTCGGCCGGGGTGCCGAGGTGTCCACGGTGCTGGCGCTGCCCAGCCTGACCACCGTCGGGGACGGCGCGTTCCTGGCCGACGACACCCTGATCGCGCCGTACGAGCTGGGCGGCGGCTGGATGCGCCTGGGCGAGGCGAAGGTCGGCGACCGGGCGTTCCTCGGCAACTCGGGGATGACCGCGCCGGGCCGCTCGGTGCCCAAGCGGGGCCTGGTGGGCGTGCTCTCGGCGACGCCGGCGAAGGCGAAGAAGGGCGGCTCGTACCTGGGCATGCCGCCGGTGCGGCTACCGCGCGCGGCGGACCGGGCGGACCAGAGCCTGACCTACGAGCCGCCGGCCCGGCTGCGGTGGGCGCGCGGACTGGTCGAGCTGGCCAGGCTGGTGCCGGTGCTCGTCTCGGGGGCGCTGGGCCTGGCGACGGTGGCGGCGCTGTCCTGGCTGGCCGCCGCGGGCTCCACCCTGCTCGCTGCGCTGCTGTCCGGACCGGTGCTGCTGGCGGCGGGCGGCGTGGCCTGCCTGGTCGCGGTGGCCGCGAAGTGGCTGCTGGTCGGGCGCTTCCGGGCGGTGGAGCACCCGCTGTGGAGCGGTTTCGTGTGGCGCAACGAGCTCGCCGACACCTTCGTCGAGGTGCTGGCGGTGCCCTGGCTGGTCGGTGCGGTACTGGGCACCCCGGTGCTGAACCTGTGGCTGCGGGCGCTCGGCGCCAAGGTCGGGCGCGGCGTGTGGTGCGAGAGCTACTGGCTGCCGGAGGCGGACCTGGTCACCCTCGGGGACGGAGTGAGCGTCAACCGGGGCTGCGTGGTGCAGACGCACCTCTTCCACGACCGGATCATGCGGATGGATACTGTGGTCCTCCGCGAGGGCGCCACCCTGGGCCCGGGCGGGATCGTGCTGCCCGGCAGCACGGTGGGTGCGCGCAGCACGCTGGGACCGGCCTCGCTGGTGATGCGCGCCGAGTCCGTCCCTGCGGACACGCGGTGGCTGGGCAACCCCATCGAGGCCTGGCAGAGCACCCCGTGACCACCCCTCCGACCGACCGCCCGGGCACGACCAGCCGTCCCCCCGGCACGACCGCCCGTCCCGGCAAGACCGACCGCCCGGGCACGACCCCCCGTCCCGGCCCGCAGGAAGCGCCCGCCCCCGTGAAGCCCCACCACGCCCCGCCGGCCGCCGGCGGTCCGGACCCGTACTTCCCGAACAGCGGCGACCACCGCTACCGGGTGCACCGCTACGAACTCGCCCTCGACTACCGGCCCGGGCCCAACCGGCTGGCCGCCTCGGCCCGGCTGAGCGCGGTGGCGAACGCGGCGCTGGCCGAGTTCGCGCTCGACCTGGCCGACTTCCGGATCGGGCGGGTGCTGGTCGACGGCAAGGCCGCCCGCTACACCCACCGCGGCGGCAAGCTGCGAATCCGCCCGGCGAAGGCGCTCGCGGCGGGTGCGGCCTTCACCGTCGAGGTGCACTACACCGGCAACCCCCGACCGGTGCGCAGCCCGTGGGGTGGGCTGGGCTGGGAGGAACTGACCGAGGGCGCGCTGGTGGCCAGTCAGCCGGTCGGGGCGCCGTCCTGGTTCCCGTGCAACGACCGGCCGGCGGACAAGGCGGCGTACCAGGTGGCGGTGACCACGCCGTCCCCGTTCACGGTGCTGTCCGGCGGGCGGCTGCTCACCCGGACCAGCCGCGCCTCCAGCACCACCTGGGTGTACGAGCAGAGCGCGCCGACCTCGTCGTACCTGGTGACGGTCTCGATCGGGCACTACCGGCCGGTGCCGCTGACCGCCCGCCCCGACGCGCCCCGGGCCGGATTCGCGCCGCGGACCGGGTACGTGCCGCAGACCGGGTACGTGCCGCAGCGGCTGGCCGAAGCCTTCGCCCGGGACTTCGCCCGGCAGCCGGAGATGATGGCGTACTTCACCGACGTCTTCGGGCCGTACCCGTTCGGCGAGTACGCGGTGGTGGTCGCGGACGAGGAGCTGGACGTCCCGGTGGAGGCGCAGGGCGTGGCCACCTTCGGCACCAACCACCTCGGCGGCGGCTGGGAGCGCGAGCGGCTGATCGCGCACGAGCTGGCCCACCAGTGGTTCGGCAACAGCGTCTCGATCGCCGACTGGCGGCACATCTGGCTCAACGAGGGCTTCGCCAAGTACGCGGAGTGGCTCTGGTCCGAACACGCCGGCGGCCCGGGCGCGGCCGTGCACGCCGCCGCCGCGCACCGGCTGCTGGCCGGGCTGCCGCAGGACCTCCGGCTCGGCGATCCGGGCCGGAGGCTGATGTTCGACGACCGGCTGTACCAGCGCGGCGGCCTGACGGTGCACGCGCTGCGGCTGGCGCTCGGCGAGGACGCGTTCTTCGCGATGCTGAGGGACTGGGCGGGCGTCAACCGGCACGGCGTGGTCGCCACCTCCGACCTGCTCGCGCACGCCTCCCGGTACACCGCGACCCCGCTCGGCCCGCTGTTCGAGGCGTGGCTGGAGCGGCCGGAACTTCCGCCGCTGACGGCCTGATCGGAGGGTCCACCTGATCGGGTGGCTCCGCCTGATCGGGTGAAGTCGCGTTGATCGAGCGGGTCGGCGGGACGGACCGACGGGACCGAGGGACCGACCTACGGGACCGACCGGAGGGACTGACCGGAGGGCCGGTGCAGCCCTGTTCGCACTGGTCCGGGGCCCGGTTGGGCTACTGTCCGTCCATGCCGATGAGCTCAGACGATCAGATGACCGACCAGTCCGACCAGTTGCTGCCCACCACCCGACGCGCCCTGCTGCACCGCGTCGCCGTCGCCCAGGCCGAGGGCCGCACCCCCTCCCTGGTGGCCGGGGTCGTGCGGGACGGCCGCCTGGTGTGGAGCGGCGCCCGCAGCATGGTCGACGGCCACGCCCCGGACCCGGACGTCCAGTACCGGATCGGCTCGCTCACCAAGACCTTCGTCGCGGTGCTGGTCCTCCGGCTGCGCGACGAGGGCCTGCTCGACCTGGCCGACCTGTTGGGCCGCCACCTGCCCGGCACCCCGGCCGACGAGGTCACCGTCGCCCAGTTGCTCGCCCACTCCGGCGGGCTCGCCGCCGAGACCCCCGAGCCCTGGTGGGAGCGGACGGACGGCTCCCTGCGGCCCGAACTCGGCGACCTGCTGGAACAGGAGAACCCGCTCAAGCACCCGGCCGGGCACCGCCACCACTACTCCAACCCCGGCTACGCCCTGCTCGGCGCCCTGGTCGAGGAACTGCGCGGCGAGCCCTGGGGCGAGGTGCTGCGCCGTGAGGTGCTGGCCCCGCTCGGCATGGACCGCACCACCCTGCTGCCCGAGCACCCGCACGCCGGGGGCTTCGCCGTCCACCCCTGGGCCGACGTCATGCTGCCCGAACCGCTCACCGACACCGGCCTGATGGGTCCGGCCGGCCAGCTCTGGTCCACCGGCGCGGACCTGGCACGCTGGGCGGCCTTCCTCGCGGCCGGCGACGACAAGGTACTCACGGCCGGCACCCTCGCCGAGATGCGCCGCCCCGCCGTCGGCCCGTGGGACGCCGAGTGGACCTCCGGCTACGGCCTCGGCCTGCAACTGCGGCGCCACGAGGGCCGGGTGCTGTACGGCCACTCCGGCTCGATGCCCGGCTTCACGGCCGGGCTGTGGGTCAGCGCGGACGACGGGCTGGCCGCCTTCGCCCTGTCCAACGCCACCAGCGGCGCCAACACGCCGCTGCTCGCCGCCCAGTTGATCGGCATCACGGCCGCCCACGAGCCGCGAGTGCCCGCGCCCTGGCGCCCGCTGTCCGAGGTGGACGCGGAACTGCTGGCGCTCACCGGCCCCTGGTACTGGGGCGCCGCGCCCAACGTCCTGCGGCTGCGGGCCGAGGGCGTGCTGGAGCTCACCGAACTCGCGGGCGGCCACCGGGGCTCGCGCTTCCGGCCCCAGCCGGACGGCAGCTGGCTCGGCCTGGACAACTACTACGCGGGCGAGACCCTGCGGGTGGTCCGGCACCCCGACGGGACGGTCAGCCACCTGGACATCGGCTCCTTCGTCTACACCCGCGAGCCGTACGAACAGGCCGCCGCCGTTCCCGGGGGCGTCGACCCGCAGGGCTGGCGGGCGTTCTGAGCGACGGCGGAGACGTGAAGCCCCGGACGTGACGGCGGGAACGTGACGGCGGGGGCGTAACGGCGGGAACGTGACGGCGGGGACGTAACGGCGAAATGTGACGCCGGCGACGACCTGACGGCGGAGCAGCCGGGACCGCGGGGGCGCGCGAGTCAGGTGCGCGCCCCCGTTGTCCACCCAGGACGAACGACCGCCTGGTGCCGGGCAGATGACCGGCAGGCTGCGAAGGATCCCATTCAACAGGTGCACATCTGCGCTCCGCCGGGCCGCAACGTGAATGCCAACCGGCTTGGAGACACATACGGGGACCGGTTCGCACCCATGCCCGACTCCTGCGGGCCGGGACGGTGCCCTGGCGATCCACGGCACCGCCGATCGTGCTGCCCTGGAGGGTCCGCCATGACCACCGTCCCCACGTACGCTCCGTCCGCAGTCGCCCCCACCCACGACACCCCGGTGGTTCCCGCCCCGCGCCACCGGCCGGCCCCGGCCTCCGCCTACACCGTCTCCCTCGCCCGCGACGAGGGCGACGTGCGCGCCGCCCAGCGGCTGCGCCACCAGGTCTTCGCCGCCGAACTCGGCGCCGACCTGCACAGCCCGGTCGCCGGACTCGACATCGACCCCTTCGACGAGTACTGCGACCACCTGCTGGTCCGCGAGGGCGAGGACGGCGCCGTCGTCGGCACCTACCGGCTGCTGCGCCCCGAGGCCGCCCGCCGGGCCGGACGGCTTTACTCCGACGGCGAGTTCGACCTCTCCGGGTTGGCGCCGGTGCGGTCCGGACTGGTCGAGCTCGGCCGCTCCTGCATCCACCCCGCCCACCGGGGCAACGGCGCGGTCATCAACCTGATGTGGGGCGGAATCGCCCGCTACCTCGCCGACACCGGCAACACCTGGGTCGGCGGCTGCTGCTCGATCGGCCTGGAGGACGGCGGCGCCACCGCCGCCCGGGTCTGGGACACCGTCAGCGCCAAGTACCTGGCCCCCGAGCAGTACCGGGTGGCCCCGCACCGCCGCTGGGACGCCACCGGCGTTCCGCGCGCCGAGCGCGGCGCCCTGCCCGCCCTCCTCCGCGGCTACCTGCGACTCGGCGCCTGGGTCTGCGGTGAGCCCGCGTACGACCCCGACTTCGACTGCGCCGACCTGTACGTGCTGTTGTCACTGGAATGCACCGACCCGCGCTACCTGCGGCACTTCCTGTCCGGAGCACCCGCCCTGGGAGCCTCGTCATGAGCGTCTGGCTCCCGACCGCGCCATGCCGACCGGAAACCTGCCTGGGCGAGCGCGCACCGGAGGTCTCGCACCCTCGGCGGGCGCTTCGGCTGACCGCCTGCCTGGTCGTGGTGCTCGTCGGCGTCCTGCTCAGCCTGCCGGTGCGGCTGCTGCCGTACGGCGCCCGGGACCGGCTGATCCGGCTCTGGGCCCGGGTGCTGCTGCGCACCCTCGGGGTGACCGTCCACCTCGGCACGCCCGGGACCCCGCGGACGCCGCGGACACCCGGGGCAGCCGGGACGGGCGGAGCAACCGGGACGGGCGGAACGGGCGGCGGATCTCCGGTCGGTGGCGGGGCGGTCGGCGCCGACGGGGCTCTGGTGGTGGCCAACCACGTGTCCTGGCTGGACATCCCGCTGCTCGCCGCCGGGCGGCCGGGGCGCTCGCTGGCCAAGACCGAGGTCCGCAGGTGGCCGGTGCTCGGGCCGCTCGTCGCCTGGGGCGGCACCGTGTTCCTGGACCGTGACCGGTTGCGCACGCTCCCGGACACCGTGGCGACCGTGACCGAGGTGCTGCGCTCCGGGCACCCGGTGATCGTCTTCCCGGAGGGGTCGACGTGGTGCGGGCGGGAGAGTGGCCGGTTCCGGCCCGCGCTGTTCCAGGCGGCGGTGGAGGCGGGCGCCTTCGTCCAGCCGGTGACGATCCGCTACCGGCTGGCGGACGGGCGGCCGACCAGCGCACCCGCCTTCATCGGTGACGACGGGCTGCTCACCTCGCTCGCCCGGGTGGTCGCGGTACGCGGGCTGGTCGCCGACGTCACCTTCCTGCCGCCGATCCCGCCGCCCGGGCCGCAGCCCTCCCGGGCGGGGGCCCGGCGGGAGCTGGCCCGGGCGGCGCAGGCGGCGGTGGAGGGGATCCGCTGAGGCGGCTGTGTCCGCGGCCACTCGCGTCGCCCGGCCGCCCCGGGCCGCCCCGGCCCGGCCCCACTCGACTCGAACCGGCCCGGCCCGGCCCCGCTCGACCCGAACCGGCCCGAACCGGCCCGGCCCGGCTCGGCTCCGCTCAGACGGAGCTGGCCCCAGCGAGTTCCTCCGGCCGCGCGTCGTCGTGGCCGGCCGCGGCGAGCGGACGCGCCCGGCCGAGCAGGACGGCGACCAGCACCGCGGTGACGGCGAGCGCCACCGAGCCGCAGCGCAGCGCGAGGTGGATGCCGTCGACGAAGGCTCCGTCCACCGCCTGCTGGACCGGCGCGGGCAGCGCTTCGGCCGCCCCGCCGCCGGCGTTCGCCGCCCCGGTGGGCGCGTCCGCGATCGAGCCCACGGCCGACGCCGGGACGCCGAGCCGGTTCAGGGCCGCGGTCAGCTCGTCCGTCATCCGGTTGGTCAGGACGGCGCCGAGCACCGCGATCCCGAGCACGCCGCCGAGTTCGCGCAGGGTGTTGATGGTCGCCGAGGCCATCCCGGTCTGCACCGGGGAGACCCGCTGGAGCACCGCGATCGAGACCGGCGTGAAGGTCAGGCCCATCCCGAAGCCCAGCAGGAACAGCGTCCAGAGGTACTCGGGGTAGTGGGCGTGCTCGCCGTACAGCGACAGTCCGCCGAGGCCGACGGCGCAGAGCGAGAGGCCGAGCACCATCGGCAGCCGGGGGCCGTACCGGGCGGCGAGGCGACCGGACAGCGGGCCGGCGACCACCAGCATCGCGGTCATCGGCAGCCCGCCGTAGGCCGAGCCGGACGGGGACCAGCCGAGCACGCCCTGCATCAGCAGCGGCAGGAAGAACAGTGCACCGAACATCCCGAAGCTGACCATGAAGCCGCTGAGCATGGCGCCGCTCAAGGCGGCGTCTCGGAACAGCCGCAGCTCCAGCATCGGCTCGGTCAGACGCAGTTCGAGCAGCAGGAAGGCGACCAGCAGAACGACGGCGACGGCGCCGCAGCCGATCACCCGGGAGTCGGTCCAGCCTCGTGAGGGCCCCTCGATCAGGGCGTAGACCAGCAGACCGAGGCCGGCGGCCGAGAGCACGAAGCCTCCGAAGTCGATCCTCCGGGCGCGCGGCGGAATCGTCGGCAGAACCTTGGCGGCGAGGACGACCCCGGCCACGCCGATCGGCACGTTGATCCAGAACACGCTGGCCCAGCCGAGGTGTTCGACCATCGGGCCGCCGATCACCGGGCCGATCGACAGGCCGAGGGCCGACACCCCTGACCACACACCGATCGCCTTGGCGCGTTCCCGCTCGTCGGTGAACACGTGGCCGAGCAGGGTCAGGCTGCCCGGGGTGAGCAGCGCGGCGCCCACGCCCTGGACCATCCGGGCGCCGACCAACACCCCGATCGTCCCGGCGAGTGCGGCCACGGCGGAGCCGACCGTGAACAGGCCGAGGCCGACCACGAACATCCGGGCGCGGCCGTGGCGGTCGCCGAGCGCGCCGCCGGTCAGCACGAGTGCGGCGTAGACCAGGCTGTAGCCCTCGGCCACCCACTGGAGTCCGCTGATCCCGGAGTCCAGGTCCTGCCCGATCCGGGGCAGCGCGACATTGACGACAACATTGTCCAGCATGGCCATGAACATGGCGACGCAGAGTGTCAGCAGCGCCAGCCCCTGCCTCCGGCGCGTACTCGACTCCTCCATGGATCCCTCCCG
Organism: Kitasatospora sp. NPDC101157; assembly: GCF_044768255.1. Taxonomy (NCBI): domain Bacteria; kingdom Bacillati; phylum Actinomycetota; class Actinomycetes; order Kitasatosporales; family Streptomycetaceae; genus Kitasatospora; species Kitasatospora sp. NPDC101157. The sequence continues at coordinate 268,665 of NZ_JBIWPL010000007.1, read as the reverse complement.
ATTCCCCATCCCTAACGGTGTCAGGGATTGGCATGGTACGAACAGAGTGCCCCTAACACCGTTAGTTCGCAAGTCGCATTCCCGACCTGCGCATTCGCCCGCCGAGCGTTCGTGGCACTGTTGACCCGCCGCACCGGGGCCACCGGACCTCCGATCCACCGGACGGCACCGACCTGCCGCACCGAACCCGTCCACCGACCGGCACCGACCTGCCGCACCGAACCCATCCGCCCGACCGCTGGAGGCGTCCGCACAGCCATGCCGGAGAACGACGACGCGACCCCCGCCCTGACCCGCGAGGCCCTCACCCGGGCCGCGCTGCGCGTGCTGGAGCGGGACGGACTGGACGGACTGTCGATGCGCAAGGTCGCCACCGAGGTCGGCGTCAAGGCCGCCTCGTTGTACTGGCACGTCCGCAACAAGCAGGAACTGCTCGATCTGCTCAGCGACGCGATCCTCGCCTCGGCCGAACCCCCGCCGCGACAGGCGGACTGGCGGGCCGAGCTGTACGAGTACTGCGCCAGCTACCGCCGGCTGCTGCTCGACAAACGCGACGCCGCCAAGGTCCTGGCCGGCCGCCTCGCCCCGGGGCCGTGCCTGTTCGACCTGATGGAGGACCAGCTCACCCGGATCCGCTCGGCCGGGTTCACCGACGCCGACGCGGCCATGGCGAGCTACCTGCTGGGTGCCTTCGTCCAGGGCTTCGTGCTCCAGGAGCAGTCACCGATCTCGGCCGCCGAGGTGCTCGGCACCAGCCGCCGGGACATCGCCGACGCCGCCGGCGACCTTTTCCGCAGCCTGCCCACGGACCAGTACCCCAACCTCTCGCACCTGGCCGACCACCTCACCGGTCCGGACATGGACGCCCGCTTCGACTTCTGTCTCAACCGCGTCCTCGACGGCCTGGCCGCCCTGCTGCCACCGGACCGCCGCTGACCTGCGGCGTCGCCGCGGCGATCGGCTACGATGCCCCAGGTAAAGCGGAGTCAAAGCATCGGCAAAGGGGAGTCGGACATGGCCGGGGAACAGGCGGCACAGGAACCGGCCGGGCCGCAACCCGGGGACCCGACACCCGTCCCCGGCGGTCAGGTCGGGCTGCTCACCGGCGCCGCCCGCGAGTCGACGGGCTGCCTCGGCGAGCTGCTCGTCGAACTCGTCGGCGGCACCCTGCTGGTCGCCCTCACCACGGGTTCGCTCGCGGCGGCCTTCTTCCTCGCCCAGGCGCTCCACCGGGCCAGCCCGGTCGGCGCGTACGGGCTCGCCGCGCTCGGCCTGCTCGGGCTCGCCCACGGCATCCGTCACCGGCGCCGACCGAAGGAGCGGCGCGGCCGGCTCGGCCGGATCACCGCCAAGATCACGGGTGCACTGGGCTTCTGGCTGGTCCTCTGCGTCCTCTACGCCTCCTTCGGCACCGCCTTCGGGCCGGACATCGGGCTCTGATCGAGACCCGACGGCCACTCGGCCCCAACGGCAGGTAGGCTCACCCGGCAGCCCGTCCGAACCCACGGAGGTGTGTCCGATGCCTGAGCCCTACCGCCACGACGAGCCGTACGCCCAAGGCCTGTTGGACGTCGGCGACGGGCAGCGGATCCACTGGAACACCTCCGGCGACCCGGCCGGGAAGCCGGCCGTGGTGGTGCACGGCGGGCCCGGCTCGGGCCACAACCCGGGCTCCCGGCGCTACTTCGACCCGCGGCGCTACCGCGTCGTCCAGTACGACCAGCGCGGCTGCGGGCGCAGCCTGCCGCACGCCGCCGACCCGTCGACCGGGCTGGAGCACAACACCACCGCACACCTGGTCGCCGACCTGGAGCAGCTGCGCGATCACCTGGGCATCGACAAGTGGCTGCTCTACGGCGGCTCCTGGGGATCCACGCTGATCCTGGCGTACGCGCAGGCGCACCCGGAGCGAGTGTCCGGGATCGTGATCTGCGGGGTCACCATGACGCGCCCGGAGGAGACCGAGTGGCTCTACTGGGGTGTCGGCCGCTTCCTGCCCGGCCCCTGGGAGGAGTTCCGCGACTTCCTGCCCGCTGCCGACCGGGACGGCGACGTGTTCGACCTGCTCGCCGCCTACAGTCGGCAGCTCAACAGCCCACAGGAGAGCGTCCGTCGGGCCGCCGCCCGGGCCTGGTCCACCTGGGAGGACGCGGTCATCTCGCACGAGGTGCTGGGCAAGCCGAACGCCTACTCCGACCGCCCCTCCGACGCCCTGATGGCCTTCACCCGGATCACGGCGCACTACTTCTCCCACCGGGCCTTCCTGGCGGACGGCCAACTGCTGCGCGACGCCGGTCGACTGGCCGGGATCCCGGGCGAACTGATCCACGGCCGACTCGACCTCGGCGGGCCGCTCCGCACCCCCTGGGAACTGACCAGGGCCTGGCCGGACGCCCGACTGACGGTGATCGACGAGGCCGGGCACACCGGCAGTCCACGGATGGCGGAGGCCCTCCTCGCCGCCGTCGAACGCTTCGCCTGAGGGCGAACACCGTGGGGCCACCGGGCCGTTCGTACAGATGATCCAGAAGTCAGTTCCCCCTACGATACGACTCATGCTCGTCTATGCCCCAGCCGCCCTGTTCTTCCTCCTGTGCGGGATCGGGGTACTGCGCGACCGTCGCCGGTTCAGCAACGCCGTCCTGCTCGGCATCGCCGTCTCGCTCCTCGCCCTCGCCCTGCTCACCGAACTCCGCAGGGCACCCACGCTGGTGGCGGAACTCGCGGCGGTGGCAATCGTCCTGCTGCCGACCGCCGGAACGGTCGCCCTGGTCTGGTTCCTGCTCGCCAACGGCGTGACCATGATCCGTAAGGAGGGCCGACGCCCGGCCAACCTGCTCTCCCTGCTCGCCGGACTGGGCATCATCGCGGTCATCGCGCTGCTGTTCGCCGCCATCGTCACCCGATCACCGCGGCTCGGCATCCTGGCGGGCACCGCTGTGCTGGTCGTCGGCTACATCTCCTTCCTGTTCGTCTGCTTCGTCGGCTACGCCTTCCTGTACGGTCGCCACCGGCCGCGCCGGGACGTGGACTTCGTGGTCGTGCTCGGCTCCGGTCTGATCGGCGGCGAGCGCGTCCCGCCGCTGCTGGCCAGCCGGCTCAACCGGGGGCGCGAGGTGTACGAGCAGCAGGCCGCGCGCGGCAAGCCGCCGGTGCTGATCACCTCGGGCGGCCAGGGTCCGGACGAGAAGCTGCCCGAGGCCGACGCCATGGCCGCCTACCTGATCGAACACGGCTTCCCGGCGGAGCACATCGAGCGCGAGGACCGCTCGCGGACCACCGAGGAGAACCTGCTCTTCAGCAAGGCCATCATGGAGCGGGCCAGGCCCGGCTACCGCTGTGTCGTGGTGACCAACAACTTCCACGCCTTCCGGGCGGCCTTGACCGCCCGCAAGACCGGTGTCAACGGGCACGTCTTCGGCTCGCCCACCGCCCGCTACTACTGGCCGAGCGCGACCATCCGCGAGTTCGCGGCGATCTTCCTCGCCCACAAGTTGGTCAACTTCGGGATCTGCGGCCTCCTTGCGCTCTGCGGGGTGCTGGCGGCGCTCTGAGCGCTGCCAGCACCCCGGCCCCCTGGTCCCCGGCGAGGTCAGGCCACCGGGCGGGGGGCCAGGATCGCGCAGGTGGTTGTTGCGTGCGCGTAGAGCTTGCCGCTCTCCGCGCCCACCACCCTGGCCTCCGCCGTCGCCATCGACCGGCCCTGGTGCAGCGCCACGCCCTCGCAACGCAGCGGCTCCGAGTCGGCGAAGAGCGGGCGCAGCATGTGGACGTTCAACTGGGTGGTGGTGTACCCGACCCCAGCCGGCAGCTTGCTCAGCACGGCGCAGCCGAGCGCCGAGTCGAGCAGGGTCGCCAGGTACCCGCCGTGCACGGTGTTCATCGGGTTGAAGAGGTGGTCCCCGACCTCCGCCTCGAACACCGCCGTACCGGGTTTCACCTCAATGAGGTGGAAACCCATGGTGCTGCAGATCGAGGGCTCCGGGATGCGCCCGGCGATCCACTCCAGCAGGATCTCCTCACCGGTGAGGTGCGAGAACTCGGAGATCGGCGGACCTTGCGTCCAACTGTGGGTTCGGGTCCGCGGCTCCTGACCGGCCGGAAGCTTGAGCCGGCCGGCGGCAGGCTGAGGATTCGTCATGAGATCAACCTGCCCGGTTCGAACTCCTTGCTCAAGCCCCGTCCACGGCCCTCACCCCCGCGAACAGATCGTTCTCGACGGCGTCGGCCGACCCGGCCGATCCTATTGTCCCGGCCGCGACGCCGGCCCCGGGCACGAAGCTCCGCGCCAGGTGGTAGTCCTCGGTCGGCCAGACTTCGCGCTCGATGTCCCGTGGATGCGCCATGAACGCGACGCCGGGCTGTACCTGGGTGGCGTGGGCCAGCATCGCCGCGTCCCGTACGGCGAACCGATCGGCGCACTCGATCCGGGTCGTGGTCGCGAGGGTGGGCGGCGTGTCCGGCCAGCCGGCGAGCAGTTCGGCCATCTCCGAAGCGACTCCGCGCTCCGTCATGGCGTCGTGCATCGTCTGGAACCAGGCCCGGGAGAGCGCCAGGTGGTAGTAGAGCTTCGCCGCCTGCCACGGCTCTCCAGCCCCGGGGTAGCGCTTCGGATCGGCAGCCGCCTCGAAGGCCTCGACGGTGACCTTGTGGGTCATCACATGGTCCGGATGCGGGTACCCGCCCGTCTCGTCGTAGGTGATGACGACGTGCGGACGGAACTCCCGGATCAGCGCGACCAGCGGCGCCGCCGCGACCTCCAACGGCTGGGCGGCGAAACAGCCCTCCGGCAGCGGCTCGTCCGGGCCCGGCATCCCGGAGTCGACGAAGCCGAGGAACTGCTGGCGCACCCCCAGGATTTCACGCGCGGCCTCCATCTCCTCACGGCGGATCCGGGTGAGGTCGGCCCGTACCTCGGGCCGGTCCAGCGCCGGGTTGAGCACCGAACCGCGCTCGCCCCCGGTGCAGGTCGCGACCAGGACGTCCACGCCCTCGGCCGCGTACCGGGCGAGCGTGGCCGCGCCCTTGCTGGACTCATCGTCGGGGTGGGCGTGCACGGTGAGCAGTCGCAGGCCACCGGGGGGCTTGGTGAACACGGGTACCTCCAAGTTCGATCAGGGTCGAAAGGATCGAAAGGGTCTAAAGAGTCGGACGGACATGACGGTCGGCCAGGAGCGGCGGCCGGTCAGTCCGTCGTACGGGCGGAGCCCGGGTAGAGCAGGGCCGGTGCGATCGAGAGCGCCGACAGGCCCAGCACCCACCAGAAGGTCGTGCCGAAGGCCGCCCCGGCGTTCCCGGAGTGCCCCGCCTGGGTCTGCTGGAGTACCAGCGTCAGCACCGCCGTACCGAGCGCCCCGCCCAACCGGTTGAGCACGTTGACCGCACCTGCCGCCGCGGGCACCTTGGCCTTCTCGACGCTCTTGTACACCGCCGCCATGCCGGGGATCACGGTGATCCCCATGCCCACCCCGCGCAGGGCCAGGGAACCGACGACCAGCCAGTCGGCAGGGCCGGCGCCGTGACCGAGCCGGGTGAAGGCAAGGGTGCCGAGCAGTGAGCAGCCGATGCCGATCAGGATCAGCGGGCGCGGCGCGAAGCGGTCGGCTATTCGGCCGGAGAGCAACGAGGTGACCGCCGTACCGAGCGCCTGGGGTGCCAGCAGGAGCCCGGCTGCCACCGCTCCGGTGCGCTCCACCTGCTGGTAGTAGAGCGGCACCAGGAACATCGAGCTGTACAGCACGGCTCCCTGCAGGAAACTGTTCGCCGTCGCCACGGCGAAGCCCCGCCGTGCGAACAGCCGCAGGTCGATCAGCGGAGCCCGGTCGCCGCGGCGTCCGACCCGCAGCGCGTGCCGCCCGTAGGCCGCCAGCAGCACCGCGCCCGCGACGACCGCCACCGGGCCGGCCGTGCCTCCCCCGCCGACCGTGGACAGTCCGTAGAGCAGTGCGGTCAGTCCGGGCGACAGCAGCGCCAGGCCGGTCACGTCCAGCCGGGGCCGTGGGAGTCCGGACCGTGCCTCGGCCGGGAGCCAGCGGGACGCCAGCAGCACGGTCAGCAGTCCCACCGGCACGTTCAGCAGGAACATCCAGCGCCAGTCCAGGTGCTCCAGCACCAGCCCGCCGAGTATCGGCCCCAGGACCGGGGCCAGGCTGATCGGGAACAGCAGGGTGCCCATCACCCGCCCGATCCGGGAGGGCCCGGCCGCCTGCACCATGATCGCTTGGCCGAGCGGCTGGATCATCCCGCCGCCGATGCCCTGGAGCACCCGGAAGACGACCAGGCTGCCCGTCGACCAGGCCAGGCCGCACAGCGCGGACCCGAGCACGAACAGCACGACCGAGCCGAGCCAGGCCCGCCTGGCCCCGAACCGACCGGCGGCCCAGCCCGAGAGCGGCATGGTGAGCGATATCGCCAGCAGGTACCCCGTGGCGATCCACTGCACCGCCGCCATCGAGCCGTGCAGGTCGCGGGCGACCGAGTCGATGCCGACGTTGACGATCGTGGTGTCCAGCAGGGCCAGGATCGGGCCCAGCGCGAGCACCACGCCCATCTTCCACAGGCCCGGTGGCAACGGCTCCAACCGCTCCGATCGCGCCTCGCCGGACCTGCCCTTCGTGGTGACCGACGTGGTCATGAGCCCTCCCCTGGGTCGTTGCTCCGGCGGCCGCTCCGACCGCCCGGAAAGAACTTAGGACGGACCCACTGATTAGGTCAAGCCTAATTACTGTGCTCGACCCAGCGAGCTGGGCTAGGCTCGGACCATGACCGACACCGGCACCACTCCGAACCTGCGCGAGCTCAACAAGCGCCGCACCCGCGAGGCGATCTCGCACGCCGCGACCAGGCTCTTCATCGAGCGCGGCTTCGACCGCACGACCATCGCCGAGGTGGCGGCCGCTGCCGGGGTCGCCAAGATGACCGTCACCAACCACTTCCCGCGAAAGGAGGACCTCTTCTTCGACCTGCACGAGGAGATCGTCGACCGGCTCCCCCGCGCCGTCGCCGAGCGCGCCCCCGGCGAGTCCGCGCTCGCCGCACTGCGCCGCGACTGCCTGGCCGGCCTGGACCGCCGCGACCCGAGACTCGGCTTCTCCGGCCCCGACTTCGCCCGCACGATCGCGGAGAGTCCCGCCCTCGGCGCCCGGCTGCGCGAGTTGAACGAGCAGAGCGAGGCCGCACTCGCCGAGGCGCTGGCCGAGGCCGTTTACCCGGCTCCCGACGAGCCCCGGGGCGTCGACTTCGAGAGCAGGGTCGCCGCCGCCCTCCTCGCCGCCGTCGACCGGGCGGTGCTCTCCGAGGTCTTCCGCCGCACCCTGGCCGGCGAGGAGCAGGCCGCCATCGCCGCCGCCGTCCGCCCGTCCGCCGCTCAGGCCTTCGACCGACTGGAGGGCGCGCTCGGCTCCTACGCCGTCCGAGAGAACTGACGAACCGCACCGACCGCCCGACCGCCCGACCGCCCGACCGCCCGACCGCCCGACCGAACCGTCCGCGGACAACGCACCCCGGTCTCGCCGGCGCTCGCCCACCACCCCATCCCGACGGCGGACTTCGTCCGGATCCGCCACTGAAGGACCGTCGGGGCCTCCACCCACCTGCTGTCCTTGACGAAAGGTTGACCTGTTCACGGCAGATAGTTGACGCGGGCCACCCCTATGGTCGGCCCATGCCCTCACAGCCCATCAGGCCCGCCGCACTGCCGGTCCTGCCCTACCGCAAGCCCACCCGCGGCCGGGACTACTGGGTCCTGGACAACGTCCTACCCGACCCGGATGCGGTCCGCGAACGCGTCCTGGCACGCGGCGACTGGACCGAGGGCTACCCGCACCGCCCCGAGACCTGGCCCGGCCTGCGCACCATGCCCGGTCTGGAGCCGGGCGAGCTGGCGCGGGTAGAGGCCCAGGTCCGCAAGGCCACCGGTGCCTCCCGCCTCTGGGTGCAGAGCACGCCGGGCGGCGGCACGCTCAACCACAACTGCGTCCAGGTCGTCGGCGCCGGCGAGTCGGAGTCCCGCCCCCACACCGACTCACGCGCGCTCTGCCGCTACGCCGCCGTGCTCTACCTGAGCCCGGGCGCCCCCAAGGACGCCGGCACCAGCTTCTACCGGCAGCAGTTCCCCGGCGGCAGGCTCGGCGGCAACCTGGTCAACGCCCCGCACAACAACCTGGTCGAGGCCCTCGGCACCCGCCACGTCCCCGCCGACCACTTCACCGAGGACGTCCGCGTCCCCAACCGCTACAACCAACTGCTGCTCTACCACGCCAACCTGATCCACAGCGCCACCGACTACTACGGCACCGACCTGGCGGACCGCCGGATGACGGCGGTCTTCTTCTGGATGGCCTGACGAACCAACCGGCCCCCTCAGGACCGGCCGCCCAGGACCGGCTGCCCTCGGCACCAGCCGCAGCCCCGCGGGAGCGGCAGCGTGCCCGTAGGATCGCAGGGACCAGCCATTGCCACCCCTGGACACCCCCGAGGCCGCGATGACCCAGGACGCCGTCCCCACCACCGAGACGGTCCGCGCCGACTGGGCCGGGATCGACCGGCTGCCCACGCTCGACCTGCTCCGCCTGATGAACGCCGAGGACCGAACCGTCCCGGCCGCCGTCGCCGGGGAGCTCGCGGCGATCGCCGCCGTGGTGGACGCCGCGGCCGCGCGGATGGCACGCGGCGGGCGACTGGTCTACGCCGGAGCGGGCACGGCCGGAAGGCTGGGCGTACTGGACGCCGCCGAGTGCCCGCCGACCTTCGGCACCGAACCGTCCTTGGTGGTCGGCCTGATCGCGGGCGGCCGGACGGCCGTGACGGAGGCTGTCGAGGGCGCCGAGGACCGCACCGACCTCGCCGAGGCCGACGTCGCGGCGCTCGGCCTCACTCCGGCCGACACCCTGGTGGGCGTCTCCGCCTCCGGCCGCACCCCCTACCCGCTGGCCGCCGTCCGTGCGGCGCGGACGGCCGGGGCGCTGACCGTCGGGCTGGCCTGCAACCGGGGCTCGGCACTGGTGGCGGCGGCGGAGCTGGGGATCGAGGTGGAGGTAGGACCGGAGGTGCTGGCCGGCTCCACCCGCCTGAAGGCTGGCACGGCGCAGAAGCTGGTGCTCAACCTGCTGTCCACGGCCGTGATGGTCCGCCTCGGCCGGACGTACGGAAATCTGATGGTCGATCTGCGAGCCACCAACGTCAAACTCCGCGACCGCGCCCGACGGATCGTCGCCGAAGCCACCGGCGCCGACGAGGACGCCGTCCGCCGCGCCCTCACCGCCACCGACGGCCGCACGAAGGACGCCGTTCTGGTCCTGCTCGCCGACGTGGACGCCCCCACCGCCGCCCGACTCCTCGCAGCCGCCGACGGCCGCCTCCGCGACGCCCTGGAACTGCCGAGGGACCAGTACTCCAACCGCAGAACTTGATCGCGCCGGGTGGGGCCGGTCCGCGGTGCGACTGGGCCCACTACCTGGTCACCGTGTCGTGGGGCCGACTTGTCCGAGCCGCTGGGGAAGCCGACGGAGGGTACGTGCAGACCGACTCCAAGATCCACGACTGGCGGATCGAGCCCCGCGAGTACGCGCGCCAGGAGGCGAGACGCGGCAGGCGTCACGCGTACGAGAACCTCGACCCCGCACGCACCGCGTTGATCGTGATCGACATGGTTCCCTTCTTCGTCGAGGCGAATCCGTACGCCCGCGGCATCGTGCCCAACATCGACCGCACTGCCGAGGCGGTACGCCGGGCCGGCGGCGTGGTTGCCTGGGTGGTACCGGCGAACGAGGCACCGCTCGGAAATCCGAGCACCGAGTTCTACGGACCGACAGTCAGCGAGACGTTCGCGGCGACCGGCGGCGAAGGCCCACTGCGCTCGCGTCTGTGGCACGCCTTCGACGTCCGGCAAACGGATCTGCTCGTGGAGAAGACCGCCTACAGCGCCTTCTTCCCCGGCCGTTCACCATTGCCGGAACTGCTCGCGGAGCGCGGCATCGGCACCGTCCTCGTCACGGGCACGCTCACCAACGTCTGCTGCGAGTCCTCGGCTCGGGACGCGGCCACCACGGGGCTGCGCGTACTGATGATCGCCGACGCGAACGCGGCCCGCCGCGACCAGGACCACAACGCCGCACTGCACACGATCTACCGGTCATTCGGCGACGTACGGACCACCGACGAGGCGCTTGAACTGATCGGACAAGGAACTGGGTGAAGACCGAGGTCCACAACCGGAAACGACACTCCCCGGCCTCCCCCCAGGAGCCGCCCGAGCGGTTGCGACGCGCTGTTCGGTTCAGGCGGTACGGGCCCGGAGGTGGGCACGTTCGCCCTGGTGGCCGAAGAGGACGAGGAGCTCGACGGTGCCGTCGCCGTCCGGTCCGAGCCAGTGCGGCACGTGGGTGTCGAACTCGGCGGCCTCACCCGCTCGGAGGACCAGGCTCTGGTCTCCCAGCAGCAGGCGCAGCCGCCCGGAGAGGACGTAGACCCACTCGAAGCCCTCATGGGTCTTCAGTTCCGGCTCGCTACCGGGCCGGGGTGGGATCAGCAGCTTGTGGGCCTGGACGCCGCCGGGGCGGCTGAGCGGCACGTACGTCATCCCGTCCCTGGCCACCGGGCGCAGGTGGATGCGCGGATCACCGGTGCGGGGCGCTCCCACGAGGTCGTCGAGGGGGACGGCGTGGACCTCGGCGAGCGGCAGCAGCAGTTCCAGGGTGGGCTTGCGGGTGCCGCCCTCCAGCCGGGAGAGGGTGCTCTCGTTGATCCCGGTCCGCTCGGCGAGTTCCGCCAGCGTCATCCCGCGCCGGCGGCGCAGCTCGCGCAGGCGGGGGCCGACCGCCGCCAGGACGTCCTTCTTCGCGTTGCCCATGCGCTCAGGTTGCCGAAACGGCATGGAGCGTTGCAAGTCCGGCAGGGCACGCGGCACCGTCGTGGCAGCGGGGGCACCGTCGTGGCGTCGAGCCCTCCCCCACGAAGCCGCCGACGCCGAGCGAAACCCCACCCCCCGGACACCCCCGAAGCCCGAACCCAGAACCCAGAACCCCGGACCCAGAACCGCGAACCGCGAACCGCGAACCGCGCCCCCCGACCCCCGACCCGCAACCGCCAACCCGGAAAGCCCGACCCCGGAAAGGGAACCTCCATGCACACCGACTCCGCGACCTTCTGGGAGAACCACTACTCCCGCCTCGACCCCGACTGGGGCACCCGGCCCAACACCGTCCTGGACGGCCTGGTCGCCGACCTCGCCCCCGTCCCCGGCAGGGCGCTGGACCTGGGCTGCGGCCACGGCGGCGACGCACTGCGGCTCGCCGCGCTCGGCTGGGACGTGACCGCCGTCGACGTCGCGCCGACCGCGCTCGCCCGCGTCGCGGAGCGGGCGGGGGCCGCCGGCCTGTCCGCCCGGGTCCACCCCGTCCGTCACGACCTGGCGCGGACCTTCCCTCCGGGCGGTTTCGACCTGGTCAGCGCCAGCTACTTCCACACGCCCGTCGAGATCCCGCGCGATCAGGTCCTGCGCCGCGCCGCGCAGGCGGTGGTGCCGAACGGGCTGCTGGTCGTGGTGGACCACGCCTCCGTGGCGCCCTGGTCCTGGCAGGCCGGGCAGGACGTGGAGTTCCCCACCCCCGAGGCGGCCCTCGCTGCGCTGCGGCTCGGCGACGGCTGGCGCACCGAACGCTGCCTCGCGGCCCGGCGCACCGCCACCGGCCCCGAGGGGCGGAGCGCGACCGTCACCGACAACGTCCTCGCACTGCGCCGGACGGCCTGAGCGGCCCCTGGCCGCCCGTTACCCCAGCCGCAGGTCCGCCGCCGCCACGACCTCGCCCAGCCGCGGGAAGTCGAGGTCCACCGAGGCCCGGTGCTCCGCCTCGGTCAGCCCGGTCATCGCGTCCTCGACGAAGACCAGCCGGTAGCCGCGGTCGGCGGCCGCGCGGGCGCTCGACTCCACGCCGAGGTTGGTGGCGATCCCGGTGAACACCAGGGTCTCCACGCCCCGGGCCCGAAGCAGTTCGTGCAGGCCGGTGTCCTGGAAGGCGCCGATGGTGCGCTTCACCACGACCTCGTCGGCCACCGCCTCGACCTCGGCCAGCAGTTCGCTGCCGGGCGGCTGCTCGGCGACACCCGGCCGCTCGACCCGGACCGCGACGACGGGCGCGCCGGCGGCCCGGAAGTCCTCGGCGAGCTTCAGCGAGGCCGTCACGACCTCCGGACCGCTGTGCGGCGCGAGCTCGTGGGCGACGATCCGGTCCATCAGGTCGATCAGGACCAGGGCCGTCCTGCGGGGATCGAGGGGAGCAAGGGGCGCACGGGGATCAGGGGTGGTCATGGCGCACACGGTAGTCCATGCCCCGTCACCCCGAGCCCTCCGCCGCCTCCCGCGCGATCTCCGCCCGGAACCCCTCGATCAGCACCCGCAGCCCGTAGTCGAAGTCGGCGTCGTGGTCGGTCATCCGCAGCACGTCGGCGGCCTCGCTGAGCAACGGCAGGTCGCGCAGGGCCTCGTCCGGGAACGGCGGACGGGTGCGCTCCGCGGCGTCCTGCCGCCAGGCCTGTTCCTCGGTGACCCAGCCCATGATGTAGCGGTCGACGGTCAGCAGCAGCCGCAGGGCGGTGCGCGGGCGCAGCCCGGCCCGGCAGAGTGCGCCCAGCTGGGCTTCGAGGGCCGGGAGTTCCTCTTCGGTGGGCAGGGTGCCCGCGTGCACCCGGGCGCCGTCGCGGTAGGCGAGCAGGGCGGTGCGCTTGGCGCGGGCGTCGGCGGCGATCCACTCGGGCCAGTGTTCCGGGTCAGGTTGGCGGTCGGGTGGGAGGGCCTCGGCGAGCATCGCCTCGGCCATCAGGTCGAGCAGTTCCCGCTTGTTCCTGAAGTGCCAGTAGAGCGCCGGCGACTGCACGCCGAGCTCCCGGGCGAGCCGCCGGGTGCTGAGCCCGTCGATGCCCTCCTCGTTGAGCACGCGCAGAGCGGTGCGCACCACTTCGTCGCGTTGCAGCGCCATCCGTTCGGCCTTCCGGTAATCGACTTGCGGAGGCCACCTTATCGCCGATAAGTTCCGACCCGACTTTATCAGTGATAAGGAAAAGGCGATCAAGGACCCGTCATGACCTCAGGAACGGACCACCCCCGGTCCCTACCCCCCTCCCGGCCCCGCCCGGAACGCCCCCGCTCCCGGCTGCTTCCCGACACCACACCCTGGCGCTCCTCCCGGGACTTCCGGCTCACCTGGACCTCCGGAACCGTCACCCTGCTCGGCTCGATCTTCACCATGACCGCGATCCCGCTGCAGATCGCCGACCTCACCGGCTCGCCGCTCGCGGTGGGCGCCGTCGGTGCGGTCGAACTCGTGCCGACCGTCCTGTTCGGCCTCTACGGCGGGGTGCTCGCCGACCGCGTCGACCGCCGTACCGTCGCCCTGGCCACCGAGGTCGCGCTCGCCGTGCTCAGTGCCCTGCTGCTGGCCAACGCCCTGCTCGGCACGCCCGCCGTCTGGCCGCTCTACCTCGCCGCCGGCCTGGCCGCCGCGGTCCAGGGCCTCCAACAACCCTCGCTGGAGGCGATGATCCCGCGACTGGTGCCGCCGGATCAGCTGGTGGCGGCCGGAGCGCTGCTCTCGCTGCGCTGGAGCATCGGCGGGGTGGCCGCACCCGCGGCCGCCGGACTGCTGATCGCGACCGCCGGCGTCCCCTCCGCCTATCTGGTCGACCTCGGAACCTTCCTGCTGTCGATCGCCCTGCTCGCCCGCGTCCGCCCCGTCCCCTCGGAGCGGGACGCCGAGGCACCGCCGCTGCGCGAATTCGCCGAGGGCGCCCGGTACGTGGCGCGCCGGCCCGACCTGCTGGGCACCTACCTGGCCGACCTCGCGGCCACCGTCTTCGCCCTGCCCACCGCGCTGTTCCCGTTCCTGGCCGAGGAGTTGAACGCGACCTGGGCGCTCGGCCTGCTCTATTCCGCGTCCGCCGCCGGCAGCCTGGTCGCGGCCGCCACCGGCGGCTGGGCCGAGCGGGTGCACCGGCACGGACGGCTGGGCCTGCTCTCCGCCGCCCTGGTCGGCGCGGCCACCACCGCGGCCGCCCTCGTCCACGGCCTGTGGGCCGTGCTGCTCTGCCTGGCCGTCGCCGGCGGCGGGCACTGGATCGGCGACACCTTCCGCAGCGCCATCTGGAACCAGTCCATTCCGGACGAACTCCGTGGCCGCGCGGCCGGTCTGGAACTGCTGATCGGCTCCGCCGGACCCGCCCTCGGCGACCTGCGGGCGGGTGGCCTGGCCGCCGGCCAGGGCATCCGGGCCGCGCTGCGCACCGGCGGTCTGCTGTGCCTGGGCGGCAGCGCCGTCCTGGCCGCTGCCCTGCCCGCGCTCTGGCGCTACGACCAGCGGGCGCACCGACCGGAACCGGTCCCGTGACGGCCGGCTCGGCGGAGAGCGTCGTGACGGACTCCGCGTCGGTGACGGTGAGCCCGGCGTCGTCCGGCACCGTCCGGAACCCACCGCGGTCCGCCACCGCCCGCACCGCCCGCCGCACCTGCCACCAGGGCGCCCCGAGCACCGCCGGCACGATCAGGGCGAACAACACCGTCTGCGGCTTCAGGCACCCCGTCTCGACCGAGCACAGCACCCCGCCGAGTGCCGAACCGCCCGCGATCAGGTAGCTGTTGCGCCGCGCCCGCCGGCCCGCCGCGGTCCCCCGGGCGCGGGCCGCGCCGGGCGCCCGGAAGTCCTCGGCCGTCGGCGCGTAGCGGACCTCCAGCCTCTCCGCCCGCCCACCCGAATCCATCCCGCACGCCCTTTCACCAGGCAGTTTCCGAGGGATGCCGGCAAAACGCCGGCCCGGCCACTCCGACGGGGAACGCACCGGCGATCCCGCCCTCCTTGACGTGAATACGTCGTTCCGTACGGACCGCCGTTGACCGCCTGCCCCACCCGACGGTTGGCTCACCCACGAGCAGGCCGCCGGGGGTGTTCGACGTCACCGGTCCTCACCGGCCACTCGACACCACCAGGCGCCACCGGGCGCCGTCGTCGAAGCGGCCCGGCCGTTCCCAGGGGAGGGGATCCGATGAGCCACGCACAAACCCGCACCGCACAGACTGCACCGACCCGCACCACACCGACTCGCACCGCACTGACCCGCACCGCACCGACTCGCACCGCACCACCCCACCGCACGGCCCGTCGCCTGCTGCGCGCCGCCTGCGCACTCGGCGCGGCAGCCACCCTCGCGCTGACCGGCACCCAGGCCGCCCACGCCGACCCCGGCCCCCACCGCACACCGGGCACCGAACGGGTGTCCGTCGGCCTCGGCCAGGCGCAGCCCGACGGCGCCTCGCGCGCCGCCGGCCTGAGCGCCGACGGCCGCTACGCCGTCTTCACCTCGGCCGCCACCAACCTCGTTCCCGGCGACACCAACGGCAAGAGCGACGTCTTCGTCCGTGATCTGCGGACCGGCCGCACCGAGCGGGTCGACACCGGCCCGGACGGCGCCCAGGCCGACGGCGCCTCCTTCGAGGCCGCCATCAGCGCCGACGGCCGCTACGTCGCCTTCAGTTCCTCCGCCACCAACCTCGCGCCCGGTGCCGGCCTCGGGTACCAGGACGTCTACGTCCACGACCGCCGGACCGGAGAGACCACCCTGGTCTCCGTCGGCGAGGAACCCGGCGAGCCGCAGAAGGACAGGTCCTCCGGCCACCCCTCGATCAGCCGGGACGGCCGCTACATCGCCTTCCAGTCCAACCGCTCCGACCTGGCCCCCGGCACGGTCACCTGGCAGGGCGCCAACATCTACGTCCACGACCTTCGCACCGGGGAGAACCGCCTGGTCAGCACCGGCGCGGACGGCAAGGAGGCGAACGGCTCCTCCGCCTCCCCCGTGATCAGCGCCGACGGCGGCACCGTCGCCTTCATCTCCAAGGCCACCAACATCATCGCCCCCGGCCAGCCCGGTGCGCTCTCGCCGGACGCCGCCACCCGGCTCGGGGCCGAGTCCGACCGGGAGTCCGACGAGCAGTTCGTCCACGACTCCCTCCAGGCCCCCGGGGCACCCAGCGCCACCACATCAGCCCGCACCACCGCATCACCCGGCACCACCGCATCACCCCGCACCACCGGATCGCCCGGCTCCGCCGACCATCCGCAGCTGCTCAAGCCCCACCTCTACCCGCTGTACGTCCGCGACCTGCGCTCCGAGGAAACCACCCTGGCCAGCCCGGA
This sequence comes from Kitasatospora sp. NPDC101157, assembly GCF_044768255.1. Taxonomy (NCBI): domain Bacteria; kingdom Bacillati; phylum Actinomycetota; class Actinomycetes; order Kitasatosporales; family Streptomycetaceae; genus Kitasatospora; species Kitasatospora sp. NPDC101157. The sequence continues at coordinate 252,484 of NZ_JBIWPL010000007.1, read as the reverse complement.
CGGCAAGAACGGCTGGCGCGGAGCGGACTACCCCTCGCTCAGCGCGGACGGCCGCTACGCCGTCTACTCGGCCTGGGTGCAGCACGGCGACAACTGGCCGGACCACCATTTCGAGGTGTACGTCCGGGACTTGGCGGAAGGCACCGAGACCCTGGTCAGCGCAGGCCTGCCCGGGACGACGACGACCGGCGACTCCCTCAACGGCCGGATGACCGCCGACGGCCGCTGGGTGTACTTCGACTCGACGGCCGCCAACCTGGTGCCCGGCGACACCAACGGCGCCGGCGACGTCTTCCGGCGCGACCTGCGGACCGGCCGCACCGAGCGGGTCAGCCTGGCGGCCGACGGCTCCCAGACCGCCGGCGCCTCCTACGACCCGTACGTCGACGCCCGCGGCACCACGGTGGTGTTCACCTCGGAGGACGGCACCCTCGTCCCGGGCGACACCAACCGGGCCCCGGACGTCTTCGCCCGCCGACTGCCCCGCTGACCTCGGCGCCCGGCACCGAACGCCGCCGTGGCGTCCGTTCCGCGCAACGCCTCCAGCGCGCCGCCGAGTTCGCGCAGCGCGGGGCCGTGCACGTCGGCCAGTACGGCGGCCCGCAGCAGGCGGTCCCCGGGGTCGGCGGCGGAGGCGGTGAGCAGGTCCCAGGGCAGCTCGGCCGTCAACCGCCCGCGCAGCGCGGCCACTTCCTCCGGCCGGAGGTCGAGCCGGCGCAGATAGGCGTGCTTCACGAACCGGGGCTGTGCGGCGGGCCGTCCACCTTCAGCGGGACGAGGGTGGCCTTCGGGATGCTGCGGGCCGCGTGCCCCAGTACCGTCGGCGACTGCCCACCCCCCCGACCACGGCGGCACCGGCGGCACCGGCGGCCCGAGCGGGCCCGCCACGGCCGGCGGCACCGGCCCGGGCGACGAGGCCGCAGCCGTGGCCGTGGCCGTCGAGGAGACCGCAGAAAAGACCGCAGGCGAGACCGCGGACGAAGCCGCAGGCGAAGCCGCGGACGGCGCCGGTGGCTGAACCGGCACCTGTACGGGCTGTGTCGCGGGCACCTGTGCAGGTGGCCGTGCGGGCGCCCCGGGAAGTCGGTCGGTCATGGCGGTCCCCTCCGTCGTCTGCTGCCCGGCCCCTACCCCTGGTCACTACGGCCACGCGACGCGGGCGACGGCGTGCGGGGCGCCATGCGTCGCGCGGAGGTGCGCACCCGGCGAGCAGCCCCGCCGCACGCCCTCTTCACCATGCGCACGCCTGGCCACCCGCCGGGTCCACGTCAAGCGAAATCTCGCCCGGCTCCGTTGACTGATCCTTTGACAGATGTTCACCGCCTCCTGTCTACTCGCATAGACCCACTGATGGTGACATGGACACACAGCGCCCGGCACCCCGCGCCGGGCCCGTGACAGGGAGCTCCCCACATGCTTCGCGTCCACCGCCTCGCCCCCGCCGTCGCCACCGTGGTGCTCACCGCGGCCGCCCTCGCGACCGCCGGGAGCGCGCACGCCGCCCCCACCACCGCCCCGCACACCCGCGCCGCCCTCGACACGACCTGCTCCCAGGCCTACCTGCCGCTGCCCGACCCGTCCTGCACCCCCGGCGCCACCAACCCGGACGTCAGCCAGGACACCATCGACTCCACCATCTGCGTCGGCGGCTACAGCACCTCGATCCGCCCCTCCACCACGTACACCAACCGCCTGAAGGTCCAGCAGATCGCCCAGTACGGCTACGCCGACACGAACACGGCGGACTACGAGGAGGACCACTTCATCCCGCTGTCGCTCGGCGGCAACCCCACCGACCCCCACAACCTCTGGCCCGAGCCGCGTTACACCACCGGCACGAGCGGCCTGTCCTCCACCGACAAGGACACCGTGGAGTACAAGCTCTACCGCGCCGTCTGCAACCACCAGGTGGACCTGGTGCCCGCCCAGCAGGCCATCGCCACCGACTGGACCACCGCCCTCTCGGTCCTCGGCCTCGGCTGACCGGAGGCCCCGTTCACCGGTACCGGTGTCCGCCGGTACCGGTGTCCGCCGGTACCGGTGTCCGCCGGATCCCCGCCGGAACCCCGCCACCGGGCCCACCGGCGCGGGCGCGCCCGCCCTCACGGCGTGAGCGCCCGCGCCGACGCCCGTACCGGCGCCGGGAGTTCGGTCCGCCCGCGCAGGTAGCGGTCCACCGCCGCGGCCGCCGAGCGGCCCTCGGCGATCGCCCAGACGATCAGCGACTGGCCCCGCCCGGCGTCCCCCGCGACGAACACCCCGTCGGCGGCGGTCCCGAAGCCGTCGTCCCGCTCCAGCGTGCCCTCCGGCCCGACGGCCAGGCCGAGTTGGGCGAACAACGGCTGCTCCGGCTCGGGCCCGCTGAAGCCCAGGGCGAGCAGGGCCAGCTGCGCGGGCAGCGTCCGCTCGGTACCCGCCCGGGGTTCACGCTCGCCCCCCGTGCAGGACGCGAAGCGGACGGCCGCCAGCCGCCCGTCCGCCCCCGGTTCGAACCCGACCGTCACCGCCTCGAACACCCGGCCGCCCGCCGCCGACGGTTCCGTCCCTTCCTCCGCCGACGGTTCCGTCCCTCCTGCCACTGCCCCCGACTCCTCGTGGGAGGTGGTCTCCCGGTACACCTTGGGGTGGACCGGCCACGGCTGCTCCGGCGCCCGGTGCCGCGGCGGACGCGGATTGATGTCGAACTGGGTGACCGCCGCCGCGCCCTGGCGCAGCGCCGTCCCCAGGCAGTCGGCCGCGGTGTCCCCGCCGCCGACGATCACCACCCACCTGCCCTCTGCGGACAGCGGCGAGTTCGCCACATCCCCCTCGTCCACCCGGTTCGCCCAGGTCAGGTACTCCATCGCCGGATGCACCCCCGGCAGCCGGCAGCCCGGCACGGCCGGTTCCCGGTGGGCGGTGGCACCCACCGCGACCACCACCGCGTCGTACTCGGCGCGCAGCCACTCGCCCGTGACGTCCCGTCCCGCCCACACCCCGGTGCGGAACTCGGTGCCCTCGGCCCGCAGTTGGTCGATCCGCCGGTCCAGCCGGTGCTTCTCCAGCCGGAACGGCGGGATCCCGTAGCGCAGCAGGCCGCCCGGGCGGTCGGCCCGCTCGTAGACCGTGGTCGCGTGCCCGGCCCGGGTCAGCTGCTGCGCGGCGGCCAGCCCGGCCGGGCCCGAGCCGATCACCGCCACCCGCCGGACCGCGCCCCGCCGTTCCGGCGGCAGCGGCCCGTCCCAGCCCTCCTCCCAGGCCCGGTCGGCGATCGCCAGCTCGATGTTCTTGATCGTCACCGCGGCGTCGTCGATCGCCAGCACACAGGCGCTCTCGCACGGCGCCGGGCAGAGCCGACCGGTGAACTCCGGGAAGTTGTTCGTCGCCAGCAGCCGGGCGGCCGCGCCCCGCCAGTCCCCGTCCGCCGCCAGCCGGTTCCACTCCGGCACCAGGTTCCCCAACGGGCACGCCGCGTGGCAGAACGGCAGTCCGCAGTCCATGCACCGCGCCGCCTGCCCGCCCACCAGCGGCAGCAGGGCCCCCGGCCGGTAGACCTCCTGCCAGTCCCCCAGCCGCTCCCGCGCGTCCCGCCGCTCCCGCTCCGCGCGCGGGGTGGTGAGGAAGGCCATCCGCTCTGCCATCGCGGCCTCCGGCGGGCGTACCGAAACGGACCGGCGGCCCACCCGGCGGCACGCCACCGTGTGGCCACCGTACGCCCACGAAGCGGCGCGCGAAACCCTCGGCGGCGGGAAGCCCGCGCCCCGCCCTCCACTGCCGTGCGCACGCCAGGGAGAATCTCCCCCATGACCCACACCGTGCTGATCGCCGAGGACGACCGCGCCATCCGCGACTCGCTCACCCGCGCCCTGACGCTGGAGGGCTACCGGGTGCGGATAGCCGCCGACGGCACCCAGACCCTCGCCGTCCTCGCCGAGCAACGCCCGGACGTCCTGGTGCTCGACGTGATGATGCCGGCCCCGGACGGTCTGGAGGTCTGCCGCCGGCTGCGCGCCGCCGGGGACCGCACCCCGGTGCTGATGCTCACCGCCCGGGTCGAGGTCCCGGACCGGATCGCCGGACTCGACGCCGGGGCCGACGACTACCTGGTCAAGCCCTTCGACGTGGACGAGCTGTTCGCCCGGCTGCGCGCCCTGCTGCGCCGCAACCCGCCCGCCGAGACCCCGGAGGACGTGCTGACCGTCGCCGACCTGCGGGTCGAGCCGCCCGCCCGCCGTGCCTGGCGCGGCGGACTGGAACTGGAGCTGTCCCGCACCGAGTTCGACCTCCTGGAGCTGCTCACCCGCAACGCCGGCGCCGTCCTCGACCAGACCACCCTGTACGAGCGGATCTGGGGCTACGACTTCGGCCCCGGCTCGAAGAACCTCGCGGTGTTCATCGGCTACCTGCGGCGCAAGCTCGACCGCCCCGGCCTCGCCCCCCTGATCCACACCGTCCGCGGCGTCGGCTACACGCTGCGCGAGCCGTGACCGGCCCCGCGGGCCGCCGCCGCCCCCGCCTGCCGCTCCCGGGCCTGCGCACCACCCTCTCGCTCGCCTTCGCGGCGATGGCGGCGCTGGTCGCCGTGCTGATCGGCACGCTCGGCTACCGCGCCGCCGCCGCCCTGATCCGGGACGACGAGACGGACGACTTCAACTCCGCCTTGCACGCGGTGAGCGGCCAGGTCAACCGCGAGAAGCTGTTTCCCGGGGACTTCAACGGCCCGAGCGGCCTGAGCGAGCAGCTGCTGCACCCGATCCGGGTCACGGCGCAGGCCCTCGACCCCAACGGGGCCGTCCTCCCGGGCACCTCCCGCATCGTCCTGCCGACTTCCCCGGACGACCTCGCGCTCGCCCGCGCCGACGCCCCCGCCCGGACGGTGACCGACGAGCGCGACCTCCCCGGCGCCACCTGGCGGGTGGGGGTGGTCTCGCTGGGCGGCGGCCGCGGGGCCGTCCAGATCGTGCAGCGGCTCGACGACGTCGAGGAGCTGCTGGCGCGGCTGCGCACCCAGATGGCGGCCGTGGTGGCCGCCGTCGTGCTGGTGGCGGGCGGAGCCGGCCGGTTGGTCGCCGGACGGATCACCGGCCGCCTGGTCAGGCTCACCGACGCCGCCGAACTGGTCGCCTCCAGCGGCCGGTTGGACGTACCGGTGCCCGCCGCCGGGACGGACGAGGTGGGCCGGCTCGGCCGCGCCTTCGACCGGATGCTGGTCCGCCTCGCCACCGCCAAGGAGAACCAGCGCCGGCTCGTCCAGGACGCCGGGCACGAGCTGCGCACCCCGTTGACCAGCCTGCGCACCAACCTCGCGGTGCTGCCCAGCATCGACCGGCTGCCACCCGCCGAACGCGCCGCGCTGCTCGCCGATCTCTCCGAGGAGGCCAGGGAGTTGACCCAGCTGGTGGAGGAGCTGGTGGCGCTCGCGGCCGACCGCAAGGCGGACGAGGACCCGGTCGAGGTGCTGCTCGCCGACGTGGTGCGCGAGGCCGCCGCCCAGGCCCGTCGGCGCAGCGACCGGGAGATCACCGTGGACGCGGACGGCACCGTCGTCATCGCCCGCCCGGACGCGCTGGCCCGCGCCGTGAACAACCTGCTGGAGAACGCGGCCAAGTTCGACCCGGTCGGGACGTCCCCGATCGAGCTGGTGGCGCGCGGCCCGCGGGTCGAGGTCCGCGACCGCGGCCCGGGCATCGACGAGGACGACCTCGACCGGGTCTTCGACCGCTTCTACCGCGCCACCGCCGCCCGCAGCCTGCCCGGCTCCGGCCTGGGCCTGGCCATCGTCGCCGAGGTCGCCCGTTCCCACGGTGGCACCGCCTTCGCCGCCAACCGCGAGGGCGGCGGCGCCGTCATCGGCTTCACCCTCGGCGGCTAGCTGTACTGACAGTGAGGTTGACGCCGACGGCCGGCGCCGGGTCCTCGGGTGTGTCCGACAACTCGCCCGCACCCGGCGGGAACCGTCGGACGCGCCCTACCTGGGCGCGGGCGACGACTGCTCCGGGAGACGGCGGAGGAAGTCCAGCAGCAGGGCGCAGAACGCCGCGGGCCGTTCCAGCGGGGCGAGGTGTCCGGCGCCGGGAATGACGGTGATGCCGCCCGCGCCGAGGTCGCGGACCAGGCCCTCGCCGCCCTCGTGGAAGTCGGGCATGTCGTGCTCGCCGACGCCGACCAGGGCGGGCACGCCCCTGAGCGTGCGCAGCGCCGCCGGGCCCGTGCCGAGGGGATCCGCCGCCTGCGGCGGTTCGCCGTGGGCGAGCTGGTCGGCCAGCCGGCGGTGGAGCATGCGGGCGGCCCGGGTGCGTACCTCCTCGGTGGCCCCGGCCGCGGTCCACGCCTCGACGCCGGCCTTCACCGCGGCGTCCAGGTCGCCGGCGGCCAGCGCCGTCCGTTCGGCCTCCCAGGCGGCCTCCAGGCGTGGAGAGGCGGGCTGGTCGTGGGGCCGGTACCCGACGGCTACCAGGCCCTCGACCCGCTCGGGTGCCGTGACGGCGGTCTGGAGGGCCACGAGGGCGCCCAGTGAGTTCCCGGCGAGCACGAAGCGGTCGGCCCCGAGGTGGTCGAGCGTGGCGAGCACGTCCGACCAGGGGGCCACCTCGCGGCGGTCGGGCACGGTCGCCTCGCCGTGTCCGGGCAGGTCCAGGGCGACGGCCCGCACGCCCGCCGAGGCGAGCAGCGGGAGGTGGGCGTCCCACATGGTGCGGTCGGTGGGCCTGGCGTGCAGCAGGACGACGGTCCGTCCCCGGCCCGCCTCGGTGGAGGGGAGCAGCATGGAGTGAGGTGCCTTCTTCGGTGCGGGTGAGTGGGTGAGGGAGGGCCGGTCGGCGTGGCGGGCGGCGGTCATGCCCGGACGTCCTCGTCCTCTGCGGAGGTGTCCGGAAGGGTGCCGGCCGAGCGCTGCTCGGCCAGTCGGCGCAGCAGGACCAGGGCGTCGGCGCCGGCGCTGCCGGGTTCCGCGCTGTAGACGGACAGGTGCTGGCCCGCGGCGCTGGTGACGGCCAGCGCCTCGAAGTGCAGCCGCACCTCACCCACGCGGGGGTGCCGGAAGTGCTTGTCCTCCTGCGTGCGGGGACGGATCTCGTAACGTGCCCACAGGCCGGTGAAGGCGGGGCTGCGCACGCCGAGCTCGCCGACGATCCGGGCGATCCGCTCGTCCTCGGGGAACTGCGCGGAGGACGCCCGCAGGTTGCCCACCGCGGTGTGCGCCGCCCTGTCCCAGTCGACGTAGAACTCCCGCGCGAACGGATCGAGGAAGATCATTCGCAGCAGGTTGTCGTACCGGGCGAATCCGCGGTACAGCTCGCGCGCCATCGCGTTGGCGGCGAGCACGTCCTGCGCCGCGCCGACCACGAAGGCCGGCACGTCGCGCATGCCGTCCATCAGCCGCACCAGCTCCGGGGCGACGGTGGGTGCCGCGGCCGCCGTGGCGAAGACGGGCAGGCCGAGCCGGAACAGGTGGCCCGCCGCGGCACCGTCCAGCCGCAGTGCCGCGGCGATCGCCCGGAGCACCTGCTCGGACGGGTTCCGCTCACGACCCTGCTCCAGGCGGATGTAGTAGTCCGTGCTCACCCCTGCCAGCAGCGCCACCTCGTCCCGCCGCAGTCCCGGCACCCGCCGTTCCCCGCCGTCGGGCAGCCCGACGTCCCGCGGGGTGATCATCGCGCGGCGGGCACGCAGGTACTCACCGAGCTCGTTGTTGCTTTCCATGCCGGCCACGCTAGACCCGTCCCCCGGGCCGGGTCGTGGGTGCGCTGCACCCACCCGGGGCCGCCGTCCTCCGGCGTCCCGCGGCGAAGCCGCCCGGGCCCCGACCTCACGGACGGAACACCTGGCGCCCCGGGCCCGCGCCGTCCGGTTCCCGGTCCGCCGGGGGCCGGAGGGGTGGACGCTCGGGACGCGGGTGCAGGGCGAGGCCCACACCGACAGCGGCTGCCGCCAGGCCCAGTACGGCGAGCGGGCGGGACCACTCGCCGGCCGCGATCGGCGCCAGGGCCGGGGGCAGGACCAGCAGCGCGGCGGTGAGGGCGGTGACCGCGGAGGCGGGGCGGATGCCCGGGCGACGGGGACCGAGCGCGTCGAGCAGCAGCAGGTGGGCGGCGAGCAGGACGGTCACCGCGAGCGCCCGCCACCAGGACGGCTCGCCGAGCGCGGCGAGCGGGAGGGCCCCGGCGGTGAGGAGGGTGGTACGGCGGGCGGACAGCCGCGCCGCCCACCTCACCGGGGTCGGGCCGTTCGGTGCGGGGACGGCGGCCCACAGGGCGCCGGCGGCGATCGGCAGGAGGCAGAGGGGCCCCAGCCGGTCGGTGAGGGTGCCGGGTCCGGTGCCCGCGGCGGCCAGGGCGAGGGCGGTTCCGGTACCGCGCAGGACGGCCCGTTCGAGACGCGCGGACCCGCCGCCCGGCCCGGTGGGTTCGGTGCGTCCGGTCGGTGCGGTCGGTGCGGTGCGTCCGGTCGGTCCGGTGGGTTCCGTGCGTCCGGTCGGCCCGGTCGGCCCGGTGGCTCCGACGGTCGGCGGGTTGCTCATCGCCCGGCCCCCACGATGCGGCGGCGCAGCAGGGGCCCGAGGGCCAGGTCGAGGGCCTCGCCCGGCGTGTGGGCGACCACCGGGATGCCCCGGCCGCGCAGGGTGGCCCGCATCGCCTCGCGTTCGGCACGCCACAGGCGCAGCGCTAGGGCGTCGGTCCCGTCGTCGGGGCGGGCGGTCGGTTCCCCCGCCGGGATCTCCACGACGACGAGCGGGTTGCCGCGTTCGCGGATCCGGCCGAGGACGTCCAGGATGCGCTGGTCGGCGAGGGGGGTGAAGGCGTAGACGAGAGCGTGGCCGGGCAGGGCGGCGTGCGGCAGGGGCGGAAGGGGGCCGCGCTGGGGGCGGTCCTGGCGGGTCTCCAGCACGCACTCCACCATGCGGTAGAACTGCCGGTCCCCGCTGGAGGCGGTGAGCTGGCGCAGGCGTCCGCCGACCGCGAGGAGGCCGATCCGGTCGTGCCGGCGCAGGTAGGCGCGGGTCAGACCGGTGGCGGCGCGCAGGGTCTCGTCGAGGCTGCGCCGTCCGGTGGCGGTGTCGTGGTAGTCGGCGAGGGTGTCGAGCAGGACGACCGCGTCGACGGCGCGCTCGGCGGCGAACTGGTTGATCTGGACGGCGTCACGGCGGGTCGTGGACGGCCAGTGGATCCTGCGCTGCCGTTCGCCGGGCACGTGCGGGCGGACCCCGACGACCTCGATCCCGGTGCCCTCCTGGGCGGTGGTGTGCTCACCGATCCGTTCGGGCAGGCGGACCGGGACCGGGGTCAGGTGGGCGGCGTCGGGGACGGGGAAGACGTCGACGGTGCCGAGGTCGGTGCGGACGGTGCGCTGGGTCAGGCCCTGGGCGTCGGGCACGTCGAGGTCGACGACTCCCAGGTGGCGGCGGCCCCAGCTGTCGGCGCGCAGGACGAGGTCGACGCCGGTCGGGGTGACGGTCAGGGCGTCCAGAGCCAGGCCGGGGCCGAGCGTCACGGTGGGTTCGGGCGTGCCGGTCCGGCCGTCGTGCTCCACGGTGACGTGTACGGTGACGGGCTCGCCCTCGAAGCAGCGCCGCGGTTGGACGGTGTTCCCGGCGGACAGCCGGGTGGGGCGGCCGGACCCGGGAGCGGCGAGCGCGAGCAGGACGCCCGCGAAGGCGGCCGGGGCGAGCAGCCAGGCGTGGCCGGTGACCAGGGCGGCGACGGCCGCGGCGGTGGCCACCGTGAGCAGGCTCAGGGTCTGCTCAGTGGGCCGCCAGTGCGGTGACGGCGGACTGTCGGGCAGGCCGGCGGCGCCGGCCCGGGTACTGCGGGCGACGGCCAGGGCCCGGGCACGGTCGGCGAAGCGGTCGGTGTCCTCGGCTGCCGGGGCCCGCTCCGCAGCCGGCGCCGAACCCGGCGCCGACCGGACGGCGTTCACCGCGCCACCGCCCGGGGCAGCGTCTGCGGCGCCGGGACGGAGGCGACCAGCCGCGCCATCACGTCGTCCGCCTCGATCTGACGCACCCACAGTTCGGGCTTGAGCGTGATGCGGTGGGCGAGGGCGGGGCCCGCGAGCGCCTTGACGTCCTCGGGGGTGAGGTAGTCGCGGCCCTCCAGCATAGCGTGGGCGCGGGCGAGTTGGATCAGCGCCAGGCCGCCGCGGGGCGAGGCGCCCACCTGGATCTGCTGGTCGTTGCGGGTGGCGTCGACGAGGGCGATGACGTAGTCGACCAGGTCGTCGTCGACCTCCACCCGCTCCACCGCGGCGCGCATGGCGAGCAGTTCCGCCGGGCCGGCCACGGTCCGCAGGACCGGCTCGGGGGCCGCGCGGTCGATCCGGGCGCGCAGCATGGCCGCCTCCGTGGCGGTCGGGAGGTAGCCCATGCGCACGCGGAGCAGGAAGCGGTCGAGCTGGGCCTCGGGCAGGGCGTAGGTGCCCTCGTACTCGATCGGGTTGGCGGTGGCGATGACCAGGAAGGGGTCCGGCAGGCGGCGGGTGGTGCCGTCGACGGAGACCTGGCCCTCGGCCATCGCCTCCAGCAGGGCGGCCTGGGTCTTGGGCGGGGTCCGGTTGATCTCGTCGGCCAGCAGCAGCTGGGTGAAGAGCGGGCCGGGCCGGTACACCATCTCGCCCGTGCCGCGCTCGTAGAAGGGCGCACCGGTGACGTCGGAGGGCAGCAGGTCGGGGGTGAACTGGATCCGGCGGAAATCCAGGCCGAGGGTGGTCGCGAACGAGCGCGCCAGCAGGGTCTTCCCGAGCCCGGGCAGGTCCTCGATGAGGACGTGCCCGGCGGCGAGGGCGCCGAGCATGACCAGACGCAGTGCCTCGGTCTTGCCGACGACGGCCCGTTCGATCTCTGCGAGCACCGCGCGGGCCCGCTCTCCGGCCTGCTGCGGGGTCAGCGGCGCCGGGGCCGCAGCGGCGGGACCGTGCGGGCCGGTGGCGTGCGGGCCGGTGGCGTGCGGGCTGGTGGACAGGTCGGACATGGCGCTCCTGCGGAAACGATTCGGTATCTGGGTGGGGAAGTTGCTGCGGCACCCGGGTCGGTACCGGGCGCCGTCACAGCGAGTCGAGCCGGTCGACCAGCCCGTGCAGGACCTCCGCCGGGAAGACCTCGGCCGGCAGCGGCGCCAGCGGGTCGATCCACGGCCACAGCCGCGGCCCGAGGAGTTCGGCGGCCCGGTCGCGGTCGGCCGTCAGGTTCAGCCCGTGGACCTCCGACAGCCGTATCGCGTACAGCCGTTGGAGCCTGGCCCGAAGCACCACGGCGTCGCCCCGGGAGTCGAGGCCCTGTCGGATCGTCCAGCGCCAGTCGCCGAGGCCGTGCTCGTACACGTCCATCTCTCGCGGTCGGCGGCGCAGCGAGAAGGGCTCGGTGCCCGCTCCGGCCACCCGGCGGGCCACGAGCAGGGCGGTGACGGCCAGCAGGACCGCCCCGGCGCCCGCCGCCGGCCGGCCGCCGACCAGGGCACAGAGGATCTCCGCGAGGGCGGCGGGCAGGGCCAGCTCGATCAGGCTGTGGCGCACCGAGCCCGGACGGGCGAGCTCGCGGTCCGTCGCGTCCGCCGTGTCCACGGGCTCGTCCCGTCGCGGCGCGGCCCCGCTCATCGCCCTCCTCCCTCGGTGTGCGCCCCGGTGGTCGCCGGAGGCCGGGCGTCCGCGAGCCGGGCGGCGATGGCGTCCAGGGCCGTACGGGCCCTGCGCACGTGGTCGTCGTCCGTCCGGTGGGTCGAGTACCGGGCCTCGCGGAACAGCGCGGTGAGCTCCCGCGCCGCGGTGGCGTCGACCCGCTCGTCGGACAGCACCCGGCGCAGCAGTTCCGTCGGGCTCTCCCACGCGTGCCGGGGCAGACCGGAGGCGGCCAGCGAGCCCTCCATCGCCGCGTAGCAGGCGATCACCGCCGCCCTGGCGTCCGTTCCCTCCAGTGCCCTCCGCCCCGAGGCGACGGCCTCGGCGAGAGCGGATTCGGGGCTCGCGGCGACCACGCCGGGCAGCGCCACCGGCCGCTGCCGCCCCCGCAGCCGGAGCAGGACGACGACCGCGAACAGCAGCGCGACGGCCGCCGCCAGGACGAACAGGGCGGCCACCAGCACACCGGCCCCCAGGACGACGCCCGGCACCTCGGGTGCCCGCGTCTCCGCCTGCGGGGTCGGCATGGCCGCCCCGGGGCCGAGCCCGGGCACCAGCCGCGGACCGGACGGCCCGGAGGCGGCCCTGCGGTTCAGGACCAGGAGCAGCACGGGCACCGCCACGGCGGCCACGGGCAGCAGAAGCATGGTCGCCGCCCGAAGGCGCTCGGCCCGGGGTGTGGGCCCGTCGAGGTGCCGGACCTCCTCACGGAAGCGCACCGCGAACCTGCCGACCACCGAGGCCCAGGCCAGCCCGAGCAGCACCACGAACCCGAGGCCGCTCACCGGCCCGGTCGCCGCCGTTCCCAGCAGTCCGCCGTCGGGCCGCAGTGTCGCGGCGGCCGTCGACAACCCGCCGACGACCAGCAGCACCCCCGCCGGCCGTCCCCACCGCCCGTACGCACCTGACGGTGTCCCACGGCTCATCCGATCCCCCCGGTCCCCCGCGCGCGACGGCGCGCGAGAAGCAGCGTCGCACACCATCCGTCACCCTGCCACCCGCCGCCGGCCCGGCTCGCGGGCGGTCCGGACCGGGGGCGGCGCCGGTCGGTGACCGGCGCCGGGGTGCTAGAAATCCCTGGTGCACGATCACCCGGAACCCCCGACGCGGCGCGTCTTCGTGGCCCTGGCCCCGCCCGACGACGCCAAGGACGAACTGGCCCGGGCCCTGCAGCCCGCCTACGTCGGGTACCCGCGGCTGCGGTGGAACCGGATCGAGGACTGGCACATCACCCTGGCCTTCCTCGGTGAGCAGCCGTCCACGGTGGTGCCCTCGCTGCGGGCGGCGCTGGCCGGGCCCGTCGCGTCGCTGCCCGCGCTGCGGCTGAGCCTGCGGGGCGGCGGCCAGTTCGACGAGCGGCTGCTGTGGACCGGGATCGACGGCGACCTGGAGGGGCTGCACCGCCTGGCCGCCGCCGTCCGGGAAGTGGTCACGTCCTGCGGGATCGGGTTCAGGGACCGGCCGCTGCGCCCGCACCTGACGCTGGCCCGGGCCCGCCGCGACGACCCGCTCAGCGTGCCCCTGGCCGCGGCCGGGCTCAGCGGCTTCGTGGGCCGGCCGTGGCCGGCCGAACGCCTGCACCTTGTGGGCAGCAACATCGGCCGCGGCCCCGGACCGATCCGCTACCGCGACGTCGCGTCCTGGCGGCTCGGCGTCGGGGCCGGGACCGACCCGGCCCGCACCGGACCGTAGGAACCGCCGGGGCGAACAGCTCGCTCCCGGACGGCCGCGCACGACGAACGGGCCCGGTGCGCGGCAGCACCGGGCCCGTCGACGACCTCACCCTCAGACGGCGGCCAGCAGCCCCCGTCCGAGCCAGTCGGCGTTGTCCTTCACGCCCGGCAGGACGAAGAAGTACCCGCCCCCGGTCGGCGAGATGTAGTCCACCAGCGGCTCGTCGATCAGCCGGGTCTGGGTGGCCTCGAACTGCCGCACCACGTCCTGCTGGTAGCAGCAGAACACCAGGCCCATGTCCAGGTTGCCCGCCTTGTCGACGCCCCGGTCGTAGTTGAAGCCGCGGCGCAGGATGCGCGAGGCGTCGGTGTCGGCGGTGCGCGGGTTGGCCAGGCGGATGTGGGCGTTGAGCGGGATCGCGTTGCCGTTCGGGTCCTTGGCGTAGTCCGGCGCGTCGTTCTCCTGGTGGCCGTCCAGCGGCGCGCCGGTGTCGCGGCGGCGGCCGAACATCTTCTCCTGCTCGCTGAGCTTGACCCGGTCCCAGAACTCGATCAGCATCCGGATGATCCGGATCACCTGGTAACTGCCGCCGGTCGCCCAGGCGGGCTCGCCCGCGCCGTCGTTGACCCAGATCAGCCGGTCCATCTCGCGGCTGGAGGTGGTGTCCGGGTTGACGATGCCGTCCTTGAAGCCGAGCAGGTTGCGCTGGGCACCGTCCGGGCGGGACTGGTTCTGGAAGCCGTCGATCCGCCACAGTATCTGCATCCCGCCGCGGGTGTGCCGAGTGATGTCGCGCAGGGCGTGCAGCACGGTGTCCTGCCGGTCGGCGCAGATCTGCAGCGAGAGGTCGCCGTGGAGTTCGTCGGCCTGGAGGTTGTCGTTGGGGAAGGTCTTCATCGGCGTCAGCTTGACCGGCTTGGCCTTGGCGAGGCCGTAGCGGTCGTCGAACAGCGAGGCGCCGACGCCGACGGTGACGGTGAGGTTGTCGGTGGGCACCACGGGGCCGAGGATGCCGCTGTCGGACGGCGGGGCGCCGACGCCGAGGTCGGGCGGGGTGCCGCCGGCGGTGAGGAAGCGGATCCGCTCGGTCAGGGTCCTGAAGAGGTCCTCCAGGCCCTTGCGGTCCTGGGCGATCACCTGGCAGGAGACGAAGGCCGCGTGGGCGGGGGCCGGGGTGGTGATGCCGGCCTGGTGGTCGCCGTGGAACGGGACGGCCCCGGACTTGGTCTGGTGGGTGTCCCCGGCGGCGGCCGGCTCGGCCCCGAGGCCGAACGCCCCGCCGGCCAGGACGGCGGCCCCCGCGCCCGCGCCGAGCGCGGCCCGGACGAAGCTGCGGCGGGCCGGACCGGCCGGGCAGCTCCCCTGCTCGACGACCTGCTCGACGACCTGCTCGACGGCCTGCCCGGCGGCGGCAGCGGCGTGCGGGAACGGGCAGGAGCCGGCGGCTGCGGTGTGGTCGGTCATCAGGCGGCCTTCCGGATTTCGAGCATGGCGGGAACGGGCGAGAGGTCTTCGAGCAGCTGGCCGGTGGCGCCGTTCAGCCGGCGCCGGCTGTCGGCGGGCAGCTTGTCCAGCGGGGTCCAGCCGTCGGCGGTGCGGGCGGCGGCGACCAGGTCCCCGACCCGCTTCATGTCGGCGTTGACCCGGACCAGCACCTGCGGGTCGCGCTCGTCGAGCAGCGGCTGCAGCAGGGTCAGCAGCTCCTGGGTGCCCGCCAGGTTGGCCTGGGTGGTGGCCAGGTTGGTGCCGCTGCCCATGTCGGTGTCGCCGGTCAGCTCGAACTGGAGGGTGTTCTCCAGGATCTCGTGGGCGCGCAGCGGCAGGTCGCCCGGATCGAAGTCCTGGGTCGGGAAGTCGTGCACCAGCTTGGCGACGTTCTGGGCGAGTTCGTCGGCGACGGGCGTCAGGTCGGCGGCGGACTGGCCGTGCCAGAGGCCGTACTCCAGCCGCAGGAAGCCGGTGAAGCCCGGGTCCTGGGCCTTGTCGGCGTAGCCGTCGGCGCGGCCGTCGATCTTCTTGTCGAGGTCGGCGAAGGTGCCGTAGGCGGCGCCGAGCGAGGCGTACTGCAGGTGGGCGGTGAGCCAGTCGGCCTTGGCGGTGGCGAGGTCGCCGGCCCGCACGTCGGCCTGGACCTTCTGGGTCTGCGTCATCAGGGTCGCGAGGCCCTTGTTGACGTAGTCCTTGTAGCTGTCCAGCGGGGCCTTGAGGTCGTCCTCGGAGACCGGCTTGACGGCCTTGACCTCGGCGCCGCCGGTGACGTGCACGGTGGCGGAGGTGACGGCGGTTCCACCGGTGGGCACGCAGCGCCAGGCGTAGTCGCCGGAGCCGATGGTGGCGGTGAGCGCGCGGGTCGTGCCGGGGGCGAGGCCCTCGATCTCACCGTAGACGGCGCCGCTGCCCGGGTTGACCAGGTAGACCTCGGAGACCTTGTCACCGGTGTTGTGCATCTGGAACACCTGCTGGCCGGGCTGGGGGCTGCCGAAGCCCTTGCCGCACTCCTTCTCGGAGACCGCGACGGTCGCGGAGCTGTCCTGCTTGCCGTCGCTGACGGCGATCACGGCACCGGCCACCACGACCGGGACGGCGATCGCCGCGGTCGGCAGCACCCAGCGCGGACGGCCGGTGCGCACCGGCTGCTCGGCCTTCCCGGCTTCCGTCTCCGCCTCGGCGGGAGCGGCCGCCGGGGCCGCCGCCGGGGCCGCCTTGCCGCCACGCACGCCCTCGATGAAGAGGGTCATCACGATGCTCAGGTAGGCGATGTAGCCGACGACCTGGAGGACCGTCATGGTGACGGTCAGGTTGAGGGTGCCCTGGACCAGCGTGGCGTACCAGGAGGAGGCGTCCAGGTGTCCGCTCAGGTCGAAGGCGTACGTGCTGCCACCGCCGACCAGCCCGGACTCCTGGAGGTCGCGCAGGCCGTAGCCGAGCACGCCCGCGGCGACGACGATCAGGCCGGCGCCGGTGATGGTGAAGAACTTGGTGAGGTTCATCTTCAGGGCCCGGCGGTACAGGCCCCAGCACAGGCCCACCGAGAGCAGCAGGCCGACGGCGGCACCGAGCAGCGGGCCGGTGGACTCCCCGGCGGTGCGCGCGTTGGTCCACAGGAAGAGCGAGGTCTCCAGTCCCTCGCGGGCGACCGCGAGGAAGCTGGTCAGCACCAGCGCGCCCGCGCCCATCGTCAGCGAGGCCTGCACCTTCTCCTTCAGGTCGGCGGAGAGGGTGCGCGCCGAGCGGCGCATCCAGAACACCATCGCGGTGACGAAGCCGACCGCGATCAGGCTCAGCACCCCGCCGAACGCCTCCTGGGCGTGGCCGGAGAGGTTGGCGGCGGTGAAGGTGAGCACCGCGCCGAAGCTGAGGCTGAGCGCGACGGCCGCCGCGACGCCCGTCCACACCTGGGGCAGCCGCCCCTTCTGGCCGGCCCGGACCAGCGTGGCGACCAGGATCGACACGATCAGGCCTGCTTCGAGCCCTTCTCGCAGCCCGATCAGAAAGCTGGGAAACGCCTCATCCCACATGCAGCGGGCTCCTCCCCCGGGCCGCCCCGGGTCGTCACCTGTCCTCTACCGCCACGCCGGGAGCGCCGGCGGGGCGGGCACGGCTAACGCCCCGGACGGATGGTCCAGGGCGCTTCGCTTAGCTTAGGCAAACCTTAGAGCCGCCGAGGTCAACTGCACCCCGCGTTCAGGTAAGGGTTCGGTATGGGAACACCCATGCGTCGGCCAACTCCTCGCGCCGGCGCCCCCTGGAAGAGATCTTCGTCACCCCCACCACTGCTCGGGCGCCACCTCGGCCTCCGCCTCCGGAGGCACCGTCACCGGTTCGGCGGAGCGCACCAGCAGCTCCCCCTCCTTCGTCTCGGTGACCAGGAGGCCCCGTTCCCGCAGGACGAGCGCGGCCGCTCCGGTCACCGCCGCCCGCGCCAGGCCGGACGGCGGCCCGTCCGGCTCCTCACCCGGGGACCAGCCGACCACCACACCCTCGGGGTGGGGGCCGATCGACAGGGGCGAGGCACCCGGCGCGGTGTCGAACCCGGCGCGGGCCAGGGCCTCGGTGACGTCCTCGAAGAGTTCACGGTGATCCGCCATTGGCGCAGCGTAGGCCCCCGCCCTCGCGGCGCCCGGACGCGGCGCGCACCGACACGCTCCAGCTGCACCCGAGCGCAGCATCGCCCCCGTTTGCGCCGACCGGGGGCCAGCCGATCGGGCGTCAGCGCCCCCCGTCCAGCCCGACACGCGCGGCCGGACGGCCCGATGGACGTGCACAGTCGGCCCCCTGCCGACAGCATGACAGAGTAAGCGCCCCATCACCCTGAGCAACGGGTCCAGTGAACCGCCCAGGTCCGCGCGCCGGTCCGCCCGGCGGGCCCGTATCGAGAGGTCCCATGATCACAACACTTCGTCGGCCGGCGTTCCCGCCGGCGGGCCTCCGCCACGGCACGCCGGGAACGCCGGGGAGCCCGTCGTGAGCACCGAACTGCACTCGCAGCCGGGACGGGTGACCAGCACGCGCACCAAGCCGGCCAACAAGGCCGAGGCCCTCGCCGACTGGACCGACGGCAGGCTCGGCATCTACTCCCTGGCCAAGTCCAACCTGCGCAAGATCTTTCCCGACCACTGGTCCTTCATGCTGGGCGAGATCGCGCTCTACACCTTCGTCATCATCATCCTGACCGGCGTCTGGCTGACCCTCTTCTTCAACCCGAGCATGGGCGAGGTCGTCTACGACGGCTCGTACGTCCCGCTCAAGGGCATCCGGATGTCCGAGGCCTACGCCTCCACGGTCAACATCAGCTTCGACGTCCGCGGCGGCCTGCTGATGCGCCAGATCCACCACTGGTCGGCCGTCGTCTTCATCGCGTCGATGCTGACCCACATGCTGCGCGTCTTCTTCACCGGCGCCTTCCGCAAGCCGCGCGAGATCAACTGGGTCTTCGGGGCGCTGCTGCTGATCCTCGGCATGTTCGACGGCTTCATGGGCTACTCGCTGCCCGACGACCTGCTCTCCGGCACCGGCATCCGCTTCATGGAGGGCGCGGTCCTGGCCGTCCCGATCGTCGGCACCTACCTGCAGATGTTCATGTTCGGCGGCGAGTTCCCCGGGATGGTCATCATCCCGCGGCTGTTCACCGTCCACATCCTGCTGATCCCGGGCATCATGGTGGGCCTGCTCGCGGCCCATCTGATCCTGGTCTTCTACCACAAGCACACCCAGTTCGCGGGGGCCGGCCGCACCAACGAGAACGTGGTCGGCATGCCGCTGATGCCGGTCTACATGGCCAAGGCCGGCGGCTTCTTCTTCCTGGTCTTCGGCGTGGTCTCGGTCATGTCGGCGATCGCCACCATCAACCCGATCTGGGCATACGGCCCGTACCGGCCCGACCAGGTGTCCACGGACGCCCAGCCGGACTGGTACATGGGCTTCTCCGAGGGCCTGATCCGGGTGATGCCCGGCTGGGAGATCAGCGTCTGGGGACACACCCTCAACCTCGGGGTGTTCATCCCCCTGATGGTCTTCCCGACCCTGCTGCTGGTCATCTGGGGCTGGCCGTTCCTGGAGGCCTGGGTCACCGGGGACCGCGGCGAGCACCACATCGCCGACCGTCCGCGCAACCACCCGGTCCGCACCGCCTTCGGCGTGGCCTGGATGGGCCTCTACCTGATCCTGCTCGCCGGCGGCGGCAACGACCTGCTGGCGACCCACTTCCACCTGTCGATCAACGCGATCACCTACGCGGTGCGGGCCTGCTTCTTCGCCGTGCCGGTGGTCCTGTTCGTGATCACCAAGCGGTGGTGCCTGGGCCTGCAGCGACGGGACCGCGACAAGGTCCTGCACGGCCGGGAGACCGGTGTCATCAACCGGCTGCAGCACGGCGAGTACGTCGAGGTGCACGCGCCGCTACCGCAGGGCCGGCTGTTCACCCTCACCGCGCACGAGCAGCCGGAGCCGATCGTGCTGGAGCCCGAGGTGGACGAGAACGGCGTGGTCCGCCGGGCCGGCCTGTGGACCCGCACCCGGGCCAAGCTGTCCCGCGGCTTCTACGGCGAGGGCAGCCAGATCGCCAAGCCGACGGCCGAGGAGCACGCGGAGATCAGCAGCGGCCACGGCCACCACTGATGCCGGTCCCGACGCGAGGAGGGCCCGCTGCGCCGACGCCGGCGCGGCGGGCCCTCGTCGTGCCGTGCACACCTCCGGCAGAGCTCAGAGCCGCAGGGCCGCCGGAAGGACGGCGAACAGGGCCGCCGCGACGGTGACGGACAGGCAGAGCGCGGCCCAGCGCGTGCAGATCCGGCGGCACTCGGCGCGGTAGCGGGCGGCCAGTCGGCGGCAGCGCTCGACGGCGCGGTCCACGACCTCCTCGGCGTAGCGCAACCGGTCGGCGGTGTAGGCCAGTTCGAGGCTCTCCCGCTCAGTGTCCGGCAGCCACGGGAACCGGGCGGCGAAGGCCCGGGCGTCCCGTTCGGCCGCCGCGACCTCGGCCTCCCAGGCCAGGTAGCCCTCGATCCGGGCGATCCCCAGCCGGGACTTCGCCCGGCCGCCACCGGCCGGCCCGCCCTGGCGCGGGCTGCGCGCTCGCGGCGGACGCTGTCTGCCACCCATGACCGCTCCTCAAGTCCTGTCGAGTCGTCCCGCCGGAATTCCTGCGGGCACGGCCCCTCACTGGGCACCGTTCCGCAACCACGCAACTACTACCAGCGACGAACCGCAGGTGGCAGGCGGCTCGCCACGACCCCGAAACGCCGAAGAAACTTGCGTGGCACGCACTATTGCGTGGCACGCAGGTTTCACGGCAGAGTGAAGGCCATGACGAACGGGCAGCCCGGTCTGCGGGAACGGAAGAAGGCCGCGACGCGGGAGGCACTGAGCTGGGCGGCACTGCGGCTGGCGGTGGAGCGGGGGCTGGAGAACGTCCGGGTGGAGGACATCGCGGCCGCGGCCGGGGTGTCCCCGCGCACCTACAACAACTACTTCTCCAGCAAGGCCGAGGCGATCGTCTCCCGGCACCGCGACCGAATCCTGCGGGCCGCCGAGGCCCTGCGGGCCCGTCCGGCGGCGGAACCACTCTGGGAGGCGCTGACCCAGGCGCTCGTCGAGCCCTTCGACGGCGCCGAGGAGGCGCCCGACCCGGGCTGGGTCGCCGCCGTACGGATGCTGCTGCGCGAGCCCTCGCTCCAGGCCGAGCTGGTCCGCGGCAGCGCCGGGACCCGGGCCGAGCTCACCGCGGCGATCGCCGCCCGGACCGGCACCGACGCCGCCCGGGACCTCTACCCGAAGCTGGTCGCCTCGGCCGCGCTCTCCGCGCTGCAGGTCTCCAACGAGCACTACCTGAGCGCCGATCCCGTGGTGCCCTTCAAGTCGCTGCTCGCCGAGGCACTGCGGCAGCTGGCCGCCGGACTGCCCGAACCGCCACGTTCCTGAACGAGAAGTCAAGGAGGGGGATTCGACATGACCAACGACGTCGTCATCGTCGGCGCCGGACCGGTCGGGCTGTTCCTGGCCTGCGAGCTGGCACTCGCCGGAGTCCGGCCGGTGGTGCTGGACCGGCTGCCCGCGCGCTCCGGCGAGCAGAAGGCCAACGGACTGGTCGGCCAGGTGCTCCGCCTGCTCGACCACCGCGGCCTCCACGAACCGCTCAGCGGCACCCCGGGCGCGCCGCGGCCCGTACCGCGCTTCGTGTTCGGCGCCTTCCCGCTGGAACTGCACCGGCTCGACGCGAACCCGCTGCACGCGGTGCCCGTGCCCCAGCACCGGATCGAGGAGGTGCTGGAGGAGCGTGCCCTCGAACTCGGCGTCACCGTGCGCCGCGGCCGCGAGGTCACCGGCCTCGCCCAGGACCCGGGCGGGGTGACGGTCGACGTCCACGGCCCCGACGGCGCGGAGCGGTTGCGGGCCCGCTACCTGGTCGGCGCCGACGGCGGCCGCAGCACCGTCCGCAAACTCGCCGGGATCGGCTTCCCCGGCGTCACCTCACCCGACCCGGTCTCCCGCATCGCCCATGTGCCGCCGCCCGAGGGGATCAGCATCACCGACGACGGTGACGTCCTGCTGCCCGGCTGCCCCACTCCGTTCCGCCCGTACACCCA
Source organism: Kitasatospora sp. NPDC101157 (assembly GCF_044768255.1). Taxonomy (NCBI): domain Bacteria; kingdom Bacillati; phylum Actinomycetota; class Actinomycetes; order Kitasatosporales; family Streptomycetaceae; genus Kitasatospora; species Kitasatospora sp. NPDC101157. The sequence continues at coordinate 231,140 of NZ_JBIWPL010000007.1, read as the reverse complement.
CACCCGCACCGACCACGGGGTGTTCGTCATCGCCCCGTTCAACCCGGACGCCGTCATGATCGCCACTCTGGAGTGGGGCGGCCCGCCGGTGGACGATCAGGCCCCGCTCACCCTGGACGAGCTGCGCGCCAGCATCCGCCGGGTCACCGGCGCCGAGCTGGATCTCGCCCCGGCCCGCACCGCCGGCCCGTTCACCCCGCGGCGCACCGCCGGCCACAACACCCGGCTCGCCGAGCGCTACCGCGACGGCCGGGTGCTGCTGGTCGGCGACGCCGCCCACGTCCACGCCGCCACCGGCGGCCCCGGCCTCAACCTCGGTCTGCAGGACGCCGCGAACCTCGGCTGGAAGCTGGCCGCCGACCTCCACGGGTGGGCCCCGCCCGGTCTGCTGGACAGCTACCAGCGCGAACGCCACCCGGTCGGCCGGCGGGTGTTCATGCACTCCCAGGCACAGATCGCGCTGATGTCGCCCGGCGCCGAGGTCACCGCCCTGCGGGCCCTGGTCGGCGAACTGCTCTCCCACGACGACAACCTGGCCCGGATCGCCGCGCTGATGGCGGGCAGCGACGTCCGCTACGACAGCGGCTGCCCGCACCCGCTCGCCGGGGGCTTCGCCCCGGAGCTCACCCTCCGCACCGCCGACGGAGACGTCCGCCTCGCCGAACTCGCCCGCGGCGCGCGGCCGTTGCTGATCGACCTGAGCGGCGGCGGGCTCGGCCTCGCCGACCTCGCGGCGGGCTGGAAGGACCGGGTCGACGTGGTGACCGCCGACCGTCCGCAGCCACCCGCCGCCGCTCTGCTGCTGCGCCCGGACGGCTACGTCGCCTGGGCCTGCGCGCCCGGCGCCGCCGACCCGCACGGCCTGGACCGGGCGCTGCGCCGCTGGTTCGGCGAACCAGCGGGAAGCACCCGCTGACGCCGGGTTCCGCCGCTGGTGACGGTAAGTCAACTATGGTCGTCGCGGCTGCTCCACGAGGACCGGCCGGCACCGGACGGAACGGGGAAGACGTGCGCATCGGAATCATCGGCACCGGCATGGTCGGACAGACCCTGGGGACCAAGCTGGTCGCCCTCGGCCACCAGGTGATGCTGGGCTCCCGGAGCAAGGACAACGAGAAGGGGACGGCCTGGGCGCAGCAGGCCGTCCCCGGCGGGAGCACCGGGACCTTCGCCGAGGCGGCGGCCTTCGGCGAGGTGGTGCTGAACGCCACCGGCGGGACGGTCTCCCTCGCGGCGCTGCGCGCGGCCGGGGCCGAGCACCTCGCCGGGAAGCTGCTGATCGACGTCTCCAACCCGCTGGTGTTCGGCCCCGACGGGGTCGTCACCCTCGACCCGGTGAACACCGACAGCATCGGCGAGCGGATCCAGCGCGAGTTCCCCGACGCCAGGGTGGTGAAGGCCCTCAACACGCTGAACTGCGCGCTGATGGTCGAGCCGGCCAAGCTGGCCGGTGAGCACAACCTGTTCATCGCCGGGAACGACGCCGGCGCCAAGGCCGAGACGGTCGCGCTGCTGGGCGAGTTCGGCTGGCCGGCCGAATGGATCGTCGACCTCGGGGACATCACGGGCGCCCGGGCGACCGAGATGATGATGCCGTTCTGGCTGCGGATGATGGGCCACTTCGGCAGCGCCGAGTTCAACTACTCCTTCCAGCGGGCGAAGTAGCGCCACCGGGGCCCGCCCCTCCCGACCGGGAGGGGCGGGCCCGCGTGCGGCCACCGGCCGTGGGGGACAATGGACGGCATGTCCCGACGTCGCTCCGCGCCCCGCCCCGCCGCTCCCCGGCTGCTGCCCTCCTCCCCGTGCCCGTGCGGCCTGCCCGCCTGCTACGGCGACTGCTGCGGCCGACTGCACCGCGGCCAGGCGAAGGCCACCACCGCCGAGTCGCTGATGCGCTCGCGGTTCAGCGCCTTCGCCGCCCAGGACGAGGCCTACCTGCTGCGCACCTGGCACCCGGACACCCGGCCCGCCGAGGTGGACTTCGACCCGGCGCTGCGCTGGACCCGGCTGGAGGTGGTCTCCACCAGCGAGGGCGGCGCCTTCCACGCCGAGGGCACCGTCGCCTTCCGGGCGCACTGGACCGAGGGCGGCGAGGAGGGCGTGCTCAGCGAGCACAGCCGGTTCGTCCGGCACGAGGGCGCCTGGGTGTACCTCGACGCCCTCTCGCTCGGCTGAGGTCGCCGCCGCGGGTGGTCGTCTACAGGTAGTCGTCCAGGCGGCCGAGCGAGAATCCGGCCGCGGTGACGTCGTTGACCACCTTGCGCAGCAGGTCGGGCATGGTGGCCTTCCAGTCGGAGGTGCCGCGGAAGTGGGTGAGGATGATGTCGCCCGGGTGGAGCTTGCGGTCGTCGTAGCGCCACTCCATGTGGTCCGGGAAGGCCTCCTCGTTCCACAGCGGCACCGCCTGCACCCCACAGGAGGCGGCCGCGCGCAGGGTGTCGTCGTTGTACTCGCCGTAGGGCGGCCGGAACAGCCGGGGGCGGACGCCGATCTGCTGCTCCAGCTGGTCCTGCTGGTTGCAGATCTCCTGGCGCTGGGTCTCGTAGTCGAGGACCTTGAGGTTGCGGTGGTTGATGGTGTGGTTGTTGATCTCCACGCCTTGCTTGTGCAGGTCCCGGTAGTAGCCGTAGTTGTCGCGGACGAGGTAGTCGGAGAGGAAGGCGCTGAACGGGATGCCCAGCTCCTCGGCCATCCGGGAGAACTCCGGGTCCTTCTCGTGGCCGTCGTCGATGGTCAGGAAGACCACCTTCTCCTGGGTCGGCACCCGGAACACCACGGGCGGGCGGCCGTCCTTCAGCTTGACGCCCTGCACCGGGGTGAGCACGGTCCTGGCCGCCGGGCGGGGCGGGGCCTTCAGCGGCGGGCGGTCGAGGCCCCAGTGCTGTGCGGTCTCCAGCGCGGCGCGGGCCGCGTCCGCCTGGCGGGCGGCCGCCTCGCCGCTGGTCTCCTCCTCCTGGCGGGCCAGCCCGGGGAGCTTCAGCGGCACGGCCCCCGGCACCGCGGAGGCTCCGCCGGCCGGGGCGGGCTTCGGCTGGGCGGCGGGGGCGGCGCAACCCGCGACCACGGCGGTGAGGCAGACGGCGGCGAGCAGGCCGGTCCGCTTCTGACTCGTCCTCGAACCCCCGCCAATGTGACAAACTGATGGTCCGTTCATAGCTGCTACTGCTCCCCCGCCGTATGCCTCCGCCAATCCCCCCGTCACCCACCCGGGGCAACGGCACGCCGGTCGCCTTGCCGTTCCTTTGCCGAATCCACCGCAACCGGCACGAAAACCCTTTGCGGCCACGGCACCCGGGAGTGGATCATGCGCGCATGACCGACACCGCCCGCAGCCGCTCCGACCTCTGGACCGTCACCACGGCCGACGTGACCTCCCCCGAGGCCGAGGCGCTGCTGCGCGAGTACTACTACGACGTGGCCAACCGCTACTACCGTCTCCACCTGGGCCGGGAGGGCACCCCGGAGCAGTTGGAGGCCGGCCTCGCCGACTCCCCCAGCGACGACCTGGCCGCCCCCAGCGGCCTCTTCCTGCTCGGCCGCTTCGACGGCGCCGCCCAGTCCTGCGCCGGCCTGCGGCGCCACGACGCCACCACCGTCGAGCTCACCCGGGTCTTCGTCCGCCCCGGCCTGCGCGGCACCGGCGGCGGTGCCCGGCTGCTCGCCGCCGTCGACGAGGCCGCCCGTGGCATGGGCGCCGAGCGGATCGTCCTCGACACCCGCCTCGACCTGGTCGAGGCCCGCGCCCTGTACCTGCGCCACGGCTACCGGGAGATACCGGCGTACAACAGCGGCCCCTACTCCGAGGTGTGGTACGGCAAGGACCTCACCCCGGCCGCCTGACCGGCTCGCTACCCCGCGTCAGCGTCCGCGTGGCGCCCCAGGGCGTCGGCCAGTTCGGTGGCCGAGGGCGGATTGGCGCCGGGGCGGGAGACGGTCACGGCGGCGGCGGTGACGGCCCGGGTGAGGCAGTCGGCGAGGTCGGCGCCGCAGGCGCGGGCGTGCAGGAAGGCGGCCATGAAGGAGTCGCCGGCCCCGACGGTGTCCGCGACCGGCACCGGCACGGCCGCCACCCGCTCCCGGCGGCCCCCGGCAGTGAGCGCGACGGCGCCCTCCGCACCGAGGGTCACGGCGACCACGGCGGGGCCCAGGGCGAGCCAGCGCTCGGCGGCGGCCTCGACCGGCTCGCCCGGGTAGAGCCAGGCGAGGTCCTCGTCGCTCGCCTTGACCAGGTCGCTGAGCGCCACGCAGCGCTCGACCCGGCGGACGGCCTCCGCGTGTCCGCCCATCAGCGCGGGGCGCACGTTCGGGTCGTAGCTGACCTGCGCCCGGCCCCGCCACCGCCGCACCAGGGCCAGCACCGCGGCCGCGCCCGGTTCGGTGACCGCGCCGATCGAGCCGAGGTGGATCGCGGCGGGCGCCTCGGAGAGCTCGGTCGGCGGAAGGGTCCAGCCGATGTCGAAGGTGTACCGGGCCCGCCCCTGGCCGTCCAGCCGCACCACCGCGGAGGGCGTCCGGGCCACCTCGGCGGCGCGGACCTCGACCCCGGCCGACTCCAGGTGGGCGCGGATCAGCCGCCCGTTGGCGTCCGGCCCGAGCTCGGTGAGCAGCACGGCCGGACGGCCCAGCCGGGCCAGGCCGTACGCCAGGTTCGCCGGACTGCCGCCGGGGTGCACGGTGTCGGGGGCACCGTCGGTGCGGACGATGTCGGCGACGCACTCGCCGATCACCAGTACGGGTGAAGCGGGGCTGGTCACGGGGGCTCCTGGCATCCGGATCGCGGGCGTCCTCTCGGGCGCCAGCCTACGGGCTGCGCCCGGGGAGCCGTCAGGGCGCCGGGGAAGCGTCGGAGCACAGAAGTACGGCCGCCGGACCTGGCCAGGTTCTCCGACGGCCGTGGCCCCGTCCGTCAGGGGACGAAGCACTTCGAACGTTAACCCCCGTCCCGGGGGCGCCGCCAGCAACGTGGTCCGTACGGGGGATGTCCGCGTGTCGTCACGGTTCGGGCCGAAGCCGTTCGGCAGCGGCTGACGGACAGTCAGGGTACGTGCCCGGTACGTCGTGCACGGTTCCCGCGCTTCCGTGCGCACCGCCTCGGAGACCGCGGTCGCGCCGATGGCTCCGGTGGCGGACGCCCCGGCCGCCGGCGCACGGCAGCGGGGACCGGCGCGACGGTGGGAAAGCGGACGATCCGACGCGCTTCGCGGACTCTGATCGGCTTTCGGACGCTCTGCCGCGATTCGCCCGCCCGATCGCGCCGCGCTGCGACCCCGGGCGCCCCCGTGCGCCCCTGGCCGTGCCCGGCCCGGCAGGCCATGGTGGTCCCCACGGCCCGCCTGCCGCCCGGCCTGGCCCCGGCCGGCACGCGGGCCGTCCAACGCTCCGGCGGCCTCCGAGGGCCCGTCACGGGGCCGGGTGCGCATTCCCGCGACGAGGGCGGCCTCCTGCCCGACCCGCGCAGCCGACTGCCGTACAGCCGCTCCGAGGACTTCACGGTCTCGGGCACCGGCTTCGAGGGCGAGCCGCCGGAAGGGTCCTTCGACTACGTGGTCACCATCGACGACAACCGCGTCCCCGGCTCCGCTCGACCCGCGCCGCCCGCGCGGCGACCGGTACGGCGGCGGGATCCGGCTGCACGTCGACCACGGCGGGCCGACCCACGGCTGCGTGAGCACGAGTGAGGCGCGGATGCGGGAGCTGCTGCTCGCCCTGGACCCGGCCCTGCACCCGGTGGTGGTGATGGGCGACGCCGGGACGCCGATCCGCTGGGGCGGAACGGACGGATCCAGCCGTAACCCTTGCGGCGCACGGTCGTTGGACCGGCCATGAAGAAGCGCAGCATGCTCGCCGTCGCCTCGATCGCGGTCGGTTTCGTGGCCTCCCTCACCGCGCCGAGTGCGCACGCCAGTGCCGTCGGCGGCCAGGAGGGGCTCCCCGCTCCGCTGACCGGCGTGCCGGGCGCGGTCCCCGGCCAGGTCGGCGACGCGGGCGGCGTGGTCGGCCACCCCACCGGGTTCGTGACCGGTACGGCGGACGGCCTGGTCCCGGTCACGCCCGCGTAGGTCGTCGCCTTCCGGGCGCGAAGGGCTCCTCCGTGTGGAGCCCACGAGTGGTGGACGTCTCCCCGTAGCCCCAGGCTGGGCTACGCGATCCCCGTGCGAACTGTGCGGCGGCTGCCGGAATCACGCGGCGCCGCCCCTCCGGGGTCCTGAGAGAGACGAGACCTCATGCTGGGACAGGGCGACAGCCCGGGCGGCACGCCGTCCGTCCACGGGAGCGGTGCCCCCGGACGAATACGGCCGCGGCCCCGGTCCGGGCGGCGGCGCCACCAGGGCGCACGGACCGGGAGGGCCCTGGCCGCGGCCGCGCCGGCCCTCCTGGGGGCGGGCGGTCCGACGCCGGCGGGCGCGGTGTCGCCGCCCGTCGGCGGCCCCCCGCCGGGAGCCCCGCCGCGGTTCGTGCCCGGCCCCTGCCCGAGGACTCCCGAGCCGGTCCCCGGGCACTGCGGGATGCTGGAGGTGCCCGAGAACCGCGTCGGCCGCGGCGCGCGGACCATCCGGCCGGCGGTCGCGGTCCTCCCGGCCACCTCGGCCCGGCCCGCCGGGGACCCGGTGGTGTTCATGGAAGGGGGGCCCGGCGGGGACGCCAAGGCGCTGGGCATTGCCCGGTGGAACGTCTACGGGTACTCGTACGGCACCGAGTTGGCCCTGACCTACCTGCGACGCCACCCGGAGGGGATCCGCTCGGTGGCGATCGACTCGGTGGTGCCCCCGGACGTCGTGAGCCTGCCGTGGACCTGGGACAGCGCCCGGGAGGGGATCGGGGCGGTCCTCGCGGCCTGTGCCGCCCAGCCCGCCTGCGGGAGCCGCTACCCGGACCTGCCGGGCACGCTGAGCCGGCAGGTCCGGCGGCTGGAGGCGCACCCGCTGCGGCTGACGGCACGGCCGCCCTCGGGCGGGGACCCGGTGGAGGTTGTCCTGGACGGCGGCGCCCTGGTGGACCTGCTGGTCGCCAACGCCGTCAAGGCCGTCGACGTCCCCGCGGCACTCGACGAACTCGCCCGCGGGAACCCGGAGCGCTTCGCCCGGGCCCGGGCCGCGGGCGCGAGGACGCCCGTCGGCGAGACCGCCCACGGACTGGCCCAGTCGGTGGCCTGCGGCGAGTGGGTTCCGGACAACTCGCGCCGGGACCTGCTGGAAGCGGGCCGCGAGGCCTTCCCCGACTGGCCGGCCCAGGTGCTGGCCCAGGCGCCGCAGCTGCCCTTCGAGCACCGCGTGTGCCGTGCCCGGGACGTCCCCGACCGCACGGACGTCCAGCGGGTGGCCACGGTCAGCGACGTGCCGGTGCTGCTCCTCTCCGGGACCTTCGACGCGAAGTCCGGGGCGGCCTGGGCGCCGTACGCGGCTCGGACGCTGTCCCGCCCGACCACCGTGCGGATCCCCGGGGTGGGCCACTGGGTCGTCCCCCGATCCCCCTGCGCGCAGCGCGTCCTGGCCTCGTTCCTGGCGGATCCGGCCGCGCCGGACACCTCCTGCGCGGCCGCGCTCGCCCCGGAACCGTTCACCGTCACCCCCGCTCCGGAGTCCTCATGAGCCCCCACCTCCCAGCCCGTCACCGGCCCGCCGTGCGACGGCTCCTGACCCCCTTGGCCGGGGCCACGGCCGGCGTCCTCGTCACCGGCCTCGCCGCGGCGCCCGCCCGAGCCGGGGCCGGCGCCGGAGAGCCCCTCGGCAGCGTCGCCCGGACGGCGGGCCACGCCCGCTACCAGCCGGGCCCCTGCCCGCGGACCGCCGACCCGGCCCCCGGACTGAAGGGGGCCCGCTGCGGAACGCTCACCGTGCCCGAGAGCCGGCAGCGACCCGACGGGCGGAAGATCACCCTCGGGGTCGCGGTGGTGCCGGCCGCGCACCGGACGGCGGACGACCCCGTCGTGTGGCTCGCCGGCGGCCCCGGTGACGACGCGGTCTCCGAGATCCAGCTCGCGCTCAACGGCGGCCTGAACCGCGACCGGGACGTGGTCTTCATGTCCCAGCGGGGCACCTACGCCGCCGATCCGGCGCTCACCTGCCCCAACGTCGACGAGTTCACCGCACGCTCCGTCGGCCTCGTCTACGACGCGCGGTCCACCGGGCACCAGCACGTCCGGGCGACCCGGGCCTGCCGCAACCAGCTGACGGCCCGCGGGGCCGACCTCGCCGCGTACGACACCACCGAGAGCGCCGCCGACTACGCGGATCTGCGCCTGGCGCTGGGCGTCGAGCAGTGGAACGTGTTCGGGATCTCCTACGGCACCGACCTGGCCCTGACCTACATGCGCCTGCACCCGAAGGGCATCCGGTCGGTCGGCATCGACGGTGTGCTGCCGCCGTCCCTGGCGGGCGGGGCCGTGACCTGGAAGGCGGCGCGCGAGGGCTTCGACGGCCTGTTCAAGGCCTGCGCCGAGCAGCCCGCCTGCAACGCCCGCTACCCGGACCTGAAGGGCACCTTCGAGCGCCTCGTCAGCCGGCTGGAGGACGATCCGGTCACCACCACCGTCCCCGTTCCGGGCCGCCCGGAGCCGGCCGAGGTCGTGCTGGACGGCGGGGCCCTGGTGAACTGGCTGGTCTCCGCCACCCACGTGGCGGCCGGAGTGCCCCGCTCCATCGACGAGTTGGCCCACGGCAAGCCGCAGCGGGTCGCCGAGCAGTGGGCGGGCGGCAAGCTCAGCCCGCAGGCCGTCGGGAGGATGTCCCACGGGCTCGCGTACGGGGTCTTCTGCCGCGAGTGGACGCCGTTCGAGAGCCGGGCCGACGTGAGCCGGGCCGGGCACCGGGAGTTTCCGTCCTTCCCCCGGTCGGTGGTGGCCAACGCCCCGCTGCTCGCCTTCCTCCACGGGGACTGCCGGGCCTGGCACGTACCGGCGGCCGACGCCTCGGTCCGGGACGTGACGCGCAGCGACATCCCGACCCTGGTGCTGTCCGGCGGGTTCGACGCCCAGACCGCACCGAGCAGCGGGGCGTACGCCGCCCGCACGCTGAGCCGGTCCACGGAACTGACCATCCCCTACGTCGCCCACGTGGTCTTCGCCGACTCCCCGTGCGCGCAGTCCATCACGCGGTCGTTCTTCAACACCCCGACCGCTCCGGACAAGGGCTGCCTCGCGGGGCTCAAGCCGCCCGCGTTCGAGATCGCGCCGTGAGATGAGCGTGCTCGGCAGGCTGCGCGGCCACCGCTTCGCCCTCGCCGTCCTGCTCCTGGTCCTCGCCTGCGGAACGGGTGTCACGCTCTACCTCGACGAGCGTGAGACCCGGCAGCAGAGTCGGGCGCTCGCGACGCCGAGTACCCCCGACTGGGTCGAACTCAACGTCGCCTCCCAGGACTTCGACCCGGGCGGGGCGCAACTGGCGCTGTTCGTCGTGCCCGTTCCGCACGGCGGCCTGGCGCAAAGCCCAGGCTCGTCCGCCTTCACCCGCGGGGTGGAGATCACGGTCGGGGGGATCACCAGGACGGTGCTGCGGACGACGCCCGGGGAGGTGGCGACGCCGCAACTCGTCCGGGCCGGCCTCTACGGCGGCACCGAGACCGACTACCCCTTCGACCGCTACCGGTTCACCGTCAGCTTCTCGGCCTCGGACGGCGCCGGCGCCGTACCCGTCGGCCTGGTCTTCGCTGACGCGGACCCGTTCTTCGCGGTCCACCCCCGCGCCGACGGCCCGGCGGCCGGGACGGTGGTCCTGGACGCGCGGGCCACCCGGGCCCGCAGCACGCTGATCCTGGTCTGGTTCATGATCGGCGCGATGTGGGCGCTGGCGCTGGCCGTCATGGTCGGCGCGGAGGTGCTGTACCGGGGCCGCCTGGGGATGGTGTGGCCCGCCCTCGGCTGGATGGCGGCGACCCTGTTCGCGCTGGTCGGCCTGCGCAACGCGGCGCCGGGCGGGCCACCGATCGGCTCGCTCTTCGACTACATCGCGTTCTTCTGGGCCGAGGCGATCATCGCGGCCGGCCTGACCGCGGCGGTCGTCTCCGGCACCCGCGTCGAGCGCCGGAGACGCGCCGGGGTGGAACCGGGCGGTCCCTGAGTCGGCCCCGCGCGCCGCCCGGGGGCGGGTGCGGGTCGGGACCCGGGGAGGGGATGGGTGCGGCCGTCGAGCGGTTCCCCTCCCCAGGGGCGTGTCCGGCGCGGTCGGGGTGAGTCGCGGTCAGCTGCGGAGCAGGTACCAGCCGCCCAGGCCGTTGCAGCCGGCGCCGTTGTAGTTGCCGAGCCGGTAGCCCGGCGGGATCGGCACGTTGGGACAGACCAGCAGGCCGGGCCTGGCGACCGCCTCGAACCAGGAACCGATGCCGCCGCAGCCGTTGATGTTGTGGCCGGTGGTCACGTAGCCGGGCGGGATCGGCGAGCCCGCGCAGACCCAGAGGCCGTCCCGGGCCAGTTGCATGTACCAGGCGTCGATGTTGGCGCAGCCCATTCCGCTGCCTGCGTGCTGGGTGATCACGTAGCCGGGCGGGATCGGCGAGGTGCCGCAGGTCCACAGGCCGTCGACGGGCAGTCGCATGTACCAGGAGTCGTAGCCGTCGCAGCCGGTGGGGTTGTGGCCGGAGAGCACGTACCCGGCCGGGATCGGGGAGGTGGCGCAGGTCCAGATCCCGTCCCGGACGGGCGTCTGCCACCACATGCCGGCGCCGTTGCAGCCGTTGTTCGTGTGACCGGTGAGGACATAGCCCGGGGTGACGGGCGATCCGTTGCAGATCCACCCGATGCCGGCCGCGGCCTGGGCCGAGACGGCGGCGCGGGCGGGGGCGGCGGGTGCGCTTGCGGCTTGCGCGCTTGCGGCGTTCGCGGGTGCGGCGTTCGCGGTTGCGGCGGTGACACCGGTGAGGACGGCCGTCAGCAGGGCGACCGCCCCGACCAGGGAGGCGAGTCGGCCGCGGATGCGGTGACGCAGTCTGTTCACTTCACACCAGTCCAATCGGCAGGTCCGGGCGGCGCCGCACGAACGGCCGCGCGGCGCCGGGTTGTGGAGCTGGTGCGACCCTAACCGTGATTGGAACGATCCAATAGGCGTGGCATGGCCACATCATGAACTTGGCCGGAATCCGACGCGCCGCCGCCCGCCGCCGGGGCCGGTGTCGGCCTCGACGGCGGGCGGCGGGCGGCGGGCGGCGGGACTCGGCCCGTCAGGACATCGGGGCGCCGAGGTCCTGGGTCCACAGGGTGCCCGCCGGGCCGGCGGCGATACCGACGCCGATGTCCTTGAAGGCGCAGTCGAGCATGTTGGACTGGTGGATGCCGCCGTCCATCCAGCGGGCGAAGACGGCCGCCGGCGTGGTCGGGCCCCGGTCGAGGTTCTCGCCCCACTGGGACCAGCGGTAGCCGACCGCGGTGATCCGGGCGTCCGGGCGGACGCCGTCCGGGTTGACGTGGTCGAAGAAGCCGCGGGCGGCCATGTCGTCGGTGTGCTTCTGGGCGGAGTTGTGCAGCCGGGGGTCGATCCGCAGCGGGGCGCAACCCGCCTTGGCGCGTTCGGCGTTGACCAGGTCCACCAACTGCCGCTCCGGGGTGGGCGGCGGCGCGGCGGTGGCCGACCGGGTCGCGGTCGGCGTGGGCGTGGGCGTCGCCGTCGGGGTCTCGGTCGGCGTCGGCGTCGGGGTGGCCGTGGGAGTGGCCGCCGAGGTCGCGAGCAGGACCGCCGGGGTGTCCACCGCGGCGGCCGGGGTGCTGGGTTCGGGTGCGGCCGCGCTCGGCGGCTCGCTGTGGTTCGGCCAGACCAGGACCAGGGTGGTGACCGCGACCGCGGCGGCCGCGCCGCTCGCCAGGACGGCCTTGCGGGCAGCGGCGCCGGCCCAACCGCCGTGCGCGCCGGAGCCGGTGGCCGTGCCGGTGGCCGTACCCGAACCGGCGCCCGAACCGGCGCCCGAACCCGCACCCGCGCCTGCTGCGCCCGGCATACCCGTTGTGCCGGCCCCGGCCGCCGCGGTGGCCGAGTGCCCGGCCGTCCCCGCCGCCGTGGCCGAGTGCCCGGCCGTCCCCGCGGTGGCCGCCGTGTGCTGGAGGTGCAGCAGGGTGGGCGAGGCGGAGGGGATCGGGACCATGGCGAGGCCGGCCAGCAGGCCCTCGGCGGGGAAGAGGTCGCGGCCGAGGCCGTCGCAGTCGGCGCAGCCGCGGATGTGCCGGGCTATCCGCTTGCGCCAGACCGAGTTCGGGGTGCCGTCGAACCCGGCGGTGACCTCGGCGAGTTGGGGGCAGCGCGGGTAGGCGCCGAGGGCACGGACGACGACCCGTCCGGCCTCCAGCTGCTTCTTCATCCGCTGGACCCGGACGGCGGCGTGTTGCGGGCTCAGGTCCAGCGCCTCGGCCAGCTCGGCGCGGGACAGTTCGCCGCTCGCTTCCAGCCACCACAGGGCGAGCAGCTCGCGGTCGTCCGGGTCCAGCCAGCGGGTGGCCTCGGCCACTTCGCGCCGCTGGCCGGACAGGCCGAGTCGCAGGATGGTCAGGTCGGTGAAGTCGGCCCGGGGGTCGGCGACTTCCCAGGTCTCGTCCAGACCGCCCACGGTGGGCTGCTGCTGTCCGGCGGCGTGGCGGCGACGGACCTGGTTCATGGTGATGGCGACCAGCCAGGACCGGAAGGACTCCGGTTCGCGGAGCCCGTCCAGGCCGTCCAGGGCCCGGATCATGGTCTCCTGGGCAACGTCGTCCACGTCGGCGTGGCCGCCGAGGGCGCGGCCGGCCACGTTGTAGACGAGCGGCAGCCAGGCGGCGACCAGGGCCTCCTGGGCCTGCCGGTCACCTGCCTGCGCCGCGCGTACCAGGGTCGTCCCGGTCCTGTTCTGCACATCAGCGTTCATGGTCCGCACTCCGTCTTGCCGTGTTTCCGTCCGCCGCTGCCTCCTCGGAGACCTGTGGGGAGTGATCAGATAACAACAATGTGCGCGGAATCGGAAAATCGGACTACTGCTGACGAGTGGGAGCCGGGGCCGGCCGGAACCCTCATTGGGTCCCGATCAGGCCGGGGCGGCGAACACCTGGGTCCACCACGGACCGTTGGCACCGGTCCGCACGCCCACCCCGAGCTGGGTGAAGGAGCAGTTCAGGATGTTGGCCCGGTGGCCCGGGCTGTTCATCCAGGCGTCCATCACCGCCGCCGGGTCCTTCTGGCCGCGGGCGATGTTCTCGCCCCAGGTGCTCCAGCGGTAGCCGGTGGCCTCGATCCGGTGGTCGGCGTGGTAGCCCTCGGGGCTGGCGTGGTCGAAGTAGTTGCGGTCGGCCATGTCGTCGCTGTGCGACTGGGCCGCGCTCGCCAGCCGGGGTTCGGCGCTGACCGGGCCGCAACCGGCCTTGGCGCGCTCGCCGTTGACCAGGTCCACGACCTGCTGCGCGTACGAGGCGTTCGGGCCGCCGCCCGCCGGGGCGGCCGCCGGGGCGGCGGCGGCCCGCTGGGCCGCGACCCCGGCACCACCGTTCGCGCCCGTGCGGGTGGCCGTCGGACTCGCCTTCGCGGTGGCGGTGGGCCGGGCGCTCGCGGTGGCGGTGGTGGTGGTGGGCGCGGCCGTCGGGGAGGCCGAGGCGCTCGCGGTGGCGGTCGCGCTCGGGGTGGCCGCCGGGCCGGTCCACGTCGGGCCGCCGGAGGGCAGTGCGGCGCCCGAGGGGTCGGTTCCCCCGGCGCCCGGCACCTGTATGCCGTCGTGGGTCCCCAACTCGGCGGCGACCAGCGAGTCGGCCGCGGCCGCCTGGCCGGCGAGGTCCCGGTCCGACTGCCTGCCGTCGAACGCCGCGTACCCCGCCCCGGCCAGCGCGGCGAGCAGTCCGGTCCCGGCCACCGCGGCGACCACCGCCGTCACCGGCACGAAGCCGCCACGTCCGCGCCCCCGGCGGCCGCGGCCCTGGTGCCGTTGGGCGGCCCGCCGCGCGGCCCGGCCGCCCGGGCGGCCGTGACCGCCGTCCCCGCCGCCGGTCACCGGGCTGATGGTCGTCCTGTCGTCGCTGTTCACGTGGCCACTGCTTTCTGTCCGGGTCGGCTGGTCGGGTGCCGACACCTGGGAGACCCCCCGGCGCAGTGCCGATAACAGAAAGTCCGAACGAGTGTCCGGCGACTTGGTCGTGCGAACCGGTCATCCGCCCCGGTTGACTCGGTGGGACCCGGCCGCAGGGGCCTCGGGGGCCATGTCGTAGGTGACGAACATCGTCCGGGTGGCGACCTGGTCGTACTTGCCGCGGGCCCGGTGGTTGTCGTCCGCCGTGATCCAGCGCACCGTGCTCCACCCGCGCTCGGCGGCGATCTCCCGCAGCCGGGCCAGCAGCCCGTCCACCGCCCCGCCGCCGCGCACCTCGGGGGCGACGAACAGGTCGTCCAGGAAGCCGCCGACCGTGCCGTGCAGCGGACGGGAGAACGGCCGGAAGTGCGCCAGCCCGACCGGCGTCCCGTCGGCGTCCCGGGCCAGCAGGCCTTCCAGCTCGTGCGCCGGATCGTGGAGCCAGGACCACACCAGCCGGGCCTTCTCCTCCGGCATCGGCACCCGGTAGAACGCGCAGTAGCCGCGGAAGAGTTCGCGCCAGGCGGGGTACTCGCCGGCCTCCGGCGCGCTGACGGTCCAACGGTTCACGGGGGTGGTGCTCACTTCGGTCTCCTCGGTCGGTCGGACGGGCCGGCCCAGCATGACGCCCCGTCGGCCACCGGCCGATCTCCACCCCGTCCAGGCCGGCCCGCCGCGCACTCCATTCCGGCGGCTACCCGCACACCCCTGCGGGCGCTACCCGGGAGGGTGAAGCGCTTCCCCCCGGAACGGGCTCATCGCCTACGGTGGGTCGACCCGACGGCCATGGAGCGGAGGTTCCCGGCGGTGGACGAGCCGACGACGCAGTACCGGAGCTACAGCTGGCAGGACGAGGACGGGACCCGGCACATCGTCCTCCACCCGGGCGGTGAGGAGCTCGACGAGCCGGGCCGGGCACGGCTGCGCGCCCTGGGCGCCCGGGCGGTGGAGGAACTGCGGGCCGAGCGGGCGGAGGGGGTGGAGGACGCGGAGGAGGCCCGTCCCTGCGCCGCCCGCCCCGGGGCCGGGTGGCGCAGGTCCGTCACCGTCGACCTCCGGAACCCCACCCCGCTGCCCGGTCCGCAGCTCGACCCGGGGTGGCTCCGGACCTGGTGCGCGGAGACCGGCGCCGCCCTCGCCGGGTTCACCCGCTCCTTCGCCGCGAGGTACGGCTTCCCGCCCGGCGAGAACGCGCTGATCTCCGCGACGGACGCCGGGCGACGGGCGACGGCGGCGCTCGGCGAACTGCTGCCGGTCCCGCCGGACCTGGCGACGCTCTACGCGGTGCTCGACCGGGCGTCGCTGCCCGACGTCGACAACGGCTACTTCGTCCATCCGCCGCAGGCGGTCGAGGCGCACATCCGCGAGCACGGTACCCCGGCCGTCGAGGGCGAGCGGCTGGCGCTGGTCTTCGGCAGTGACGGCGGAGGCCACCTGTTCGCGACCGGGCACAGCGGGCGGGTCTGGAGGTCGACCACGGCCTCCTCCGACGGCGGCTTCGAGCTCGCCGCCGCCACCCTGGAGGAGTTCCTCGACGGCATCGGGCGGCTGGTCACCGCCCTCTGAGCCGCCCGGTCCCGGGCGTCCGGGCTGCGGTCCCGGCCGCCCGGGACCGGGTCAGAGCCGCTCGGGCACCGGGTTGCCGACGGCCTCGATGGCGCGGCGCACCGGGACCTTCACCAGCACCGCGAAGCCGATCACGAAGAAGACCAGCAGCGAGATGATCGCCGAGCGGTAGCTGCCGGTCACCTGGTAGGCGAGGCCGAAGACCAGCGGCCCCATCCAGCTGGTGCCGCGGTCGCTGACCTTGTAGACGCTGAAGTACTCGGCCTCCCGGCCCGCCGGGATGAGGTGGGAGAACAGCGAGCGGGAGAGCGCCTGGCTGCCGCCGAGCACCAGGCCGATCATGCAGGCCAGGACGTAGAACCAGACCGGCTGGTGGGCGGGCATGGAGTAGCCGAGGGCCAGCGTGACCACCCAGCCGACCAGCGAGCCGAGGATGGTCTTCTTGGCGCCGTGGCGGCGGGCGATCCGGCCGAGCAGCAGCGCACCGCCGATCGCCACGATCTGGACCATCAGGACCGCGATGACCAGCGAGGTCTGCTCCATCCCGAGCTCCTCGCTGCCGTACAGCGAGGCCTGCGAGACGACGGTCTGGATGCCGTCGTTGTAGCAGAGGAAGGCGGCCAGGTAGAGCAGCGTCAGCGGGTGCTTGCGCATGCCCTTGAGGGTGCGGCCGAGTTCGCGCAGGCTGCCGGCCGCGGGCCGGTCGGGCGCGGCCGCGGCGCGCTCGCGCACGACGCCGGCCCGGGAGGGCAGCCGCAGCATCGGGACGATCGTGAACAGCGCCCACCACAGGCCGGCCGAGGCCAGGCAGATCCGCACGGCGGTGCCCGAGGACAGGCCGAGCGCGTCGTGGCCCTGGAACAGCGCCAGGTTGGCGATCAGCAGCAGCCCGCCGCCCGCGTAGCCGTACGCCCAGCCCTTGGAGGAGACCGCGTCGCGCTCGTCGGGGGCGGCCAGGCCCGGGAGGTAGGCGTAGGAGAGCGCCACGGACACCGCGTAGGCGACGTTGGCGACCACCAGCAGCGCGCCGCCGAGCAGGTAGCGGTCGCCGTGCAGGAGGAACATCCCCATGGTGGCGAGCGCGCCGACGTAGGCGAAGCCGCACATCAGTTCCTTGTGCCGCCCGGTGCGGTCGGCGACCGTGCCGGTCAGCAGCATCACCGCGACCGAGATCAGCACCGAGAAGGAGACCGTGTACGGGAAGAACGATCCGGCACGGATCGTCAGGCCCAGCGGGTGCACGTCGCCGGACGCGTCGGCGGCGTTCTTCGCCACCTCGGTCAGGTACGGCCCGAGGAACACCGTCAGGACGGTGGCCGAGAAGGCGGCGTTGGCCCAGTCGTTGACGTACCAGCCGAACTGCATCCGGCGCAGGTCCCGGCCTTCGCCGGCGGACGCCGGGGGCGACGAGACGTCGTCCGGCAAGTGGTCCGTGGTGCTCATGGGGCTCCTATTTCACCGTGCTGGAGCCGGTGCTGCCGTCCGTCCAGCAGCCGCGCTCGCCGAGGACGTCCCGCAGGACGTCGATGCGATCCGCCATGATGCCATCCACACCCAGGTCGAGGAGAGCCCCGATCCGTGTGGGATCGTCCACAGTCCACACGTGGACCTGCAGTCCGAGCCGGTGGGCGGCCCGGACGAAGGCGCGGTCGACCACCCGCACCCCCTTGTGCCGCTCCGGCACCTGCGCGCACACCCCGGCGAACGGCGCCGCGCGTCCGGGCAGCAGCGGACCGGCCAGCGAGCGCAGCCGCAGCCGGGCCACCTCGCGCGGGCCCAGCGAGGTCGCCAGCCGGGGACCGGCGGCGGCGCGGACGGCGGCGAGGCGGCTGTCGGAGAAGCCGCCGACGCAGACCCGGTCCCAGGCGGCGGTCCGGCGGATCGCCTCGACCAGCGGCCCGACGGCCGGCGCCGCCTTCACGTCCACGTTGAAACGGGCCCCGGGGAACGCGCCGAGCAGGTCCTCCAGCAGCGGCACCGGCTCGGTGCCTCCGATCCGGGCCCGGCGGACCTCCTCCCACGGCAGCTCGGCCACCGCTCCGCGGCGGTCGGTCACCCGGTCCAGCCGGGAGTCGTGGAAGGCCACCAGCACACCGTCCGCGGTGGCGTGCACATCCGTCTCCAGGTACCGGTACCCCAGCGCCACGGCGGCCTCGAACGCGGCCAGCGAGTTCTCCGGGTGCCCGAGCTCACCGCCCCGGTGCGCGAAGGCCAGCGGCCCCGGGTGGTCGAGGAAAGGGTGCATGTGGTGCTCCGAGCTGCAGGGCGAGTACGCGGGCGCGGCCGGCTCCGACGGCGCCCCGGACCACGCGCGTTACAGTATTACGCACCATGTCAAGCAGTAACGCTGGGTGGACGGTACGGCGTTCGCAGAACGGCGGGCTCCTCACCTGGGACGGAATGCCCGTACCCTGGTGAACGCTTGCCGGTCGAGCGAGCTCCAGGATCGACTGCCCGAGCGTCGCAGCAGGAAGCTGCGAGGACATCCGAGGGGGAAACGTCCCGTGGTCGAGCTCTCCGACGATCCGATGACCTGGGTGATGGCCGGGGACAGCATCACCCAGGCCGTCGAACACACCCACGGCGCGCGCGGCTGGGTCGAGCACGTGCGGGAACGGATCTGCTGGCAGCTGGACCGGCTGACGGACATCGTGATCAACACCGGCGTGTCCGCCTGGCGGGCCACCGACGTGCTCGGGGCGTACGACTTCGTCATCGGCCGGTTCGCGCCGGACGTGCTGTCGCTGTCGCTCGGTACCAACGACGCGCACGCCGGGGCGGACGGGGTCGCGGAGTTCCGCGACGCCATGCGCGAGATCATCCGCCGGAGCTCCGGTGCGCAGATCGTGCTGCACACGCCCGTCGTGGTCAGCCACGCCGGGAACATGCCCCACCTCGAACTGCCCCTGTACTGCCGGGCCGTCCGCGAACTCGCAGCAGAGACCGGCGCACTGCTCGTCGACCACGAGGCGCACTGGCTCGCCACCTTCCCCGACGGCGAGGCGATCGCGTGGCTCGACGACCCCGCCCACCCCAACGCCGTCGGCCACCTCCAGCTGGCCAACCACACCCTGCGCACCCTGGGCCTGGGCGAGCTCACCCGGCTCTGACCGGGCAGGGGCAGCGCAGGTCGTAGAGGTACGACCTGCCGGCCTTCCAACTGCGCCACGGGCCCAGCGGCGGGAACACCCCGTCCGATCTCCCGTGCAGCGGCCAGCCGTTGGGGATCCCGTCGGCACCGACGGTGCACCAGCCCCGCTCGGGCAGCCACCGGCACCGGACGTCGAGGTCCACCCGTCTGAACGACGGCCTGCCGTTGAACTCGCCGTCCCGGCGGTAGCGGTGAACCAGGCCGTCCACCCGGCGAACGAACTCGATCGACACGGCGACTCCCCCGTCAGTGGTCCCGGCTCTTCCCAACGCCCTTGACCCTGACCGGAGTTCCGTCCGGGGTGAACGAGTCGCGGAAGGTGAAGGCGTGCGGCGCGGAGCCGTGGCCGTGGAGGCGCTCCAGCCTGGACACCGCGTCCCGCCAGGTGGGTATCACTCCTTCGGAGACCCACCAGGCCACGTAGTTCGGGTGCTCCGTCCTCTCGACCCAGTCATGTCGCCTGGCCAGCGACTGACGGTGCAGGCCGGAGTAAACGGCATCGAAGGCGGAGCTCAGGTCGGCCCAGAGCGAGAGGGTAGCGGCCAGGGCGGTGGTCTCCCTGGTACGACCCTTGCCGTACCAGGCCGGTACGACGAATTCTCCCCAGGCGCCCCAGTCCGCCTCGAAGAGCACGCCCCGTTCGGCGTCCGCCGCTTCGGCGTGCGCGAGGTACCCGGGGTGCCGGCTGATCTCCTGATAGACGGTCGCGCCGACGTCGTAGAACTCGTTCGTGAGAGGTGCGGGGTCGACGAGAGGAGACTTCAGGGTGCCGAACGTGTACAGCGCGAGATGGGGCATGCGTCTCTCCCTGGTCGGGGGGTGCCTGGTGGGTGCGGAGCCGGTTCGGTGACTCACGTGCGGGGCCGAGGGTTCGCCGGGCATGACCGACTTCCCTGTCACGGGTGGCTCAGCCTCAAGGAACTCCTGTGCGACCGTGGGCGATCGCCGAGGACCAGGTGGAAGGTAGCCGCTTCTCCGGGCCGTGTCGAAGTTGCGTTTTCCCTGTCCGGATGGCCTCTTGCAGCGGTCGTCGCGGGTCCGGGGCAGTACGTGGGGTTCCGGAGGGTCGCTCCCCCGCGGGTGCTGTCCGGGTGCACGGCCGGGCCCGGGCGCCGATGCTGGGGGTGGAGGTGTGGGCGGATGGGATTGTGGCGGTTGGCGGTGGTGTCGCGGGAGGTGGCGGCGGAGCCCGGGCGGCGGGCGAAGGTGGCGTTGTTGGCGGGGTGCCTGCGGGAGTTGGGGGCGGAGGAGGGGGCGGCGGCGGTGGTGCTGCTGTCGGGCGAGGCGCAGCGGCTGCGGACGGGTGTGGGGTGGGCGGGCCTGCGGGACCTGCCGGGGCCGGCGGCGGAGGCCTCCTTGGGGGTCCGGGAGGTGGAACGGGAGCTGGAACGGCTCGCGGGGGTGAGCGGGCCGGGGTCGCAGGCGGAGCGGCGGCGGTTGCTGGTGGGGCTGTTCGGGCGGGCGACGGAGGTGGAGCAGGGGTTCCTGCGGGCGGTGCTGGTCGGTGATCTGCGGCAGGGGGCCCTGGACGCGCTGGTCGGGGAGGCGGTCGCGCAGGCGGCCGGGGTGCCGGTGGCGGCGGTGCGGCGGGCGCTGATGTTCCGGGGGTCGGCGCGCGCGGTCGCGGAGGCGGCGTTGCGGGGCGGCACAGCGGCGCTGGCCGGGTTCGGCCTGGAGGTGGGCCGGGCGGTGCGGCCGATGCTGGCGGCTTCGGCGCCGGACGTGGCGTCGGCGCTGGAGCGCACCGGTCCGGCGGGGGTGGAGTGGAAGCTGGACGGGATCCGGGTGCAGGTGCACCGGGACGGTGGCGAGGTCGCGGTGTTCACCCGCAGCCTGGACGACATCACCGCGCGGGTGCCCGAGGTGGTGGAGGCCGCGCTCGCGTTGCCGGTGCGGACGGCGGTGCTGGACGGCGAGGCGATCGCGCTCGGTCGGGACGGGCGGCCGCGCCCGTTCCAGGAGACCGCGGCACGCTCCGCCTCCCGGCAGGACCCGGGCCGACTGAGGGCCGAAGTGCCGCTCAGCGTCTACTTCTTCGATTTGTTGCACCGGGACGGCGAGGACCTGGTGGACCGTTCCGGCCGGGAGCGCTGGGCGGCGCTGGACGAGGCGGTGCCGGAGGCGCTGCGGGTGGCCCGGACGGAGACCGGGGACCGGGCGCAGGCCCTCGCGTTCTTCCGGGAGGCGCTGGCGCTCGGCCACGAGGGCGTGCTGGTGAAGGACCCGGCGGCCGGGTACGCGGCAGGGCGGCGCGGGGCGGGCTGGATCAAGGTGAAGCCCCGGCACACCCTGGACCTGGTGGTGCTGGCCGCCGAGTGGGGCAGCGGCCGCCGCCAGGGATTCCTGAGCAATCTGCACCTGGGGGCCCGGGCTGCCGCGGCCGAGCCGGGCCTCGGCCCGTGGGTGATGCTCGGCAAGACCTTCAAGGGCCTGACGGACGCGACCCTCACCTGGCAGACCGCCGAGTTGCTCGCCCGGGAGACCGGGCGGGACGCCCGGACGGTGTGGGTCCGGCCGGAACTGGTCGTCGAGATCGCCTTCGACGGCCTCCAGCGCAGCCCCCGCTACCCCGCCGGGCTGGCGCTGCGGTTCGCCCGGGTAGTGCGCTACCGGCCGGACAAGAGCGCCGCCGAGGCGGACACCGTCGCCACCGTACGGGACCTGGCGGCCGCCGAGGGACTGTGAACCCCGACTCGTGACGCAGCGCCGTTCGCCGCCCCGCTGGTGGGTCGAAAGCTCAAACCTGCTCACCCGCGAGCCGGTTGGCACGAGTGTCGAATCGGCCAATCTCGGTGATCCGGCCACCGCGCACTCCGTGGACGGACGAGCGGCGGTTAGGTTGGCCATGACAACGAGAGGCGGCCGCCGGGCAGCCGGCGGCGCACTGGCGAGAGGTGCCCGACATGCAGGTGAGCGTCGACCGGGACCGTTGTTGCAGCTCCGGGATGTGCGTCATGAACGCCCCCGAGGTCTTCGACCAGGACGAGCGGGACAGCCTGGTGAGACTCCGTCGGACGACGCTGCGGCCGGACCAGTTCGAGGCCGTCGGACTGGCTGCCGAGCTCTGCCCGGGCGGCGCGATCACCGTCACCGCGGACGGGACGGACCGGACCGGCACCTGACCGGCGGGGGCGGCCCCACCACCCACGAGAACACCACGGCCCGTGAGAACACCATGGCCCACGACGACCCCACGGCCCACGACGACACCACGGCCCACGACGACCCCACGAGGACACCGCGACCCCGGCACACCGCGACGCGAGGAGACCCCCACCGTGACCACCACACCCGCCGCCCAGGCCGTCCCCCTGCCGGCCCCGCACTCCAGCGGCTGCCCGTTCGCCCCGCCGCCCGCGTACACCGAGGCCGCCGCCACCGGCCCGATGACCCGCGCCGACCTGCCCGACGGCAGCTCCTGCTGGCTGGCGACCGGCTACGCCGAGGTCCGCACCGTCCTGTCCGACCGCCGGTTCAGCGCGGACGTGCGCCACCCGGCGTTCCCCCTGCTGGTCCCCGGCAGCCGCGAGACGCTGGTCAGCGACAACCCGAGCTTCCTGCGGCTCGACGACCCCGAGCACGCCCGGCAGCGCCGCATGGTCACCGGTGACTTCCTGGTCAAGCGGGTGGCCGCGCTGCGCCCGGACATCCAGCGGATCGTGGACGAGGCACTGGACCGGATGACCGAGGGCCGCACCGAGGCCGACCTGGTCGCCGAGTTCGCGCTGCCGGTGCCCTCGCTGGTGATCTGCCTGCTGCTCGGTGTGCCCTACGAGGACCGGGACCGCTTCCAGGGCCTGAGCCGCACCCTGCTCAGCCGGGGAAGCACCACGGAGCAGCTCAAGGCGGCCCAGGACGAGGTCCTGGAGTACCTGCGCACCCTGGCGGCCCGCAAGCGCGAGCAGCCGGAGGACGACATCCTCAGCCGGCTCGCCGTACGGGACGACCTGACCCTGCACGAGGTCGCCAGCACCGGGGTGCTGCTGCTGATCGCGGGGCACGAGACGACCGCGAACATGATCTCGCTGTCGACCGCCCTGCTGCTGGAGCACCCCGAGCAGGTCGCCAGGCTCGCCGACCCGGCCGCGCTGCCCGGCGCGGTCGAGGAGCTGCTGCGCCTGCTGACCATCGTGCACACCGGACTGCCCCGGGTGGCACTGGAGGACGTGGAGCTCGGCGGCGTCACCGTCCGGGCCGGGGAGGGCGTGATAGCGATGGTCTCCACCGCCAACCGGGACGAGAAGGTGTTCGGCGGCGCCGACCGGCGGCCCACGGACGAGCTGGACCTGGAGCGCGACGCCCGCCGGCACATGGCGTTCGGCTTCGGCGTGCACCAGTGCCTGGGCCAGCCACTCGCTCGTGCCGAACTCCAGATCGCCCTGGAGACCCTGTTCCGGCGGCTGCCCGGGCTGCGGCCGGCCGTCACCGGGGGTGAACGGGAGTTCCGTACCGACTCGTTCATCTACGGGATGCGGTCACTGCCCGTGACCTGGTGAGCCCGACCGTCCGCGGCGCGGGAACGTCGGGACGCCGGCCTCGATGGGTTTCGGCGGCGTCGGCGGGTGCCGATGGCATCGGCGGTTGGCGGTGGCGTCGGTGGCTGGAGCGCGCGGGTCACCCGACTGGCCCCTGCGCCCGGCCGGAGGCAGGCTGGAGGGGCGACAGACCGACCCGGCCCAGCCACGCCTCCGGCCCGGGCGTCGCCGGGACCGGCCGAGGAGACGGAGCCCGCGATGACCGACATGAGCGAACGCTCCAAAGTGAGCACGAACCGCGAGGAGGACGTCCGCGCCGCAGACCCCGAGGAGGGCATCACCTCGATGCAGAACCTGCACGCACAGGACACCTCCCAGGCGGAGGGCGACTCCATGCTGGACGAATCCGGCCCGAACAGCTGACCGTCCGCCACACCCACTCGACCGCCCGGTGGAAGCGGGCGGTCCCTGCGACCGCAGGTGTCGCTGCCCGGGCGGCGGCTCACCGGCGGGGGAGGATAGGCGCATGACCGAACACGATCAAACCGGGCGACAGGCCCGGCCGCCCGCGGACCCGCGCAGCTCGTGGGCGACCTGGACCACCCAGTCGATCATCAGCGGCCCCGGCGGGGTCACCACCGCCGAGGTCGGGCCGATCTCCGGCGACCTCACCGTGCACACCACGTGGGTGGACGGCGAGGCCCGGCTGACCGTCCAGTACACCGGCGCGCTCGACTGGTACACGGTCTCCGGCAGTCCGGTGGCCGCGCCGGACGAGACCACCGCGCGGGCCGTCCACCAGGCGATGGTGAACGGCGTCAAGGAAGGGCGCGGCGCGGTCGCCCCGCCCGCGGCCGCCTGACCCGACTCGCGACGGCCGGCCGACTGACCCGAACGCCGGCCCCCGACGCCCGTCCCCCGACCGCCGGGGGCGGGCAGGGGCCGGTGCGGGAGCGGTGCCGTGCGCGCTACTCGGTGATCTCCACCCCGCGCCAGAAGGCCACCCGGCCCCGGACGTGCTCGCCGTCGGGCTTCGGATCGGCGTAGTACCAGGCGGCGTCCGGGTTGCTCCGCCCGGCCACCTCCAGCGTGTAGTAGTTCGCGGTGCCCTTCCAGCCGCACACCGTGGTCGTGTCCGAGGGCCGCAGGAACTCGGCCCGGACGGAGTCGAGCGGGAAGTAGTGGTTGCCCTCGACGACGACGGTGTCCTCGCTCTCGGCGACGACGGTCCCCTGCCAGATCGCTGCGGTCATGGGGCGATTGTGCCCCACGCACCGCCTCGCGGGCGGGAGTTCGGGAACGGCCCTCCGGCGGACGGCCCTCCGGCGGACGGGCCGGCCTTCAGGGCGGACGGCCGCTACGGCAGCGGATGGGCGTGCACCGGCACGTGCGGGCTCTGGTGACCGCCGCTGGCGAGCATCCGGACCTCCCCCGCGTCGCTGATCTCGGCCCGGACGATCCCGCTGTCGTCCTCGTACACGGGGTGCCCGCCCGGCCCCTTGGCATCGGTCCGGGTGACCACGACCACGTCCTGCGGGGCCTGGGTGCCGGGCGTACCGGGGAAGGTGAGGGCGTAACGGTTGGCGGGGTTCATCACCGGCTCCTGCTCGCTGTGGGCGGCCCGTACGCGCCGGGCGCTCAGACGGTGGCCTCCGCGGCCCGGGCGTGCGAGCCGCGGACCTCCAGCTCGTCCAGCAGTCGGGCGGTGGCCTCGGCTACCGCGTCCACGGCCCGGTCGAAGGCCTCGCGGTTGTGCGCGGCCGGGGCGCGGAAGCCGGACACCTTGCGGACGTACTGCAGCGCGGCGGCGCGGAAATCCTCCTCGTCGGCGTCGGGCGTCACGGGCGGTCGCAGCGTCTTGATGTTGCGGCACATGACCCCAGTCTCCCGCGGCACGGCCGCATCGGCGACCCCCTACGGTCCCCCGGGCCCGTTTCGGTCGCCCGATGCCCGTTCGTCACACGGGCCTCACGGGGGCGTCATCCCGCCGGATTAGGATGCCCGGTGAACGAATCACCCGCCCGCGTGCCGTCCCTGGCGCGGGCATCACCCCGGAGCCGTCCCCTTGCCTCTCGCGCTGTTCGCGCTGGCCGTCACCGCTTTCGCCATCGGCACCACCGAGTTCGCCGCCATGGGGCTGCTCCCCCAGGTCGCCGACAGTCTGCACGTCTCCATCCCGCAGGCGGGGTGGCTGATCTCCGCCTACGCGCTGGGGGTGGTGGTCGGCGCGCCGCTGCTCACCGCGCTGGCCGCGGGCAAGCCCCGCAAGGCGGTGCTCGTGGCGCTCGCCGGGCTGTTCGCGACCGGCAACCTGCTGTGCGCCCTGGCGCCCGACTTCTGGACCCTGGCCGCCGCCCGCCTGATCACCGGACTGCCGCACGGCGCCTTCTTCGGGGCCGGGGCGGTGGCCGCCGCCGAGCTGGTGGCGCCGGACCGGCGCGCCCGGGCGGTCGCGGTGATGTTCTCCGGGCTGACCGTCGCCAACATCGTCGGCGTCCCGGCCGCCACCCTGCTCGGCCAGCACCTGGGCTGGCGGACGACCATGCTGGTGGTGGTGCTGATCGCCGCCGCCGGAACGCTCGCCATCGCCCGGCTGGTGCCCGCCCTCCCCTCCCCCGCCCAGTCCGGGCTGCGGCACGAGCTGTGGGCCTTCCGCAGCGGGCAGCTCTGGCTGGCGCTGGCCACCGTGGTGCTCGGCTGCGGCGGACTGTTCGCCTGCTACAGCTACATCGCGCCGCTGCTCACCGAGGTCTCCGGGTACGCGACCGGCTCGGTGACCCTGGTGCTGGCGCTGTTCGGGGTGGGGATGACGATCGGCAACGTACTCGGCGGGTTCGCCGCCGACCGGGCGCTGCGCCCGACCGTCTGCGCGGCCTTCGTCCTGCTCTCGGCCGCCCTGGCGCTGTTCGCGGTGACCGCGCACGCCCGCTGGTCGGCGGCCGTCACGGTGGTGCTGATCGGACTGTTCGGCTTCGCCATCGTCCCGGCGGTGCAGACCCTGGTCATGCAGAAGGCGCGCAGCGCGCCCACCCTGGCCTCGGCCACGGTGCAGGGCGCCTTCAACCTGGCCAACGCCCAGGGGGCGTACTTCGGGGGGCTGGCGCTGGACGCCGGGTTCGGCTGGACCTCACCCACCCTGGTGGGCTCGGGCCTGGCCGCCGCCGGCGCCGCCGTGGCCGTGCTGGCCTGGGCCGCCGACCGGCGCCCGCCGGGCCCCGCACCGGTCGAACCGGCGAGGGAACCGACGGGGGCAACAGGGGAACCGGCGGACACTGCCCTGATCCCGGCGCCGTAGGCTCTACCGACCCCGGCGGGGGTCGTTGGGCGCCGCCGGGGCCGTAGGGCGCTACTACTGACCCCGGCGGAGGTCGGTGAGCGCCGCCGGGGCGGCGCCGAGCCACCAGGCCGGGTCGGCCGTGCCGTCGGTGGTGCGCCCGTCGCGGTGGACATGGTGGCGCACGTCGCGGCCGGGGTCGGCGAACTCGCCGCCCAGGGCTCGCTCCAGCCACTCCGCGCCGAAGCGGAAGGCCTCGGCCGCCACCCCGCCCAGCGGGTGGAACTCGCCCTCGTAGACCCGCAGCTCCTTGGGAGCCCGGATGCGCTCGAAGCTTTCCATGGCCTGGCCGAGGTCGGTCAGCTCGTCGAACTCGCCGATGCCGTAGAGCACCGGGCAGGTGATGTCGGCGACCAGGTCGCCGAGCGGCATCCGGTGGGCCAGGTCCCGGTCGAAGGCCTCCTCGTCGGTGTATCCGGCCATGTACATGTAGTTGTTCTTGAACGTCGGCTGGGCCCGCTCGAAGATCGTCGAGAAGTCCCCGGTGACGGCCTCGAAGGCGGCGAGCGCGGCCAGCCGGCGGTCGGTTGCGGCGGCTCGGGAGCCCCAGTAACCGCTCATCGAGATGCCGAACATGCCGATCCGCTCCGCGTCGACCTCCGGGAGCGAGGCCAGGTGGTCGAGGTAGCGGCCGATCGCCCGCTCGTAGTTGCCGAGGTCCACGGTCAGTCCGCCGGCCCGGCTCTCACCCTGGCCCGGGCCCTCGATGGACAGCGCGACCATGCCGCGCGAGGTGTAGTAGCGCTCGGCGGCCCAGATGTAGTCCTCCTTGATCATGTCCATCCCCGGACCGAGGATGACGGCGGGCGCGTTCTCGACCCGGCCGGCCGGCAGGTGCAGCAGGGCGTAGATCCGCGAGCCCTCGAAATCCAGCACCACGCGCCGCACCCGGCCGTCGCGCAGGGCGCCCAGACGCTCCACGCAGTGGTTGGCCCGGGCACGCATGGCCGCCTTGCGCGGATCGGCGGCGTCAAAGATCGAGTACTGCGCCCGGCCCCACATCACCGCCGCCCGCAGGTAGAGGTCGGCGGCGGTCCGGACGAAGCCCCCGCGCTCGTGGTGCGCGGCGCGCTCCTCGGCCTGGCCGGCCACGGTGGCCCACGCCTTGGGCAACATTGCACCACTCCTGACCAGCGCGAACACCTTCGCGAAGTCGGTGTGGTCGTGGCCGAGCTGCTCCATGGTCCCGACGGCCTCGGGATGCAGGGCGTCGAAGCCGCCCTGGACGAGGGCGATGTCCAGGGCCCAGCTCTGGCCGGTGGAACGGACGGTCATGGCGGTCTCCTTCCGGAGATGTAGATAAGTACTTAGTAATTAAGTACTTATTCATTAAGTACTGAAGCTAAGCTGCTGTCAACCCGCCGAGGAGGACACCCGACCATGACCGAGTCGCCGCCCACCCCCGGACGCGCCCAGGCGCTCGACCGCCTGGCCCGCGCCGCCTACCGCCTCAGCGCCGCCGACGCCCGGCTGCGCGGCCGCGCCACCCGCACCCCGGGGGCCCTCTCCCTCACCCACGCCCGGGCCCTGCGCACCCTGGCCGACCAGGGGCCGCTCACCATCACCCAGCTCGCCGCCGGCACCGAGACCACCGGCGCCGCCACCACCCAGCTGGTGAACGGCCTGGTCAACGCCGGTTACGTCACCCGCACCCGCCCTCCCGAGGACAAGCGCTCCGTCCTGGTCGCCCTCACCGACGCGGGCCGCGACCGCCACCGGCAGCGTCAGCAGGCCCTGGCCGAGGCCCTGCACAGCGACCTCGACGACTACGACGAGGAGGCCCTCGACCGGGCCGCCGAGGTGCTGCACCGGCTGTCCGCCGTCTACGACCGGCTGTAGCGGCCGCGGGGACACGTCTCAGATCTGCCGGTGGGCCTCGGCGAGCAGGAGGTAGCCCTCGCCGTTGGCCTTGATGCCGGTCCTCTCCTCCTCGGTCAGCGGGCGGCGGACCTTCGCCGGGACGCCGGCGACCAGGGAGCCGGGCGGGACGTCCGTGCCCTGGGTGACCACGGCCCCGGCGGCCACCAGGGAGCCGGTGCCGATCCGGGCGCCGTTGAGGACGGTGGCGCTCATCCCCACCAGGACGTCGTCCTCGACGGTGCAGCCGTGCAGCACCGCGTTGTGGCCGACCGAGACGCGCGCTCCGACCACCAGGGGGAAACCGGGGTCGGCGTGCAGAGTGCAGTTGTCCTGGATGTTGCTGCCCGCGCCGACGGTGATCGACTCGGCGTCGCCGCGCAGCACCGCGCCGTACCAGATGCTCGCACCGGCGGCGACGGTGACGTCCCCCACGACCACGGCGTTGGGCGCGAGGAAGGCGCCCGGGTCGACGGCGGGCACCTTGCCCCCGACGGCGGCGATCAGCGGTTCTGCCATGACTCGTCCTCCTGGTGTGACGGTCGACGGTCTGTCGACGGTCCGGTCGGCGATCTGGTCGGCGATCTGTCGCCGGTCAGCGTAGGGGGCCGGTCAGGGCGCGGTGCGGGCGAGGTCGGGTGCGGGGCCGGGCACGGTGGAGGGGCCGAGCGCGGAGGCCTGGGGACCGCACAGGGCCGTGACGGCCAGCTTGTTCCAGGCGGCATTGGCGGCCGTGCCGTCCCCGACGTCGTAGACGGTGACGGAGGCGGCGAACTGGCGCTTGCCGTCCGCCGAGCCGAGCACCAGGGTGGTGTAGCCGGGGATGCCGCCGGCGTGGCCCCAGAGGGTGCCGCACGGGGTGTCCACGCGCTGGAGGCCGAGGCCGTAGTTCCGGCCGCCGCCGGTCGCGCTGGTCGCGCTGGTCCGCTCCATCTCGGCGAGTTCGGCCGGGGGCAGCAGGTGGCCGCCGAGCAGGGCGCCGACGAAGGCGGTGAGGTCGGCGGTGGTGGAGATGCCGGCGCCGGCCGAGCCGGCCATCGAGGGGTCGAGCAGGGTGACGTCCGCCGGGCCGGCGGCCGTCTTGAGGTAGCCGTGGGCGTGCGGGCCCGGGATGAAGGGCGAGTCGCCGGGCATCGAGGTGCCGGTGAGGTGGAGCGGGCGGATGATCCGGTGGGTGACCTCCTCCTGCCAGCTGTGACCGGTGAGCTTCTCGATGATCAGCCCGATCAGCACGAAGTTGGTGTTGGAGTAGGCCCAGTCCTGGCCCGGAGGGAAGGCCGGCGGGTACCTGTTCGCGATGTCGACCAGGTCCTGGAGGGAGTACGGCCGGAAGCGGCGGTCGGTCAGCCAGTCCTGGTCGTAGGGATCGAAGGCCGGGTCCTGGGTGTAGTTGGCGACGCCACTGGTGTGGTCGAGCAGCTGCCGGACGGTGATCGCGGTGCTGTTGGGGACGACGCCGGGCAGCAGGCACTCCAGCCGGTCGTCGAGCTCAAGCCGCCGCTCGCCGACGAGTTGGAGCAGGGTGGTGGCGACGAAGGTCTTGGTGACGCTGCCGATCCGGAAGCGGCCGTCGGGGTCGGCGGGCCGGCCGCCCAGGGCGGCGACACCGGTGGCGTTGCGCCAGACCAGTCGGCCGTTCTCGCGGAGGGCGCCGAGGGCAGAGGTGGCGTAGCCGGGGTCGGTGAGGCCGGCCAGGGCGGCGTCCGCGGCGGCCCGATCGGCCCGGCTCCCGGCGGAGTCCGTCCGGCCCTCGGCGGAGTCCGTCCGGTCGGCGCGGTCGGCGGCGAGGAGGTGGAGGGCGCCGTGGCAGCCGGAGGCCAGGGAGCGGTCGGCGGGTTGGGCGATCGCCGCGGGGGCGAGGGTGGCGAGCAGCCCGGCGCCCGCGACGACCGTGACGGCGGCGCGCAGCACCGGCCGACGGAGCCTGCGGCGGAGGGCGGTCGGATCGGCGGTCATGCCGTTCTCCCTGGTTCGATGCCACCGGAGTCCCGACAACTCCGGCTGGTTCCATGGCTGTTGACACCATGGCAGGGCGTTCGGCGGCGGTCATCGGCCTGGAGGAGGGCCCGCGACCCTGACCGCGACCCGGAGCCGTACCCCGAGTTCTCTCGGGGTACGGGCGGAGCGGGGTCAGCTCAGCGGGGCCTTGGTGCGCAGCACCTCGATGAAGGCCCGCAGCCACGCCGGGTGGTCGGGCCAGGCGCGGGCCGAGACGACCACGCCGTCCACCACCGCCTCGCCCTCCACGAACTCGGCGCCCGCCGCCTTGATGTCCGGGGCGAGCGCGGGGTAGGCGGAGGTGCGGCGGCCGTCGAGCAACCCGGCGGCGGCGGTGATCAGCGGGCCGTGGCAGATCTGGGCGACCGGCTTGTCCCCGTCGAAGAAGTGCCGGGCGATCCGCTGCACCTCCGGGTCGTTGCGCAGGTACTCGGGGGCGCGGCCGCCGGGGATGACCAGGGCGACGTAGTCGGCCGGGTCGACGTCGGCCAGGGCGATGTCGGCGGGCCAGGTGTAGCCGGGCTTCTCCGTGTACGTGTCGTAGCCGTCCACGAAGTCGTGCACCACGAACTGCAGACGCTTCTTGGTCGGGGCCGCGATGTCGACCTGGTAGCCCTCCTCGCGCAGCCGCTGGTACGGGTAGAACACCTCCAGCGACTCGGCGGCGTCCCCGGTGACGAGCAGGATCTTCGATGTCATCGCCGACATCCCTCCACGTGATCGAGCGTCAGGCCTGGTTCCAGCCCTGGGCGGTAGGCGCCGCCGCTCGGGCTCGGTCCAACCTCCCGTACCGGCCACGCCGTTGGCAACGGGGCACACCGGGTGTGCGGCGGCGCATCACCCGGCTCGTGCGCCGCCTGCGAGCCGCGCGCGCCGGGGGCGGGGGCGGTGGCGGGTGCGGGGGCGGTGGCGGGTGCGGTGGCGGGTGCGGCGAACGGCTCGGCGAACGGCTCGGTGACGGAACCGCCGAGCGGGTGCGGCGCCCGGCTGCGGCGCCTCGGCGGCCGCGGCCTAGACTCTCGTGCTGCCCGTTCACCGACCACCCACCGACCACCCCTCTGCCCACCGACCACCCCTCTGCCCACCGTCCGCCCACCGGACGTCCATCGCCCGCAGCCCGACCGACCGACTCCCGGAGGAGCCATGCCCGACCGCATCACCTACCTCGTCCTCCCCGGCTACCAGAACTCCGGCCCCGCGCACTGGCAGACCCGCTGGCAAGTTGCCGAGCCGGAGGCCTTCCGCCGGGTCGAGCAGGCGGACTGGGACCACCCGGACCAGGACGACTGGGTGGCCCGGGTGGACGCGGCGGTGGCGGCGGCCGCCGCCGAGGGACCGGTGGTGCTGGTCGCGCACAGCCTGGGCTGCGTCACCGTGGCCCGCTGGGTCGCGGAGGCGCCGGCCGGGCGGACCGCCGCCGTGCGGGGCGCGCTGCTGGTCGCCCCGGCGGACATCGACACCGCCGAGGTGCCGGAGCTGCTGGGCTTCCGGCCGGTGGCGCTGGAGCGGTTCCCGTTCCCGGCGGTGGTGGTCTCCTCCACCGACGACCCGTGGGTGGCTCCGGCACGGGCCCGCGAGTTCGCGGCGGCCTGGGGCGCCCGCCACGTCGAGGCGGGCGCGTACGGGCACATCAACTCGGAGTCGGGGCTGGGCGACTGGCCGGAGGGCCGGAAGCTTCTCGCGGAGCTGTGACCACATGACCGGGGGGACGATGAACGAGCGCCGGACCAGCCGGACACCGCGAGCCAGGCGCGCCCTCATCCGGGCACTGCTGGCCTGCGGGGCGGTGGCCGTACTGCTGTACACCGAGGGACAGTGGGAGAGCCGCTCGGGCGGCCTGATGCTGGTCGCCGACCTGCTGAACCGGCCGGAGCTGCTGCTCGGCGGCGCACTGGCCGCGCTGATCGCCGCCGCCTGGCTGAGCGACCGCCGCACCGCCGTACGGGCCGCCACCCGGGCGGTCACGGTCACCGCCGGGGTGGTGTTCCTGCTCGGCGTGCTGACCGCGCACAAGGTGTCGGCGGCCGAGACCCGCAGCCGGGAGGTCGCCCCGGCCGGCGCGGAGCAGACCCTGGTGGTGGTGCACCGCTCGTACGGCTCCGGACCGCAGGCGGGCGAGCACTGGCAGGTGCTGCTGGAGAGCGGCGAAGGCTGGTCGGCCCGGCGCTGGCTGCTGGCGGACATCGGCGGCGCACCGGCCGACGCCCGGCTGGTGGGGGCGAGTTGGACCGGTCGCACGCAGATCACCGTGGTCACCGACTCCTACCGGCGGGTGTTCAACCTCGACCAGGACAGCGGCGAGCCGGTCGAGGCGCGGTAGGACGCCGGTTCGGGACGGTGGCGCCGTCCCGGGCGCGGGACACCGTGGGCACGCCCGGAGTGCGGGCAGGCGCCAGTGCGCGGTTGGCACTCATACGCGACCGTCAGCCCCGGGGACGGCTACCGCTTCTCCGGCTCCGTCGACGTCCTGGCCATCGCCGGTCTCGAACAGCAGTAGGCAGGGCTGCTCAACTCCTGGGCGGCTCCCGGCAATGGAAGTGCCGGGAGCCGCCCTCAACGTACCGCAACCGGCCGCCCGCACGAGCGCGGGTGCTCGGGCGGGGCCGTGAGGAAGGTGACGGGGCGTCACTGGTCCTCGGGGTCCGGTGGGGTGGTCGGGGTGTAGCGGGTGGTCGGGCCGCCGGTGGTGGGGTTGGTGCCGCGCGGCCTGCCGGTGGTGCCCGGGCTGGGCGTGCCGGTGCAGGTGGCCGAGCCGGGCGGGGTGCCGGGGGTGGCGCAGCCGGGGTCGTGCCTGACCGGGTCCGGGATGTAGACGGTGGTGAACTCCTTGTCCGGAACGGTGCGGACGGCGTCGCTCATCGCCTTCTGCCAGATCGGTCCCGGGCCGGTCGCCCCGAACACCTCGGCCTGGTACTGGCCGCCGATCCTGATGTTGCGCATGGGCACCTTGGTGCCCGGGCTGCCCAGCCAGACCGAGCCGGACAGGTTGCCGGTGTAGCCGGTGAACCAGGCGGACTTCTTCTCGTCCGTGGTTCCGGTCTTGCCGGCGATCTGGCGGTCGTCGTCCAGCCGCAGGTCGCGCGCGGTGCCGCCCTTCTCGGTCACGCCGAGCAGCACGCTGTTGACCACGTCGGCGGTGTCGGTGGACATCACCTGGTTGCAGCGGGCCGGCGGCACCGGGACGTCCTTGCCGTCCACCGTGGTGATCCGGTTGATCGCCAGCGGCGCGCAGTAGTCGCCCCGGGCGGCGAAGGTCGCGTAGACGTTCGCCATGGTCAGCGGGCTCACCTCCTGGGTGCCGAGGCCGAGGGCCGGCACCTCCTGGAGCGGGTCGCCGCTCGCCTTGGCCGTCACGCCCAGCTTGTTGGCCATCTGCTTGACGGCGCAGAGCCCGATCTCCTGCTCCATCTGCACGAAGTAGGTGTTCACGGAGAGCGCCATCGCCTGCTTGAGGGCGTACGGGCCCTTCTCGCTCGGGCTCTCGTTGGGGATGACCCCGTCCTTCTTGCCCTTGCTGAGGTTCTTCCAGGTGCCGTCGCAGGTCTTCATCGTCGGCCAGTCCATCCGGTTCGGCGAGTCGTACTGCTGGGTGGGCGGCAGTCCGGCCTCCAGGGCGGCGGCGGCCACGATCGGCTTGAAGTTGGAGCCGGGCTGGAAGCCGATGCCGCCGCCCATCGCCGCGTCCACGTTGAGGTTGACGACGGTCTGGTTCTTCTCCTTCGCCAGGCCGTAGGGGCGGGTCTGGGCCATCGCCAGGATCTTGCCGGTGCCGGGCTCGACCATCGTCATCGCCGCCGAGACCGGGTCGGTGACGTACACCTTGGTGGAGACGGCGTTCTGGGCGGCGGCCTGCTTCTCCGGGTCGAGGGTGGTGTAGATGTTCAGGCCGCCGGTGTCCCAGAGCTTCTTGCGCTCGGCGGCGCTCTTGCCGAAGGCCGGATCCTGCTTGACGACGTGCCGGACGTAGTCGCAGAAGAAGCCCATGCCGGCCTGGGCGGTGATGCAACCGTTCTGCGGGTCCCGGTAGTTGAGGCCGAGCGGGGTGGCCTTGGCCTCCTTGGCCTGCTCGGCGGTGATGTGCTTGTTCTCGACCATCTTGTCGAGCACGGTGTCCCGGCGCTTCTGGGCGGCCACCGGGTGCAGCTTGGGGTCGTACTGGGACGGGTTCTGCACCAGTCCGGCGAGCATCGCCGCCTCGGGGAGGGTGAGGTCCTTGGCGTCCTTGCTGAAGTAGCGCTGGGAGGCGGCCTGGATGCCGTACGCCTGGTGGCCGTAGAAGGTGATGTTCAGGTAGTTGGTGAGGATCTGTTCCTTGGAGAGGTCCTCCTCCAGCTTGATGGCGTACCGGAGTTCCTGGATCTTGCGGCCCAGGGTCTTGCGCTGGGCCTCGTGCACCGCCACCGGATCGTCCCCGGCCATCTCGACGTTGACGTTCTTCACGTACTGCTGGGTGAGGGTGGAGGCGCCCTGCACGGCGGCGCCGCTCTCGGCGTTCTTGGTGATCGCCCGCAGGACGCCCTTGAGGTCCACCGCGCCGTGTTCGTAGAAGCGCGCGTCCTCGATGTCCACCTGGGCCTTGCGGATCAGCGGCGACATCTGCTCGGCGGTCAGCACGGTGCGGTCGCGCTCGTAGACCTTGGCGATCAGGCCGCCCTCGGCATCGTAGATCTGGGTGGCCTGGGTGAGCGGCGGGGTCTTGAAGTCGTCGGGGATGCTCTCGAAGCCCTCGGCGCCGTTCTTGGCCCCGAGTCCGACCGCGCCCGCCCCCGGGAGGATCAGGCCCGCCAGCAGGACGCCGCCCAGCACGCTGGAGCCGAGGAAGGTGGCCGCATGGCGCAGGATTCCGAGCGGGGTCTGTCGGCGCCGGGGGCGCGGTACCCAGGTGTCGCCCGGGTCCGGGGCAGGTATGCGGCTCTTCGGTGACATAGTCCGAACATTAAGGCCGCGAATCCCCACGGTGGGCGGCGTGTTGGCGAACTATTGTCACAAAATCGCGACAGGTTCGACTCATGTGCGGGGGTCGAATGGGGGTCCACGAAGGGACAAGGACCGTTCGCCCACGGTCCGTTGCCTCCCCCCGTGTCAGTCGCTTCCCGCCCAGGCGTCAGCCCTGCGTGGCGTCAGCCCTGGGTGGCGTCAGCCGGCCGGGCAGTACACGTCCTCGCCCGGGCGACGGCCCGTCACCAGGAAGTCCGTTACCGCCGCGTCGCCGCAGACGTTCCCGTTCGCCAGGTAGACGTCGTGGCCGCCGGAGTCCACGGTGACCATCCGGGCGCGGTCACCGAAGGCGGCGCGGAGCTTGAGCGCGCCCCCGTACGGCGTGGCCGGGTCGCGCAGGTTCTGCGCCAGCAGGACGTTCGCCGGGCCGCGGCCGGTCACCCGCACCGGCGGCTCGGCGGGCTTGAACGGCCAGAAGGCGCAGGGCATCACGTTCACCGGCATGCCCGCGGTGAGCGGACGGGCGGCGCGGTCGGCGGCGACGTCCCTGGCGTAGGCCGCCGGGGCGGCGGGCCAGCTGACGTCGTTGCAGAGGGTGCCGACGGAGACGGCGATGGTGTTCTGCACCGCCTGGTCGGGAGGCAGGACCGGGGTGGGCAACGGCCGGCGGCCGAGGCCGGCCAGCATCAGCCGGGCGAGACCGGGGAACTTGGCGTCCGCGTACAGGCTCTCCAGCATGGTCTCGCGCAGCACGTTGCCGTTCAGCTCGGCCGGGTTGGCGCCCGGCCAGGGCAGCGGCGAGCGGTCCAGGCGGGCGGCGAGGTCGAGGAAGAGCGGGCGCACCTGCTCGGGGGTGTCCGCGACCCGGTCCGGATTGTCCGGCGCCGAGGCCCACTTGGCGAAGTCGGGGAAGCGGTCCTCCGCGCCCCGGCCGAAGGCGGCCAGCCAGCCCCGGCCGACCCGTGACGGGTCCGGGTCGTCGTTGCTGTCCAGCACGATCCGGTCGGTGTGCTGGGGGAACTCGGTGGCGTAGACGGCTCCGGCGTAGGTGCCGTAGGAGGTGCCCCAGGCGGAGAGCTTGCGCTCGCCGAGGGCCTGGCGGATCCGGTCGATGTCGCGGGCCTCGTTGGCGGTGGAGATGCTGCGCAGCACCGGGCCGCCGTTGCGGGCGCAGGTCTCGGCGATCCGGCGTTCGGTGGCGAGGTTCCCGTCGATCGAGCCGTCCGCGGCGGGCCAGGGGCGCAGGTTGACCATCGCCAGGTCGGCGTGGTCCA
This sequence comes from Kitasatospora sp. NPDC101157, assembly GCF_044768255.1. NCBI lineage: Bacteria > Bacillati > Actinomycetota > Actinomycetes > Kitasatosporales > Streptomycetaceae > Kitasatospora > Kitasatospora sp. NPDC101157. Next base: position 194,543 of record NZ_JBIWPL010000007.1, on the reverse strand, counting down.
GACCGCAACTGACCGGGGTGGAACGGCCGACGCCGCGCGGGTCGAAGCCGATCAGGTCGAACCGGTCCTGGACGGACGGCGGGAGGCGCTTGGCCGCGCCGCTGGGGAGGTCGAGCCCGGAGCCGCCCGGCCCACCGGGGACGGTCAGCAGGACGCCGTGGCGCAGGCCGGGCTTGGCGCTGGGGATGCGGGAGATCGCGAGCGTGATCTGTTGGCCGTCCGGGTCGTTGTAGTCCAGGGGGACGGTGACGGTGGCGCACTGCTGGCGGGGGTCGACCTCGCCCTGACAGGCGGTCCAGTCGAGGTGGTCGCGGCGGGGGTGCCCCTGGTCGGCCACGGCCGGCAGGGCGGTGAGCGCGGAGACGGCGAGGGCGGCGGCCACGGTGGCGGCGGCGGTCGCGGTGACGGTTCGACGGCTGGTGTTCGGCATGCCCAAGAGTCTGCTGTGGCGGTGGCCTTGGGCCCATGCGGGCAGCTGGCCGGTGGGAGGTGGGGTATGCCCCCGGCGCCGGGGTGTGCCGTGCCCCACCGGGCGGCGCGCCCAGGGTTCGCGGCCTCCGGGACGGCGGGCGGTCGGGCGCCGATGAATTCGGGTGTTGTGGAGCGGGTCTGAGGAGGCGTGAGGTGGCGGCAGGGAATCCGGACGACGGGCACGGGCACGGGCACGACGGCGGTGGGCACGGGCACGGGCACGAGCACGGGCACGACGGCGGTGGGCACGAAGGACGCCCCGTACCCGTGGGGCACTCGCACGCCCACGGGCCGGCCGCACCGGTCTCCGCGCACCTGCGCAAGGTGATCGCGGCCGTGCTGATCCCGTTCGCGGTGGCCGTGGTGGTCGGCATGGTGGTGCTCTGGCCGGACGGTGTCCCCGCCCACCAGCACAGCGGGGTCGGCTTCGACCAGCAGGTCCGGCACGGCAGGGTCACCGCCGTCCGGGAACTGCCCTGCAGCGACCTCAACCCCGCCGACCAGGGCACCTGCCGGCAGGACACGGTGGAGGTCACCGACGGCCCGGACCGGGGCCGCACCTTCACCGTGGTCGTCCACCCGGCCGAGCCCCGGCAGTACGAGCTCGGCGAACGGGTCGTCCTGACGTACGCGCCGGACGCCCCGGCCGACCTCCGGTACAGCGTGGTGGACGTGGACCGGAACCTGCCGATGGGCGTGCTGGCCGGGCTCTTCGCCGTCGTCGTGGTGGTGGTCGGGCGCTGGCGCGGGGTGGCCGCGCTGATCGCACTGGCGATCAGCTTCGCCGTGCTCTCACTGTTCATCCTGCCCGCCATCCTCCGCGGCTCGGACCCGCTGCTGGTGGCGATCGTCGGCGCCAGCGCGATCATGCTGATCGCCCTCTACCTGTGCCACGGGCTGTCCGCCCGCACCTCGGTGGCGGTGCTGGGAACCCTGGTGTCCATGGTGCTGATCGGGGTGCTGAGCCTGGTCTTCGCCGCCTGGGCGCACCTGACCGGGAACACCTCGGAGGAGACCGGGCTCATCCACGACCTCTACCCCGGCATCGAGATCCGCGGCCTCCTCCTGGCCGGGTTCGTGATCGGCTCGCTCGGGGTGCTGTTCGACGTGACGGTCACCCAGACCTCGGCGATCTGGGAACTGCACGAGGCCGACCCGTCGATGGGCGCGGGCCGGCTGTACCGGACGGGCATGCGGATCGGCCGCGACCACATCGCCTCGACCGTCAACACCCTGGTCCTCGCGTACGCGGGCGCGGCGCTGCCACTGCTGCTGCTGTTCACCGTCGCCCACCGGACGGTGGTGTCGGTGGCCACCAGCGAACTGGTCGCGGAGGAGATCGCCCGCACCCTGGTCGGCAGCATCGGGCTGGTCGCCGCGGTGCCGGTGACCACCGGGCTGGCCGCCCTGATCGCCGCCGCCGACCATCCCCGGACGGTGACGGCCCCCGCCGGGCGCCACCGGCCCGCGAAGCACGGGGGTCCGGGCTTCCTCTCGGCCCGGATTCCTCGCAGGGGCGGGATTCCTCTCGGGGCCGGTCAGAGGCCGAGTCGGGGGCGGTCAGAGGCCGAGCAGGCCCGGGTCCGAGGCGAGGGCGCGCAGCGGCTCGCGCGGGTCGCCGACCAGCCGGCGCTCCGCCAGGTCGAGGATGCCGCCGACCCCGGTGATCTCCGCGGCCAGCACGCCGTCCTCGCGGGTCAGCCGCTGCACCACCTGGAAGGTCTTGCCTTCCCGCCAGCTGAACGCGCAGCTGATCTCCACCGTGTCCCCGGCGCACAGTTCCCGCAGGTACTTCACCGTGGTCTCCAGCACCACCGGGCCCACGCCCTTGGCCACGAGGTCGGCCTGGCGGATCCCGGCCGCCTGGAGGTACTCCCAGCGGGCGTGCTCGGCGTACTGCAGGTAGACGGCCTGGTTGAGGTGGCCCTGGGTGTCGGTCTCGTAGCCGCGCACGGTGACCCGGGTCGTGAAGTCCTGATCGTTCATGCCCCGCACGGTACTCCGGCAGGAGGGGCGCGAACGCGTGGCATCCGTCACTTGTCAGGGAATTGTCAGGATCCGCGGGCCTTCCTCGGTGATGGCGACGGTGTGCTCGACGTGGGCGGCGCGGGTGCCGTCGGTGGTGCGCAGGGTCCAGCCGTCGGGGTCGGTGGCGTAGTCGTCGCGGCCGCCGGCCGTCAGCATCGGCTCGATCGCCAGCACCAGGCCCGGGCGCAGCGGGTAACCCCGCCCGGGGCGGCCCTCGTTGGGGACGTGCGGGTCCTCGTGCATCCGGCGGCCGATGCCGTGGCCGCCGTAGCCGTCGAGCAGTCCGTAGCGCCCGGCCCGGGCGGACCGGCCGATGGCGTGCGCGATGTCGCCGATCCGGTTGCCGACCACGGCGGCGGCGATGCCGGCCTCCAGCGAGCGCCGGGCGGCGGCGATCAGCTCGTCGTCCTCGGGGCGGGCGGCGCCGACGGTGAAGCTGACGGCGGAGTCGCCGCACCAGCCGTCCAGCACGGCGCCGCAGTCGATGCTCACCAGGTCGCCGTCGCGCAGCCGGTAGCCGTCCGGGATGCCGTGCACCACCGCGTCGTTGACCGAGGCACAGATCACGGCCGGAAAGGGCACGGGCGCGAAGGACGGTCGGTAGCCGAGGAACGGCGAGCTCGCCCCGGCGGCGGCGAGGACGCCGCGCGCCACCTCGTCCAGCTCCAGCAGGCTCACGCCCACCGCCGCCTCCTGCTGCACCGCCGCCAGGGCGTTGGCGACGACCCTTCCGGCCTCGCGCATCGCGGCGAGGGCGGTGTCCGACTTGAGTTCGACCATGGTGAACCACTCCCCTGGGATCCAATTCTTATACCGGTATTTGTATCACGGTCGAGGGTCCGCGAACCCCACCCGGCGATCCGGCTCCGTCCGTCCGTCCGTCCGGAAAACGCACCGGCGCCGATGTCCCGCGGGTCGGCGACTGCCCGCACGATCGCGGCGCCGGGTCCGGACAGGACAGGACAGGGCAGCGTCAGCAGATCGTGGGCTGCGCCAAGCACGAGGCGCAGTACGAGGGCCCGGGCATGTCAGGCACGCCGTAGACTCGACGCCATGGTGAGGACTCCGCTGACCCCGTGGGAGCGCGAGCGTGGGGAGCGCTTCGGGGCGCTGCTGCGTGAGGCGCGTGGTGAGCGCAGCATGGTCGAGGTGGCGGCGGTGGCCGGTGTCTCGGCGGAGACGCTGCGGAAGATCGAGACCGGTCGGGCACCGACGCCGTCGTTCTTCACCATCGCGGCGCTGGCCTTCGCGCTGGACCTGTCGCTGGACGAGCTGGCGGGCGCGTGCGTGCTGCCCGAGGACGGCGAGGCGCTCTCGGCCTGATCCGGCGCTACGGCCGCGACGGTGTGCGCCGCGACGGTGTGACGCCCCTACGGTATGCGCCGCGACGGTGTGACGGCGTACGGGCGTGGCGGCGACGGCCCGCCGGGCGCGCGCTGCGCCGGGCGGGCCGGAATGCGGGGGCGGGCCGTGCTGCCGGGGGCGGGCCGGGTCAGCCGACCGAGCTGTTGTAGCTCTCGATCGCGGGCTGGAGCTCCTTGGCCGCGTCGGAGAGGGCCTGCTGGGCGGTCTTGCTGCCCGCGATGGTCTGCTCGATGGCGGTCTCCACGCCCTTGCGGGCCTGCGGCATCACGCCGAGCAGGCAGCCGGCGGTGGCCGGGGTGGGCTTGGTGGCCTTCAGCTGGTCGATGGCCGTCCGGAACTGCGGGTACTTGGCCACCCACTCCTTGTCCTTGGGGTCGTCCAGGGCCTTCCTGTTGACCGGGAAGTATCCGGTGCCGGTGTGCCAGGCGGCCTGCTGCTCGGGGCCGGTGAGGAACTTCTCGAACTCCCAGGCGGCCCGCTTCTCCGCGTCCGAGTGCCCCGGGCCGCTGATCCAGAGCGAGGCACCACCGATCGCCGGGCCGCCCTGGTCGGCGGCGGTGACCTTGGGGAACGGGGCGGTGCCGACGCCGAACCTGGCGGCCTCGGTGTAGCCGCGCAGCACGCCGGTGGACTCCAGGTGCATCGCGACCGTGCCGGACTTGAAGGCGGCCTGGGCGTCGTCGGTGACCCGGCCGGTGTTGGCCGCGTAGCCGCCCTTGACCAGGTCGGCCCACCACTGGACGATCTGCGCGCCCTGGGCGGAGTCGAACACGACCTTGCCCGCCTTGTCGCTGCGCCCGTTGTCCTTGTCGCAGTACATGGTGCCGGACTCGGCGATCAGCTCCTCGACGAACCAGCCGTAGACGGCGGCGCCGAAGCCGTAGCGGACGGTCTTGCCGTCGGCGTCCTTCTTGGTGAGCTTCCTGGCCAGGTCGGCCAGCTCGTTGAGGTCCTTGGGCGGCTGGGCCGGGTCGAGGCCGGCCTCCTTGAAGGCGTCGGTGTTCAGGTAGAGCAGCGGCATCGAGGAGTTGAACGGCATCGAGACCAGCTTGCCGCCCGTCGAGTAGTAGTTGCGGATGTTCGGGTCGAGGTCGTCCAGCGAGTAGCCGTCCTTGTCGGCGAAGGCCTGGGCGGGAACGGTCTGCCGAGAGTCGATCATGAACCGGGTGCCGATGTCGTAGACCTGCACCAGGGCGGGGGTGCCCTTCTGCTGCACCGCGGCCTTGTACTTGGTGACCAGCTCGTCGTACTTGCCCTGGAACTGTGCCTTGACCTCGATCCTGCCCTGGTGGGCGGCGTTGAACTGGCTGACCAGCCCGTTCAGCGCGTCGGCGTTCTTCCCGGTCATCGAGTGCCAGAACTCGACGGTGGTCACGCCGGAGGCCTGGTCCAGCGCCTGGGCCCCGGGGGCACCGGCCTCGGCGGAGCCGCCCGAGCCGGAGCCGCTGGAGCTGCAGGCGGTCAGGGACAGGCCGGCCACCAGCAGGGCCGCGAGCGCGCGTGCACTCTTCTTCACGAGGGTTCACTCTCTTTCCGGAAGGGGGACGGGCGGGTGCGAGCGGGACGGGTGCCGCCGGGTCGGCGGACCGGGCGGCCGGAACGGGTCGGCGGACCGGGCGGCCGGAGCGGGTCAGCGGACGGCGCCCGCGGTGAGGCCGCGGACGATGAACCGCTGGCCGAGGACCACCAGGACGAGGGTGGGCAGCAGCGACAGCACGACGCCGGCCAGGATCAGCCCCGGGTCGGCCATCTCGGAGTCGCGCAGCGAGGTGAGGCCGATCTGCAGGGTCTGCATGTCGGCCGTGCGCGTGATGATCAGCGGCCAGAAGTACTGGTTCCAGGCCGACAGGAAGACGTAGATCGACAGCGCGGCCAGGGCCGGCTTGTTCAGCGGGACGACGATCCGCCACAGGAAGCGCCAGTGGCCGGCCCCGTCGATCCGCGCTGCGTCCCGCAGTTCGCCGGGCAGCTGCCGGAAGGCCTGGCGCAGCATGAAGGTGCCGAAGCCCGAGGCCAGGAACGGCAGGACCAGGCCGAAGTAGGTGTTGCCGAAGCCCCAGTCCGACAGGGTCAGGTAGTTGGGGATGATGATGGCCTCCCACGGGACCATCAGGGTGGCCAGGAACACCCCGAACACCACGGCCCTGGCCTTCAGCGGCAGGAAGACGACGGCGTACGCGGCCAGGATCGAGGTGAACAGCTGGGCGAGGGTGATCGCGGTGGCGGTGATCGCCGAGTTGGCGTACTGCCGGAACAGCGGGATGCTGTCCACGGCGCCGGAGAAGTTCCGGCCGGTGACCGAGTGCGGCACCAACGCCGGCGGGTAGGAGGAGAGTTCGGCCGGGCCCATGAAGGCGCCGGCGATCGCGTAGTACACCGGGAAGGCCACGGTGACCAGGGCGGCGGCCAGCAGCAGGTACACGGCGGCGCGGCCCAGCAGGTCGCGCGGGGAGCGCCCGGCGAGCAGCCGGGGCCGGGGACGCGGGCGGGGTGTGTCGGTCCTGGTCCCGCTCTCACTGACGATCGTGGTCATGCGTAGTGCACCTTCCGCTCCAGGACGCCGAACTGGACGGCCGTACAGGCGAGGACGACCACCAGCAGCACCACGGCCTGGGCGCTCGCCGTGCCGAAGTCGCTGGAGTTGTAGGCGAAGGCCTTCTCGTAGACCGAGTAGACGAGGGTCCGGGTGGCACCGTCCGGCCCGCCCTTGGTGAGGATGTGGATCTGGCCGAAACTCTGCAGTGCGTGGACGGTGGAGACCACCGTCAGGAAGAACAGGTTCGGGCCGAGCATCGGGACGGTGATCGAGCGGGCCAGCCGCAGTCCGGAGGCGCCGTCGATGCGGGCCGCCTCGACGATCTCGCCGGGGATCGATCCGATGCCCGCCGACAGCACCAGCACGTTGTAGCCGAGGTTCATCCAGACCGTGGTCAGGGCCACCGAGACCAGCGCGTACCGGGAGTCGGTGAGCCAGCCGACCGGACCGAGGCCGACGTGCGCCAGCAGGCCGTTGAGCACCCCGCTGGCGGGGTTGAAGAACACCGCGAACACCACCGAGGCGCTGGCCACCGAGAAGGCGAAGGGCAGCGCGAAGGCGGAGCGCAGCAGCCGTACGCCCCGGATCCGGTTCTCCAGCAGCAGCACCAGCACCAGCGCGCCGAGCACCCCGGGCGCCACGGTGATCAGGGTGAACAGCCCCGTGGTGACCAGCGTCCGGCCGAAGTCGGCCGAGGACAGCAGGTCGGTGTAGTGCTTCGCGCCGACGTAGCGGGAGGGCGCCCCGAAGAGGTCGTTGGCGTGTCCGCTCAGGTAGATCGTTCGCCCGAGCGGGTAGCCGATGAACAGGGCGAAGACCACCAGGGAGGGCAGCAGGAAGGCCCAGGCGAGCCCGTGCTCGCCCCAGCGGCTCCTGCGTGCGGCGTGCGGTGCGGTCGGCATCTGTCGCGCGTCCGCCTTTCGTGTGTCGGTTCCGGCCGAAACCGTGTCCTGCCCGAACGACGGCGCGGGAACCCCGCAGTGATCAACCGGTGTCCTCGGGATTACGCGTTCGCGTCAGATTCGGCCGGTCGTGCGCTGACGAGGGTCGGGGCCGGGGCCCTGTCAGCGCGGTGTCGTACGGTGCGCGGGTGAACGACACGGATTTCGACATGCCGGCCGCGATGGCGGGGACCCTGCGCGGCGGCCGTGAGGACGCCTGGGCCCTCGTCCGGGGCTTCGCCGCGTACTGGGGTGCGCCGCTGACCCCCCGGGACGGCTTCACCGACGCCGAACTGGACGCGGCCGAGCGGCGGCTCGGGCTGCGGCTGCCGGTGGCGCTGCGGGAGGCGTACCGACTGTTCGGACGCCGGGCCGACCTCACCAGCTCCCAGGACGTGTTGCTCACGCCGGACGAGCTCCACGTGCTGGACGGCGCGCTGGTGTACCGCGCGGAGAACCAGGGCTGCGCCCACTGGGGCGTGCTGCTGGACGACCTGGCGCAGGAGGACCCGCCGACGGTGACCCGGCCGGACCTCGCGGACAAGTCGCAGGAGCGCTGGGAGCCCTGGGAGGAGCGCTTCTCGACGGCGGCGGCGGTGATGGCGATGAGCGAGAAGCTGCTGGAGGACGGCGAGTTGTGCGACTTCCTCGAATCCGAGGGCGAACTCCCGGACGATTTCGTGGAGTTGCCCGCGCTGGGCCGGGAGTTCCGCTGGTACGGGGGTCCGGACGTCCTGGTCGTGGCGGTCGGGGACGCCTGGATCTCGGCCCGGGCACGGACCCCGGAGGCGCTCCACGCGCTCCACGAGGCCGTGCCCGGTGAATGGCTGAACGGCTGAGCCGCGCCGGTCAGGCGGTGACGCCGCCGTCCAGCACCAGGTCCGCGCCGACGGTGTAGCCCGCCTCCGGCGAGGCCAGGTACAGCACGGCGGCGGCGATCTCCGCGACCGCGCCGGAACGGCCGACCGGCACCTCGGACTTCATCCGGTCGCTCTTGTCCGCGTCGCTCTCGCCGGGCCGGGAAGACATCGGGGTGTCCACCGGTCCCGGGCTGACGGTGTTGATCCGCACGCCCTCACCGATGTGGTCGCGGGCGGCGGCGCGGGTGAGCGCGGTGACCGCGGCCTTGCTGACGGCGTAGGCGCCGACGCCCTCCAGCCGCCGGTGGACGCCCAGGTTGGACGAGACGTTGACGATCGCGCCGCCGCCGTGCGCCCGCATGTGGCCGATCTGGTGCTTCATCGCCAGCAGGGTGCCGGTCACGTTGATCTCGACGACCCGCCGGAACTCGTCCTCGTCGATCTCGGCGACCGGGCCGGCCGCGCCGAACACCCCGGCGTTGTTGACGGCGACGTCCAGACCGCCGAACCGCTCGACGGTCTCCCGGACCAGCCGGGCGGCGTCCGCACCGTTGGTCACGTCGCCGGTCAGTGCGACGGCCTTGCCACCGGCCTGCTCGATCAGCGCGACGGTCTCGGCCAGCGGGCCGGCGCCGCGCCCGGCGACCGCGACCCGGGCGCCCTCCCGGGCGAAGGCGAGGGCGATGCCCCGCCCGATGCCGCTGCCGCCGCCGGTGACCAGGACGGACTTGTCGGCGAAACGCGTGCTCATGAGCTGAACTCCTTGATTGGATCGGTGCGTTCAGGGGTGGTGGTCGGGTTGGTTCGGGGCAGGGCGCCGACCGCGACCGCGGTCAGTGCCAGGCCGGCGGCCGCGGCCGCGAAGGCCGTGGCGTAGCCGCCGACGGTGGTCGGCCGCGTGGCGGCGAGCGCCATCAGGGCGGCCAGTCCGGTGGTGGGGCCGAGCTCCATGGCGGTGTTGAGGACGCCCGCGGCCAGGCCGGTCCGTTCGGGCGCCACGCCGCCGGTGGCCAGGACGGCCGCCCCGGCGAAGGAGGCGGCGGCTCCGGCGGGCAGCAGGAGCAGTCCGGGCAGCAGGCCGGTGGGGTAGGAGCTGGCGGGATCGATCCCGGCGAGCAGGGCGAGGCCCGCGCCTTCCAGCGCGAGGCCGGCGGCGGTGACCGGAACCGGCCCGAACCGGGCGGTCAGCGGGCCGGCCAGGCGGCCGGAGAGCAGCAGGGCGGCCGCGTACGGCAGGAAGGCGGCGGAGGTGCCGGCCGCGCTCCAGCCGCGCAGTTGCTGGAGGTAGAGCGAGAGCAGGACGAAGGCCGCTGCGGTACCGGCGGAGGTCGCCGTCACGGCGACCAGTGCGGTGGCCCGGGACCGGTCGGCGAGGAAGCCGGGTGGCAGCAGCGGGTCGACGGTGCGGCGTTCGGCGCCGGCGAAGGCGAGCAGCAGGAGCAGTCCGGCAGCCAGCGGCACGAGCGTCTCGGCGGTCCGCCAGCCGTGGTCGGTGGAGGCCACCAGGGCGTAACTCGCCGCGCAGAGACCGGTGGTGGCGAGGGCGGCGCCGCGCAGGTCGAGCGCCGGACGGCGGCCGGACGGTGCGGGGGCAGCGGCGGGCAGCGAGCCGGAGCGGGCGAGGCCGGCCAGGGCGACCAGGACGGGCACCGCGAACAGCCAGCGCCACGACACCGCGGCGGCGACCGCGCCCGACACCACGCTGCCGGTCGTCGCGCCGATCACCGAGAGGCCGCCCCAGGTGGCCATCGCCCGTCGGTAGTCGGCGGGTCGGGGGTACAGCCGGCGGACCACCGCGACCGCGGCCGGGGCGGTGAGCGCCGCACCGGCGCCCTGGACGAGGCGGCCGGCCAGCAGGACGGGGTAGCCGGGCGCGAGGGCGCAGGCCACCGAGGCGGCGGCGAGCAGTGCCAGGCCCCACCGCAGCACCGGGCGGCCTCCGTGACGGTCCGCCAGTCGTCCGCCGAGCAGCAGCAGTGCGGCGAAGGAGAGCCCGTACGCGGAGCTGAGCAGCAGCACCTCGGACGGGCCGAGCCCGAGCTCCCGGGCGACCAGGGGAAGCGGCACGGCGAGGATCATGATGGCGAAGATCAGCACGGCCTGGACGGCACCGAGCAGGGCGAAACTCGCCCGGGCCGACGGCACGGCGATGCCCATGGAACTCCCCCCAATGTCAAAGTTTCAAGACCGTTCGGTCCAGAAAAGGGACAGCAGACGGCTCCGGCCGGGCCGGCCGGAGCTCAGCCCAGCAGCGTCAGCGCCTGCTCGGCGGCGTCCCGCACCCGGGGCTCGCCCTCGGCGGTCTTGCCCACCACCCGGATCCCCTGCAGCAGCACCACCAGCATCCGGGCCAGCGCCCGCGGCTCCCGCCCGGCGGGCAGTTCGCCCTGGGCCTCGGCGCGCAGCAGGGCGGCGGTCAGCGCCGTCTCCAGATGGTCGTAGCTGACCTCCACCCGGCGGGCCGCCGCCTCGTCGTGCGGGGCGAGTTCGACGGCCGTGTTGGTGATGAAGCAGCCGCGCTTGCGATCCTCGCCCCCCATGCCCGCGTAGCGGCGCACCAGGGCGCGGACGGCCGGCAGCACCGGGCCGGGCTGGGACAGCTCGGCCAGCAGGCCCGGGTCGTGCTGCTCGTTGTAGCGCTCCAGCGCGCGCAGGTAGAGCTCGTGCTTGCTGCCGAAGGTGGCGTAGATGCTGGCCCGGGCGATGCCGAGGCCCTCGACCAGGTCGGCCATCGAGGTGGCCTCGTAGCCGCGGCGCCAGAACAGTTCGAGAGCTGCCTGGAGCGCCGCGTCGGGATCGAATTCCTTCGTTCGCGCCATGGTGTGAACGCTAGCCCTTTCGAGATCGATCGGTCAAGAAAGGACGGCGACCGGTCCTGACCGTTATCTGACGGGGCATTGCCAAGTGGACTAGACCAAGGCTACCCTTACCGCCCCGTCCCTCCTCCCCCCACAGGAGGTCCCCCGGCATGCCCGCACGCATCCACACCACCCCCGCACAGGCCGTCGAGGCCGCCCGTCCCCTCGTGCTGACGGCCTTTCGGGTCGTCGTCGGCCTGCTCTTCGCCTGCCACGGCGCCGCCTCGGTCTTCGGCGTCCTCGGCGGCGCCAAGGGCGGCGGCAGCCTCCCGTTCGGCCAGTGGCCGGGCTGGTGGGCCGCCCTGATCCAACTGGTCGGCGGCGCCCTGGTGCTCCTCGGAATCGGCACCAGGTACGCCGCCCTGCTGTGCTCCGGCTCGATGGCCTACGCCTACTTCACCGTCCACCAGGAGCACGCGCTGCTGCCGCTGCAGAACGGGGGCGAACCCTCGGTGATGTTCTGCTGGGCCTTCCTGGCCATCGCGGTCCTCGGCTCCGGGCCCTACTCGCTGGACCGGCTGCTGGGCACCCGTCAGCCCCAGGCGGTGCCCGGCCCGGTCGAGGCGACCGCCGCCCAGCCCACCACCGGCTGAGGCCCTCAGCCGTTCGCGAGGTGCCGCTCGACCGAGGCGACCTTGGCGGTGAGGCCGTCGGTGACCCCGGCCCGGTCGTCGATCTTGATGACCGTGCTCACCCGGTTGCTGTGCGCCTTCACCGCCTCGATCGCCGCCCTGATCACCGGCATCACCTCGTCCCACTCCCCCTCGATGCTGGTGAACATCGCGTCCGTGCGGTTCGGCAGCCCGCTGGCCCGGACCACCCGGACGGCCGCTGCCACCGCCTCCCCCACGTCCTCGCCGATCCCCAGCGGGGTCACCGAAAAAGCTGCGATCACGGTTCTGTGCTCCTTGTCACCCGACGGCACTGGTCGCGGCCCGGACCACTCCGGGCCGCGACCAGGTTAGGGTCCCCCCGTCGGACGGCCCTCCGTTCGAGCCCGGCACGCCGCGCCGGCCCAGGCCCGGCTGGCCTGGGCGCCCCGCCGGCACGGGTCGCCGGTCCTGAGCATCCCGCCGGCTCCCCGGCCCGCCGTCAGACGACCGACGGCAGCGGCGGGTCGACGGCCAGCGGGGCGCTGGCGCGGGCCCGGTGCTGGTCGGCCCAGGAGGTGAGGGCCAGGGTGCAGGCGTGGTCCAGGTGGCGCAGCCCGGACCAGTCCAGTTCCACCGGCCGGTCGCCGGGCAGCCGCTCCAGGGTGTCCAGCAGCCGGGGCAGCCGCAGGAAGGTGGCATTGCCGCTCAGCCGCACCCGGTGCAGCGGCCGCCCGTCCGCCAGCACCACCTCCTCGACGGCGATCTGCAGGTGGGAGGTCTGCCAGGCGGACTTGGCCACCGCCAGGCCGACGCCGATCAGCACCCCCTCGAACAGGTCGGTGGCGACGATCGCGACCGCCGTCACCCCGAGCACCAGCGCCTCGCCGCGGTGCCCCCGGCACAACGCGACGATCCGGCGCACCGGCACCAGCTTGGCCCCGGCGTGCACCAGGACGGCGGCCAGCGCGGTGAGCGGAACCAGCCCGAGCGCGCCGGGCAGCAGGGCGGTGAACAGCAGCAGCCACAGCCCGTGCAGGAAACGCGAGGCCCTGCTGCGGGCGCCCGCCTGGACGTTGGCGGCGCTGCGCACGATCACGGCGGTCATCGGCAGGGCGCCGAGCAGTCCGCAGACGGTGTTGCCGAGGCCCTGGGCGGTGAGTTCGCGGTCGTAGTCGGTGCGCGGTCCGTGGTGCATCCGGTCGACCGCGGCGGCGCTGAACAGCGTCTCGGCGGAGGCGATCAGGGTGAGGGCGACGACCGTCCCGAACCCGGCCGCTCCGGCCAGCTCGCCCAGCACGGCGGGCCCGGGCAGGTGGACGACGTCGAGCAGGGCGGAGACCCGGACCCGGGCCACCGGCAGGTCGGCGGCGGCGGTGACGGCGGCGGCCAGGCCGACGGCGGCCAGCGGCGCGGGGACGGCCCGGGCCGCGCGGCCGGGCAGGTGCTTCCAGGCGACGAGCAGCAGCAGGGTGCCCAGGCCGAGGGCGACGGCGCCGGGATTGGCGGCGGCGGTGGCCACGTCGGTCAGCAGGGCGGGCAGTCCGGCGAGCTTCTGCGGGCCGGTGCCGGGGGCGCGCCGGTCGGCGAGCGCGTACAGCTGGCCGGACACCAGGGTCAGCCCGATGCCGGCCAGCATGCCGTGCACCACCGAGGCGGACATCGCGCGGAACCAGCGGCCGAGCCGCAGCGCGCCCATCGCCAGCTGGAGCAGGCCGCTGGCGAGCACCAGCGGGCCGAGTGCGGCGACGCCGAACTGCTGGACGGCGTCCGCGACCAGCACGGTCAGTCCGGCGGCGGGACCGCTGACCTGGAGGCTGCTGCCGGGCAGCAGACCGACGACCAGGCCGCCGACGATGCCGGTGACCAGCCCCAGTTCGGCCGGGACGCCGGAGGCGACGGCCACCCCCACGCAGAGCGGGAGGGCGACCAGGAACACCACCAGCGAGGCGGGCAGGTCGTGCCGCCAGGGGACGGCGCGCAGCACGGCGAGCGGGGATCGGGCAGGGGTGCGGCGCATGGCGGCGTTCCTTCCGTGCGCCCGCCGCTGCGGGCGCGCCGTTGCGGGACGGGCACGAGGTGGGGCCGGGGGGAGGACCGCGGCGGGCGCCGGACGGGCGACAGCGGTACGGCCGCGGGTCCGGGCGGTCGGCGGGTCCGGGCGGTCGGCGGGTTTCGGGTCGGTGCGGTGCGGTTCGGTGCGATCCAGGTGCGCAGTGCGATCCGGGTGCGCTGCGGTCGGGCTCTCCTGGGCAGGCCCGCCGACGGTGTCCCCCGTCCCGGCGCTCCCGCGTCCCCCGCCGCGGCCCCCGTCGGACGCCATGGGCCCGGCGTGGCACCGACGGTACCCAGCCCCGCCCGCCGGGCCGACCTCGGGCACCGTCCCTTCACGGGCACTGCACGGCGGCTGCGCTTTCCGGCCCGGACGCTCCGCTTCCCCGGGCACACCAGCGCGAACGCGGTTCTGGTGTGCGAGTCCGGCCACGCGGCAGCGCACCATCGGGCCTTCCACATTCTGTTGAAGTGCCCCTTGACTCCCCGCTGGGCCCGACCCTACCGTGTTTCCACATACAGAAACCGTTCTTCCGTATGGTGGAATTCAGGAGATGAGCCCTCCGACCCACTGCGGGCCGACGCAGGAGAGAACCGATGCCCCGTATGACAGCCGCCCGCGCGGCCGTGGAGATCCTCAAGCTGGAAGGCGTCGACGTCGCCTTCGGTGTGCCGGGCGCCGCGATCAACCCCTTCTACGCCGCCCTCAAGGCCTCCGGCGGGATCAGGCACACCCTGGCCCGGCACGTCGAGGGCGCCTCCCACATGGCCGAGGGCTACACCCGCGCCGAGGCCGGCAACATCGGCGTGTGCATCGGCACCTCGGGACCGGCCGGCACCGACATGATCACCGGCCTGTACTCGGCGATCGCCGACTCCATCCCGATCCTGTGCATCACCGGCCAGGCCCCGGTCGCCCGCCTCCACAAGGAGGACTTCCAGGCCGTCGACATCGCCTCGATCGCCAAGCCGGTCACCAAGGCCGCCACCACCGTCCTGGAGGCCGCACAGGTCCCCGGCGTGTTCCAGCAGGCCTTCCACCTGATGCGCTCCGGCCGCCCCGGCCCGGTCCTGATCGACCTGCCGATCGACGTCCAGCTGACCGAGATCGACTTTGACCCGGAGGCCTACCAGCCGCTGCCGGTCTACAAGCCGGCCGCCAACCGGATCCAGATCGAGAAGGCCCTCGCGCTCCTCCAGGAGTCCGAGCGCCCGCTGATCGTGGCCGGCGGCGGCGTCATCAACGCCGACGCCTCCGAGCTGCTGCTGGAGTTCGCCGAGCTGACCGGCGTCCCGGTGGTCCCGACCCTGATGGGCTGGGGCATCGTCCCGGACGACCACGAGCTGAACGCCGGCATGGTCGGCCTGCAGACCTCGCACCGCTACGGCAACGAGAACTTCCTCGCCTCCGACTTCGTCCTCGGCATCGGCAACCGCTGGGCCAACCGCCACACCGGCGGCCTGGACGTCTACACCGCGGGCCGCAAGTTCGTCCACGTCGACGTCGAGCCCACCCAGATCGGCAAGATCTTCGCGCCCGAGCTCGGCATCGCCTCCGACGCCAAGGCCGCCCTGGAGCTGTTCGTCCAGGTCGCCAAGGAGCTCAAGGCCGCCGGCACCCTCAAGGACCGCAGCGAGTGGGCCGCCTCCACCCAGGAGCGCAAGGCGCAGCTCCAGCGCCGCACCCACTTCGACAACGTGCCGCTCAAGCCGCAGCGCGTGTACGAGGAGATGAACAAGGCCTTCGGCCCGGAGACCCGGTACGTCACCACCATCGGCCTGTCGCAGATCGCGGGCGCGCAGATGCTGCACGTCTACAAGCCGCGGCACTGGATCAACTGCGGCCAGGCCGGCCCGCTGGGCTGGACCATCCCGGCCGCGCTGGGCGTCGCCACCGCCGACCCGGAGGGCCAGATCGTCGCCCTCTCCGGCGACTACGACTTCCAGTTCATGATCGAGGAGCTGGCGGTCGGCGCGCAGCACCGGATCCCGTACGTCCACGTGCTGGTCAACAACTCCTACCTGGGCCTGATCCGCCAGGCGCAGCGCAACTTCGACATCGACTTCCAGGTCAAGCTGGAGTTCGAGAACATCAACGCGCCGGAGCTGGGCGTCTACGGCGTGGACCACGTCAAGGTCGCCGAGGGCCTGGGCTGCAAGGCGATCCGGGTCACCGAGCCGGAGGGCCTGCTGCCGGCCTTCGAGGAGGCCAAGAAGCTGGCCGCCGAGTTCCGCGTCCCGGTCGTGGTCGAGGCGATCCTGGAGCGGGTCACCAACATCTCGATGGCCGCCGCCGACATCGACAAGGTCAACGAGTGGGAGGAGCTGGCCACCCTCCCCGAGCACGCGCCGACCGCCATCAAGCCGCTGGCCCTCTGAGGCGGTCAAGGAGTGGGGGCGTACGAGCCGCTCCGTACGCCCCCGCGCCCGCGGGGCACCGGTGGCCCCGCCGGAACACCGGCGGGGCCGACACGGTTGAGCCGTCCGGGGCCGCTACCGTGTGCCCGGGCGCGACCCGCCGCCAACCTGCCGAAAGGACCCACCACCGTGAGCCTGTACGACATTCCGCTGCGCACCCTCGACGGCGAGGCGACCTCGCTGGCCGACCACAAGGGCAAGGCGCTGCTGATCGTCAACGTCGCCTCCAAGTGCGGCCTGACCCCCCAGTACGCCGGCCTGGAGAACCTCCAGAAGCGCTACGCCGGTCGCGGGTTCACCGTGCTGGGCTTCCCCTGCAACCAGTTCGCCGGGCAGGAGCCGGGCAGCGCCGAGGAGATCCGGAGCTTCTGCTCGACCACCTACGGGGTGACCTTCCCGCTGTTCGAGAAGATCGACGTCAACGGTGACGACCGGCACCCGCTGTACCGGCAGCTGACCGAGGTCGCCGACGCCGAGGGCCAGGCCGGGGACGTCAGCTGGAACTTCGAGAAGTTCCTGGTCTCCCCGGACGGCACCGTCGCCGCGCGCCTGCGTCCGCGCGTCGAGCCGGAGTCGGCGGAGCTGATCGCCGCGATCGAGGCCGTGCTGCCGGCCTGACGCCCGCCCCGCTGCCGGAAGGGCCGCCCCCACAGGCGGCCCTTTCACAGCAACAGCCTTGTGCCGGGCGGTAGTTCGCCCTCCTCGGCGGCGTTCCGAAGGTGCGCCAGCAGGGTGTCGTGCAGCGCCTCGGCGGCGCGGGTCAGCGGCACCTCGTGGCCGTGCGCGACCGCGATGGTGCGGCCCAGGCCCGGCCCGGCGAACGGGGTGACGGACAGGCCCGAGCGGGCTGCCACCATGCCGGGCACCACCGCCGGTCCGAGCCCGGCCCGGACGAAGCCCAGCACCGCGTCCATCTCCCCGCCCTCGACGGCGAACTCCGGCTCGAAGCCGGCCGCCCGGCAGGCCGCCAGCGCGGCCTCGCGCACGTCGTAACCCTCCCGGAACATCACCAGCGGCCGCCCCCGCAGCTCCGCCACCCGCACCGGGCGCCGGGCGGGCCCGGCGGCCGAGACCAGCACCAGCTCCTCGTGCAGCAGCTCGGTGACGGCGAGGGCGGGCGCGGCCTCTCCGCTGGGCGGCGTGATGACCAGCGCGAGGTCCAGCTCACCCGCAGCCAGCCAGCGCACCAGGTCCCGCGAGCCGCCCTCGCGCACCGCCAGCGCGACGCCCGGGTAGCGGTCCCGGAACACCCGCAGCACGTCCGGCACCAGGCTGGTGCACAGGCTCGGCGGCGCGCCGAGCCGCACCCGGCCGCGGCGCAGCTGCACCGTCTCCTGGACGGCCAGCCGGGCGCTCTCGGTGTCCGCGAGGATGCGCCGGGCCAGCGGCAGCAGGGCGTCCCCGGCGTCGGTGAGCGCGATGTTGCCCCGGGTGCGGTGGAACAGTTCGGCGCCCAACTCCCTTTCCAGCGCCCGGATCTGCTGGGAGAGCGAGGGCTGGGCGACGTGCTCGGCCTCGGCGGCCCGGGTGAAGTGCCGGGTCTCGGCGACGGCCAGGAAGTAGCGGAGTTGCTGGAGCTGCACACGGCCAGGCTACGCCGTCTCGATAGGCTCCGGCTATCGTCACCAGCCGCAGCATGTCTTGGACGCACCCTTGCGGGCTTCCCTACCGTTGCTGCCATGACAACCGCGACTCGGACGGGCCGGCATCCGTCCACCCTGGCGACCCTGTGGCGGTCGACCGTCGGCAAGAAGGCGGTCATGGCCGTCACCGGACTGGTCATGCTGCTGTACCTGGTCGCGCACATGCTGGGGAACCTCAAGGTGTTCTTCGGCCCCGACGACATCAACGGCTACGCGGCCTGGCTGCGCACCATCGGCCAGCCGTTCCTGGGCCACGAGTGGTTCCTGTGGATCGCCCGCCTGGCCCTGCTGGCCTCCGTCGTCCTGCACGGCGTGTCCGCGTACCAGCTCAGCCGCCGGGACCTCGCCGCCCGCCCGAGCAAGTACGTCCACCAGCGCCGCCGCGCCAGCTACGCCACCCGGACCATGCGCTGGGGCGGGGTGATCCTGGGCCTGTTCGTCGTGTGGCACGTCCTGGACCTCACCACGCTCACCGTGAACCCGGTCGCCGAGCACGGTCACGTCTACCAGAACGTCGTGGGCACCTTCGGCCGCTGGTACAGCGACGTGATCTACATCGTCGCGATGCTGGCCCTCGGCCTCCACATCCGGCACGGCTTCTGGAGCGCCGCCCAGACCCTCGGTGCCAACAACGCCCGCCGCGACCGGGCGCTGAAGCTGACCGCCAACGGGCTGGCGCTGCTGCTGACGGCCGGCTTCCTGTCCGTCCCCGTCGCCGTGATGACCGGAGTCGTGAAGTGAGCTACCTGGACTACACCCTCGGCGAGCCGATCGCCGACACCAAGGCCCCCGCCGGGCCGATCGAACAGCGCTGGGACCAGCGGCGGTTCGACGCCAAACTGGTCAACCCGGCCAACCGGCGCAAGCACACCGTGATCGTGGTCGGCACCGGCCTGGCCGGCGGCGCGGCCGGCGCCACCCTCGCCGAACAGGGCTACCACGTCGTCCAGTTCTGCTTCCAGGACTCCCCGCGGCGCGCCCACTCGATCGCGGCCCAGGGCGGCATCAACGCGGCCAAGAACTACCGCAACGACGGCGACTCGATCCGCCGGCTGTTCTACGACACCGTCAAGGGCGGCGACTTCCGCGCCCGCGAGTCCAACGTGCACCGGCTCGCCCAGGTCTCGGTGGAGATCATCGACCAGTGCGTGGCCCAGGGCGTGCCCTTCGCCCGCGAGTACGGCGGCCTGCTGGACACCCGCTCCTTCGGCGGCGTGCAGGTCTCCCGCACCTTCTACGCCCGCGGCCAGACCGGCCAGCAGCTGCTGCTCGGCGCCTACCAGGCGCTCTCCCGGCAGATCGCCGCCGGGAACGTGGAGATGCACCCGCGCACCGAGATGCTCGACCTGCTGGTGGTCGACGGCCGGGCCCGCGGCATCGTCGCCCGCGACCTGGTCACCGGGAAGATCACCAGCTACACGGCGGACGCCGTCGTCCTCGCCACCGGCGGCTACGGCAACGTCTTCTACCTCTCCACCAACGCCAAGAACTCCAACGCCACCGCGATCTGGCGGGCCCACCGGCGCGGCGCCTACTTCGCCAACCCCTGCTTCACCCAGATCCACCCCACCTGCATCCCGCGCTCCGGCGACCACCAGTCCAAGCTCACCCTGATGAGCGAGTCGCTGCGCAACGACGGCCGGATCTGGGTGCCCAAGGCCCAGGGCGACACCCGCCCGCCCGCGCAGATCCCCGAGGAGGAGCGGGACTACTACCTGGAGCGGATCTACCCCTCCTTCGGCAACCTGGTGCCCCGCGACATCGCCTCCCGGGCCGCCAAGAACGTCTGCGACGAGGGCCGCGGCGTCGGCCCCGGCGGGCAGGGCGTGTACCTGGACTTCGCCGACGCGATCCGCCGGATGGGCCGGGACGCCGTCGAGGCCAAGTACGGCAACCTCTTCGAGATGTACGAGCGGATCACCGCCGAGGACCCGTACCAGGTGCCGATGCGGATCTACCCGGCGATCCACTACACGATGGGCGGGCTCTGGGTCGACTACGACCTGCAGACCAGCGTTCCCGGCCTGTTCGCGATCGGCGAGGCCAACTTCTCCGACCACGGCGCCAACCGGCTCGGTGCCAGCGCCCTGATGCAGGGCCTCGCCGACGGCTACTTCGTGCTGCCGCCCACCCTCAACGACTACCTGGCCCGCAACCCGGTCGCCCCGGTGCCCACCGACCACCCGGTGCTCACCGAGGTCGAGGCCGAGGTCGAGGACCGGCTCAACCTGATCCTCTCCGTGGACGGCGACCGCACCCCGGACTCCTTCCACCGCGAACTCGGCGAACTGCTGTGGGACGAGTGCGGGATGGCCCGCGACGAGGCCGGGCTCCGGCGCGCGCTGGAGCGGATCCCGCAGCTGCGCGAGGAGTTCTGGCGCCGGATCAAGGTGCCCGGCACCGGCCAGGAGCTCAACCAGTCGCTGGAGAAGGCCAACCGGCTGGTCGACTACTTCGAACTGGCCGAGCTGATGTGCCTGGACGCGCTGCACCGCGCCGAGTCCTGCGGCGGCCACTTCCGCACCGAGAGCCAGACCCCCGACGGCGAGGCCGCCCGGCGCGACGAGGAGTTCTCCTACGCCGCCGCCTGGGAGTTCACCGCCACCGGCGAGGCCCCCGTCCTCCACCGCGAGGACCTCGACTTCGAGCACGTCCACCCCACCCAGCGGAGCTACGCATGAACCTCACCCTGCGCATCTGGCGCCAGGCGGGCCCGGACGCACCCGGCTCGATGACCACCTACCAGGTCACCGGCATCAGCCCGGACATGTCCTTCCTGGAGATGCTGGACACCCTCAACGAGGAGCTGATCACCCGCGGCGACCAGCCGGTCGCCTTCGACCACGACTGCCGCGAGGGCATCTGCGGCGCCTGCGGCATGGTCATCAACGGCCAGGCGCACGGCCCGGAACGCACCACCACCTGCCAGCTGCACATGCGGCACTTCCGGGACGGCGACACCATCGACGTCGAACCGTGGCGGGCGGCGGCCTTCCCGGTGGTCAAGGACCTGGTGGTGGACCGCTCGGCCTTCGACCGGATCATCGGCTCCGGCGGCTACATCACCGCGCCCACCGGCAGCGCCCCCGAGGCGCACGCCACGCCCGTCCCCAAGGAGGCCGCGGACACCGCCTTCGAGCACGCCGAGTGCATCGGCTGCGGCGCCTGCGTGGCCGCCTGCCCGAACGGCTCGGCGATGCTGTTCACCTCCGCCAAGGTGGTGCACCTCAACGTGCTGCCCCAGGGTGCGCCCGAACGGGCCGCCCGGGTACGGAACATGGTCTCGGCGATGGACGCCGAGGGCTTCGGCGGCTGCACCAACACCGGCGAGTGCGCCACCGCCTGCCCCAAGGGCATCCCGCTGCCCAGCATCGCGGCGATGAACCGGGAGTTCCTGCGGGCCGCCCGCGGCTGACACCCCTTCCCAGGACGGTCGGCCCCTCGCTCTGGTGCTCAGGCGAGGGGCCGACACCGATGTTCGGGGCGCGCGAGCGCAGTTCGCGCTCCCCGAACGGGTGGTGGATGGCCGTCGGCGGTGCTCCCTGACGGAGAATCGCGCTACGGTGGTGCTCCGCTACGGAAGGACGGCATATGCCCGAGGTTCAGTCCTGCTCCGGTTGCGGCGGGTCCGGGGGGACCCAGAAGACCGAGGCAACGGTCGAGCTGGACGAGGAAGGAAGCATGGTGCCCAGGGTTCACGACTACTGGTCGCCCTGCGGTCGGTGCCACGGATCCGGGACGGTGATCGTCGGATGAGGCTGGTCTTCGAATGCGTCGAGTGCGGTGGGCACTACCTGCCGCCGGAGGGCATGGTGTACCCGGACGGGCCGGCCTCGCCGGTCTGGTGCTCTCCCTGCCAGACGTCCAAGCGCACGGCGGGCCTCCGGGAGGACCCGCTGCTCGCCCGCCTCGCCCTGGCCGCCGCCCGCGCCGCCCTGGCCCGGCGCGCCGCCGAGGCGGCCGAACCGGCCGCCGTCGGGCGCGGTGACGTCCGGCCGTCCCGGCCCCCGCTGTCCCGCCGGGCGCGCTCCGGTCCGGGCGGGGTGCGTGGCAGGCTGGGCTGAGCCCCCGGCGGGCGGCCCCACCGGCCCCACCGGTCCGACGGCCCGACGGTCCGTCAAAAGCGGTTTCCGGCAAATCGCTTGTGCGCACCGGCGGGCGTGCTGGTTAATTGTCGTCGCTCGCTCGACAGCCTTGGGGGAACGCCTGTGCAACCGACCGAACCGGCCGAGCCGCCGGGGGCCGGACAGACCGGCTCCACTCCGTCCGTCCCGCCGCCGAGACCCGCGTACGACCCGTCCGCCACCCGGGTGGCCGTGACCAGGCGCATCCTCTGGATCGGGTCGGCGGCCTACCCGCTGGCGACCGTCGCGCGGGTCAGCATCACGGTGATCGTGCCGGATGTGCTCGGCGCGATCAAACGGTTCCTGAAGTTCGTCGGGGCCGTGCTGGGGATCGCGCTCGTCCTGGCCGCACTCACCGCCCTCGCCGACGCCTCCCACTCGACCTTCGGGAGCCGCGACGGAAGCAGCGGCTCCGGCTCGGGCTGGATCGTGGCGGTGTCCCTGTTCCTCGTGGTGTCCTACTTCCTGGTCGCCACCCTGCCCGTGCTGCTCCAGCGCCGGCTGCACGCGCTGACCGTCGACACGGCCGGCCCGCCGACCGCGCTGCTGGCCTGGAAGGACCCGAAGTACGCGTACGAGCTCCAGGCCAGGATCACCCACGCGATCGAGAATCCGCAGACCGAGTTCCAGCAGTTCGTCAGCAACGTCCTGGTGGACCTGCGGCACTACCAGTTCGGCGACAACGTCAACATCTACGGCGGCCAGGGCAACACGGGAGTCATCAAATGAGCGGCAACGGACCCCGGTTCCAGTTCGGCGACAACGTCACCATCCACGGCGGCCACCACAACGTCGGTGTCCAGCACAACAACGGGCCGGCCGCCGACCAGGCCCTGCCGCCCGAGGTCGCCGCGCTGTTCGCCCGGCTGGCCACCGCGGTGGCCGACCTGGCCCGGGACGCACGGGTGCCCGCGGAGGACCGGCAGAGCCTGGAGGAGATCCTCCCGGTGCTGCGGGAGCCGGCCGGCCAGGAGCGGCGCAGCCGGCGCAACACCCTCCACCTGCTGGCCGGCCTGACCCGGGAGCTCGGCGAGGCGGCCGCGCCCGCACTGGGCCTGGTGACCCAGCTGCTCGCCCTGATCAGCAGCTGACGGGCGCCGGCCCCGGCCTCAGAACAGCACCTCCTGGGTGTCCGGCTCCGGCGGGCGGGCCCGTTCCTCCAGCACCAGGCCCTCCGAAGGGCGGCCGGTGACGGGCGTGAGCGTCCAGCCGGTGAGCCTCCGGGTGTCCAGCAGCAGCGGGCCCGAGCCGTCCGGCTGGTCGAGGAAGAGGTGCCGGCCCACCGGCGGACGCAGCGTGCCCGCGATCACCGCGCCGGGGGCCAGGCCGACGATCTCCCGGTAGGTCTCGGGGGCGCCGCCGACCAGGCCGAAGCGCTCCACGTGGTCCACCACCGGGCGGTCGGCGAGCGGTTCCACGGCGTGGCCGTCGAGCAGCCGGTGCGCCCGGGCGCGGGCCTCGGTGAGCAGCGCACGGCGGTGCGGGGCGTCGCCGTGGGACCACCAGTGGTCCGTCTTCAGCCGGGACTTGTAGCGCTCGCGGGCCATCCCCGAGGCGGCGACGGTCAGTTCGGCGCGGCGCACCGCGGGGAGGCCGCCGCGCGCGGTGAACGCGTAGGCCAGCGCGCCCTGTTCGAGCAGTCGGCTGTCGCCGCGCTGCTCGGCGGTCAGGCCGACCTTCAGCAGGCCCTCGCCGAACCAGGCGAGGTAGAGCAGGTAGGTGCGCCCGTCGTCGAGGATCTGGTCCCGGGCGAGGGCCAGGCCGCGGTCCACGCTCTGGCAGGCCGGACACTGGGTGGCGCTGCCGCCCGGGGCGATCTCCGCGTGGTGAGGGCAGGGCGTGCGCTCCGTCGCCCCGGCCAGCCAGGCCCCGGTGCAGCGGCGCGGGCCGCCGAGCAGCCAGCCGACCTCCGTACCCGGCACGACGGCGCGCTCGTGCACCCGGTCGCCGCGCACGGCGCCGAGCAGGGCCCGGCCGTCGTGCCAGCTCAGGCCGGTGGAGACCCAGCCGCCCGGCCGGTCCGGGTGCTGGGGCGCGGGGATCGTCATGGGCAGCCCTCCCTGTGGGTCGACGACCCTGGTGAGGCTACCCGCTGCCACCGACAACACCCGCGTCCCGGAGGGCGGGCGCTTCGCCCCGTGGGAGAACCCGGGGTCTCGATCGAGCACCTGCACCGCACCTTCCGTGGCCGACGGCCCGAGCGCTTGCTAGCGTCCGGCCATGATCGACTCACCGACCCCGGACGACCTCGCCCGCACCCTGCGCCTCGCTGTCGACACCCTGGCAGCCGCCCCGGCGGACGCGGACTGGTCGCGGCCCGCCGGCACGCTCGGCTGGAGCTGCTGGGAGACCGTCGAGCACCTCGCCGACGATCTCCTCGCCTACGCCGCCCAGCTCGGCCCGGCGCGGCCGCCGCGCGAGCGGTACGTGCCGTTCCTGGCGACCCGCCGCTCCCCCGGCGCCCCGAACAACTTCGTCCGCGCCGACCCGGCCTGCGGCGTGCCGGGGCTGCTCGAAGTGCTGGACGCGAGCGGCGGGTTGATGGTCGCCGTGGCCCGGGTCTCGCCGCCGGACGCGCGGGCCCACCACCCGTGGGGCCTGGCCGATGCGACCGGCTTCGTGGCCATGAGCCTGGTGGAGACCCTGGTCCACCTCCACGACGTCGCCCAGGGCCTCGGCCTGCCCTGGGAGCCGCCCGCCGGGGTCTGCGCCCGGACCCTGGCCCGGTTGTTCCCCGACGTCCCGCTCGCCGCCGCACCCTGGCCCACCCTGCTCTGGGCGACCGGCCGCACCGCCCTCCCCGGTCGTCCGCCGCGCACCGACTGGCGCTGGTACGCCGACGTACCGGACTGAGCCCGGCGCGTGATCCGCTGACCGGTCGCCAGGTGCCGGACGGTCCCCGGGGCCCGTTCGCTTCCGCAGGTCGCGGGCGCTTGGCCCGTCGGGCCGTCCACGTTCTATTGTGGCGGGCGCGGTCGGCGGTGTCGCCGGGAGGTGGCGCGGGCCGGCCTGGCCGGTGCGAGGGCGAAGGGGTGGCTGGTGGCGGGGCGGCGGAACAGCGGGGTGCTGGCGGTCTGGGCGGAGGCGCAGCGGCAGCAGCAGCGCCGGGAGGAGGCCCGGTGGCGTGCCGAGGCGGCGGAGCTGCGCCGGCACGAGCGCGCGCAGCGCGAGGCGCAGCGTGCGGCCGCCCGCGACGAGCGGGAGGCGCAGCGCGCGTACCAGCAGTCGCGGGAGGCGGAGGCGGCCCGGCGGACGGCCGAACTGGACGCCCGGGTCGCGGAGTTTCGCGGGCTCCTGGCGGCCGGGCTGGCTGCTCCGGCGTTCGGGCCGCAGGCGCTGCTGGCGCCGCGTCCGGTGCCGCCGTTCGATCCGGGGCCGCTGGGTGTGCCGGTCCCGATGCCGGACCAGACCTCCGCCACGTACCACGTGCCGCCGCCGGACGCCGCGCAGGCCCGCAACGCCGGGGTGCGCCGGCAGTACGAGCAGTACCTGGTCCAGGCCCGGGCCCGGTTCGAGCAGGACTGGTACGCCGCGCAGGCGCAGGAGGCGGACCGGCAGCGCCGGTTGGCCGCGTACCACCAGGAGTACCTGGCCTGGGCGGAGGGCTTCCGCCGCCAGGAGGAGGAGCGCGGGGCCGGCACCGAGGAGCTGCTGCGGCGGCTGCGGGCGGGTGACCCGGAGGCGGTGCAGGAGTACTTCACGGCCGGTCTGTACGCCTCGGCGGCCTGGCCGGAGGGCTTCCCGCACCGGCTGGTGGCGGCCTGGGAGGCGTCGAGCCGTCAGCTGGTGGTGAACTGGGAGCTGCCCGGTCCGGACGTGGTGCCGGCGGCCACCCGGGTGCGGTACGTGAAGTCGGACGACCGCGAGGCCGAGGTGGCCCGTCCGGCGACCGAGCGCAAGGCGCTGTACCGGGAGGTGCTGGCCCAGTCGGCGCTGCGGGTGGCGGCGGAGCTGTTCCGGGCGGACCGGGACGGGATGCTGGACTCGGTGGTGCTGAACGGCTTCGTGCTGGGCATCGACCCGGCGACCGGCCGGGAGGCGGAGCGCTTCCTGTCCACGCTGACCGCGACCCGGGCCGAGTTCTCCGGGCTGGCGCTGGACCGGGTGGCGCCGGTGGAGTGCTTCCAGGGCCTGGGCGGCAGGTTGTCGGCGCGGCCCGAGCGGCTGGACGAGGTGAGGCCGGACCGGCTGCCGGAGTCGGTGGGCGGGAACCTGGCCGGGCACTTCGGCGAGGACGAGCCGGACCTCTTCGAGATGGATCCGCTGGAGTTCGAGGACCTGATCGCCGAGTTGTTCCGGCTGCGCGGTTTCCGCGTCATGACCACGGCTCGCAGCGGCGACGTCGGGGTGGACGTGGTGGCCGAGGACCTGGACCCGGTCACCGGCGGCAAGATCGTGATCCAGGCCAAGCGCTACAAGAAGACCGTGCCGCCGACGGCCGTGCGGGACCTGGAGTCCACCGTCCGCCACCACGGCGCGATCAAGGGCATCCTGGTCACCACGGCGGGCTTCGGCCGCGGCTCGTACAGCTACATCGAGGGCAAGCCGCTGACCCTGGTGAGCGGGCCGGAGCTGGTCGAGCTGCTGGCGGAGCAGGGCCTGCGCGGTCGGCTCGGCGGCGGTCGGCTCGGTGTCGGACCGGGCGGCGGCGGACCGGGCGGCGGCGCCGAGCCCGCGCCGAAGCCGCAGGAGGCCGAGCCGGCCGCCCCGCAGAGCAGTGTCACGGTCAGCTGGCAGAGCCGTACGGCCGGCGGGGACCCGGTGGAGCTGGACGTCACCGCGTTCCTGTGCGCCGGTGGCCGGGTGCTCAGCGACGAGCACTTCGTCTTCTTCAACAACCCGCAGGACCCGGACGGCGCCGTGCGCCTGCACCCCACCCACTCCGTGCCGGGCGAGCCGGTCCGGGCGGCCCGGCTGAGCCTGGACCTGCACCGGCTGCCGGCCGCCGTCGACGAGGTGGTGCTCGCGGTCTCCACCGAGGAGGAGGAGCCCCCCGCGCTGCCGCTCGGCCATGTGTACGGGCTGGCCGTCGCCGCCGAGCTCGGTCCCGGCGCGGACGGGCCGGCCAAGTGGCCGGGCGCCAACGGCGGCATCCCGGACTCCGCGATGCTGCTCGGGAGCTTCCGGCGGGCGGACGGCGGCTGGCAGCTGGCCCCCTCCGCACGAGCGGTGACGAACGGTCTGGCCGGGCTGGCGACGGCCTTCGGCGTCGCGGTGGAGTGACCGGCGGGGGGCGGTTCCGGTCGAACCGCCCCCCGGGGGGCTTCCGCGCCTCACGACCGGGGGAAGACCACGCCCTGCTTGTAGGGCTGGATGCTGCCGGTGGTCAAACCCTCTGTGGATACCGGGAGTTGGGTGACGGGCTTGCCGTCGGGGCCGATCACCTCGGCGGTCGCACCGGCGGCGACGAGCGCGGCCGGCCTGCGGACGGTCATGGTCCCCTCATGGGCGAGTGTTCGTTGCGGAACTTCCACCGGGAGGTACGTGGTCCACGGCCGGCCCGGTTGCGGCTGTGACGTACTCATGACGAACGACGAAACCGGACCGGCGGGACCCCGGACGGCTCTTCACCGTTCGGGGCCCCGGCGTGTGAGGCGGTCCGCTCGTCAGGAGCCCCGGCGCGTCAGGGGCCCTGGCGCGTCAGGGCGGGAGCGCGTCACGCCCCAGGGGCGAACACCACGCCCTGGCTGGTGGGTTGCAGCGTGCCGGTGGTCAGTCCGGCCGCGGAGACGGTCAGTTGGGTGACGGCCTTGCCGTTCAGGCCGAGCACCTTGGCCGTCAGCTGCCTGTTCCCGTCCGGCGGGGTGAGCCGCAGCCCGGCGATCACGTGGCAGTTCTTGTCGGACTTCTGGCAGGTGGCCCACTTCAGACCGGCGAAGGCGGTCGCGCCCGGCTTGAGGGTGACCCGCACCGGCGGCCCGGGGTGCGCCACACGCTTGACGGCCAGCGTGTCCGAGCGGTTGTTGGCGAGCAGTCCGGCGAAGCCCGGGTAGCCCCGCAGGGTGCAGGTGCGGCTGCCCTTGTTCTGCAGCATCACCATCGCGGAGCCGGCGTTCTTCGCGGAGCCGGTGTTCTGGAGCTGTACGGTCGCGGCGAGGTCGTCGGCGGTGCAGCGCGGAGGGGCCGACCGGGGAGACGCCGCCGCGGTGGCGGTGGTGGCGTTGTCAACCGCCGTCGGCGGTGTCTGTGCTCCGGCAGTGCCGCACACCGTGAGCAGGAGGGTGGCAGCGAGCGTGCCGCTGCCGATGACGGTCGAGCGGGAGGGTTTGTGGACGTTCATGTTCTCTCCGTGAGTACGCGGGTGGTGCGAGGTACGCAGATCGAGCGAGGCCGTCCGCCTCCCAGCATGACCGCGGCAGGCCGGAGGTGCCACTCGACCCGGCTCTCCCGCGTGGTGCGTACGAGGAGGAGCGCTCACGGACGGTCACCCGCCGCCGGGAACGACACCGCCCCGCCGGCGTTCGACGGCCGAGCGGGGCGGTGGAGTGAGGTCGAACTGCCGGGTCAGGCGGCCGACTTGGCGGTGACGGGCTTCGCCCTGCTCCCGAACAGGTTGAAGAAGACGGCCAGGGTGGGCAGCAGGTAGGCCAGCCAGACCACCAGTTGCAGGACGGTCGGGTCCGGCTGGAAGTTGAACACGCCCTTCAGCAGGGTGCCGTACCAGCTGTCCTTGGGGATGGTGCTGGAGATGTCGAAGGCCGGCGAGTGCAGGCCGGGCAGCCAGCCGGCCTCCTGGAGGTCGTGCACCCCGTAGGCGAGCACGCCGGCCGCGACCACGACCAGCATCGCGCCGGTCCAGGTGAAGAACTTGGCCAGGTTGATCTTCAGCGCGCCCCGGTAGAACAGCCAGCCGAGCACCACCGAGGTGAGGAGGCCGAGCGCGGCGCCGATCAGCGGGTTCCAGCCGTCGTCGGTGGCCTGCACGGCCGACCAGATGAACAGCGCGGTCTCCAGGCCCTCGCGGCCGACGGCCAGGAAGGAGGTGACCACCAGGGCCGTCGTGCCCATCGCGACCGCCGCGTCCAGCTTGCCGTGCAGTTCGGTCTTCAGGTGCCGGGCGGTGCGCCGCATCCAGAACACCATCCAGGTCACCAGCCCGACCGAGATGATCGACAGCGAGCCGCCGAGCGCCTCCTGGGCCTCGAAGGTGAGCTGCGAGGAGCCGAACTGCAGCACCGCGCCGAAGGCCATGGAGAGCACCACGGCCGCGCTGACGCCGAGCCACACCGGCGGCAGCTTGTCCCGGCGGTCGGTCTTGACCAGATAGGCGATCAGGATGCAGACGACCAGGCTGGCTTCGAGGCCTTCGCGCAGGCCGATCAGGTAGTTGCCGAACACGGCTGACTCCTCGTGGTGGTGGGGGTGGGTGACATCAGCCGAAGAGGGCCTGGCCCCACCACTCCCCCGGCTTGCGCACCCCCGCCGGGCAGGCGAAGTGGGCGGAGCCGACGTGCTGGATGTACTCGTTGAGCTTGTCGGAGGCCGCGAGCCGCTGCTGCAGCGGCACGAAGGCCTTGCGGGTGTCGCGCTGGTAGGCGATGAAGAACAGTCCGGCGTCCAGGCGGCCGAGGCCGTCGGTGCCGTCGGTGAAGGAGAAGCCGCGGCGCAGGATCATCAGGCCGTTGTTGGCGTCCGGGTGGGCCAGGGCTACGTGTGAGGTCGCGGGCATCGCCTTGAGGTCCGGGGCGTCGTGCTCCTTGGCCCTGCCGTACGGGGCGCCCTCGCCCTTGGTGCGGCCGAAGGTGTCCTCCTGGTCCTTGAGGGAGGCGCGGTCCCAGGTCTCGATGTGCATCCGGATCCGCCGGGCGACCAGGTAGGAGCCGCCGGTCATCCACTCCGGGCCGTCGCCGGGGGCGGCCCACACGTGCTCGGACAGGTTGGCGGTGTCGGTGCCCGCGATGTTGTGGGTGCCGTCCTTGAATCCCATCAGGTTGCGCGGGGTCTGCTCGTCCGGGGTGGTCGAGGAGGTCTTCCCGAAACCGAGCTGGGACCAGCGGATGTTGACGGTGCCCATGCCGATCCGGGCCAGGTTGCGGATCGCGTGCACCGCGACCTGGGGGTCGTCGGCGCAGGCCTGGACGCACAGGTCACCGCCGCTGCGCAGCGGGTCGAGCTTGTCGCCCTTGAAGTTCGGCAGTTCGATCAGGGCGTCGGGGCGCTGGGCCCGGATGCCGAAGCGGTCCACGGGTTGACCGTCCGGGCCGGACTTCTCGAACAGGCTCGGCCCGAAGCCGATGGTCAGGGTGAGCCGGGAGGCGGGCAGGCCGAGCGCCTCGCCGGTGTCGTCCGGTGGGGCCTCGGCGGAGGCCGGGACCGCGCCGGTGCCGACCTCGCGGCCGCCGGTCATCGCGGCGGCCGCCTTGGTCCACTCCTTGAGGAGCTTGACCAGGGACTCCCGGGTGGCCTTCTCGGAGACGTCGAAGGCCGCGAAGTGCAGCCGGTCCTGGACCGGGGTGGAGATGCCCGCCTGGTGCTCGCCGTAGAACGGCACCTCGCCGCCGACCACGGCGTTCGCCGCCGGTGCCGGGGCGTCGTCCTGCCGGACGGCCGCCGCGACCGAGCCGACGGCGGCGGCGCCGAGGGCGACGCCCGCGCCCGCCCAGCCGATGACGGCGCGCCGGCTGACCGGGGCCCGGTCGGGGGTGGCAGTGGCGGCAGCGGCCGGGGTGCCGTCCTGCTGCTCGTTCTCGGCGTCCATCGGCGGGCGGGCCCTTCTCACTCTTGCGGAACTACTGAACTGCGGCCGGGGACCGGCTGCTTGACGATCTGGTCGAGGTCCTACTTGACGACCACGGCGGCGGCCAGCTTCGACAGCGGCTCGCCCAGCGAGTTCACCGCGTCGGAGAAGGCCTTGCGCTCGGCCTCGGTGACCTTGTCGTAGGGGGTGAAGGTGCCGTCGGTCTGCTTGTACTTGGCCAGCAGCGCGTTGATGGCGGCGAACTCGGAGTCGAGCGTCCTGGCGAGCTCGGGGTCCTTCTCGGCGGCGACCGGCTTCAGCAGCTCGTAGGCCTTCTGGGCGCCCTCGACGTTGGCCTGGAAGTCCGCGAGGTCGGTGTGGCTGTAGCGGTCCTCCTCGCCGGTGATCTTGTTGGTGGCGACCTCGTCCAGCAGCTCCTTGGCGCCGTTGGCCATGCTGGTCGCGGTGATCTCCGCCTCGGGGATCTTCTTCTGCCAGTCCTTGAGGTCGGCGACCAACTGGTCCGCGAGCTTCTTCTCGTCGTCGCCGGTCTTCGCGTCGGCCCAGAGCGCCTTCTCCAGCCGGTGCCAGCCGGTCCACGCCTGGCCCTGCTCCAGCTTGTCCTCACGGGTGTCGGTCTTGGGGTCGACGTCCCCGAAGCTCTCGGCGACCGGCTCGGTGCGCTCCCAGCCGGTGCGCGAGGGCGCGTACAGCGACTTGGCCTTCTCCAGGTCACCGCCCTTGATCGCGGCGGCGAAGGCCTCGACGGCCGGGACGGTGGCGTCGGCCTGCTCCTGGGCGTACTTGCGGTAGGAGTCGACGGCGGCGGCCAGGCGCGGGTCGGCCGGGGCGGTGCTGCCGCCCTCGCCGGTCACCGTGATCTTCTGGCGGATGCCGTCGCCCACCATGCCGGGCTTGCAGGCGATCTCGTACGAGCCGGCCTTGATCTCGGCGTTGATGCTGGCCCTGGTGCCGGGGCCGATGTTCTCCCGCTCGGTGACGATCTTGTCACCGGGGGCGTAGACGTAGACCTCGGTGGTCTTGGAGCCCTTGTTGCTGATGTCCAGCACCACGTGGCCGGCCGGGAAGCTGGTCGTGGAGACCTCGCAGGCGGTGTCGGTGGCGTTGACCTTGACCGCGTCCGCGCCGCCCGCCTGGTCGTCCTTCTTCGAGGCGCAGCCGGCCAGGGCTGCGGTCGCCACGGCGAGGCTGAGCAGGGCGGCTGCGGTGGAACGGCGGCGGGCGGGCATGGGAGCTCCAACGGAAAAGGGCATGGGGGTGCCAAGGCCGGGTAAAGCGCCGGCCGGGCCGGTGCCTCCTTTTTAGCTAAGGCATACCTTACGTAAGAACTCTTTACCGTTGGTACCCGGCCCCCCTGCCCAGCCCGAACCGTTATCTCCCGGGCACGCGGCGGGCGGCCGCCCGGGCCGTCCAGCGGCCCTCGTGGCGGCTGATCCGGATCGGGTGGCCGAAGGTCTCGCTGATCAGCTCGGTGGTCATCACCTCGTCCACCGGCCCGGCCGCCACGCACTCGCCCCCGCGCAGCAGCAGGGCGTGGGTGGTGCTCTCCGGCAGCTCCTCCAGATGGTGGGTGACCAGGACGCTGGCCAGCTCGGGATGCTGGTGGCGCAGCAGGTCCAGGCTGTCCAGCAGCAGCTCGCGGGCGGTCAGGTCCAGCCCGGTGGCGGGCTCGTCGAGCAGCAGCAGCCGGGGGCTGGGCATCAGCGCGCGGGCGATCAGTGCCCGGCCGCGCTCGCCCTGGGAGAGGGTGGTCCACGGGGCCTCGGCCATCGCGCCCATGCCGAGCGTCTCGATCAGCTGCTCGGCGCGCTCCACCGCCTCGGGGGCGGGCTTGCGGTGCCACTCGGGCTCGATGGTGTTGGTGGACCCGGTGAGCACCACCTCGCGCACGCTCAGCGGCGAGCGCAGCGGGTGGCGCGGGTTCACGTGCCCGAGGTGGGCGCGCAGCTCGCGGATGTCCACCCGGCCGAGCCGGCGGCCGAGCACGTCCACCGTGCCCCGGGTGGGGTGGGAGACCGCGCCGAGCAGGGCGAGCAGGGTGGACTTGCCCGCCCCGTTGGGGCCGAGCAGCGCCCAGTGCTCGCCGGGCCGGATCTCCAGGGTGATGCCGCGCAGCAGGTGCCGGCCGTCGCGCACGACGTCCACGTCCTGGGTGCGCAGCAGCGGGCCGTCGAAGGACGGGCTCATGGGGAACTCCGATTCATGGCGCCGGGCAGGGAACGGGCGGGGCGCCGTACCGACCGGCCGGCGCGGACCGTCCGTGTGCACCGTACAGCCGTCGGCCCGGGCGGAGCCCGGCCGTCCGGTGGGTGGACTTCGCAGAACCCTGTTGTACGAGGGGAGTTGGGAGGAGGATTGTGCCTTTCCGAGGGGAGCGAGGGGGAGGCGTGATGGTGGCGGAGGAGGAACGGCCGGAGAGCCTGCACGGGCTGGTCGAGCGGCGGGCCCGCCGGGCCCCGGAGGCGGTCGCGGTGCGCTGCGGCGGGGCGGAGCTGACCTACGGGGAGCTGGACGAGCGGGCCGACCGGCTGGCCGCCGTACTGGCCCGGCGCGGACTGCGCCCGGGCGGCCGGGCCGCGGTCGCGCTCGGCCGGGGCACCGAGGTGTACGTGGCGGTGCTCGCGGTGCTCAAGGCGGGCGCCGCGTTCGTGCCGCTGGAGCCGACCGCGCCCGACGCGCTGCTGCGGCACGTGCTGGCCGACGCGGCGCCGGATCTGGTGCTGACCGAGCAGCGCCACCGGACGCGGCTGGCGGACGCGGGCGGGTCGCCGGTCGTCTGCCTGGACGACCCGGCCGAAGCCGGCCCGCCGGAAGGGGAGTTCGAGCGCCCCGAGGTCGGGCCGGGCGACCTGGCCTGCGTGTTCTACACCTCCGGCTCCACCGGCCTGCCCACCGGCGCCCTGGTCGAGCACCGCAACCTGCTGGCCGCGTACGCGGGCTGGCGCGAGGTGTACGGGCTGACGGCCGGGGACCGGATCCTGCAGACCGCGAGCCTGGAGTTCGACGTCTTCACCGCCGACTGGGTCCGCGCGCTGTGCACCGGCGCCACCCTGGTGGTCACGCCGTTCAACCTCACCCTGGACCGCACCGCCGACCTGGCCGCCCTGCCCGCCCTGGTGGCGGAGGAGCGAATCACGGTCATGGAGCTGAACGTCCGCACCGCCCGCCGCCTCACCGCCCTGCTGGAGGCCGGCGGCGCCGGGCTGCCCGGGGTGCGGCTGGTCACCGTCGGCGCCGAGAAGTGGTACCTGGACGAGCAGGTGGCCCTGCAGCGGCTGCTCGGTGACTTCACCCGGGTGCTCAACGTCTACGGCCTGGCCGAGGCCACCGTCGACAGCACCTACTTCGACGTGCGCGGTGCGGCCGTCGCCGAGGGGGCGGAGCTGGTCTCGCTGATCGGCCGGCCCTTCCCCGGCGCCCGGGTGTACGTGCTCGGCCCCACCGGTGCCCCGGTGCCGCCCGGGCGGGTGGGCGAGATCGCGATCGCGGGCGGCGGGCTGACCCGCGGCTACCTCAACCGGTCGGCGGAGACCGCCCGCCGCTTCATCCGGGCGAGCTTCGACCCGGACGGGCGGGTGCTGCTCACCGGCGACCTCGGGCTGCTGCGGGCGGACGGCGTGCTGGAGTTCGTCGGGCGGGCCGCGACCGTGGTCGGTCCGCTCGGGTCGGACCGGGTGACCACCGTGACCACCCGGGTCAAGGCCGCGGCCCGGGCGGAGGGGGCGCTGCGCGCCCACCCCGCGGTGCGGGAGGCGGCCGTGGTCGAGGTGTACCCGACGCCGGGGCAGCGGGTGATGGTCGGCTACGCGGTGACCGATCCGCAGGCGGACGGTGTGGACGGCTGGTCGCTCAGCCAGTACCTGACGAGGCAGCTCAAGGGCTTCTCCGCGCCCGCCGCCGTCATCCCCGTCCCGGAGCTGCCGCGCACCCGGGCCGGCAAGCTGGACCGCGCCGCGCTGCCGCTGCCGGCCCCGCCGAAGCACTCCGCGCCGCGCTCCGCCAAGGCGGGTGGCAGCCGCAAGGGCGGCGGGAAGGCCGGGCGGCCGGCCGGGGTGTCCGACAAGGACGGGGTGGGCTGCTTCGCGCTCTTCGTCACGGTGGTCGCCACCGTCCTCGCCCGGTGGACCACCGACTACTTCTACCCCGGCTCGACGGACCTATCCGGGGTGCCCGCCGACTACCACTTCTGGTTCGGACTGCTCTACTGGGCCGAGTCCGCCTCCTTCGGCGCCGGGCTGGCCTTCCTCCTCCTCGGTCTCCCGGCCGTGCTGCGGCAGGGCCGCTCGCTCAGGCTGTCGCTGCTGACGTACCTGTCGGTGTTCTGGCTGCTCGCGTCCTGGTGGCCGCAGGACAACCTGTACCGGCTGACGGCCGCCACCGACTGGCCGCGCGAGACGACCATGGTCTACGTGTTCAACATCCCGCTGATGCTGGCCGCGGTGGTGGTCGTGGTGTTCCTGCTGAGCCGGCCGAAGGCGAGGAAGTAGGGCCTCAGCGCAGCGCCTCGAACATTCCGGCCAGGGCGTGGTTGGCCGCCTCGACCACGGCCTGGGCGGCGTCCAGTGCCTCGGTGTCCGGCCCGGCGAGGGCGAGGCCGACGGCGGGTTCCGGGTCTCGGCCCGCCGTCGGTATCAGCGGCAGCAGGGTGACGCCGAGCCGGGCGCAGCGCGGGCGCAGCCGGTCCAGGTGGTCGTGCAGCGCCTCCGGGGCGAGCCGGGCGCCGAGCGGCAGCGCGTCCAGGGTGCGGACCAGGTGGCCCGGGCCGCGCACCTGGTCGAGGCGTTCGCGCAGCACGAAGGCGATGGCCGGGCCGGTCAGCCGCAGGTTGATCTCGGTGGGGGCGAGCCGGCGCTGCCGGTCGGTGACGAAGTCGACGTCGTACCAGCCCCGGTAGCCGTCGGCGGCGAGCCGCTCCCCCACCGCGAGGGCGAACCGGCGGGCCGTCTCGGCGGCGGCCCGCGGGACGGCGCCGGGGCCGACGGTGACGCCCTGGTAGCGGGTGCCGGCCACCTCCATGGCGCCCGCGCCGACGGGGTGCACGGTGCCGTCCGGGCCGACCACGACGTCATAGGTGAGATCGCGCAGCCGGGCGGCCGGGCCCGGGTCGACGTACTCCTCCAGCAGCAACTCGCCCTGCCGAGGCAGGACTTCCGAGCGGACCAGGCGGCGCAGCAGGGCGCCCCCGCCGCCGGCGGCGAACAGCTCGGCGGGCTCGACCACCACGGTGCCGTAGCCACCGACGCCGTGCGGGCTCTTCAGTACGGTGGTCAGGCCCCGGGCGGCGCGGACGGTCAGCCGCCTCGCCGCCCGCCGGCGGCTCTCCGGACGCTCCTGCGCCGGGACGACGATCCCCGGGTGCTCGGCGGCCAGGGCGGCGAACAGCCCGTGCGCGGCGGCCTTGGACTCGTACCGTCGCACGGCGGCCAGCTCGGGCCCCTCGCCCTGCGCGGCGGTACGGCCCCAACTGACCACCGGGTGGCCGGAGTCGGCGATCCGCGCGGCGAGGGCGGGCCGGGCGGCGAGCGCCTCGGCGAGGGTCAGGCCGGGGGCCAGCCCGCTGTGCACCTCGACCGGCCCCCACGCCAACTCCCGGGCCAGCCAGTCGGTCCACTCCCGGTCGACCTCGGCGGGCAGCACCAGCACCGCCGGTTCCGGGCTGTACCCGACGGCCAGGCAGGCGTAGTGGTGGGCCTGCCGCAGCCGCCGCGCGCGCTGCTCCGCGTCCATGCCCGGGGCGAAGAACTGCGCGTTGAAGTCCGCGACGTTGCCGAGGTGCACCGCCGCCCGCCCGCCGGTCCAGGCCCCCACCCATCCGTCCATGCCCCGAGAGCCTAGACCCCGGGCGGGAGCCCCGACAGCCCCGCGCCGCGCCACCGTCCGTCGGTCGCCGGTCGTCGGTCGCCCGGTAATTGATCGTCACGACGGCAGTGTGGAGCGCTTGTTAACTTTCGATCATTTTTGATTTGACCAGGACACAACTTGGCAAAGTTATGACCTTTCCTCTAGCTGAACCTGACTGACCGCCGTCAATCTCGGTCGCAGCTCTTTTCCCTGCAGCTACCCCCACTGGAGCCAGAGTGACCCCCACGTCCTCCTCCCGTCGTGTCCGCACGGCCGGAGCCATCGCCGTCGTCGCCGCGCTCGCCGCCGTGGCCGTCCCCACCACGGCCGCCGCCGCACCCGCCACGCGGGAGGCCGCGATAGCCCAGGCCCGCGCCAACGTCGCCCACAACGCCGGGGTGTTCGGCTACGGCGAGGGCCAGGACCTCGTCCTCAAGGACGTCGTCCTCGACGCCGACGGCGTCTCGCACGTCCGCTTCGACCGCACCTACCAGGGCCTCCCGGTGGTCGGCGGCGACCTGGTCGTCCACCAGGACGCCCGCGGCAAGCTCAAGGACACCTCCCGCGCGGCCGCCCACGACGCCGCCGTGAGGTCCACCACCCCCAAGGTGCCCGCCCGGTCCGGCGCCGCCGACGCGATCTCCGCCGCCCCCGGCGTCAGGGACGCCGTCAGCACCCCCGAGCTGGTGGTCTGGGCCGCCGACGGCACCCCCCGGCTCGCCTGGCGCACCACCGTCGAGGGCACCGGCGAGCACGGCCAGCCGGCCGGCAAGGTCGTCGTCACCGACGCCACCACCGGCGAGCAGATCGAGTCCTACGACGCCGAGCACCAGGCCGCCGGCACCGGGAACTCCGAGTACACCGGCCAGGTCACCATCGACACCACCCGGACCAGCGGCGGCTACACCCTCACCGACCCGGTCCGCGGCCACGTCACCAAGGACGCCGGCAACCTCTCCGCCGGCTCGATCAAGGCGACCTCCGGCACTCCGTTCACCAGCACCACCAACGTCTGGGGCGACGGAAAGAAGTTCTCCGCCGACCGCGCCACCGCCGCGGTCGACGCCCACGCCAACACCGCCTGGACGTACGACTACTACAAGAACGTCCACGGCCGGAACGGCATCAAGAACGACGGCAAGGGCGCCACCGTCTTCGTCCACGTCGGCACCAACTGGGACAACGCCCAGTGGTCCGACAGCTGCTTCTGCATGATGACCGGCGACGGCGACGGCAGCACCGACCCCGAGCAGGTCGACCTCGACACCATGGGCCACGAGATGACCCACGGTGTCACCAGCGCCACCGCCAACCTGCGCTACAGCGGCGAGTCCGGCGGCCTCAACGAGTCCACCAGCGACATCTTCGGCACCATGGTGGAGTGGTACGCCAACAACAAGGTCGACACCGGCGACTACCTGTTCAGCGACCAGTCGACCCCGCCGTGGCTGCGCCGCTTCGACAGGCCCTCGCTGGACGGCAGGTCCGCCGACTGCTGGACCAGCTCGGTCGGCAAGCTCGACGTCCACTACTCCTCCGGCGTCGGCAACCACTGGTTCTACCTGGCCAGCGAGGGCAGCGGCAGCAAGACCGTCAACGGGGTCACCTACAACAGCCCGACCTGCGACAAGTCCACGGTGACCGGCATCGGCAACCAGAAGGTCGCCAAGATCTGGTACCGCGCGCTGACCGTCTACATGACCTCCACCACCACTTACAAGGGCGCCCGCGCGGCCTCCCTCAACGCCGCCCGCGACCTGTACGGCGCCGGCAGCACCGAGTACAACGCGGTCGCCGCGGCCTGGACCGCGGTCGGCGTCAACTAGCCTTCTGGCGCTAGCTGTTGAACCCGATGTGGACGTGGTCGTGATGGGTGTCGTCGGTGAAGAACTGGTTGCCGACGCCCGCGATCGCCACCGGCCCGCCCACGTTGTACGAACCGGCCGCCGCCGCGTCCCGCATGAAGGACTCGATCAGCTGCCGGGGCGTGGCCGGGTCCACCACCGCCCGGCCGTCGATCCGCCAGACGTCGAAGGCCCGGCCCAGCGGATGGTCGCTGGGCCGGGTCGTCCCGAAGACGTCCAGCGGGTGGCCGCTGCGCACCACGCTCACCGAGAGCGCGTACGGGCCGGCCAGCCGCAGCATCGCCGCCAGGACGGTGTCGTGCACCGTGCCGCTGCGCAGGTCGTCCGCCGCCCCCGGCGGCAGCTCGATCCTCGGCTCGGCCAGCACCTTCGCCACCGCCGGGGCGGGCGAGGCGGCGGCCGGGCCCGGGTCGCCCGGGTGCAGTGCGGTGACCGTCCAGCGCGGCTCGGCCCGGCTCAGCCGGACGTCCACGGTGATCCCGCCCGGGGCCACCGAGCCGTCCGGCTGCCGGGTCCACTGCCGGCAGACCACCAGCACGCTGGCCGAGTCGACCAGGATCCCGCCGTACTGGGCGTCGATCACCTCCAGGCTCGCCTCGGCCGCCGCCGGGGCGAGCCGCCCGGCCTGGTCCGCCAGGCCCGGCGGCAGCCCGAGCGCCGCCACCCGGGACCGGGCCGCCTCCGCACCCTGGCCGCCGGCAGGCCAGGCCCCGAGCGCGGCGACCAGCTCGACGGCGCGGCGCTTGACGTCCGGCTGGATCTCGCCGGGGCCGGGCTGCCAGAGCGGCGGGTTGGGCAGCGGGGTCGAGGGCGCGGCGGGCGTCGCGGTCGGGGATGCGGTCCCGGTCGGCGTCGTCGTACCCGAACCGGAGAGCGCCCCGACGGGCTTGCCGCCGCTCGAACACCCCACCGCCCCCAGCAGCACCGCCGCCGCCCCCGCCCGCAGCACCCCGCGCCGGCCCGTCCCCCGGTGGCCACAACCGTCTCCGCCCGTCATGCCGTCAGTATGCGACCGGCCGCCGGGGCACGGACGGTCGTGTCAGCCCAGACGGCGGATCGGCTCACCCTTGAGGAAGGCCTCGATGTCCTCCACCGCCTCGCCGAAGTACCGCCGGTAGTTGTCCTGCGAGACGTACCCCAGGTGCGGGGTGGCGAGCAGCCGGGGCGCGCTGCGCAGCGGGTGGTCGGCGGGCAGCGGCTCGACGTCGAAGACGTCCAGGGCGGCGCCCGCGATCCGGCCCCCGGTGAGCGCGGAGAGCAGCGCGTCCTGGTCGACGATCGCCGCCCGGGAGGTGTTGACCAGGTAGGCGTCGGGCTTCATGAGGGCGAGTTCGGCGGCGCCGATCAGCCCGTGGGTGTCCGCGTTCGAGGCCAGGTGGACCGAGACGAAGTCGCTCTCCCGCAGCAGTTCCTCCTTGGAACCGGCCCGGCGCACGCCCGCCTCCGCCGCCCGCTCGTCGGTCAGGCTCCGGCTCCAGGCGAGCACGTCCATGCCGAAGGCCACGCCCACCCTGGCCACCAGGGCGCCGATCCGCCCGAGGCCGAGCAGCCCGAGCGTCCGCCCGTGCAGGTCGGCGCCGACGGTGCTCTGCCACGGTCCGCCCTCGCGCAGCGCGGTGTTCTCCTGGACGATGCCGCGGGCGAGGCCGAGCAGCAGCGCCCAGGTCAGCTCGACCGGCGGGGTGCCGGAGCTGGCGGTGCCGCAGACCGTGACGCCGTGGGCCGCGGCGGCGGCGTGGTCGATGACCGAGTTGCGCATGCCGGAGGCGACCAGCAGTTCGAGCCGCGGCAGCCGGGCGAACAGCGTGGCGGGGAACGGCACCCGCTCGCGCAGGGTGACCACGATGTCGAACCCGGCGAGCGCGGCGGCCAGTTCGTCCTCCGAGCCGTGGTGCTCGCGGAAGGAGGTCACCTCGACCCGGTCGGCTATCGACGACCAGTCGGCGGAGCTGGTGGCGACGCCCTGGAAGTCGTCCAGGACGGCGCAGCGAAGCATCGGAAGCGTCATGACGGCAGCTTGCCAGACGGCGGTGGGGCCGGGGGCCGCAGGCCGTAGCGGTCCCCGGCCCGGACGATCCACCAGGGCTCGCCGAGCCTCGTCCGCAGGACGGCCATCGGGTACCGCAGCTCCTGGGGGCCGAGCAGGACGCCCCAGCCGTGCAGCAGGATGTCCCGCGCGTCGTGCAGCCCTTCGCCCAGCTCGATCAGGGTGCGCAGGCCGCGGACGTCCTGGCGGGTGAGCGCGACCTCGCGGCCGTCCACGGCGGCGGTCCGGCGCCACGTCGCCCGCCGTGAACCGCAGTTCCGCCACCACTCACCCCCCGGCCGTGCCCTTGGATTCGCATGGATTCGCACATCTGCGAATCAGTGGCGGCCAGGCTAGTGCAGAAGCGATCATGACCGGCATGACCTCCGACACCACCGTGACCACCGTGACCGCTGCCGCCTCCGGCACCTGGCAGCTCGGCGACCGCGCCGTCCACCGGATCGGCTTCGGCGCGATGCGCCTGCCGCAGACCGGCCCGGCGCTGGTGCCCGACGCCGTGCCGCGCGACCGCGAGCAGGCCCTGCGGGTGCTGCGCCGCGCCGTCGAACTGGGCGTCAACCACATCGACACCGCCGCGTTCTACTTCTCGCCGCTGCGCTCCGCCAACGAGCTGATCAACCGCGCCCTCGCCCCGTACGCGGATGGCCTGGTGATCGCCACCAAGGTCGGCCCCGCCCGCGGTCCCGACGGCCGGTGGACCGAGCACGCCCGCACCCCGGCCGGACTGCGCGCCCAGGTCGAGGAGAACCTGCGCCAACTCGGCCGCGACCACCTCGACCTGGTGAACCTGCGCATCCTCGGCACCGACTCGATCGCCGAACGCTTCGGCGCGCTCGTCGAACTGCAGCAGGCCGGCCTGATCCGCCGGCTCGGGCTGTCCAACATCCACCCCCACCAGCTGGCCGAGGCCCAGGACATCGCCCCGGTCACCTGCGTGCAGAACCCGTACGGCATCGGCGCCTCCCCCGCCCAGGACGAACTGCTGCGGCTCTGCGGCGAGCAGGGCATCGCCTTCGTCCCCTTCTACGCCATCGCGGGCGACGGCCGGCAGCACGGCGCCGGTGGAGCCGAACCCTCCCAGGTCCAGGCGGTGGCCGATGCCCGCGGGATCAGCACCGCCCAGGTCCGGCTCGCCTGGACGCTGCACCGCGGCCCGCACGTCCTCGCCATCCCGGGCACCGGCGACGTGGCGCACCTGGAGGACAACATCGCCGCGGGCGCGGTGCGGCTGACGGCAGAGGAACTCGCCCTGCTGGACCGGGCCCACGCCGGCTGACCCGGAACCGGAAGCGGCTCCGCGGGCGTCGCTGAAGAACACCGAGCCCGAAGATCACCGAAGAGTCGAGGAACCCCGCAGCATGCCCGGCACCGCCACCCGCTACCTCTACCTGGCCCGCCACGGCGAGGCCGCCTCCGACGGACCGGACGGCGGCGGACTCACCGCCGCCGGACGCCGCCAGGCCGTCCTGCTCGGCCGCCGCCTGGCGAACCGCCCCATCACGGCGGTGCACCACGGGCCGCTCCCCCGGGCCGTGGAAACCGCCCGGCTCGTCGGGGAGCAGCTGGGCGGGGCGGCGGTGTCGGCCTGCGAGGAAGCCGACGACTACGTCCCCTACCTGCCCGCGGCCGACGAACTGCCCGCCGACAGCGCGGAGTTCCTGCTGAACTTCCTGTCCGGCGCCTCGGCGGAGGAACTCGCCCGGGGCCCGGAACTGGCCCGCCGGGCCGTCGAGCGGTTCACCGGGCCCGTCCCGGGCGGCGAGGAGCGGCACGAACTGGTCGTCACCCACGCCTTCCTGGTCGGCTGGCTGGTCCGCCACACCCTGGACGCCCCCAGGTGGCGCTGGCTCGGTCTCAACGCCGCCAACGCGGCCCTCACCGTCCTGCGCTTCACCCCCGGCCGCCCCTCTTCCGTCCTCCTGCTGAACGACCAGAGCCACCTCCCCGAGGAACTCCGCTGGACGGGTTTCCCGCCCGAACTCCGCTGCTGACCGGCGCCCGCCGTGCTACCGCTGCCCGGCCGTGGCTGGGGCGGCCACCGGTGCGGTGCCGGCCCACGCCGCGTCGGCCGGCGGTCGTTCAGCTCTCCGGTCCGCAGACGGCGCCGCCAGGCTGTCGGCGGGAGTACAGGACCAGGGCGCTCTCCGAGGTCGTCGGCTTGCTGCCGTCGGCAGGCGTGAGGCTGTAGCAGACCGCGACGGACCCCTCGGGGACGACGTCCAGGACGCCGTCCCACGGGATGGTGTAGTGGACCGTGGTGGTGTCGGCGGCGACGGCCACGACACCCTGGACCGTCGCGGCCGGGGTCTGCCCGTGGAAGTCACCACAGACCATGACGTCGAAGGTGACCTTGTCTCCGGCCCTGAACGGGATCCGGTCCACCCTGACGAGGACACCGTTCCAGGGCTTCTCTCGGCAGGTGATCCCGTGGGGAGGCTCCTCATCCGGGAACTCCGGGATGTCGAACTCGACCGACATGAGGCTCCTGCTCGTTGAGTTGAAGGGCTGAGGCGGGGAGCGAACCGTGACCGGGCCCCCTCGTGTCGGGCGGCGGCGGGACGAGTCCGTCAGTGTCCGCGGCCCAGGACCAGTTCCGTCCAGCTGACGTCCGCGCGGCCGTGCAGGTCGCGGCGGGCGCTGCGGTGGAGCAGTTGGAGGCCGCGGGTCCGGGCCAGGGCGATGGTGTGCTCGGGCGGGAGGTCGAACATCCGGCGGCCGGGTGGGACGGGGCCGTGGCGGAGGGTGAGGGCGAGGCGGGCGCCGGGGGCGAGCAGGCGGGCGAGGGCGTCCATGGCCGTCGGGCCTTCGGCGGGGGTCAGGTGCATCCACACCGCCGTGAGCAGGATGAGGTCGAAGCGCTCGCCCTCGGTGCTCAGCCGGGGCAGTTCGGGCAGCGCGTCGGCGACCCACCGGATGTCCGCGTCCGGGTGCAGCCGTCGGCCCACCGCCCGTAGCTCGGGGGTCGGTTCGGCGGCCACCACCCGGTGGCCGAGGGCGGCCAGGGCGGCGGCGTCGCGTCCGGTGCCGGCGCCGATGTCCAGGACGGCGGCGGGCGCGGCCGGGTAGAGGTGCAGGCGCGAGCGGTGGACGTCGGTGAAGGCCACGCTCTCGTACTGGACGGCGAGTTGCTCCGCCGCCTCGCCGTAACCGGCGGTGCCCGCGGGACCCGCACCACTCGTGGCGCCCGCGGCGCTCCCAGCGGTGCTCACCGGACCGCCCCCGCCGACTCCCGGACGACCACCGCGTCCCCGGCCGCGGCCGCGCCCGCGAAGAAGTCCCGCAGTTCGCGCAGGTCGTTGACGACGCGGGCGGCCCAGGTCTCCGACCAGGGCGGCGCGGAGTCGAGTTGGGCGACCCGCCGGGCGAGCACGGTGTCCTGCTGGCGGACGAGTTCGCCGAGCGCCGAGCCGCGCAGGAAGGTGGAGGCCGCGGCGACCTGTTCGGGGCGCAGCACGAGCATCCCGGTTCCGGCCGCAGGGCGGGCGCCGCCGTAGACGGGCAACCGGGCGGCCGGGTCGGGGTGCAGTCCGTTCTCGGTGAGCGCGACCTCCATCAGGGCGGCGGTCTGCCGCACCCCGAGGGCGAGTCCGTCGGCGGCCAGTCGGTCGTACCGGAGGTCGCGGCTCCGGGGCACCAGGTCGCCGAGTTCCTCGGGCGAACAGGCGTCCACGGCCTGACCCGGCAGGCGACGCCAGAAGTGATCCACGCTCACCCGGAAAGCGTAGCGAACGGCGGCGCGGTGATCGGTGGATCAGGCCTCACCGGGGTGCCAGGCCGGCCATTCCCAGGGCCGGTCGGCCCAGTGCACCTTGACCGGGTCCCGCGGGTCGACGTCGGGGAAGAGCTGGTGGATCCGGGGCTCGAACTCCTCGGGGGCGAGCGGTTCCCAGCCGTGCCCCTCGAAGTGGACGAGGCGGTAGCGGCTGTCGGTACGGAACTCGGCCACCTCGACCAGGTGTGCGGTCGTGCTGTTGGTCTCCATGACCCCCAGCATGTGGCGCGGCGGCAATCCACGCCCGTCCAGACCCCTCTTCCGGGTCATGTCCCGGAGTCCGCGCGCTCGTTGAGCACGGAAAGGTACGGCGGGGGCGCGCTGGAAGGACGAGCAGATGACTGGGCAGCCCACCGGAGGACAGTGGCAGTGGCCGTCGAACGCCTGGCAGCCGCCGCCGGTCCCCATTCCGCCCCAGGCCGGCCCGCCACGCGTGGGCCCGCCGGTGCCCCCGGAGCCGGAGCCGCCGCGCCGATCGCGGAAGGCGTGGGCGGTGGCGGCTGGCGGGACGCTCGCCGTGCTGGCGGCGGTCCTGGTGATGTGCGGCCCGGGCGCGGGGGACGACGTCCGGGTGGTGAGCATGCCCGACGCCTCGCCCTCCGCCGCCCCCT
The DNA here is from genome assembly GCF_044768255.1 of Kitasatospora sp. NPDC101157. Lineage (NCBI taxonomy): Bacteria > Bacillati > Actinomycetota > Actinomycetes > Kitasatosporales > Streptomycetaceae > Kitasatospora > Kitasatospora sp. NPDC101157. The sequence continues at coordinate 149,823 of NZ_JBIWPL010000007.1, read as the reverse complement.
CGGACCTGCTGACGGACGGCACGCCCGCGCCGTCCCCGCTGCCGTCCCCACTGCCGTCCCCACTGCCCTCGCCCAGCAGCGCCGAGCGCTCTCCGGCGGGGGGCGAGGACCCGGCCACCCCGGCGGCCGCCCAGGCCGGAGCGGAGCACGCCGACGGCCGGCACCCCTCCCCCGGCGCCCGTCCCAGGTCCGGCCGCACCCCGCATCCCAGCCCCGGCACCCGCCCGACCCCGAACGGCGGAGCCCAGAAGGTGCCCTCCCTCGGCCCGGGCACCATCTGCGAGCAGGCCGAACGCATCGGCCGCTGGCCGGCCGACTCGGAGCAGGCCCGCCTCTGCCACCAGTTCTACGGCTGAGTCCTCCGCCCGGCGGAGGGCCCGTGGTTCACCGTCGGGTGGCCGATGGGAGTTCCGTTCCCATCCCCGCACATCCGGTGCCGGCCCCCCGTCGGGCGCGGACCGGTCACGGCGCGCCCAGCAGCCCCTTGTCCAGCCGGGGTGCCAGCACCCGGGCCAGGGTGTCGGTGATGTGCCCGGTGTCCCGGTAGAGCACCACGCCCTCCAGCACCGCCGGGCAGCTCGGCCCGCTGCCCGGGCAGAGCAGCGCCCCGAGGTCCAGGGTGCGGACGCCGTAGCGGGCCGCGAGGCCGCCGTCGAGCATCGGGTCGGGCTCGAAGGCGGTCTCGCGGGGGAAGAAGCAGGCGTCGGAGCGACCGTCGGAGGCGGCCAGGCAGGTGGGGATGTCCTTGCCCGGCATCGGGGTGTCGCCGAGGTAGGTGAGCGGGGCGCCGAGCGCGGTGAGCCGGTCCAGGGTGCGGGTCCAGCCCACGGTGCGTTCCTCCTGGCTGCCGTAGCGGTTGAGTCCGGCCATCAGGACCAGCCGGGGCCGGGGCCCGGAGGTGAGCCGGGTGAGGGTGTTCTCGCGCCAGCGGTCGCATTCGTCGTAGGTGCGGCCGAGGACGTCGTTGCGCACGGTCAGGGTGGCCAGCGGGCAGCCGGGCTTGACCAGGACCTCCAGCGCCCAGTGCCGCTGTTCGGCCATCTTCAGCGCGGCCGAGATCCACTGTCCGGCGTGCGAGTCGCCGAGCAGCACGATCCGGTCGGGGCTGTCCTCGTTGCCGAAGAGGCAGCGCGGGCTGCGGTCGGCGTTGAGCGGGATCTCGCAGCCCTTGCCGGGCGGGAAGTCCTCCCGGGCGCGGGCGAGCGACGGGGTGAGACTGAGCACCGGGACGCCGGGGGCGAGCAGGGTGGGCCCGTCGGCGGCCCCGGCGGGTGCGGCGACCGGGGCGTTCGTGGCGCCGCCGAGCGCGCGGACGGTGCCGCCGCCGAGGGTGAGGGCGGCGATCAGCGGGATGACCAGGGCGCTGGCGCCGACCGCGAGGCCGCGCCGGGGCGCCGGGCTGCTGCCGTACCGCAGCGGCTGTTCGACGAGGCGCAGGGTGAGCCAGGCGGGCAGCGCGCTGGCCGCGGTCAGGGCGAGGAGCACCGTCCAGGGCAGCTGGCCGTACCGGGCCTGGGCGATGGTCAGCACCGGCCAGTGCCACAGGTACCAGGCGTACGAGAGGCGCCCGGCGGCGCGCAGCGGGCGGGCGGCGAGCAGGCCGCCGACGAGGCGGTCGGAGGGGGCCGCCAGCAGTACGGCGGCGGTTCCGAGGACGGGCAGCAGCGCGGCCGCGCCCGGGAACGGGGTGGTGCGGTCGTAGAGGAGGATCGACCCGAGGACGGCCGCCAGTCCCGCCCGGCCGAGCGGCCGCAGCGCCCGGGTCGGGCCGCGCCCCGGCGTGCGGGCGGCGAGGGCGCTGCTCAGCAGGGCCGCGCACGCCCCGGCCGCGAACTCCCAGAGTCGGCTGCCGGTGGAGAAGTAGGCGAGCGGCGCCGAGGTCGCCGTCCAGCGCAGGCAGAGGGCCAGCGAGGCGCCGCCGACGGCGAGGGTGGCGAGGCTGATCGCCACGGTGCGGCGGCGCCCGTGCAGGTAGCGGGCGAGGCCGAGCAGCAGGACGCCCCAGAGCAGGTAGAACTGGTTCTCCACGCCGAGGGACCAGAAGTGCTGGAGCGGGCTGGGGTCGCGTTCGGCGGCCAGGTAGTCGGTCTGCCGGCCGACGAAGCGCCAGTTGGCGTACTGGCCGGCTGCGGCGATCAGGTCGCGGGCGAGGTCGGTGCCGCGCAGCGGGTCGAGCAGGGCACCGCCGGCGGCCGCGGTGGCGACCAGCACGACGGCGGCGGCGGGCAGGATGCGCCGGGCGCGGCGGGCGGCGAAGTCCCACGGGCCGAGCGGACGGCCGGTGAGCAGGCCGGTGATCAGGAAACCGGAGATGACGAAGAAGACGTCGACGCCGACGTAGCCCCCGGTCGGGCCGGGGACCGCGGCGTGGAAGGCGAGGACGGAGAGCACGGCGATGCCGCGCAGCCCCTCGATGTCGGGGCGGAAGGCGGTGCGGCGGCGGGGCTCACCCGTCGGCAACACCTCGCCGGAGGCGGGTTCCGGGGCCGGGGCGGTCTGCCGGTCCACCCGGACGACTCCCGGCAGCAGTTCTTCGGAGGACGTGGACGACGTCGGTGGTACGGCCGTTGACACGGCGGTGCTCCTTGCTGGGCTGGCAGCGGTGGTCGGGCCCGCCGGGCCGATGGGGCGGCCGGGCGGCGGGATCCGCGCCGGTGGGGCGACGCGCAAGGAAAGGAGGCGGTACGGGAGGGGCGGAAGCGCGGACCGTTCAGAAGATCAACGGGTCGGCCCAGCCGGAGGCCAGCACCCCGCACAGCAGCAGTACGGCGGTGACGGCGGTGGCCTCCGCCCGCCCGAAGGCGGGGTCGGAGCCGAGGGCGGTGCCGCGATCGGTGCCGGGATGCGAGCCCAGGGCGGTGCCACGAGCCGAGCCGAGGGCGGTGCCGCGATCGGTGCCGCGATCCGAGCCGAGGGCGGTGCCGCGATCGGTGCCGGGATGCGAGCCCGGGCCCGAGCGGCGCCGCGCCGGTGGGGCGACCTCCCCGTCGGCTCCCCGGCGCCCGCCGAGCAGCGGCCACAGCGCCCGGATCAGCGGGACCATGGTGTACGCGGTGAGCCCGAGCAGCGCGGCGAGCGCCCAGAAGGGCCGCCAGCCGTACTCCAGCGCGGCGCGCACCAGGCCCGCGCCGCCCGCGAGGACGACGAGGCCGAGCCAGCCGACGCCGAGCCGGGCGACGGTCCGGGCCAGTGACGTCCCGCCGGTGACGGCGCCGGTGGGCACCCAGTCGGCGGAGCGCCGGCGCAGCGCGTGCGCGATGGCGACCACGTGGCAGAGTCCGCCGAGGAGTTGGACCCGGGTGACCTCGAAGCGCCAGCGGGTGCGGGACATCGCGGGCAGCAGCACGAGGGCGACCCAGATCGGCGGCAGGAAGGGGAGCACCTGCCAGGGCTGGATCTCCTCGGGGGCGAAGAACAGCATGATCAGCGCGGGCAGCGGGACGGCGAACACGTTCACCGCGCTGGTCAGGTAGCCGAGGATGCCGTTCCAGAAGCACAGCCGGGCCGAGCGCGGCAGCGGTCCGCGGCGGAAGCCCGGGTCGCGGACGAGGGCGAGCGAGCCGAGGCACCACCGGTACTGCTGGCTGATGAAGGCGGGCAGGCCGGTGGGCGACATGCCCTTGGCGACCAGCGCGGGAACGTACCGGGTGCTCCATCCGGCGCGGGCGAGGGCGAGGCCGGTGTAGAGGTCCTCGCTGTGGTCGATCTCGGCGAAGCCGCCGACCCGCTGCAGGGCGGCGCGCCGGTAGAGCGCGTTGGTGCCGCAGCAGACGGTGCCGTCCTGGGCGTCCCGGGAGGGCTGGATCCAGCGGTAGAAGATCTCCTGGGTCGCTCCCGCGGCGCGTTCGAGCCAGGACATGTCGGCGTCGGTGTCGAAGCACTGCGGGCTCTGCACGATGCCGACCCCGGGGTTGTCGAGGTAGGGCACCAGGTGGTGCAGGAAGTCGGGGCGCGGGCAGAAGTCGGCGTCGAGCACGGCGACGATCTCGCCGTCGCCCTCGGCCAGGCCGTGGTTGAGGTTGCCGGCCTTCTTGAACCGGCCGCGGTCGGGGCGGGCGCGGTACCGGAAGCCGTAGGACTCGGCGAGTCGGCGCACCTCGGGGCGGTCGGCGTCGTCGAGGACCAGGACGGTGAGCTCGCCGGGCCAGTGGACGGCGGCGGTGTGCCGGTAGGCGTTGTCGAGGACGGCCAGCGGCTCGCCCGCGGTGGGCAGTAGCAGGTCCACGCTCGGGTGGCGGTCGGGGTTCCAGGCGCGCAGCAGCAGGTCGTGCGAGTCGCGGGTGTAGCGGCGGGCGCGCTGGCCGTCGGTGAGCGAGAGCAGCCAGGTGGCGGCGTTGAGCAGGGTGAGCAGCAGGAACGGCCACAGCAGCGGCTTGCTCAGCGCGAACAGGCCGAGGGTGGCGGTGGCTCCGGCGTAGGAGAGGGTGGCGCACAGCAGCACCCAGCGGCGCTGCGGGCCGAAGTACCAGTAGAGCTCCTCGTCGTCGGGCGGCCTCGGCAGACGGAGGTCGGGGTCCGCGGGTGTCCGGCGCGGACCGGTGCCGGGTGCGGGCACGGCGGTGCCATGGAGTACGGGCATGCGGAAATGGCCCCCCTGGGCATCGGACGGAACCTTGCCGTTCGACCCCAGCCTCTCACATTGGTCTGGACCAATCATGAACGAGGTGTGACATCTCCGCATCGCCCCAGCTCAGCGACTTGACGGTGCATCAGCGCACCGGACGGGCCCCCTCAGGCCTCCTTCACGCCTCCTTCGGGCCTCCTTCACGCCTCCTTCGGGCGCCTCTCAGGCCCCCTTCAGCTCCTTGGTCAACAGCTCGAACCGGAGGTCCGGCCGGCGCGGGATGCCGAAGCGCTCGTCCCCGTACGGGAAGGGGCTGTACTCGCCGGTGCGGCGGAACCCGCGCCGCTCGTACCAGGCGATCAGGTCGCCGCGCTGCTCGACCACCTTCATCTCCAGCAGCCCGACGCCCCACTCCTCCCGGGCCACCCGCTCCGCCTCGGCCAGCACCACCCGGCCGATCCCGCCGCCCTGCAGCGTCGGGCGCACCGAGAACATGCCGAAGTAGGCGCGGTCCGGGCGCCGTTCCAACTGGCAGCAGGCGACCAGCTCGCCGTCGCGCTCGACCAGCAGCACCACCCCGTCCGGATCCTCGACGGCCTCGGCGACGCTCGTCGCGTCGGCGCGCTGCCCGTCCAGCAGGTCCGCCTCGGTGGTCCAGCCGGCCTTGCTGGCCTCGCCCCGGTAGGCGGACTCGACCAGTTCGACCAGCGCCGGGACGTCGGCGAGGGTCGCGGTCCGGAAGGCGGGCTCCCCGGCGGGTACGGCGCCGGCCCCCGTGGCGGTGTCGGACATGCTGCTGGTCCTCTCCTCGAAAAATGTCGACTTCCCGGCATGGTGCCACAGGTCGCCGAGTTCACGGTGTGGCGGCAGACACCTGGCGCAACTGGCGGGTACATGGCTAACCTTCTCCTCCGGCCGGATCAACTACCGGTCGCTGCAGTCAAGTTGGGCCATTCGCACCGGAACCAGAGGAGTGTCCGTGCTTCGCTCTTCCCGCTCCGCCCGCCCCACCGGTACCACCAGACCAGGAGCCGGCCGCCGACTGCCCGTCCTGGCAGCGCTGGCCGCCGCGACCGCCCTGGTCGCCGGCGTCACCGCGCCCGCCTACGCGGCCGGCCCCGCACCTCTCGTCCCCTCCACCGCCGCCTCCGCCGCCCCGGTCGTCGAGGGCCGTCCGGCCTTCCACCCCGACCGCGACTTCGCCGGATCCACCGTCGTCGCCCACGAGGGCCGCCCCGGCGGGACGCCCGCCGCCTCCCTCGCCGTCACCCAGACCGCCGGAATGGACGTCGCCAGCTACCAGGGCAACGTCGCCTGGTCCACCGCGGCGGCCAACGGCGCCCGGTTCGCCTACGTCAAGGCCACCGAGGGCACCAGCTACACCAACCCGTACTTCGCCCAGCAGTACAACGGCTCCTACCACGCCGGCCTGATCCGCGGCGCCTACCACTTCGCGCTGCCGAACAACTCCTCCGGCTCCGCCCAGGCCAACTGGTTCGTCGACCACGGCGGCGGCTGGTCCGCCGACGGCGCGACCCTGCCGCCCGCGCTCGACATCGAGTACAACCCGTACGGCGCCAGCTGCTACGGCCTCAGCCAGAGCGCCATGGTCAGCTGGATCAGCGCCTTCAGCAACACCGTCCGCAGCCGCACCGGCCGCTACCCGACGATCTACACCACGACCAACTGGTGGTCCACCTGCACCGGCAACTACGGCGGATTCGGCGCCACCAACCCGCTGTGGATCGCCCGTTACTCCTCCACCGTCGGCACCCTGCCGAACGGCTGGAGCTACCAGACCTTCTGGCAGTACTCCGACGCCGGCACCTTCCCCGGTGACCAGGACCTGTTCAACGGCGCCGCCGACCGGCTGAGCGCGCTCGCCCTGGGCTGACCCGACGGAGCGGCCGCCGCACCCCCGACAGGACGCGGCGGCCGCTCCTCGACCCGGAGCACGGCTCAGCGCGGGTCGATCAGCTCCGGCGCGTACACCGTGCCCAGCGGCTCCGGGCCCACGTACTGCTGGCAGTTGCACCGCCCGGCCTCGTAGCGCACCGGGCGGCGGTCGGCGTCCCAGGCGGTGGGCGTCTCGACCACCTCGTGGCAGCGGCCCTGCTTGTCGTGCTTGGCCAGGTGGTGGGTGCAGCCGCAGACCGGCTCGGGCGGCCGGTTGGCCGCGTCCAGGGCCAGGCGCTGCTGGTGCTGGGCGTTGAGCAGTTCGAGCCTGCGCTCGTGCCGCTCCTTCACGTCCCGGCGCACCCGGTTGGCGATCGCCCCGCCTCCGTAGAGCGCGGCGGGCACCAGCCACCACATGTTCCACAACGAGTCCACCGACGACCCCCACCCATCCCGTTGTCCCTGGTGCAGATCATACGACCGACCAGCGAAGACGGTGGACCGGGAACGCCCGGCCCCCGGCGGCTCACCGGATGACCGGCAGCACCGGTTCCGAACTGCGCCCCGCCGCGGCCTCGATGAAGGCCACCGGGTCCGCCGCCTCGGCCAGCAGTCCGCGGGTGAAGTGCAGGGCCTCCTCGGCCGGTGCCGGTCCGCCGACGGCGTCGATCAGGTCGAGCAGGTGGACGGTGGCCTCCATCAGCGCCACCTCGCCGAGCGCCCCCACCGTCACCTTCCCGAGCAGCGGGTGCGCCACCACGGTGTCGGGCGGGAGGTCCGCGATCCCGGCCAGGGCGGCCGGGCCCTCGCTGCCGAACCGGGCGACCAGCGCGGCCGGTTCGGTCTCCCTGGCGGCCTCCTTGGCCATCTCGGCGATCTGCCCGGCGGCGGTGTGGGCGAGCCCGCCCGGCTGGTTGAACGTCCGCAGGATCTCCGCCCCGCCGGTCAGCCCCGCCGGACCATCGACCACCGCCTCGCGCAGCCCTGCGAACTGCTCCGGCGCCGGCGCCACATGGGCGTAGAGGTCCCGGACGGTCCACTCGGACAGCCGGGTGGGCCGGTCCCAGTCCTCCGGCCCCAGGGCCGCGCCGCGCTCCGCCCAGGACGCCCAGGCATCGGCCAACAGCTCGCTGACGCGCTCGTTCTGACTGTTCATCGGGACCTCCTCGAACCATTGCTCACCGGAACGCCCCACGCTACCCGCCCTCACCGACAAAACCACTTGCGCCCCCGTGGCCGCGGTCGCCACCATCGGCCCATGACCAGCATCCCCGCCCGCCCGCTGCCCGTGACCGCCGCCCGCCCGGCCTCCGTCCAGCAGCAGCCCGGCCGCACCCGGAGGCCCGACCACGCACGCGCGTGACGGCCGCACTGGTCGCCGGGCTGCTCGCCGGATACGGCGTCGCCGTACCCGTGGGAGCCGTCGGCGCCTACCTGGTGGCCCTCACCGCCCGGACCTCGCTGCGCACCGGGGCCTGCGCCGCCCTCGGGGTGGCCACCGCGGACGGCCTGTACGCGCTGCTCGCGGTCCTCGGCGGCACCGGCCTCGCGCCGCTGCTGCAGCCGTTCGCCGGCCCGCTGCGGACCGGCTCGGCACTGGTGCTGCTCGCCCTGGCCGTCCGCACCGCCGCCACCGCCCTGCGCGGCCGCCGGTCCACCGCCGTCGCGGCTCCCGCGGCCCCGCCCGGACCGGCCCGGGCCTTCCTCACCCTGCTCGGGATCACCCTGCTCAACCCGCTCACCGTGCTCTACTTCGCCGCGCTCGTGATGGCCGGCCGCGGCCAGGGTGGCGACGCCCCGGGCCCCCTCGCCCGGACCGTGTTCACCGCCGCCGTCTTCGCCGCCTCCGCCAGTTGGCAGCTGCTGCTCGCCTCCGGCGGCGCCCTGCTGGGCCGGGCCCTGACCGGCGCGCGCGGCCGGCTGCTGACCGCCCTCGGCTCGGCCGCCCTGGTGGGATGGCTGTCCGTCCGGCTGCTGCTCGGCTGAACCGGACCGCCGTCCACCGCCGCCGACCCGGTACCGGCCCGCCGATCAGCTACAGAAAACAGGCCTTTCGGCGCTGTACGCCTCCGAGGCACACGTACTTCGTATACGCGTCTGCCCACGCCGCGGGGGGCTGGTCAAGGGTGTGGCGAAAGGGCCGGACGTCAGGCCCCGGCGCCCAGCATCCGCAGCACCAACTCGCCGTAGCGGCGGCCGAGTTCCTCCGGCGTCCCGGAGGAGCGCTCGGTGTACCAGCGGGAGACGTCGATGCCCAGCGAGGTGACCGCGCGGGCCGCCGTGCGCACCTCGGCGACCTCGAACTCCCCGGCCGCCACGCCGGCCTCGATCAGCGCGCTGACCTCGCGCTCGATGTCCAGGCGCAGCGCGGCGACGACGGCGTAGGCGTCCTCGGGCAGCGCGTGCAGCTCGTAGTTGACCACCCGGCCGACGGTGCGGGCCCGGGCGTGCCAGGCGGTGAACTGCTCGACCAGCCGCCGCATCCGCTCCGCCGGGCCGCCGTCCCCGGCCGCCGCCTCCCGCACCAGGGCCAGGGTGGCGGTGTGCCCGGCCTGGCTGATCTCGGCGAGCAGGGCGGCCTTGGACTGGTAGTGGATGTACAGCGCGGCGGGGCTCATCCCGGCCGCGGTGGCGATGTCCCGGGTGGTGGTGGCGTGGAAGCCGCGCTCCGCGAACGACTCGACGGCCGCCTGGAGCAGCCGGTACGCCGCCTCCGGGCGGGTGTCGGCGCCGGGCAGGGTCGGCCAGAGGTCGGCGATCGGCGTGCTGGTCATGGCGCCATCCTCCCAGAGGATCCGTACGGGCTTTCCCGTCGGGCGTCCGTCGCGGTCCGGCGGACTGTTGACAGGCTGCCGCACCGACACCATGCTGAGCAAGCGCTTAGTCAGCGATTCGAACCACAACCCTCGCGGGAAAGGCAGGATCCTCCGTGGTGCACTCCTTCAAGGGCCGGGTGGCCGTCGTGACCGGTTCCAGCCGCGGCATCGGCCTCGGCATCGCGCGCGAACTGGTCGAGCGCGGCGCCAAGGTCTGCCTCACCGCCCGCAACCCCGAGCCGCTCGCCGAGGCCGTCCGCGACCTCGGCGGCCCGGAGAACGCGATCGCGGTCGCGGGCAAGGCCGACGACCCGGCCCACCAGGAGGAGGCCGTCGCCCGCACCCTGGAGGCCTTCGGCCGGCTCGACCACCTGGTCAACAACACCGGCATCAACCCGGTGTACGGGCCGGTGCTGGACACCGACGAGGCCGCTGCCGCCAAGATCCTGGCCGTCAACGTGCTCGGCCCGCTGGCCTGGACCCGCCGGGCGCACGCCGCCTGGATGGGCGAGCACGGCGGCTCGGTCGTCAACGTCGCCTCGATCGCCGGCATCCGCGCCTCGCTCGGGATCGGCATGTACGGCGTCAGCAAGGCCGCGCTGATCCGGCTCACCACCGAACTCGGCGCCGAGCTGGGCCCTCAGGGCATCCGGGTCAACGCCGTCGCCCCCGCGGTGGTGAAGACCAAGTTCGCCGAGGCGCTGTACGAGGGCCGCGAGGAGAAGGTCGCCAAGTCCTACCCGCTGGGCCGGCTCGGCGTCCCCGAGGACATCGCCGGCGCGGTCGCCTTCCTGCTCTCCCCCGAGGCGGGCTGGATCACCGGCCAGACCCTGGTGGTGGACGGCGGGGTCACCCTCGGCGGTGGGCTGTGACGGAGGCCGTGCCCGACTTCGACGGCCAGGGCGTGGTGGTGACCGGCGCCGGCCGGGGCATCGGCGCCGCGCTGGCCCGGGCCTTCGCCGCGGCCGGCGCCCGGGTGGTGGTCAACGACCTGGATGCCGAGGCCGCCCACGCCGTCGCGAAGGACTGCGGCGGCGCCGCCCTGCCCGGGGACGCCGCCTCCGCCGCCGGTCTGGCCACCCTGGTCGGCCGGGCCCGTGCGGAGCTCGGCGAGATCGACGTGTGGTGCGCCAACGCGGGCGTCGCCCCGGTCGGCGGCGCCGACGCGCCCGCCACGGCCTGGGCGAGCGCCTGGGAGGTCAATGTGATGGCCCACGTCCGGGCCGCCGAACTGCTGCTGCCCGGCTGGCTGGAACGCGGCAACGGCCGCTTCCTGGCCACCGTCTCCGCGGCCGGACTGCTCACCATGCTGGGCTCGGCGCCGTACGCCGTCAGCAAGCACGGCGCGCTCGCCTTCGCCGAGTGGCTCTCCGCCACCTACCGCCACCGGGGCGTCAAGGTGCACGCGCTCTGCCCGCAGGGCGTGCGCACCGACATGCTGGCCGCCACCGGCGCGGTCGGCGAGGCGCTGCTCGCGCCGACCGCGCTGGAGCCGGAGGACGTCGCCGGGGCGGCGCTGGACGGGCTGCGCGAGGAGCGCTTCCTGATCCTGCCGCACCCCGAGACCGCCGAGTACTACCGAGTCCGGGCCACCGACCCGGACCGCTGGATCGCCGGGATGAACCGGCTCCAGCAGGAACTGGAGAGGAGCGAGGCGCTGTGAGGGCCTGGCAGGTGGGTGAGCTCGGCGAGCCGGCGGCGGTGATGCGGCTGGCCGACGACGTGGCGCGGCCGGTGCCCGGCCCGGGGCAGCTGCTGGTCCGGGTCAGGGCCGCGGCGGTGAACTTCCCGGACGCGCTGATGGTGCGCGGGCAGTACCAGGTCCGTCCGCCGCTCCCGTTCACCCCCGGCGTGGAGCTGTGCGGCGAGGTCGCCGACGGCGCCCGGCGGGGCGAGCGGCTGATCGGCAACCCGGTGCTGCCGCACGGCGCCTTCGCCGAGTACGCGCTGCTGGACGCCGCGGCCGCGTTCCCGGCGCCCGGGGCGCTGGACGACGCCGAGGCGGCGGCGCTGCACATCGGCTACCAGACCGCCTGGTTCGCCCTGCACCGCCGGGCCCGGCTGCGGGCCGGGGAGACCCTGCTGGTGCACGCGGCGGCCGGCGGGGTCGGCAGCGCGGCCGTCCAGCTCGGCCGGGCCGCCGGGGCCCGGGTGGTCGCCGTGGTCGGCGGCACGGCCAAGGCGGAGGCGGCCCGGGCGCTCGGCGCCGACCTGGTGGTCGACCGGACGGCCGGGGACTTCGTCGCCGCCGTCAAGGAGTTCACCGGCGGGCGCGGCGCGGACGTGGTCTTCGACCCGGTCGGCGGTGACGCCTACACCGGCTCCACCAAGTGCGTCGCCTTCGAGGGCCGGATCGTGGTGGTGGGCTTCGCCGCCGGGCAGATCCCGGCGCCGGCGCTCAACCACGCCCTGGTGAAGAACTACGCGATCCTCGGCCTGCACTGGGGCCTCTACAACACCCATGACCCGCGCGCCGTCCGGACCGCCCACGACGAGCTGAGCAAGCTCGCCGAGCAGGGCGTGGTCCGGCCCCTGGTGAGCGCCCGGGTGCCGCTCGCCGGGGCCGCCGAGGCCGTCCAACTGGTCGCCGACGGGCGCAGCACCGGCCGGATCGCGGTGCTGGGGGACTGACGCCGGTTCGGCGACGACGTCCGGCACCGGGCGGGGCGGCCGGGCCGGGGCCGCGAGGTCGCCGGGCCCGCCCGGCCCGGCCGGTTCAGGCCACGGCCTCACCCGGATGGCTCACGGGGCCTCCTTGCCGCGCACGGGCGCGCGCCGCTTCCATGGCCCCATGGGCCGACGAGACCTCGTTCTGCTGACCGACCACAGCTCGACCGAAGGCACCCGGGAGGCGATGGCGACCGCCGCCCGGCGGCTGACCGGCCGCGATCCCGTCATGCTGGACGCCCGGCACTTCATGACGGACGGCGTTCCCGACGCCGGCCCCACCGGCCGGATCGAGGCGGTGGGCGACGGGAGCGTCCGGCTGGGGGCCGAGGGGTGCGTCGTGACCACGGACGCGGTGGTCGTCTACGAGATCCCGCCGCACCGGCGCCCCGCCTTCGCCCACTGCCAGCGGCTGCTGCGCGCGTCCGGCGTCCGTTCGCTCGGCACCGACGTCGAGGCCTGGCGCGCGGCGACCGAGAAGGACCGCACGGTCGAGCGCTTCACCCGTGACGGCGTGCCGCACATGCCGACGATCACGCTCTCCCGGCCGACACCGGAGGCCGCCGCCGAGGCCTTCGAACGACTCGGCGGCGACGTCTGGGCCCGGCCGTGCGTCGGCATGGGCGGCGACGACGTCTTCCACGTCACCACTCACGCCCAACTGGCCGCCGCCGCACGGCACTACGCGGCGCTCGATGCCGACTGGCTGATCGCCCGGGACGCCCGGAACTTCACCGCCGACGGGCGGCGCCACCAGTACCGGGTGGTCGTCCTCGGCGGCCGGGCCGTCCGCGCGGTGGAGCACGTCCAGCCGGACCCGGACGCGCCCTGCAACGAGTGCCAGGGCGCCTCCTCGACCGTCCTGGAGATCGACGAACTCCCGCCGGGACTGGCGGAGTTGGCGATCCTCGCGACCAAGTCCCTGGGCCTCCCGCTGGCCGGCGTCGACCTCGCCGCCGAGAACGGCGGCGTGGTCTTCGAGGTCAACGTCCACCCGGCCTTCGGCCGCCCGCTGGGGGTGGACCAGATCGCCGTCCCCTACGTCGCGGCCCACCTGCACTCCTGAGACAGCCGACAGGCGCAGGCCGGATTCACTCGCCGCCCGCCGAACGTGGGATCGCCCGGGCGGGAAGTCCCGGACGGCATTGCAGGGTGCGGCCCATCTCCGCCGTGCCCGGGGCCCGCAGCAGCGAGCGGCCCCGGGCACGGCGCTGTCGTGCGCGAAGGGCTACCGGGACTAATCGCAGTGCAACCGGGCTTCAGCCCGGTGGTGAAGCGATTCCGAGCCCTGCTCTGACCTGTGCAGTGGGCACCCTCCCGCGCTGTCGAGGACTCCCAGGTGGGGATCGACCTCGGGCTGACGCACTTCGCGATCCTGTCCGACGGCCGGAAGATCGACAGTCCGCGCTTCCTGCGCCGGGCCGAGAAGTGCCTCAACCGACCGTGGTAGGACTCCCCGGCCTTTAGGCCGGGGAGCGGAGGTCAACGCTCGTACGTCATCTCCGGGAAGCGCGCCGAGGGGCCGTCCAGCAAGTGGTCGTCGTGGCCGCGCAGCCAGCGGTCGAAGAAGGACGCCACGTAGGAGCGGGTGGCGAGTTCGGCGCGGTCGGGGCGGACGGTGCCGACCTCCGGGGCCGGCCCGTCCGGGCCGATCGCACCCTGGCGGGCGAGTTGGGGCAGCAGGGACTGCGCGTCGGTGTAGGAGCCGTGCCGGGAGCCGTCCAGGGTGACGTCGGCGTGCCAGCCGGTGCTGTGCTGCCACAGGGCGTCCCAGCCGGGCTGCCGGTGGTAGCTGCCGGAGTCCGGGCTCCCGGTGCCCATGAGCAGGAACGGGCGGTCCAGGCCGTCCTGGGCGACGCTCGGCAGGAAGACGCCGGTCCGCCCGTCCGGGCCGGGGAAGTGCAGCTGGCCGTCCATGTTGATCCCGGCCGCGATCCGCGGGTCGTCGTGCATGGCCTGCAGGGCGGTGAAGCCGCCCGCCGAGTGGCCGACCATGCCGACCCGGTCCAGGTCCAGCGAGGCGGCGAGGCCGGCCGGCAGGCCCTGAACGCGGCGCAGCACGGCGAGTTCGTCCAGCACGAATCGGGTGTCGTCCACCCGGGTGGACATGGACTTGCGCAGCACGGCGCCGATGTCCAGGCCGGGCCGTCCCAGCATGGCGGGGAACACCGAGGTGGCCAGGTCCCCGCCGGGGAAGGCGACTTCGGAGGCCTCGTAGGTGTGGTCGACGGTGACGACGACGTAGCCGCGCGAGGCGAGGTCCTCCACCAGGGCCGTGCCCCAGCTGCGCGGGTCGCCGAGCCCGGGCGAGTAGAGCACCACCGGGCGGGGTCCGCCGGGGCGGGCCGGGGCGTCCTGCCGGGCGTGGGTGAGGATGCCCGACCAGTCCGTGCTGCCGGGCTGCACACCGTAGTTGAACTTCGCGGCGCCGGTGTCGCTGCCGAAGTGCTCTCCGGCGGCGGGCGCCATGTAGCGGGCCCGCTCCTGCCCGCTGGCCGGGCGGGCGGTCGGGTACCAGAAGCTGATCATCAGCTCGCGCTTGCGCCCGGGCTGCCAGGGGTCCTCCCGCCCGGTGTCGGTCAGGTGCAGCGAGGTGGTCCCGATCGGGTACGGCCCGGTCGGCCGCGGCAGCCACGCCGTGGCCTGCCGCCCGCCGCCGTCCGCCGGCGCCGCCACCGCCCCGGGCGCACCCGCCACCCCGAGCGCCGCCGACGCCACCAGCAGTACCGCCGCCACGGCCCGTCCCCGCCTGCCCATCTCGCCGCCTCCTGGTCGTGTTCCGTTGACGAAGGAGACGCTACGGGCGGGGCGGCCCGGATCCGTCATACCGGGGAGCCAAGTCCCCCTGAGTACTTCGGTATGACACCGTACGGGGCCCTCGGCTCACTTCCCGGCGCGGTACCGGTCACGGCCCGGGGAAGTCCTCGTCCGTCCGTGGCCTCCCCCCGGTCGTTCGGCCCGGGCCGCGCGCCGTCGCGCCCGAAGGCGCTCCCGGCCGGGTTCAGTGGCGTCCGAGGTGGTCGGCGAGGGCCTCGACGGTGCGGCGGCGCATGGTGTACATCGAGACCGCGGAGCCGTCCGCGAAGCACAGCCGGAACCTCGCCATGGCCTGGAGCCGCGGGCGCCGCTCCACCCGCGCCACCAGTTGCCGCGGGACGTGCCACAGCAGCCGGCCGCCCTTGCGGATGTCCGGCCCGACGGTGACGAAGGCGGTCCGGCGGTCGGTGACCACCAGCAGCTTGGTCACCGCCACGCCCTCCACGCGCGGGAAGCTGCGCGCGAGGCTGCCCGGCTCCCCCGTCACGGCGCCCATCCGCGCCAGGGCGTTGCCGATCGCCGCCCCGGCGCCGTCCCCGATCCCCTCGGCCCCGGCCGCCGGGACGACCTTCGCGACGTCCATGAGTTGCTCGCCCGGTTCCAACAGCGGTTGGAGGGCCTGGCGGTAACGGTTCAGCAGGGTCTCGGTCATCCCGTCAGGCTACCGCCGGGAGACGTCCACCCCGAACCGGTCGCGATCAGCGGTAGCGCTTGAGCTCCCGGCGGGCCAGCGAGCGCTTGTGGACCTCGTCCGGCCCGTCGGCGAGGCGCAGGGTGCGGTTGCCTGCCCAGAGCTGGGCCAGCGGGGTGTCCTGGCTGACGCCCGCGGCGCCGTGGGCCTGGACGGCCTTGTCGAGGATCCACTCGACGGTGCGCGGGGTGGCGATCTTGATGGCCTGGATCTCGGTGTGGGCGCCGCGGTTGCCGACGGTGTCCATGAGCCAGGCGGTCTTGAGCACGAGCAGTCGCAACTGCTCGATGCGGACCCGGGATTCGGCGATCCAGTCCTGGACCACGCCCTGCTCGGCCAGCGGACGGCCGAAGGCCACGCGCTCGTTCGCCCGGCGGCACATCAGCTCCAGGGCGCGTTCGGCGAGGCCGATGGCCCGCATGCAGTGGTGGATCCGGCCGGGCCCGAGCCGGGCCTGGGCGATGGCGAAGCCGGTGCCCTCCTCGCCGATCAGGTTCTCGGCAGGGACGCGCACGTCGTCGAACAGCACCTCGGCGTGGCCGCCGTGGTCGGCGTCGTCGTAGCCGAAGACGGTCATGCCGCGCTTGACGGTGACGCCCGGGGTGTCGCGCGGGACGATCACCATGCTCTGCTGGCGGTGCGGGTCGGCGTCCGGGTCGGTCTTGCCCATCACGATGAACAGCTTGCAGTCCGGGTTCATCGCGCCGGTGATGTACCACTTGCGGCCGTTGATCACGTACTCGGCGCCGTCGCGCTCGATCCGGGTGGCGATGTTGGTGGCGTCGGAGGAGGCGACCTCGGGCTCGGTCATCGCGAACGCGGAGCGGATCTCGGCGTCGAGGAGGGGTCGCAGCCAGCGTTCCTTCTGCTCGGCGCTGCCGAACTGGGCGAGCAGCTCCATGTTGCCGGTGTCGGGGGCGGCGCAGTTGAGCGCGGGCGGGGCCAGCTGGATGCTGCGGCCGGTGATCTCGGCGAGCGGGGCGTACTGGAGGTTGGTGAGGCCGGCGCCGTGCTCGCCCGGGATGAAGAGGTTCCACAGGCCCTGCTTGCGGGCCTCCGCCTGGAGGTCGGCGACCACGGGCGGGACGGCCCAGGGCTCGCGGGCGGGGTCGGCCAGCTGGGCGGCCAGGACCGGCTCGGCGGGGTGGACGTGCTGGTCCATGAACGCGAGCAGCTGCTCGCGGAGCTCTTCGGTGCGGGCGTCGTAGGCGAAGTCCATCAGTTCTCCTTGAGGGTGCCGAGGCCGTGCCGGGCGAGGATCGGGGCCATCTCGCCGGCGCGCTCGAAACCGGTACCCAGGGTGCGGCCCTGCTGGAAGCGGTAGTGGATGCCCTCGGCGACAGCGGCGAGCTTGAAGGAGGCGAAGGCCACGTACCAGTCGAGGTCGGCGGCCTGGCGGCCGGTCAGCTCGGCGTAGTACGAGACGATCTCGTCGGGCTTGGGGAAGCCGGGGGCGGTCATGGCGGAGGGGATGATGCCGCCGCCGACGCCGGCCAGCTCGGTGTACATCACGAGGAGGCCGATGTCGGTGAGCGGGTCGCCGAGCGTGGACATCTCCCAGTCGAGGACGGCGGTGATCGTGTCGGAGTCGTCGACCAGGACGTTGTCGAGGCGGTAGTCGCCGTGGACCAGGGCCGGGGCGGGGGAGGTCGGGAGGCGGTCGGCGAGGAGGGCGTGCAGCCGGTCGAGGTCGGGGAGGTCGCGGCTGCGGGAGGCGGCGAGCTGCTTGGCCCAGCGGCTCAGCTGGCGTTCCAGGTAGCCGTCCGGGTGACCGAAGTCGGCGAGGCCCACGGTGGCCGGGTCGATCCTGTGCAGGGCGGCGAGGGTCTCGACCAGGCGGCGGCCGAGAGCGGCGACCCGCTGTTCGCCGAGGGCGGCCAGGGTCTTCCGGGAGCGGTGCGCGACGCCCGGGACGTGCTCCATGAGGTACCAGGGGGCGCCGAGCACCTCGGTCCCGTGGTCGATCAGCAGCGTGTTCGGGACGGGGACGTCGGTGTCCCGGAGGGCGGACATCACGCGGTACTCGCGGCCCATGTCGTGCGCGGTCGCGAGGACGTGCCCGAGCGGCGGCCGGCGCAGGACCCAGCGGCGGGAGTCGTCGCTGAGGACGTAGGTGAGGTTGGACCGGCCCCCCTCGATGAGCGAGGCCCGAAGCGGCCCCTGGACGGCCCCGGGCAGCTCCCGGTCCAGATGGGAGCGGAGGCGGGCCAGATCCAGGCCGGGCGGGTCGGCGGAAGTCTCGGACATCGGGCGGCTCCTGGGCGGTGGCGGGTCGGTCGATGACTAAGCGCTTGCTTAGCATTCAGCCGGAGGAGGCCCCCTGTCAATGCCGCGAGCCCCCGGACCGGCCAGTCCGGGGGCTCGCGGGATGGGCACGTGAGGCTAGATTTCGCCGAACTCGCCAGAGACGGTCGCGACGACGAAGGACTTCCACGCCTCGACCGGGAAGACCAGTGCCGGGCCCTCAGGGTCCTTCGAGTCGCGGACGGGAACGACGCCAGGGAAGTCGGCCGCGACCTCCACGCAGGAACCGCCGTTGCCGGAGTACGACGACTTGAACCAGGAAGCGCGGGACAGGTCTAGGCGGATCATGGGTCAAAGTTCCTCTCGGGCCTTGCGAATCAGGTCAAGGGATGCGGCTCGGGTCAGCGCTTCCACCTGCAACCGATCGTAGGCCTTTTCCCACACCCTGACAGTCCTGTCTTCCCGCACGACAAAGCCGTGGTCCGCCGTTTCGGTGTAGCCGACCACAGAGCGGTCGGCAAACGTCAACAACGTGACGAAGGAGCGGAATGGGGCGTGTTCAGCCAGGCTGAAGGGGGCCACCTGGAAGATCACATGGGGCCTGGTCGCCATCTCGGCCAAGTGGTCAAGCTGCGCGCGCATGATCGCATTCCCACCCACCGGCCTCCGGAGGGCACTCTCGTCTATCACCGCATGCACCACGGGCGGTTGAGCGCGCTTGAGGAGTCGCTGTCGCGTCACGAGGAACCTCACTCGCTCCTCGGCTTGGTCGCGCGTACTGCTTCCTCGCTGCACCGCGCCAGCCTCGATCGCTGAGGCATAGGCCTTGGTCTGGAACAGCCCGGGAATGAGGTTTGGCTCGAAGATCCTGATCTCGGCCGCACGGGCCTCCTGCGCAGCATGCTCGGGGAAGCCCTCCAGAAAGCCCTTCCTCCGCATGCCGACCCACATCAACTCCAGCGTCTGACCCGTCCCAAGCGCCTTGTCGACCGCCCTGACGAAGTCTCGGCTGGTGGATTTGCGGCCGGTTTCCACCGCCGAGATGTAGCTGTCCGAGTACCCGCTAGCCGCGGCCAGGTCCTGCTGAGTCCAGCCCAGCACCTCGCGCGAGCTGCGAAGCAGCGCGCCGAAGGACTCGCGCGGGGATGCCGTTGGGTCAAGCTCTCTGCGGTTCACCGCTCACCCCCGATTCCACTTGAGACGCAGGCAAGTTGAACGATTGCCGAGCCTAGCGGACAGTAAGCACTCCCGGTAGTCCAACAACTACGGAGAGAAGCAGTCATGTCCTGCCCCCAGCTCCCGCAGACCAGCCGAGTCGAGGTCGTGGTCTACCTTGCCAAGCGCAACTCCGCCTTCCCCGAGCGCGAGTTGCGCATGTGCGAGTCCTACGCCGCCACCTTCAACTGGGACATCTCCCTCATCGTCGTCGACGACGAGACCGACGCGAAGGGACCCGAGCACCGCCCCATGCTCCAGGCCGCCCTTCAGCGCCTCCTCGACCGTCGGGCCGGCGCGATCCTGGTCCCCACCAAGGCGACCATCTCCCCCATCGACGGCGAGTTCAACGAGTTCGCCGAACGCGTCGAGAAGGCATCCGGCTTCATCCAGATCGCGACCCGGCGATGAGCGACCGCTACGCCATCGTCCCCGCCAACCCCCCGTCCGGCGCCTCCTACCAGGTCTGGGTCGTCCGCGACCGCACGACGACCCACCTCGTCAAGGCCCTCCCCCCGGCCGGCGAACCGCTCCGCTTCTACTCCTACGCCCAGGCCCACGCCTGGACCCGCGCCAACTCCCGCACCTCTCCCAGCCCCTACGAGATCCGCCTGATCCCCTCCAACAGCCCTCACTTCCTCCAACTGGACAGCTGGGGCCTCTGGGACTCGGCGAACCACAGCTACCTCCGCGCCCCCGGCTCCCCCTCCCGCATCAGGCGTTTCTACACCCGCGCCGCCGCCGAGGACTTCCGACGAACCCTCGGCGGTCAGGCGCCCTGACCACGGAGGCCGGTGTCCAGGGCCCCCTGGCACCGCAACGATGCCTTCCGAGAAGGACGTTGCACCCCGAAGTCCCCTACCATCCCCCCAATGGAACCCCTCAGATTCGCGCTCAGCCGCGCCCAGCGCCGCCGCACCGAGATACCCGCCGCGATCCTGACCGTCCTACTCTGCGTCCTGCCCTGGCTGGCCGACTGGCGGCTCGGCGCGTTCCTCTCCGCGATCTGGCTGCCCGCGCTCCTGTGCAGCGTGCCGCAGGACCTCTACGGCTCGACCGAGCTGACCCCGCACGGGATGTGCCTCCGCACCCCCTGGCGCCGCCGCGTCCTGCCCTGGTCCGAGGTCACCGACGTCACGCTGCGCGAGAGCGACGGCAAGGGCGGGCCGCGCAGGCACGTTCTGGCACACCGCGCCGCAGGCCGTCCGATCGTCCTGCCCGGCCTGCGCGCCTACCGACGCGAGGAGGTCGAATGGCAGGACGTCCGGACCCGCTTCCACACGATCGTCGACTACCGCCGCCGGCACGGCCCCACGACCTGACCTCCACCCTCGGCGCTCCGGTGCCAGGCCCCCTCCGCCGGCGATCCGATGATCAGAAAGAGCCCGATCGGGCGGTTCGCAACGCTTCCGGCTCGTCCGAGTGGCGTGAGGATGCCCGACCCGAAGCGACAGGTAGCCTACGAAGCATCAATCCTCCGCTGAGCGTGGCACGTTTGCTCCCGTGCTGGTACTTCCTGCCCAATGAGCTGTCATGCCCCTGCCCAGCGAACCGACTCCGAGAGGAGATGGACATGACTGCGAAGAACGGTGAGGCGGCCCCCCGGCACGGGCGGCTGACCAACCCTCGCTCTCGCGCCGACATCCACTTCAAGGGCGGCTGGCCGTCCAACGGGCTGGAAGCCGGGAAGTTCTTCCCGGCGACCCAGGTGGGGCTGTCGGACCCGGACGTGCCGACGGACGTCGTGAGCGGCCCCAAGCCGGTGCCGCCGGACGGGAAGATCGCCAGCGGCGGCAGCGAGCCGACCGGTGCGGTGCTCGACGAGGTGCGGGACTGGCAGAAGGTCGACCTCCGGGCGGGCGTCGAGGTGCCCTTCCAGTGGGGCTTCTCGGCGAAGCACCGGACGCGTCGCTACAACTACTTCGTGACCAAGGAGGATTGGGACCCGAGCGCCCCGCTGAGCCGCGCCCAGTTCGAGCGTGAGCCCTTCGCGACCTACAAGCCGTACGGCGACATGCCGTACGACAAGATGCCGGAGGCGCACGACGACCCGCACCTCGACAAGCCGCACCCGGTCAAGCTGCCGAACCGCTCCGGCTACCACGTGATCCTCGGCGTGTGGGAGGTGGCCGACACCGGGCACGCCTTCTACCAGGTGATCGACGTGAACTTCACCCAGTAGTGCCGCAGGGGAGGCTGCCCGCCGCGAGCGGGCAGCCTCCGCGCACCCCGGGGGACTTTCTTCGCGAACCGTGCAACCTTTCCCGCCTCCCGGGACATCGATCAGACGAGCGTTCTGTTTGATCGAACGGTAGGCCAGGAGAAGGGGAATCCGTGCGGGCTGCTCGCGGTGCGGTCGTGCTGTTGGCCGTGGGGGTCGTCGCGTCCCTCACGCTCACCGTGGGGGACTCCTTCTCCGAGGGCAGACCCAACGCCGCCGCCCCCGATCCCACCGCCCCGGAAGCGGACCCGGAACCCGCCGGCACGGCCGCCCCCGCCCCCGCCCCGACGCCGAGCTGGGACGGCAAGGTCCACGTCATCGGCGACGGCTCCACCTCCTACACCGGCCCGCAGCCCAAGCAGCCCAAGCCCGAGAAGCTCAAACCCGGCGAGCAGCCACCGCAGTTCGTCGTCTTCTCCTGGGACGGCGGCCTGGAGGGCGACGACCACCTGTTCTCCCGCTTCCGCAAGCTGGGCGCGGAGAACAACGCGCAGATGACGTACTTCCTGAGCGGCATCTACACCCTCCCCAAGTCCAGGCGCGGCCTCTACCACCCGCCCCAGCACGACCCGGGCGCCGCCTCGATCGACTACGCCACCGACGCCCACATCAAGGACACCCTGGAACAGTTGCGCCTGGCCTGGCTGGACGGCAACGAGATCGGCACCCACTTCAACGGGCACTTCTGCGGGAAGAAGGGGGGTGGCGACTGGAGCACCGACGAATGGAAGAGCGAACTCGACCAGGCCGTCTCCTTCGTCACCAACTGGAAGACCAACACCGGTGACAAGGACCTTCCGCCGCTCCCTTTCGACTACACCAAGGAGCTGGTCGGCGGCCGCGCGCCCTGCCTGGAGGGGCAGAAGAACCTCCTCCCGGCCGAGAAGGCGGCGGGCTTCCGCTACGACGCCAGCTCCCCCGGCGAGTTCCAGGTCTGGCCCAGCCGGAAGGAGGGCATCTGGAACTTCCCGCTCCAGATGCTGCCCTTCCCCGCGAAGGGCTCCCAGGGCCTCTCGATGGACTTCAACTTCCTCGCCGGCCAGTCCGGCAACACCTCCAAGGGCGATCCGAAGAAGTACGCCGAGTGGGAGAAGGAGACCAAGGAGAGCTACCTCGCCGGCTTCGAGCGGGTCTACAACGGCAGCCGGGCCCCGTTGTTCATCGGGAACCACTTCGAGGACTGGAACGGCGGCATCTACATGCAGGCCGTCGAGGACGTGGTGAAGGACGTCTGCCACCGGGACGGCGTGCGCTGCGTCACCTTCCGCCAGGTCGCCGACTGGCTGGACGCCCAGGACCCGAAGGTCCTCGACAAGCTGCGCCAGCTCGACCCCGGCCAGCCGGCCGACTGGTCCCGCCTCGTGAAGTGACGGCGGTACGGCCCGGCGGCGCGCTCCCCCTCAACCGGTGCGCCGCGCCAGGGCCAGCACGCTGAGCCCGAACATCAGCACCCCCAGCGGGAGGTGGACCGCCGGGACGTGCGCGATGCCGAGCACCACCTGCACCGAGGCCAGCACCAGGAACCCGGAGGCCTGCCACACCGGCCGCAGCGGGCCGCCGCCCGGCTTCCACGCCAGCACCGCCGCGAGCACGTGGAGCATCGACGCCCCGTACATCACGCGCGCTCCGGCGCTGTGCAGCGTCTCGCCGTAGGACGTGGTCAGCAGCAGTCCGGCGGAGACCGCCTGGAGAAGGATGGTCAGCGTCTGGAGGGCGATCGCGGTCCGCAGGAGCGGGAAGCCGCGCCGTGCCGTCGTCGCCTGGGTCGTCGCCATGTCACGGTCCTCTTTCCGCCCGGGGGCAGTGGATCGATAGGGTCTCACCAAGCCGACGACGCAGGCCCGCAAAAGGTCAGGCGCGAGGCCAGGGGAAAGGCGGTCCGGGCATGACCACGGCTGGGGCGGAGACCGACGGCGAAGTCGGCGAGCGGCGCCGACTGGTCAACGTGGCCTACCGGTTGCTCGGCTCGCTGACCGAGGCCGAGGACGCCGTCCAGGAGGCCTACGCCCGGTGGTACGCCCTGCCGCCGGGCAAGCGGCGGGAGGTCCTGGCCCCCGGCGCCTGGCTGACCACCGTCACCGGCCGCATCTGCCTGGACCTGCTCGGCTCGGCCCGGGCCCGCCGGGAACGCTACGTCGGCGCCTGGCTGCCGGAGCCGCTGCCCGAACAGCTGCCCGGCGGTTCCCGCACGGAGGACCTCGCCGACCAGGTGGTCCTGGACGAGTCGGTGGCGATGGCCTTCCTGGTCGTGCTGGAGTCGATGACACCCGCCGAACGGGTGGCCCTCGTCCTGCACGACGTCTTCCACTACCCCTTCGCCGAGATCGCCGCCGTCCTCGGCCGCACCCCGGCGGCCTGCAAGCAACTGGCCTCCTCCGCCCGGCGCCGGGCGGGCGCGGCGCCCGCCCCGGTACCGGCGACGGCGCGGGCCGAGACCGTCCGGCGGGTCAGGGAGGCCTGGCAGAGCAAGGACATCGCCGGCCTGGTCGCCGTCCTCGACCCGGCCGCCGTGATGACCGCCGACGGCGGCGGCCTGGTCGGCGCCGCCCTGCGCCCGGTCGAGGGCGGCGCCCGCATCGCCGAGTACATGCTCGCCATCGCCGACCGGGCCCCGGGCCTCGAACTCCTGGAACGCCCGGTCAACGGCGCCCCGGGCCTGGTCGCCCGGCGCGACGGCGTCGTCCTGACGGTGGCCTCCTTCGACATCGCCGACGACGGCCGGGTGGCCCGGATCTGGGTGGTCCGCAACCCGGAGAAGCTCCGCCCCTGGGCGCGGGAGGGCTGATCCGGCGAAGGGCTCAGCCCCTACCGGGCGCGTACGCCCGGGCCACGGCCTCGAAGGCCGCCTTGGGCGTGGTACGCCCGTCCGGCCAGGAGCGGACCAGGCCGTAGCCGACCGTGGTCCGGCCGGGTGGTGGAGCCGTCCACGGTCGGGGTGCCGGTGTCATCGGTGGTGCCCTTGATCTTCACCCCCCTGTTCTACCGGAACTCGCCTACCGGACGGCATCCTTCATGTACGAGGTCCAGATCCGGCCGGGCAGTTCGGAGTCCGGGGTGTCCGGGGCGGCCCCGCCGAGGCCCTCCAGGGAGAGCAGCTTCATGTCCTTGAGGTCCGCCCGGAAGACGGTGACCGCCGTCGACACCTGGCCGTTGTAACCGACGGTCCAGCCGGCCGTACGGTCCGGGGTGGTGCCGGGCTTGGCGGCCAGGCCGGGGCCCGCCTCCGCCAGCGCCTGGGCGCTGCCGCCGCGCACCGCCCCCTTGAGCGCCATGTCCACCTCCGCCGCCACCGACGGGGGCAGCGCCTGGGCGGCGGTCGGCAGCCGCAGGTCGAGCTGCTTGCCGTTGCGGGTGATCCGGAGGACCGAGTACGGGTCGGTGTGGCGGCCGCCGGCCGCGAAGGCGGCGTAGGCGTCGGCGGCCCGGATCGCGCTCGGCTTGGAGTTGCCGACGCCGAAGGCGGGCACCAACTCGCCCATGCTGTCCGGCAGCAGGCCCAGAGCGGCCGCGGTCTGCTGCACCCGGTCCAGGCCGACGTCCATGGCGAGCTGCATCATCGGCCCGTTGACGGACTGCTCGACGGCGCTGCGCAGGCTCACCTGGCCCCAGTTCCGCTTGCCGTCGTTGGCGGTCTTCACGATCTTCCCGTCGCGTCCCCAGTACGGGCCCTCCGGGGTCATCACGTTCACGCCGTTGTCGCCGTCGTAGGTGGTGCCGGGCGTCACCGGGGTCCGGTTGTCGCCGCGCCGGCGCTGCACGCCCTGGCTGAGCCCGGCGGCGTACACCAGCGGGGTGAAGGCCGAACCCATCGGCACCGTCGAGGCGTTGGCGTTGTCGAAGCCCTGTTTCAGGTAGTCGGGGCCGCCGTACAGCGCGACGAGCCGCCCGTCGAGGGCCACCGAGGCTGCGCCGACCTTCAGCAGTTTGTCGGCCTCCCGGCTGCCCGGGTCGATCCCCTTGGTGGCCTCCTGCACGGCCGCGGCCAGCGCGTTGACCTTAGGCTTCTCGAAGGTGGTGAAGATCTGGTGGCCGCCCAGGTCGAACTGGGCGGGCGTGATGTCGCTGTGGCTCTCCACATAGCTCCGGGCCATGTCCACCAGGTACCCGACCTGCCCGCTCAGCCCGGCGGCCTTCGGCTGCGGCCGGGGCTCCGGGAAGACCGTGTACGTGGCTCGCTCGGCGGCGGACAGCTTTCCCGCCTCCACCATCCGGTCCAGGATCCAGGACCACCGCTCCTCGGCCCGCTCGCGGTTGGCCCGGCTCAGCGCCGGATCGTACTGCCCGGCGCCCTTCAACAGGGCGGCCAGGAAGGCGCCCTCGCTCGGGTTCAACTGCGAGACGTCCTTGCCGTAGTACGCCGCGGCGGCCCGCTCGATGCCGTAACTGCCGCGCCCGAACCAGCTGGTGTTCAGGTAGCCGGCCAGGATGTCGCGCTTGCTCATCCGCTGGTCCAGCTTGATCGCGATGACCATCTCGCTGAGCTTGCGGGAGACGTCCTGGCGCTGGTTCAGGTAGATGTTCTTGACGTACTGCTGGGTGATGGTCGAGCCGCCCTGGGTGTCGCCGCCCGAGACCATCTCGTAGACCGCTCGGCTGATGCCCTTGAGGGAGATCCCCGGGTCCGAGTAGAAGGTCTCGTTCTCGGCGGACAGCACGGCCCACTGCACCGGCTCCGGCACCTGGTCGAGCGGCACCTCCTGCCGGTTGGTCTCGCCGATCCGGGCCATCTCGGTGCCGTCCGCCCAGTAGTAGACGTTGTTCTGCTGGGTGGCGAAGGCGTTCAGGTCGTCCGGGACCTCGGTGGTCGCGAAGAACCAGGCCGCCAGCCCCGTCAGCGCCATCGCCGGGATTCCCACCACCACGAGCAGCTGCCGCCAGGACGGGAGCCAGCGTCGGACCCCGCGCCGCCCGCCGCGCGGGTAGTCGATCCACCGCGGCGCCCGCCACCGGCGGCGCCCGGCCTTCCGCTCCTCGACATCCCCGTCCTGGTGTGCACTCACAGGCCGCTCTCCGCTTCGCTCGTCGGACGGACTCCTCCACTGATCAAGACGCCGACAGGCGGGTGGATTGGACGGCCCCAACCGGTGTGATCATGTTCATAGCGGAATGCGGAACCCCCAACGGAACCCCTTCGGGCCGCCCTTGGAAGGCCTTCGGGACGCTTCGGGACCCTTCGGAACGCCTGCCGGGCCCGTACGAGCCCGACACCGCCCGTACGGAACCCTGGGGAACCCACCCGCCGCGACCAACCGACACAATGGCGCCATGAGGTTGATCCACACGCTGCTCGGCGTGCTGCTGCTCCTGCTCGTCGTGGGCAGCATCCTGCGCACCCTGGTCGTCCCCCGCGGCCTCTACTCGGCTCTGGTGCACCGGCTCTGGGGGGTGCTGCGCACGGTGCTGCGGCTGTGGGCCACGCCGTTCGGCAGCTACCGGGCGCAGGACCGCGCGCTGACCTGGCTCGCCCCGCTCGTGCTGCTCGGCATGCTCGGGGTGTGGCTCAGCGGGATGCTGCTCGCCTACACCCTGCTGCTCCACGGCACCTCCGAGCTCAGCTGGTCGGTGTCCATCCGGGAGGCCGGGTCCAGCCTCTTCACCCTCGGCTACGCCAGCGGCGAGCGGCTGCAACTGTCCGCGATCGACTTCATGGCCGCCGCCAGCGGCCCGCTGGTGATCGCCCTGCAGATCGCCTACCTGCCCACCCTGTACGCCGCCTACCAGCGGCGCGAGACCGAGGTGACCCTGCTCCAGTCCCGGGCGGGCGAGCCTGCCTGGGGGCCGGAGCTGCTCGCCCGGCAGTCCCTCGTCGACACCGAGACCGCGCTCCCCCAGCTCTACCGCGACTGGGAGCGCCTGGCCGCCGACATCGGCGAGAGCCACTCCAACTACCCGGTGCTGCTGTCCTTCCGCTCCCCGCAGCCCAACCGCAGCTGGGTGGTCGGCCTGACAGCGGTGATGGACGCCGCCGCCCTGCACCTCGCCCTCTGCCCGCGCTCGGCCCCGCCCGAGGCCAGGCTGGTGATCCGGGCCGGATTCACCGCGATGCGCGACATCGGCCGCTCACTGCGCGTCGACTTCGACGCCGACCCGGACCCGGAGACCCCGATCCGCCTCACCTACGGCGAGTACCTGGGCGCCGTCGCCATGATCACCGCCGCCGGCTTCCCGCGCGAACGCCCGGTCGAGGACGCCTGGCGGCACTTCCACGGCTGGCGCGTCAACTACGAGGCGCTGGCCTACGAGCTCGCCCGGCGCAGCGACTCCGTACCCGCGCTGTGGACCGGTCCGCGCGATTTCCGCGCCCCGGTCATCCCGCCGGCCCGGCCCACCGACCGCCGGCCGGAGAACTCCCGGCCCTCGCCGCCGCCGCTCTGACCAGGCGTTCTACGCAAGGACGTCAGGAGGAGGCGACCAGGAACGCCGCGATCCCGACGAACAGCGCGGCGGACACGCCGGTGACCAGGCTCTGGCTGCGGACGCCCAGCCGGCGGCCGGAGCGCGCGACGGCGTAGGCGAAGACGGCCTCCAGCCCCGAGGCGACGACGAACCAGGTGACGGTGAACAGGAGCAGCCCCGGCCAGCCGGCCAGGTGCCGGGCCCGCATCATCGTGGGCGTGCCGGTGGCCAGCCAGAACGTCCAGGTGAGCGGGTTGGCCAGGTTGGCGGTGACGCCCTTCCAGAACGCCCAGGACTCGCTCACGGCGGGAACGGCCTCGCCGCGCCAGAGCCGTCGTGCGTCGCGGGCGGCGAGCGCGGCGAGCCAGAGGAAGCAGACCGCCCCGGCGATGCCGACCCAGAAGGACGCCCGGGCGACCGCCGTGATGATCCAGGCGAACGCCAGGGCGGGTATCAGCAGGATCAGGTCGGCGGTGGCGGAGCCGAGGATGACGCGCAGCGCGGGGGCGAACCCCCGGGTCGCGGCGGTCTGGAGGATGGTCACGAAGATCGGGCCGACGGACAGCGCCGCACCGGCGCCGAGCATCAGGCCGAGCCAGAGCACCTGGATCACGACGGGTCCTCCTCCTTGTTCCCGGGCGGCTTGGGGGCGGCGAGGTGCGCGCTGGCGGTCGGTTCCTTGATGGTCTCCAGCGCGATGGAGGTCACCGTCCGGCTGACGCCGGGGATGGCCCGGACGCGGGCCAGCAGGCTACGCAGTGACTGGGGCGAGGCGGTGCGGATCTTCAGGACGTAGCTGTCCTCGCCGTCGACGTCGTGGCACTCCAGGATCTGGGGCTCGTCCCGGACGAAGGTCTCGAAGGGCTCCTGCTCACCCTCGTCGGCGTACGTCCCCACGCGCATGTAGGCGACCAGGTCCTGCCGGAGCGCGCGGGGGTCGACGAGCGCGGTGTAGCCGCGGATGACTCCGTCGCGCTCCATCCGCCGGATCCGGGAGTACACCGAGGGCCCGGTCAGCCCGACGGTCTTGGCGATGGCGGCCTGGGTCGCCCGGCCGTCCTCCTGGAGGAGGGCGAGGATCTGGAGGTCGACCTCGTCGAGCTGCCGAAACGTGTCTTCGTTCAATGTCTCCCGCCCTGGCAAACGATGCGTAGGTGACATGCTAGATCACCGACCGATTCGTTTGCCAGGGATCGAGCGAAAGTGGCCAGCGGACTGGCCGGGGGTTCACCCCCACACGTAGTCGATGTCCGTCGGGACCAGCTCGAAGACCGGGGCGAACCGCTCGACCGCCTCCCGGCCGACGGCGTAGGACTGCGCCAGGCATCCCGGGTCGCGGAGGCCGGCTCCCCACAGGGTGTCGTGGATCAGCCGGGCGTGGTCCGCCAGGACGTCGGCGCTCTTGGCCAGCCAGGGGCCGCCGGTCGTGACCCCGTCGAGGCCCTCCTCGGTGAGCCGGCCCAGCTCGATCACGGCGGCCACCGTGTCACCGAAGGACTGCGGGTCCCGCGAGAGGTAGCGCAACAGCTCGGCGGAGTAGGCCTCCTCCAGCGGCAGCGGATCCGGCAGCAGCGCTGCGGCGGACAGCAGGCCGAGGCTGTCGGCGTAGGACTCCTCCAGAGCCATCTTCTCGAAGGGCGGTGAGTCGCCCGTCCGGCCGACGGGCTCGGAGGACTCGACGAGCCGCCAGAAGTGCCCCAGGTCGTGGCAGCGGAACCACACCAGCGACGCCTCCAGCAGGCGTTCCACCGTGTTCTCCGGCCGGCGGTCGGCGAGACGGCTGAACAGCGGGAGGGAGCAGGCCTCGAACCGGGCCTGGTGCACGTTGGTGAAGACGACGGTGAAGTCCTCCCCGTGGACCTCTCCGTCCGGGACCTCCAGCGGGAAGAAGTGGGCGAAGTTCTTGTGCCCGAACGAGGTCTCGCCCCCGGCCAGCACCAGGCGGGCCGCGTTCATCGCGGGCAGCGCGGCACAGTCCATCCGGACCTCCCCCTCCAGGGCGTCGGCCACGACGCGGCGGACGGTGTCCAGGTTCGCGTCCACGGTGTCCACGTAGGCCTGGCGGGCCGGGTCCGGCAGCGTGACCAACAGGCTGACCGGCACCCGGGTCGCCCGCCGGCCCCAGGTGCCGAGCGGCCCGCAGTACAGCCAGGGCTCGCTCGGGGACGGCCTGCGGATGGGCGAGGTCGGCCACCGGCCGGTCCGGGCGTACGCGCCCAGGGTCTGCGCGCCCTCGCGGGCACAGCTCGCCAGCTCCGGCCGGGCGTCCTCCTCCTGGTCCGCGACCCCGGCGAGCACGAGGGCGGCCTGCCGGGCCAGGTGCTCCTGCGCTTCGGTGCCCTCCCGGGAGAACGGGAAGGTCTCCAGGACGGCCATCCCGTCCAGCAGGGACTTCACGGTGAGCAGGCCCTCCCAGGTCCGTGGGAAGGACTTCCGCAGCAGTTCGAAACCCGGATCGATCTCCTTCATGGCGACCCGGGGTTCGGGCCGGTGCCAGAAGGGCCGGGAAACGACGTCGATCGGGGGCGTCAAGGACAGCAGGGACATGGGAATCCTCCGGTACGTGCGTGTTTTCTCATCACTGCAGGGAAAAGCCCAGCACCGGGCGCCGGGAATTGACGGAACGGCTCGTCATCGACGGCCGTGACCGTATGTCCCGGTGAATGCTCGCAATTCGACGATCAATAGAGAACCGTCATCGAATCCGCGCAGCAGAAACTCCCGAGCCGTGGCAGAACGGCTCAAGGCGTCATTGATCAGCACGTCCGGTCGGAGTGCTGTGAAGCGCAGGCCTGGCTCAGGCGGTCAACTGATGTCGACGCCCTCGACCGCGCAAAAAACCGACGGAAAGTCGCCATCCCGTCGACTGGAACAAAGTGACATCAACGCCACCCATTACGCATGCATTTACGAGTGGAACAACCCGATTTGACCTTGCGGTGGATCAGCGTCTGATCTTCATGGGGAACACAGTAATCCACGGACGATCAGGTACGCAACAAGTTCCGGTCGGAACCGGAGGCGACGCCACTCGGTCACGCATTTCCGCTGGTTGGACGGCTCTTGGACGACTCCGGGACAACTCCTACCGTCGGATCCTTGGTGCGGAGTCTCAGACCGACACCGGACCGCCGTCGGCCAGCGAGCGCTCGGCCGCCGCCAGGATCTCCACCACCCGCAGACCGAAGTCCGCCCCACAGGGGTGCGGTTCGCCCGAGGCGACCGAGGCCAGCAGGGCGTCCACCGCGCGGTGCAGAGCGACGGTCGGGGCCTCGCCCCGCTCGGGCAGCTGCGCCACCCCGTGCTCGCCGCGCAGCTCCATCGCGACGCCGCCGCCCGCCCGCGGCGCGGTCAGGCTGAGCGCCATCGTGCTGGAGGCGCCGCCGGCGTGCCGGACCACCAGGTGCACGGTGTCCAGCGGCCCGGCCACCGCGGTGATCTGCGTCGCGTCGCCGAGCACCGGCAGCAGCACGGACAGCGCGTGCGGGCCGACGTCCCACAGCGCGCCCTTCTCGCGGCGCCACGGCGAGGCCGCGTACGGGCTGGTACTGCCCGGCGCGAACACCGAGCCCAGCCAGTCCGAGCGGCCGGTGAACCAGCCGCCGAGCTCCGCCTGCCGCTCGATCCACGGGATCTGGTCGCCGCCGAAGCGGACGGTGAAGAACACCACCGAGGCCACCGCGTGCGCGCGCACCGCCTCGGCCACCGCCCGGGCGTCCGGCACGGCGAACGCGACCGGCTTGTCCAGCAGCAGGTGACAGCCCGCCTCGGCGGCCCGCACCGCGAGCCCCGCCTGGACGGACGGCGGCAGCGCGACGGAGACCGCGTCCACCTCGGCCAGCAGCCGGTCGAGGTCGCCGTAGCCGGGCACACCGTGCGCCGCGCCCAGCGCCTCGGCCGCCTCCGGGCGGCGGCCCCAGACGCCGGTGAACTCCAGCCCGGGGTGCTCCGCCAGCACGGGCGCGTGCACCCGCTCGGCCCAGGTGCCGGTGCCCAGCAGTCCGATCCGCACGATGTCTCCGCTCCTTCTGTCGCCCCGCGCGCCTCTGCGGCTCAGCCCTGCGCGCTTCCCGTGGCTCAGCCCTGCGCGCTTCCCGTGGCTGAGCTATGCCGCTCCTGTGTGGGTCAGTCCTGCACGCGGACCAGGGTGAACCCGTCGTAGCCCTTGCTGCCCACCGTCTGGACGGACGTCCCGGTGACCCTCGGCTCGGCGGCGATCAGCTCGTGCAGGGTGCGGGTGCCGACGACCGCCGGGTCGGTGCTGGTGGCATCGGCGATCGCGCCGCCGCGCACCACGTTGTCGATGATGATCAGCGAGCCCGGCCCGGTCAGCTGGAGGGCCCGGCGGAAGTACTCGGGGTTGCTCGGCTTGTCCGCGTCGATGAACACCAGGTCGAAGGGCTGCTCGTCCTGCTCGACCAGCGCCGCCAGCGAGTCGGCGGCCCGGCCGACCCGCACCTCGGCGACCTCCCCCAGCCCGGCGCGGGCCAGATTGCCGCGCGCCACCTCGGCGTGCCGGGGGTCGAGTTCCAGCGAGATCAGCGTGCCGTCGGCGGGCAGCGCCCGGGCCAGCCAGATCGTGCTGTAGCCGCCGAGCGTGCCGACCTCCAGGATCCGGCGCGCCCCCTGGGTCAGCGCCAGCAGGTGCAGCAGCTTGCCCTGGTTGGGCGCCACCGCGATCCGCGGGAGCCCGGCCGCGTCGGCGGCGGCCGTGGCCGCCTCCAGCGCCGGGTCGTGCCCGACCAGCTGCTCGGAGATGTACGCGTCCACGGCGTTCCACGTCGTCTGCGGCGTCATCGGGCCCTCCAGTGGTGCAAGATCGGCAGGTTCCAGCCGATGCTACTCCGGGGGCCCGACGACGCCGGGACGGCTATCCGTGACGTTCCGTCACTCGGCGACGGGAGCCTTGAGCGCCTCGGCGGCCTTCGCCGCCTCCTCCGCCTCGATCTTGGCGTGGGTCTTCGCCGCCCGGCGCTTCATCAGCCAGGCCGAGGTGGCGCCCACCACGACGGCGGCCGCCAGGCCCGCCCAGGAGAACCGGGACAGCCACGGCTCGATCGCCTTGCCCACCTTGAAGACCAGCAGCGTCGTACCACCGGCCCAGATCACGCCGCCCAGCACGTTGGCGATCAGGAACTTCCAGTACGGCATCTTGAGCGCGCCCGCCAGCGGACCGGCGAAGATGCGCAGCAGCGCGATGAAGCGGCCGAAGAAGACCGCCCACATGCCCCACTTCTGGAACGAGCGCTCGGCGGTGGCCAGGTGCGAGGGCCCGAAGTGCTTGGGGAACTTCCGTCCCAGCTTCTCGAAGAGCGGCTTGCCCCCCTTGCGACCGATCGAGTACCCGATCGAGTCGCCGATGATCGCGCCCGCGATCGCGCAGGCCGCGATCCCCCACGGGCTCACCACGCCCTTGACGGCCATCAGGGACGCCGTGACCAGGGCGATCTCACCGGGCAGCGGGATGCCCAGCGACTCGACCCCGATGATCAGGCCGATCAGCGCGTACACCGCAGTCGGTGGGACGCTCTCGATCCAGGCGTCGATGTGCAAGGCCAGCACCTCCGTGGCAGGTCGGGACGGCCCCGGCTCCCGCTGGAGCCGAACACCCGTCCCGGTGGTTGTCCGATGGCGGCACCAGGCCGCTCCCCCAGGGCGCAGCCTAACGTGCCGGGCGGCCCGTCCCCCTGGCCGATCACTGCTGGTTACGACGTGCGCCCCGCCGTCAATAGTTCCAGCCTGACCGGTGATCCTTCAAGATTGGGCAAAACCGCTTGCGACCCCGGCCCATGCCGTCTTTACGGCTTCTACGACTTCTACGGCTGTGGTGATGGCTCGGCGAAGTCCAGGACGGTGACGGAGAGACGGCGGGTGGCCAGCGGCGGGACGGTCATGGCCAGCGGCAGCAGGACACCGAGCGGTCCCCGCCCGCCGGTCGGCCGGACGTCCCGCACGCCCACCACGGCCGGACTGGCGGTGCGGAGCTTGTCCCGCTCGTCCGCGTCCATCGCCCACGGCATCGGCGGCACCCGGTACCCGTGGAGTCGCAGCCTCCCCGTCACGGTGAGCCGGCCGAACCAGCGCGGCACGGCGTCCAGCACGAGCGAGCCGCCCGGGAAGCGCTCCGCGCAGTCCGCGATCAGGGCCCTCACCCGGGCCGGCGGCAGGTACAGCAGGAGTCCCTGGGCGCAGAGCAGCACCTCGCGGTCATGGTCCACCTCGTCGGCCCACCCCAGGTCGGTGGCGTCGGCGGCCAGGTAGCGCTGACGCGGGCCGGGCGGCAGCAGCTTCTCGCGCAGCGCCACCATCTCCGGCAGGTCCACGCTCAGCCAGTGGGCCCGCCCGTTGTCGACCCGCCAGTACTGGGTCTCCAGGCCGTCCCCGAGGCAGACCACCGTGCCGCGCGGCTCCCGGGCCAGGAAGTCCGACACCTCGCGGTCGAAGCAGGCCACCCGCAGGGCCTGGAGCTGGGCCTGGGTGCCGCTGGCCCCGAACCGCTCCGCGAAGGGGTAGTCGAGCCGGTCGACCAGCTCGACGGCCTTGGGGTCGTCGAGCACCGCGTCGGGCCGGCGCGCCTCCAGCGCCCGGTACCACAGCGTCCACAGCGCCGTCTCGGGCACCTGCTCCAACTCCGGCCGTTCCCCGCCGCCGCTCATACCGACTCCTCTGTGGACAACCCGGCCGCCCGAACCCGCCGATTCTGACACCCGTCCCACGGCCCCCTTCCCCGCGACGCGCCGTCAGGACCCGAGCCACGGGGATCGGGTCCCCGCTACGGCCGGGCCGGGCCGGTGGCGTCTGCGGAGGGGAGGCGGGTGGCGGCCCAGGCCGCCTCGATCATCCCGAAGATCTCGTCCACCGCCGCGTCCGGATCGGGCGCCTCGCGGGCCACCGAGTAGGCATCGATCACGAACCT
Source organism: Kitasatospora sp. NPDC101157 (assembly GCF_044768255.1). NCBI lineage: Bacteria > Bacillati > Actinomycetota > Actinomycetes > Kitasatosporales > Streptomycetaceae > Kitasatospora > Kitasatospora sp. NPDC101157. The sequence goes on along the minus strand of NZ_JBIWPL010000007.1, from coordinate 115,380 downwards.
GGCGATCGCCCGGCTCGCCGTCGCGCCCCGCGACAGTTCGGGATCGGCGGCGATGGCCGCCGCCAGCGACTCCGCGTGGCGCAGCCGCATCGACTCCTCGTACTCCCGCAGGGCGGGCGATTCGTCGATCATGCGCCAGATCGGGGCGGCGCCGTCCGCGGAGCAGTGCCGGACGAGGGCCTGGATCTCGCGGCGCAGCGCGGGGATCAGCGGCTGGTGCGGTGCCCGGTCGGTGACCGCCCGGGTGAGGCGCTGCTCGAAGTCGTCGTCCCGCTCGAACACCAGGGCCTCTTTCGAGGCGAAGTGGGAGAAGAGGGTGGTGACGGCCACGTCGGCCTCGGCGGCCACGTCACGGATACCCACCGCCTCGTACCCGCGGTCCAGGAAGAGCCGGAGGGCGGTGTCGGCGATCTTCTGGCGGGTCGCGGCTTTCTTGCGCTCGCGGCGGCCGGGCGGCTCGGTCATGGGGTGACCCTAGCAGGTACGGAACAAAAACAGTTCCAAAAGGCTAACCGTTAGTGTTACGGTCCGTCGCATGAAGAAAGTGAACATCGCCGAGTTCGGCGGTCCTGACGTTCTGCACCTCATCGACGCCGACAAGCCCCACGCGGGCCCCGGCCGCATACGCATCGCCGTACGGGCGGCGGGCGTGAACCCCGTCGACTGGCGGATCCGCGAAGGCCAGAAGCTGGGAGCCCATCCGACCGTCCTGCCCTCCGGGGTCGGACTGGACGCCGCGGGGGTGGTGGACGAGGTCGGCGAGGGCGTCGAAGGGGTCGAGATCGGCGACCGCGTCTTCGGCGAAGGCTCCGACACCTACGCCGAGTTCGCCGTGCTGTCGGCCTGGGCCCGCATGCCCGAGGGCCTGACCTTCGAAGAGGCCGCCGGGTACCCCTCCGTGGTGGAGACCGCCCTGCGCATCATCCGCGAGGTCGGCGTGCAGCCCGGGCAGACGCTGCTGGTCAGCGGCGCGTCCGGCGGTGTCGGTTCAGCGGTGCTGCAGATCGCCCGCGACCGCGGCATCACGGTGATCGGCACGGCCGGGGCCGCCAACCAGGACTACCTGCGCAGCCTGGGCGCCATCCCCACGACGTACGGCGAGGGCTGGGTCGACCGGGTGCGGCGCCTCGGCCCGGTCGACGCCGCCCTCGACCTGGCCGGCTCGGGCGTGATCCGCGAACTCGTCGAACTGACCGGGGACCCGCAGAAGGTGATCACCATCGCCGACCTCGGCGCACCCGATCTCGGCGTCCGCTTCTCCGGCGTGGCCGGGAGCGTACCGGCGGCCCTGTCCGTGGCCGCCGACCTCATCTCGCGGGGGAAGCTCCACATCCCGGTCGAGAAGTCCTACCCCCTCACAGAGGCCGCCGCGGCCCACATCGACAGCCAGGCGGGCCACACCCGCGGACGCCGGGTCATCATCCCCTGACCCCCGCACCACCCTCCCGGCCGCATGCCGCCCACCCCACCCGCTGCGCGGCATGCGGCCACCCCTGCCCGAGCCCCGGCCCGCGCCCGCCCCTCCGTCCCCAGCCGAAGTCGATACAGTGCGTCCCCCAACAGGGGCCGCCTGGGGAGGAATTGGTGAAACAGGCCGGGCGTCGACGAGTTCGACGAGCGCTTCCCGGGTAGAACCGGGGCCCCAACCGGCGCGGCCTGGGTGAGCGGTGGCCGCCGCCCGCCTCAGCCGACGCTGAAGGCGCCGTCCGGCGGGGGCGGGGAGTCGGTGGCGTCGGCGTCGGTGACCGGGGCGGTCCGGCCGACCAGGGCGGCCAGCTCCTCGCCCTCGGTGAGCCGGGCCGGGAAGATGTCGCCCGCCAGCAGGCGGGTCAGTTCCGCCGTCGGGAGCGGCGCCGTCGATCCGGCCAGCAGGATGTTGCCGTACCGGCGGCCGCGCAGCACCGGGGCCTCCGCGACCAGGAGGACGTACGGGAACACCGCCCGCACCGTTGCCGCCTGGGCCTTGGCGAAGGCCAGTGGCGGGCCGTCCGCCAGGTTGGCGGCGTAGCAGCCGCCGGGGCGCAGGGCGGCCGCGGCCAGCCGCAGGAACTCCACCGAGGTGAGGTGGGCGGGGGTGCGGGAGCCGTGGAAGACGTCCGCGATCACCAGGTCCTGCGAGTCGGCCGGGGTGGCGGCCAGTGCGGCCCGGGCGTCGCCGACCGTGGCGGTGATGTCCGCGCCGGGGCCCTGCCAGGGCAGGTGTTCGGCGACCAGGTCGAGCAGCGGCCCGTCCACGTCCACCACCCGCTGGCGGGAGCCGGGGCGGGTGGCGGCCAGGTAGCGCGGCATCGTGAAGGCGCCGCCGCCCAGGTGCAGCACGTCCAGCGGACGGCCGGCGGGAGCGAGGGCGTCGGCGAGGTGGCCGATCCGCCGGGTGTACTCGAATTCGAGGTGGGTCGGGTCGGCCAGGTCGACGTAGGACTGCGGGGTGCCGTCGAGGGTGAGCAGCCAGCCGCCGTCGCGGTCGATGTCCGGCATCAGCTTGGCGAAGCCGAGGTCGGTGGTCCGCCCGACCGGCACCGGCTCGTCCGTCACGCGTTCTCCCCGACCGGCTGGACGTCCAGGTAGGCGGCGAGCCAGCGGTCCAGCTCGGCGAACACCTTGGTGCGGGCCGCCTCGCCGGAGAGCACCAGGTCGTGCATGCCGCCCTCGATCCGGACCACCGTGACGTGGCGGCCGAGCTTCGGGCCCTGCGCGGCGATGTCGTCGGCCCGCAGCACGGCGTCGGCGTGGTGCAGGCCCTTGTGCCAGGTGGTGGTGGAGATCGACCTGGTCGAGGCCATCAGCAGCACCGGCACGTCGATGCCCAGCCCGAGCCGCAGCTGCCGGTGACCCTGGTGGATCGCGGCCAGCCAGCCCGCGTACAGCGGGAAGCCCTCGGCGGGCTTGAGCCGGAGGTCGAAGTCCCACTCGCCCTTGTGGTCCCGGTGCAGGCTGTGGGTGTAGTGCGGGTTGAGCGAGGAGGGCAGGATCCGGGTCGGCTTCAGCCGCCCGATCGCCGTCACCACCGGGCCGCCGGCGGTGCGCACGGCCGCTCCGGCGGGCATCGACAGGAACGGGCTGTTCAGGAACAGCCCGTCCACCACGCCCCGCCCGGCCCGACGACCCGCCCACAGGGCGCCGACCAGGCCGCCGGTGGAGTGCCCGTTCAGCAGCAGCTGCCGGTGGCCGTCGACCTCCCGGATGATCCGCACCGCCTCGTCGATCTCCTCGTCGTACTCGGCGAGGCTCCGGACGAAGTTCGGCGACTGGTGCGGCCGCAGCGAGCGCCCGTACTTGCGCAGGTCCAGGGCGTAGAAGGAGAAGCCGAGCGCGGCGTAGTGGTCGGCCAGATTGGTCTGGAAGAAGTAGTCGTTGTACCCGTGGATGTACAACACGGCCCGCTCGGCGCCCGGCACCAGCCGCCGCACGAGGGTCGCGCAGACCGCCCCCTCGTCGTCCGACCGCAGCTCCAGCTCCGCCGCCTCGTAAGGGGCTCCCAGGATGTCTTCCCGAAACTCCATCTGCCGCCGCACCCGTTCCTCTGCTCCGCCCGCCGCCACGGCGGGTGACCACCCGTTCCGCCCCGACCATACCGGCCGGTAGCTACGGGCTGCGCGGCGACGTCCGCGCGGGGCCGCTCGCCGTCGCCTGTCGTGCCCCTGACCAGGGTAGCCGCGCGCCTGCCGGCCGCTTCCCGTGCGCCTGCTGTGCGCCGGTGGTCGTGTGGAACGCTGCCCGGACGGACACGGCGAGTTGGGAGAACAGATGGATTCGTCGCTCTACCGGTCGGCCTCCGAGGCGATCGCGGCCCCGCCGGAGACCTTGGCCTACGTGGCCGGGTTCGACCGGTCGGCGCAACGGCCGGACGCCCTGCTCACCGTCGACACCGACCCGGAGTCGGTGAGCTACGGAAAGGTGCTCAACTTCGCCGAACTCTCCACCCTCGGTGACGAGTTGCACCACTTCGGCTGGAACGCCTGCTCCAGCGCGCTGGCGCACGCCTGCCACGAGAACCCGGAGCGGCGGTACCTGCTGCTGCCCGGGCTGCGGTCGTCGCGGCTGCACGTGATGGACACCCGTCCGGACCCGGTCCGGCCCCGGCTGGTCAAGACGGTGGAGGCCAAGGAGCTCGCGGCGAGGGCGGGCTACTCGCGCCCGCACACCCTGCACTGCGGCCCGGACGGCGTCTTCCTGTCCTGCCTCGGGGCGGGGGACGGCGGCGACGGGCCCGGCGGGGTGGCGCTGCTCGACCACACCACCTTCGATGTGCTGCGCCCCTGGGAGACCGAGCGCGGGCCGCAGCACTTCGCCTACGACGTCTGGTGGCACCTCGGGACGAACGTCGGGGTGACCAGCGAGTGGGGCACCCCGTGGATGGTCGAGGACGGCGTGCTGCCCGAGCAGCTGCTCGGCCGCAAGTACGGGCACGCGCTGCACTTCTGGGAGCTGGACTCCGGGCGGCACCTCCAGCGGGTCGACCTCGGGGACCAGTACCAGATGGTGCTGGAGCTGCGCCCGGCACACGACCCGCAGGCGGAGTGGGGCTTCGCCGGGGTGGTGGTGAACGTCGAGGACCTCTCCTCCTCGGTGTGGCTCTGGTACCGGGAGGGCCCGGCCTTCACCGCACGCAAGGTGATCGAGATCCCGGCCGAGCCCGCCTCCGCGGACGAACTGCCGCCCGCCCTGCGGCCGTTCGGGGCGGTGCCGCCGCTGGTGACGGACATCAACCTGTCGGTGGACGACGGTTGGCTGTACGTGTCGGCCTGGGGCACCGGCGAGTTGCTCCAGTACGACGTCTCGGACCCGTTCCACCCCCGGCTCGCCTCCTCGGTGCGCCTGGGCGGGGTCGTCGCCCGGACGCCGCACCCGGCCGAGCCGGGGCGGCCGCTGAACGGGGCACCCCAGATGGTGGAGATCAGCCGGGACGGGAAGCGGCTCTACCTCACCAACTCCCTCTACGGCGCCTGGGACGACCAGTTCTACCCGGACGGCATCGACCCCTGGCTGGTCAAGCTGGACGCCGACCCGGTCAACGGCGGGCTGAGCGTCGACGAGCGCTTCTTCCCGCACGGCGCCGACTTCCGGGGGCTGCGCGTCCACCAGACCCACCTGGCGGGCGGAGACGCCTCCTCGGACTCCTACTGCTACCGGTAGGAAGGGGCCAGGAGGCTACCGGGCGAGCACCTGGTCGTACCTCACCCGCGCCAACGGGAGCCCGGCCGCCAGCAGTTCGGTCCGCACCGAGGCGACCATCCCGGCCGGCCCGCTGACGCACGCCAGGTGCTCGCGCCAGTCCCCGGCGCCGGCGACGGTGTCGGCGAGACGGCCGGCCGTCACCGGGGTGAGCGCCAACCAGGGTTTGTGAAGGGCGAGTTCGGAGAGCGCGCGCCAGTCGTAGAGGTCGGCCCGGTCGCGGGCGCCGACGAAGAGGTGGACGCGGCGGCCCGGCGGGCGGTGGAGGGCCTGCTGTTCGACGATCGCCTTCATCGGGGCGAGACCGGTGCCGCCCGCGACCAGCAGCAGGTCACGGGCCGGGTCGCGGCCGAAGCCGTCGCCGACACCGCCACCCCCGCCGTCACCGCCGCGGTCGCCCTCGCCCTCCGGCAGCAGGCTGCCGCGCGGCGGGCCGAGGCGCAGCCGGTCGCCGACGGCGGTGTGCTCGACCAGGGCCGCGCTGACGCCGCCGGGACCGGTGCGGCGGACGTGGAACTCCACCTCGTTGTCGCCGCGCGGGGCACAGCCCATCGAGTACTGCCGCCAGGTGTGCGGCAGCGCGGGGTGTTCGACGGTGCCGTACTGCCCGGCCCGGTACGGGTACGGCTCGCCGGTGCGCACCCGCAGAACGGCGAGGTCGGGGCGGCGGCGCTCGTGGCCGGTCACCAGGGCGTGCCAGTACGGGGGTTCGGCGAGCGCGGAGTCGGCGCCGGCGACCATCGCGCCGACGGCGAAGCGCAGCATCCGCACCCAGGCGGCCTCCAGGTCCCCGGTCCAGTGCTCGCCGGCCCGGTGGCGGATCGCGGCGCACAGGGCCCCTTCGAAGGCCTCGTAGTGGACCGGGCGGACGCCCAGTTTCCGGTGGTCGCGGCCGAGCCGCCGGAGCATCCGGGCCAGTTCGACGGGCTGGTGGAGGTGGTCGATCAGGTGCTGGAAGACGCGTTCCAGATGGGCCTGCTGGAACTCCATCGAGGCGGGGAAGAGCGCCCGCAGGTACGGGCGGCGGCGGAACATGACCGTGTAGAGGTGGTCGATCAGCTCCGGGAGCGGGGCGACCAGGTCGAGGTCGCGCCGGATCAGGTACTGGTCCCCGGCACCGTCGTAGCCCTCGTGGCCGGCGGAACCGGGACCGCGGGAGGCGTCACCGGAGGAGGCCTCCGACGGCGAGTCGGGGGTGAGGAGTTGGCGCCGCAGTCGCATCGCGTGGTGGCGGGCGATCAGGCGGTCGTACTCGGCGGTGGCGGCGGCGGCCTTGCTGCTGTTGTCCATGACCGGCCCAGTCAACTGCCGCCCGCCGGGGGCGAGAAGGGCCGATGGGCCCGGAGGGACCCGGGACCATCGGCCCTCGGTGGAACGCCGGAGCGGCGAACCGGACCGGCTACCGGTTCTGCTCGGCGACCCGGTCGACCCGGTCGGCCTGGTCGCCGGCCTCGGCCCGGTCGGCGGTCGACGCCCGGCTCGCCGCCGACGCCCGGAGTTCGGTGGCATCCCAACTCGCCAGCAGCCGCAGGGATTCGGCGGACGCCGAACCGGGCTCGGCATGGTAGGCGACCAGCACCTGGTCGGCGTCCCCGGCCGGGCGCAGCGTCTCGTACTGGAGGCTGAGCGGCCCGACCACCGGGTGGTGCAGGCGCTTGGTGCCGTGGCCCTTGTCCTGGATCCGGTAGGTGGCCCAGAGGCTGCGGAACTCCTCGCTCTTGACGGAGAGTTCGCCGACCAGCGAGGCGAGGGCCCGGTCGTCCGGGTAGAGTCCGGCGTCCAGGCGCAGCAGGCCGACGACGTCGCAGGCCTTGGTCTCCCAGTCCTCGAAGAGCTCTCGGGCGGCCGGGTCGAGGAAGACGTGCCAGGCCATGTTGCGCTGCTCCGGCGGCATCGCGGCGAAGTCCCCGAGCAGGGCGGCGCCCAGCCGGTTCCAGGCGATGATGTCCAGCCGCCGTCCCAGCACGTACGCGGGCACGCTCTCCATGGTGTCGAGCAGTTGCTGCAGCGCCGGCCGCACCCGCTGGGGGCGGCTCGGACCGGTGCCACCGGGGCGGCGGCGGGCGGGCTTGGTGAGCCGGCCGAGGTGGTCGCGCTCGGCGGGGCCCAGGCGCAGCACCCGGGCGATGGCGTCCAGCACGGCGGCGGAGACGTTCTCGCCGTGGCCCTGTTCGAGCCGGGTGTAGTAGGCCGTGCTGACTCCGGCGAGCTGGGCCAGCTCCTCGCGCCGCAGCCCGGGCACCCGCCGGCGGGTGGTGCCGGCCGGCAGGCCCACGTCCTCGGGCCGCAGCCGGGCGCGGCGGGATCGGAGGAACTCGCTGAGTTCGGTGCGCTGGTCCATGAGTGCAGTATGCGGGCCGGAGCGGGCGCCGGGGCACGGGCGAGGGTGATACTGCCGTGCGTAGGTTCCCCGGTCGTACGTTCCGTTTTCGTGCGATGAACAATGATCTGGCTGGGCCCTGCGCCCCGCCGCAGTCTGATGGGCATGACGAACGAGACGACCCAGAGCACGACCCCTGCTGCCACCCCCACCCCCGCCACCCGCACCGTCGCCGCCTACGCGGCCCAGCGGCCGAAGGCCCCGCTGGCGAAGACCACCGTCACCACCCGGGCCGTCGGCGAGCACGACATCGTGATCGACATCAAGTACTCCGGTATCTGCCACTCCGACATCCACCAGGTCGGCGAGGACTGGGGCCCGGGGATCTTCCCGATGGTCCCGGGCCACGAGATCGCCGGTGTGGTCGCGGAGGTCGGCCCGGGCGTGACCCGCTGGAAGGTCGGCGACCGGGTCGGCGTCGGCTGCTTCGTCGACTCCTGCCGGAAGTGCGACAACTGCCGGGCCGGCCTGCAGCAGTACTGCACCGGCGAGGGCGGGATGGTCTTCACCTACAACGCCACCGGTAAGGACGGCCGGCCCACCTACGGCGGCTACGCGGCCGAGCTGGTGGTGGACGAGGCGTACGCGCTGCGCATCCCCGACGCGCTGCCGCTGGACGCCGCCGCGCCGCTGCTGTGCGCGGGCATCACGCTGTACTCGCCGCTGGCCCACTGGGGCGCCGGTCCGGGCCGGAAGGTCGCGATCGTGGGCCTGGGCGGCCTCGGCCACATGGGCGTGCAGCTCGCCCACGCGATGGGCGCCGAGGTCACCGTGCTCAGCCAGTCGCTGCGCAAGCGCGAGGACGGACTGCGGCTCGGCGCGGACCACTACCGGGCCACCTCCGACCCCGCGACCTTCGAGGAGCTCGCGGGCAGCTTCGACCTGATCGTCAACACGGTCTCCGCCGATCTCGACCTGACCGCCTACATCGGCCTGCTGCGCACCGACGGCACCATGGTGCAGGTCGGCATGCCGGAGAAGCCGGTCTCGGTGCACCCGTTCCCGCTGGCCCTCGGGCGCCGTTCGCTGGCGGGGTCGGCGATCGGCGGGCTGCCGGAGACCCAGGAGATGCTGGACTTCTGCGCCGAGCACGGCATCACCGCGCAGATCGAGCTGATCCGGGCCGAGCAGATCAACGAGGCGTACCGGCGGGTGCTGGACGGCGATGTCCGGTACCGCTTCGTGATCGACGCCTCGACCATCTGACCGCCGGTCCGGCGGCCCCCGAAGCGTCCCGAGGGACGGCCGGCCGGCCGGAGGGACGAACGGAAGGGAACGCCCCGCCCAACCGGTGCTCTCCCACCACCGGTTGTGCGGGGCGTCGCCGATGACTCCAGGCGGCCGTCAGACCCCGGCCCCCGCCGCCCGGCGCTGCGCGCGCCGGTCCTCCCGCCGCTGCCGCCCACGGCGCAGCGGCTGGTCGGGCAGCCACCCGAAGGTCAGGCAGGCGCCGACCACCCCGAGCAGCATCCCGATCAGGAAGCCGCCGAGGTTGGACGTCACCCAGCTGGCCAGCGAGGCGAGCACCGCGAGGATGGAGTAGAACAGCCGCTGCGTCGGGTTGAACAGGATCAGCAGACCGCACAGCAGCATCACCGAGGGCACCAGGTACCCCGCCAGCCCCACCAGTGAGATGTGCAGCAGGACGGGCAGCGGGGCCCACAGCGTGAACAGGATCTCGGCGCCGCCGAGCGTCACCAGCAGCCCGCCCCAGAACGGTCGTCGGCCCCGCCAGTCACGCCTGACCGGACCCGCGGGGCTCGCGGGCGCGGCGGTCGGAGCGGACGCTTCGGACGCAGCGGGAGCTGCGGCGGGGCCCGCGGCGGGGGCGGTGGCCGCGGCGGGGGTGGCGGCCGTCCCCTGGGCCGTCACCGCCTCGGCCCGCGCCACGGCGCCCTCGCCGGTCGCGGCCGGCTCCGGTACGGACTCCGTCATGCTCAGCAGCCCTTGGAGCTGAAGCTCAGCCGCAGGTTGGGCAGCTTGAACCCGACGGCGGTGCTCGCGTAGTTGTGCTGATTGAGGTGGGTCAGCTGGACGTGGTCGGCCTGCTGGCCGAAGACACCGGGCTGGCCCTTCCCGACCGGGCCGGCCTTGGTGTAGGTGCTGGCGTCACCGCCGATCTCGATGTTCTTGAACTCCGCGTCGCCGGACAGCAGGTCGGAGTCGGTGGTGAGGTCGGAGGCGGAGACCGGGGTGCCCTGGTCGCCCGCGTGGATGACCAGGTTGACGCCACCGAGGTCGACGCTCTGGCACAGGTTGGTGATCTGGGCGGTCTTGATCGCCGACACCGCCACCAGCACCTGCCCGCCGGTGTTCCCCGCGTTCGGGCTGTCGGGGATCATCGAGTCCAGCGAGCCGAACTGGGCGAAGCCGTCGCCGTCGAGCTTGTCGGCCGTGATGGTGAACGGCATGCCGGAGATGGAGAACTGCGCGGCGAGCACGCCCTGGGCGGTGAGCGTCATCAGGATGCCCCCGACCGCGACGGCCGGTACGGCCATCAGGGCGGTGCGCTTGATCCGTACCCGGCCTCTTCTGGTCCCGGTCGGCGTCGGGGTCTCCGCCGCGACGGCGGCGTCCTCGGACATGGCCATGTGTGCTCCCTGTGGAATGAAACGGGTGTGCAGGCACCGGCACGTTGCCCTGGCGCGGACAGCGTTCCGCGCTTTCCCGGCCGGGCCGTCCGCCGCTCGGCGGCGGGGTGGTCCGGTCGGGGCGCGATGAGTAACTGGAAGCTACTGCTCGGTAGTTGCCCGGTCAATACGGGTGCACGAAGGATCTTCACCGATCCTCGACGCGAGCCGCCGGTCCGCCTCGGTCGGCCCGAGAAAGGGAGCGAGGCAGAACATGCTCAACACCGGTAGCAGTTCCGGAAGTTGATCAGTGTGACCGGAGGCGATCCGGCGGTAGATCGCGCTGTACACACCGCCCACCACCGCGTCCACCATCTCCTGCACATCTACTTCGCCCGGGAGTTGGGGCACCTCGGCAAAGAACGCCCGGAAGCGGGTGAGGAGTTGATCGCGCTCGCGCCGACCGGCGGGCCCGACCGCCTCGATCTCGATCACCGCCATCGTGGCGAAGGACGGTGTCCCGGCAAGGAGTTGGAGCATCGCTCCGAGCGCCTCCCGGATCCCGGCGCACCAGTCGGACTCGGCCGCGAAGGCCGCCGCCATCCGCCGGATCACCACCCCGGTGCCGAACCGGTGCGCGGCCAGGAAGGCGTCCTCCTTGCCGCTGAACAGCTCGTAGAAGACCGGCCTGGTCACCCCGGCCGCCCGGCAGATGTCGCTCACCGTCGCGTGCTGGTAGCCGCGTTCGGCCACCGTCCGGACCAGCCCGTCCAGCAGCCGTTCGCGCTGGGTCGCGGCGACCACTCCGGCGGGCTGCCGGCGCGGGCCCGGCTTGATCGACCTGGCCGGATCACGGCCGGCCCTGGCACCCGGCAGGAGGAGCACGTCGGAACTCCGGAGGGGCTTGGGATCCATCACCAACTCCTTTGGCCTGTATTGACATTGACGCAACACCCGGTTTACAACACTGCCAGGTTTCCAACCGGTTGGTGCGCAGGCCACCACCGGCCGAACCCGACACCGCTGCACTGCACGCAACACCGCCGAACCGCACGAGCGGGCCCGTGGCGCCGGGCCCGCCCCTTCTCGCGGTCCGCCGGAGCTCCGGTACGCCATGCACCTCCCCCGTCGTGCACACCACCACACCCGCACGCGGGACTCCCCCACCCGTCCCCGGACGGAGAGAGGCACCCTCATGCGCATCCGTCGCACGCTCGCAGCCGCATCCCTCGCCGCCTTCGCCCTCACCGGTGCCGCCGTGGCACCCGCCCAGGCCTCCGCCGCCGCCGTCCTGACCCAGGGCAGCGCGTCCGGCCCGGCCATCGCCGTCGGTGACACCCTGGTCGCCAACCTGGCCCCCGGCACCGCCGCCACCTTCACCAACGGCCCCGGCAGCACCAGCGGGGTGAGCTGTGCCAGCTCCTCGTTCTCCGCGACCGTGACGTCCAACCCGGCCGCCCCCGGCAGCGCGACCGAGCAGCTCAACAGCCAGTCCTTCGGCTCCTGCACCTCCAACGTCTTCGGCGTCCGGAGCGTGAAGAGCGTCACCGCCACCAGCCTGCCCTACACCAACACGGTCACCTCCGGCTCCGGCTCCAACGTGTCGCTCAACGGCACCAGCGCCGGCCCGGTGGGCATCACGGTCGTCCTCAACACCCTCCTGGGGACCGTGAACTGCGTCTACCAGAGCCCCAGCGGCATCACCGGCTCCACCTCGAACACCGACAGCAGCATCAGCTTCTCCAACCAGCCCGCCAACCTGGTCTCCGGTCCCGGCCTGTGCTTCTCGACCGGCTACTTCAGCGCCACCTACGGCCCGGTCACCGACACCGCGGCCGCCGGCAGCCCGGTCCTGTACGTCAACTGACGCCCGGGACCACCGCTCCGCATCCGAGCGGCGTACGGCGGGCAGCAGCCCGTCGTACGCCGCTCCACCGTGCGGAACCCGGACCCGGCGACACGCACGTGACCGGCCGGTAGGGTGGCGCCGCGCGGGCCCGACGGAACGGGCCCGGCGAACCGGAACGGGGCGCTTCGGATGACCAGCGGCAGCAGCGGGAACGGCGACGGGACGGGCTTCTTCACCTCGGTGGCGGACACCGCCGAGCGGCTCGCCGCCACCGGCTACCTCGCCTCCACCGCCGTGGCCACCACCGTCTTCCTCGCCGACCGGCTCGGCAAGCCCCTGCTGGTCGAGGGCCCCGCCGGGGTCGGCAAAACCGAACTCGCCAAGGCCGTCGCCGAACTGGGCGCCGCCCGGCTGGTGCGGCTGCAGTGCTACGAGGGCATCGACGAGGCCCGCGCCCTCTACGAGTGGAACCACGCCAAGCAGCTGCTGCGGATCACCGCCGGCCGCGACGAGGGCTGGGACCGGGCCCGCGGCGACATCTTCGGCGAGGAGTTCCTGCTCGCCCGCCCACTGCTCACCGCCATCCGCGGCGAGGAGCCCACGGTGCTGCTGATCGACGAGATGGACAAGGCCGACGTCGAGGTCGAGGCCCTGCTGCTGGAGGTGCTCAGCGACTTCCAGGTGACCGTCCCCGAACTCGGCACCATCACCGCCGGCCGCCGTCCCTTCGTCCTGCTCACCTCCAACGCCACCCGCGAGCTCTCCGAGGCGCTGCGCCGCCGCTGTCTCTTCCTCCACCTCGACTACCCGGAAGCCGAGTTGGAGCGGCGGATCGTCCGGCTCAAGGTTCCCGGCCTGGACGACACCCTGGCCGCCTCGCTGGTCCGGGTGGTCGGCGCGCTGCGCGCCATGGAACTGCGCAAGGCACCGTCCGTCGCCGAGACCATCGACTGGGCCCGCACCCTGCTCGCCCTCGGCGCCGACTCCCTGGACGAGACCGTCGTCCGGGACACCCTCGGGGTGATCCTCAAGCACCAGGACGACGTCCGCAAGGCCGCCCAGAAGCTCACCCTCGCGTGACCGCGGCCGGGCCCGCCGACACCGCCGCCCGGCTGACCGCCCTGGTCCGCGCCCTGCGCGGGCACGGCCTGCGGATCGGCCCGGCCGAGACGGTGGACGCCGCCGCCGTGCTCGACGTGCTCGGCCTCGCCGACCGCGAGCAGATGCGGGCCGGCCTGGCCGCCGCCCTGCTGCGCTCGGACGGCCAGCGGACGGTCTTCGACGCCACCTTCGACCTGTTCTTCCCGCTCGCCGTCGGCACCCCCGAAGCCCTGCGCGTCGAGCCGCCGCCCGTACCGGACGGCCCCGAGCCGCCGCGCTTCGGCCGCCCCGACCCGCTGCGCGACCGGCTGCGTGAGCGCCTCGCCGCCGCCCTGGCCGCCGACGACCTCGCCGCCCAGGCCCGGCTGGCCGGCGAGGTCGTCGAGGCCTTCGGCCGGTACGGCGCCGGCAGCACCCCCGGCTCCGACGGCTGGTCCGCCCACCAGGCGCTGAACCGCCTCTCCCCCGAGACCCTGCTCGCCCGGATCCTCGCCGCGCTGCGCGAGAACCCCGGCCGGGAGGACCCCACCGGGGAGGACCTCTCCGACCGCGTCCTCGCCGACGAGATCCGCCGCCGCATCCGCGACTTCCGCGCCCAGGTCACCGGCGAGGCCCGCCGCCGGGTCGCCGAACTGCGCGGCCCCGAACGGATCGCGGAGCGCGCCGTCGCCCCCACCGCCGACCGGATCGACTTCCTCCACGCCGGCCGCGAGCAGCTCGCCGAACTGCGCCGCACCGTCCACCCGCTGGCCCGCAAGCTCGCCACCCGGCTGGCCGCCCGGCGCCGCCGCGCCGCCCGCGGCCGGATCGACCTGCGCCGCACCCTGCGCCGCTCGCTCACCACCGGCGGGGTCCCGCTGCGCCCGGCGTACCGGCTGCGCCGCCCGGCCCGGCCGGAGCTGGTGCTGCTGTGCGACGTGTCCGGCTCGGTGTCGGGTTTCGCCGACTTCACCATGCTGCTGGTCCAGGCGATGGGCGAACAGTTCAGCAAGGTCCGGGTGTTCGCGTTCGTCAACCGCACCGCCGAGGTCACCGACCTGCTGCGGCGCGGCCAGGACGACCCGGCCCGCCTCGCCGCGCGGATCCTCGCCGAGGCCAAGGTGACGGGCCACCACGGCAACAGCGACTACGGCTCCGCCCTAGGCGAGTTCGCCGACCGCCACCTGGACGCCGTCGGCCCGCGCACCTGCGTCCTCGTCCTCGGCGACGCCCGCACCAACCACCGCGACCCCAACCCGGACGCCCTGCGCCGGATCGCCGCCCGGGCCCGGCGGGTCTTCTGGCTCAACCCCGAACAGCCCGCGCTCTGGTCGACCGGCGACTCCGCCGCCCCGGCCTGTCAGGCGGCCACCGGCCTCAGCGGGTGGTGGGGGATTGATCCCCCATGGGGAGTTTCGGGTCGTCCGGGCCACCGTGGCGGGGGACCGGACCTGGTGGGCGACGGTCCCCGTTTCCGGACACGGCTCATGCTCGACCGCGCGCCACCCGTCCCACCAGGGGAGAGCCGTCCCTGGGACGTCCCGTGCCAGGGAAGCCTCCCGTCCCCCCGTGGCCGGAAGCCGTCACCCGACGCCCAGGTGGTCCGGGGCCGGCCGCGGGGCGGCGACCGGCGCGCGGTCGGCGGACGGCGCCTCGGCCGGGACGGGCCGCAGGGGCCACCAGAGGGAGCGGCCGAGCAGGGCCGCCGCGGCCGGGACCGTGACGAGGGAGAGGACCACGGCGGAGAGCAGGATCCCGAGGGTCAGCGAGAAGGCGATCTGCTCGCTGCCCGGCGTGGTGGCCAGGCTGGCGAAGGAGCCGGCCAGGACCAGGCCCGCCGTGGCGACGGCCGGGGCGGTGTGGCGGACGGCGCGGGCCACCGCGGCGCGGGCCGTACCGGGCCGGTGCATCTCCTCGCGGATGCGGTCGGTGATCAGGATGTTGTAGTCGGTGCCCAGGGCGACGACGAACAGGAACAGCACCAGGGGCAGCGTGAAGGCGACGCCGGGCTCGCCCAGGCCGTGCTGGAACAGCAGGGTCGCGGCGCCGAGGGTGGCGGCGAACCCGAGCCCGACCGCGAGCATCAGGGCCACCGGGGCGAGCAGGCTGCGCAGGAGCAGCAGCAGGATGAGGGCGATCAGGGCGGCGGCGACCGGGAAGACCACGGTCAGGTCGTGGTCGACGGCGGTGGAGACGTCGGCGAAGATCGCCGCCGTGCCGCCCACGTGGCCGGTCGTCCCGTTCGGGGCGTGCGCGGCGACCGCGGCGCGGACCGGGCCGGAGGCGAGGTCGCGGGCCCGCTGGCTCTGCGGGTCGGCGTTCAGGTAGAGGTCGATCCGGGCGGCGCGGTGGTCGCCGGCGAGGACGGTCCGGCCCACCTGGCCGACACCCTCGACCCCGGTCAGGGCGTGGGCGAGGCCGTCGAACCGGCCGGCGTCCAGGGTGCCGCCGTCCTTGGCCACCAGGTAGACGGTCGTCGGGTCGGACACCCCGGCCGGCAGGGCGCGGGAGATCTCCGCGGCGGTGGCGGTGGCCGGCGTCCTGGTGTCGTCGGCCTGGCTGTAGTTCATCCGGAGCCCGGCCGTACCGGCGGCCAGCGCACCGAGCAGGGCGACGGAGGCGAGCAGCAGCGCCAGCGGGCGGCGGGCGACCAGGTCGCCGAGGCGGGCGGCGAGGCCCGGTCGCGGCACGCGCCGCAGGCTGCGCGACGGCCAGAAGATCTTGCGTCCGCAGGCGGCCAGCAGGGCGGGCATCAGGGTCAGACTGCCCAGCAGCATGACCAGCACGGCGACGGCGATCGCCGGGCCGAGCGAGCGGAACTGGCCGAAGGTCGCCACGCCGAGGGTGGCGAAGGCGGCCACGATGGTCAGCGCGGCGGAGGTGATCGCGGTGCCGACCCGGCCGGACACCTCGGCGGCGGCCTCCCGGGCGGGCTGCTCGGGCCGCGCCCGCAGCTGCTCGCGGAACCGGAAGAGCAGGAACAGCAGGTAGTCGACGCCGATGCCGAGCAGGACCACGGAGATCAGGCCCGGAGTGCCGGCGTCCAGCTTGAGGCCGGCGAGCGAGGCCGCGCCGGCCACCGCGCCGGTGGCCGCGCCGCCGATCACGGCGACCGCGAGCAGCGGCAGCACCGCGGCGAGGACGCTGCGGAACACCAGCACGTTGAGCAGGACGATCAGTCCCGTGACGAGGGCGCTGCCGATCGTCGCGGCGGTGCGGTTGGCATCGGCGCTGTCCGCCACCTGGGCGAGGCTGCCGGTGAACCCGGTGCGCATCCCGAGGTCGGCGAACCGTGCTCGGGCGTCGTCCCGGAAGACCCGGAAGACGCCCTGCACGCCCGCCTCGGAGGCGTTGCCGGTGAGTTCGACCGACAGCAGTTCGAAGGTCCGGTCGGGCGCCACCGTCGCGGGGGCGATCCGGGGCGTCTGGGAGTGGTCGGGGACGAGGAACTCCGGCTCGTCCTCCCGCCGGGGCATCGTGACCCGGTGGGTGGCGAGCTTCGCGGCCTCGGCCTCGATCCGCTGCTGGTCGGCGGCGCCGAGCGCCTTGCCGTCGGTCCGGGCGACCAGCACCGTGACGGTGGTGGCGTCCGGCTTCACCCCGAAGTGCTCCTCGGCGATCCGCAGTGCGGCGGCCGAGTCGTAGCTCCGGGGCAGGAAGTCCCCGCTCTGGGACTGGGTCACCCGGGACATCAGCGCCGGGCCGAGGACCGCCAGCCCCATGCCCAGCACCGCCCACAGGGCGATGACCTTCCACGCGTGTCTGGTGGCGAATCCGGTCAGTGCGCGGATCACGATTCCTCCGGCTGATGGACGCGAACGTCGGCTTCGGCGCCGGGAGTTCCCGGCGCCTGTCTCCAGACCATCAGGTGAAGTGGTGTCCGAGCGTCCGAGCAGCGGACGATCCGGGGCAGGGCCCGCACTCCCCCACCTGCGGCGGTACCGGGACCGTGCTCCTGGTCCGGGCCCCTGCTCCTCCGCCCGGGGGACCACGCCCGGGCCGGACGGCCGGTGCGAGAATGGGGGCGTCAGCGCTGGTCGGCCGGGAGGAATCAGATGGACGGGCGTCAGCGCCCCGGGAGGGACACGGGTGCGGACGGGCCGCAGGGGGACTGGACGGACCGCCTGCCGTGGACCCGTACGGACGCCCTGGTGGCCATCGGCGCCGGCACCCTGGACCTGCTCGGCTACCTGCTGCTCGGCCCGCTGACCAACGTCCGCAGCATGTCCGTGGCGGCCTTCGCGCTGACCGTCCTCTCCGGTCTGCCGCTGCTGGCCCGGCGCAGCCACCCGGTGCCGGCGCTGGCCGCCGTCCTGGCGCTCCAGGCGGCGACCGACCTGCTCTCCCCGATGGGCTCGCACTTCGGCGCGGTGCTGGCCGTCGCGCTGTACTCGGTGGGGCTGAACCGCAGCGTCCCGGTGACCGCGACCGCCGTGCTGATGACGGCGGTGAGCACCACGCTGAGCCAGTTCCGCCTCCACGCCCCGCTCTTGGAGCAGCTCGTCGCCGACCCCGCGGCCGCCGTCATGGTGGGAACGGCCGGTCTGGCGGTGGCCCGCTGGCAGCGCGAGGTGGAGGCCAACCGCCGGCTGCTGGCCGACCGCGCGGTGGCCGAGGAACGCCGCCGGATCGCCCGGGAGCTGCACGACATCGTGGCCCACCACATCACCACCATGCAGCTGATGGCCGGCGGCGCCCGGGCCAACCTCGACGACCGGGAGGTGGTCCGGGACGCCCTGGTCACCCTGGAGTCCTCCGGACGGCTGGCGCTGCGCGAGATGCGCCAGCTGCTGAACGTCCTGCGGTCCGGCGACGAACCGGACTCCGCCCCGCCGCTGCCCCAGCCCGGGGCGGACGAGGTGGGCGGGCTGGTGGACGAGTCCTGCCTGGCCGGGCTGCCCACCGAGCTCACCGTCGAGGGGCCCCCGCGTCCGCTGCCGCCGACCGTCGGCCTGACCGTGTTCCGGATCGTCCAGGAGGGCCTGACCAACGCCCGCAAGTACGCCGGCCCGGCCCGGGCGTCCGTCCGCCTGGCCTACCACCCGGACCGGGTGACCGTCGAGGTGCGGGACGACGGCGGCGGGGCGCCCCCGCCGGAACGCGGACCGGGCGCGGGCCCGGCCGGGTACGGCCTGCTCGGCATGCGCGAGCGCGTCGCCCTGCACGGCGGCACCCTGACGACCGGCCCCCGGCCGGACGGCGGCTTCGCGGTGCGGGCCGAACTCCCGCTGTCCTACGCCGAATCGGCGGAGGCCGCCGTCCAGCACGGGCAGGCGGTCCGATGACCGGCGGCACCGGCCCGGCGGGCAGCGCCGGCCCCGCGATCAGGGTGCTCATCGTGGACGACCAGCCGCTGGTCCGGCGCGGACTGTCGCTGATCCTCTCCCCCGTCCCGGGCCTCGACGTGGTCGGCGAGGCCGAGGACGGGGAGCAGGCCGTCGCCGCCGCCCTCCGGCTGCGCCCCGACGTCGTGGTGATGGACATCCGGATGCCCGTCCTGGACGGCGTCGGCGCGACCCAGCGGCTGGCCCGTGACCTGCCCGGTTGCCGGGTGCTGGCCCTGAGCACCTTCGACATGGACGAATACGTGGTGGCCGCGTTGCGCGCCGGGGCTCACGGGTTCCTGCCCAAGGACGTCTCCCCGGAGGACCTGGCCGCGGCGATCCGGACCGTGCACGCCGGGGAGGCGGTGGTCGCCCCGCGGCTGCTCACCCGGCTGATCTCGACCTACGTCCGGGCCCCCGTCGCCGCCGCCGTGCCGGCGCCGCCCGTCCTCGCCACCGCCGAGCTCACGCCCCGCGAGGTCGAGGTCTGGCGGCTGATCGCCACCGGCCTGGACAACGCCGCGATCTCACTGGCCCTGGACATCAGCCAGTCCACGGTGAAGAACTACATCACCAGCATCTTCGGCAAGCTCGACGTCCGGGACCGCGCCCAGGCCGTCATCGCGGCCTACGAGTCCGGCCTGGTCACCGCCCGCACGGGCGGCGACCAGGCCGGGCAGGGGACGTAGCTAGTCCAGGCTCTTCAGGAAGTCCAGCAGTGCCCCGGTCACCTCTGCCGGGCGCTCCTGCTGGGTCCAGTGCCCGGTGTCCGGCAGCCGGACGTGCCGGTGCAGCCTGGGCAGCCGGTCCAGCAGGTACGCCAGGGCCTCCGCCGGGATCATCGCGTTGACCAGGTCCTGCTCGCCCGCGACGTACAGCGCCGGCACCTCGACCGTCACACCGGCGAAGGCGGCCAGCAGTTCGGCGTTGCGGTCCAGGTTGCGGTACCAGTTGAGACCGCCGGTGAAGGCCCGCCCGCCGTGCGACGCGTAGTCGGCGGTGAAGGCGTCGAGGTCCTCGTCGGTGAGCCAGTCCGGCAGCTTCTCGGGCTCGGGGACGGTGTCCAGCAGGGTCTTTCCCTCGGGCACGATCCACGGGCGCGGCACGCCGTCCGGCTGGACTCCGCACAGGATGCGCCGCAGGCTGGACTTCACGTCGGCCGCCAACTCGGCGTCGGCGCGGCCCGGTTCCTGGAAGTAGATCTGGTAGAAGCCGTCCCCGAAGTTCTCCCGGGCGGCCTGCAGCGGCGGCGGCCCGCCGACCGGCAGCGGCGGCACGCTCAGCCCGGCGACGCCGCGTACCAAATCGGGCCGCAGCGCCGCGGTGGCCCAGGCGACCGGCGCACCCCAGTCGTGCCCGACGACCACGGCCCGCTCCGCGCCGAGCGCGCCGATCAGCGCGGTCACGTCGCCGACCAGGTGCAGCAGGGTGTACTTGTCCACGTCCTCCGGCTGCGAGCTGCGGGCGTAGCCGCGCTGGTCGGGGGCGACCACCCGGTACCCGGCCGCGGCGAGCGGCGCGAACTGGTGCCGCCAGGAGTACCAGCTCTCCGGGAAGCCGTGCAGCAGCAGGACCAGCGGCCCCTCCCCCTGTTCCGCGAGGTGCAGCCGTACGCCGTTCACCTCGACGTGGCTGTGCTTGATCGCCTCGTTCAACTCCCGCTCCCGGTTCGGTCCGTCACATGGTCGCTTCGATCCGAACCTGCCCAATGCGGCGGGTCCGGAACCCCGGGGTACGAAGCGGCCGAGGCCGCCCCGGAGTTCCGGGACGGCCTCGGCCTCAGCTTTCGCTGAACTGATTGAGCGTCAGTTCACCGTGTAGCTGTAGGGGATCGCCGCGAGCACCGAACCGGTGGTGCCGAGGCTGTTGTTGGCGGTCGGCACGAAGGTCGGGCCGGACACCAGGTAGAGCACACCCTTGACCGTGCTGCCCTTCGGGCCGGTCGGGGTGAGGGTCACCTGCAGCGAGCCGGTGGCGCCGGGGGCGACGGTCACCGGGGCGGCGGCCGGGGCCGAGGCGTTGACACCGGAGGCGTACGGGTCACCGGTGCTGGAGCTCAGCGCCGGGTCGAACGCCAGGGTGTGCGCGGTGGCGGTGATGGTGGAGGTGCCCTTCGGCGCGCCGGCGGGGCCGAACGGGCCGATCTGCTGGACGAAGGTGCCCCAGGCTCCCGGGACGACCGGCTGCTCGGCGCTGCCCTTGGAGGTGGCGACCGAGATGGTCGAGCCGTCCTGGGCCTTCTTCAGGTCACCGAAGAGGTCCGGCGAGGCGGTGGTGGCGCTCAGCTCGACCTGCGCCGGCGTCGAGGACGCCGCCACGGCCTTGAGCTGGTCGGTGCCCGGGGGCACCAGGAAGCTCGGCACCGAGGAGGTGAGGCTCAGCGGCAGGTTGACGCTGGCCGAGGCACCCTGCGGCACCAGCGGCAGGTCGACGCGCTTGT
Organism: Kitasatospora sp. NPDC101157; assembly: GCF_044768255.1. Lineage (NCBI taxonomy): Bacteria > Bacillati > Actinomycetota > Actinomycetes > Kitasatosporales > Streptomycetaceae > Kitasatospora > Kitasatospora sp. NPDC101157. The sequence continues at coordinate 94,562 of NZ_JBIWPL010000007.1, read as the reverse complement.
CGAGGCGGCCGTCGGCCGCGATCGACTGGGGGGCGACCGTGTTGTTGGTGTAGTTCACGTTGACGGTGACCGGCTTGCCGGCCGCCAGCTTGGTCTTCGCGTCGTTCGGCAGTCCGGCCGCGGTGGCCTGGTTCTGGTTGAACGCGATGGTGCCGGCGAAGTCCTGCGAGAGCTCCTGGCCGCTGACCGGGCCGAGCACGTTCAGGACGAAGCGCCAGTGGCCCTCGGCCGGGTTGACCGTGGTGGCCGAGACGCCGTTGGCGGTGCCGGTGAGGTTGCCCTGGGCGTCGAACAGCGTGTTGCCCTCGATGTCGATCGGGGTGCCGTTCGGGCTGATCAGCGCGCCCTGCATGAACAGGTTCGCGTCCTTGGCGACGGTGACGCCGACCCGCAGGTCCTTCTGGCCCTTCGGGACGTCGAAGCCGTAGGCGAACATCTGCGTCGGCGAGGAGCCGCGGCCGTTGCCACCGGTGATGGTGCCGGTGAAGGTGCCCTTGCCGTCCTTGACCGGGACGAGGCTGCGCAGCACGACCGGAACGCTGGTGGTGTTGCCGTTCGAGCTGGAGACCACGACGGCCTCGCTGCTGTCGCCGCTGGTCGCCGGGGTGGTGAGCTGGACCTTGAGGGTCTTGGTCTCACCCGGCTTCAGGTCGGTGGTGTTCGGGCTCACCGCGCCCGCCGGGACGGCGCGCTGGGTGGAGGTGCCGAGCTGGACGTCACCGGTGTAACCGGCCTTGCCTGCCGGGGTGTACAGGACCGCGGTCCACTCGCCGGCCACCGGGTGCGGGACGTCGACCAGGCCGAAGTTGGCCGGGGTGGCGCCGCCCTGCGGACGGGTGTTGGTCTCGAAGCGGCCCGACGGGTCGAGCAGCGTCATGCGGACCACGGGGCCGTTGGTGACCGGGTTCGGGCCGCCGTGCCAGGCGATCGACGCCGCGAGGCGGTCGGCACCGGCCGGAACGGTGAACTTGACCTGCTTCTGCACCCAGGTGGCACCGTTGGTGGCGTACTTGAAGGTGTCGGTCGCGGACGAGTCCAGCTTGACGGTCTGCTGGTTGTTCGCCTGCGGCGCGAAGCTGCGGGTGGTGGCGCTCACCGACTGGGTCTCGTCACTGGTGTTGGTGACGGAGACGTCGGCGGTGTGGGTCGAGCCCGGGGCGCCGGAGATGTTCACCTGGCCGGTGTTCACCACGACGGTGCGGGCACCGTCGGTGCCGTCGCCGTCGTCGTAGCCGCGGGCGGCCTCGACGGCGGCCCGGACGTTCAGCAGACCGGCGCCCTGCTCCTCGGCCGGGACGCCGAGGTCGGTGGCGGTGCCGGTGATGAGCTTCTTCACCAGCGCCGGGGACGGCGAGTCGCCGCCGTGGGTGTCGCGGTAGGCCTGGATGACCAGGGCCGCGGCGCCGGTGACGAACGGGGCGGCCTGGCTGGTGCCACCGAACGACTGGATGTTCGTGGGCTTGCCGTTGAAGTTGGTGCAGTCCGCGAACTTGGAGGTGTCGGCGGTGCACAGCGCCCAGTCCGACTCGCCCGGGGCGACCAGGTCGAGGGTCCGGCCGGCCATGGTGAAGCCGCCCGAGGACAGCGCCGAGATCCGGCTGTTGCTCCAGGTCCCGTTGGAGAACTTGGAGGCCGCGTAACCGGTCTGCTGGTAGTTCTGGTTGTCCGTCGAGGCGCCGACCGAGATCACGTACGGGTCGGTGGCCGGGGTGCCGATGGTGCCGCTCAGTCCCGCGTCACCGGTGGACACGGCGACGGTGACACCGGCCTTGACGGCCTGCTCGTTGAAGAGCGCGATGGTGTCGTGGGCGCCGCTGTCCGGGGTGACGTTGCCGCCGAAGGACTCGTTCAGGACGTCCACGTGGGCGACCCGCACCGCGTAGTCGATGGACTGCAGGATCGACGAGTTGGACATCATCTCGCCGCCGGCCTTCAGGGCGACCAGGTCGGCGTCCGGGGCGAGGCCGCGGACGTGGATGTTGCAGCCGGCCGGCAGCGGGTGCGAGGCGTTGACCCACTGCGAGACGTCGTAGGTCTGACGGCCCTGGGCGATGACCGCCGAGGCGTCGCCGAAGGCCTCGGCGCCACCGCTCGGCGTGTTCCAGCCCTCACCCGAGAAGTCCTGGTAGTCGACCACGGCGTGCGAACCGTCGGCCCGGATGAAGTCCGGGTTGTTCGGGTCGAGCGCGTCGGCGATGTAGGCGACCTTGACGCCCTTGCCGGTGGCCAGGTTCTCCACGCCGGGGTTGCCGTTGCCGGTGTAGGCGTGCACCGAGTAGAGGCCCTCGGGCTCCATCAGCGGCTTGGACGGGTCCGAGGGGCAGACCGTGTTGGTCGCGTTCTCCTGGGAGGCCTGGCCGTTGCTGCCCGTAACGGCCTGCGAAGCGTCGCCGGACTTGCCCGAGGACGCGGCCGCGGTGTCCGCGTCCTTCTTCGCCTTGGCCCCGGCGACCGGGGCGACCTGGACCTGGGTGTCCGCAACGACGGCGGCGACCGCCGGGTCGGCCTGCAGCGAGGCGCGCAGGGCCGGGCTGACCGTGGCCGAGAAGGCGTTGCCGACCACGAAGCTCTTGACGTTGGTGCCGCCGTTGGCCTTGACCTTGTTCAGCAGCGGCGCCTGCGAGCTGGCGGTCTTCTGCTGGCGGGCGCCCAGGTGGCCGTGGTCGGCCGGGGCGTCCGCTATCTGGTCCTTCAGGATCACGATCACCGGCGCCGGCGCCCCGTCCGAGGACGCCGCCTGGGCGTTCTGCGGATCCTGGGCCGGAGCTGCGCTCGCGATGGTCCCGAGGCTCAGGACCATGGACGCGGCGGTGACGGTGACGGCGGCTGCTAGCTGGGTCTTGCGCCAGCCGATCAATGGACATCCTTTCGTCTGATGAGACGTCAGGTTGCACGGCTGAGCGTACCCGGATCCTGGTCGGACGCGTGTGCTCCGGACCGCGCGTCCCGACAGCGGACGCATTCCAGCGCATCCGACACGACCACGACAAGGGGCGAAATCCCCATCAGAAAGTAAAAATGACCATCAGAAAGTAAAATACACAGTATAAATCCGGCGGTGTCCGCCCCTTTTTCACCGATCAGAGCCGGTCGGAGAACGGTGAGAACTGACCGATCGACCGGCAAAAATTGCCAGTGGCGGAATCTGGCCATCGGCGGAACATCGCCACCGGCTGCCTACTTGTCGACACTGCGACCCTTCCTTCCCCGTCGGCCGAGGTCGAAACAACGCACTTCGGCGACTCCGGGCGGAAGCCGCGCGGGCGGCCGGGGAGTTCGTCCACACTCCCCGGCCGCCCGGCGGTTCCGGTCAGGCCGCGTCAGGTTCCGCCACCGGCCGCGTCCGGCTGGTTCCGCCACCCGCCCCGCCGGGCACCGTCAGGAGGCGGCGGCCAGCCGCTCCTGGGCGTCCGCCAGGTCCTCGGCCGTCGGCGCGTCGTCCTGGGTCAGCCGGTGGCGCCAGTACCCGGTGAAGTCGATGCGCTCCTTCGGCACCCCCCGCTCCCCGACCAGGTGCCGGCGCACCGCCCGTACCGCCCCCGCCTCCCCGGCCAGCCAGACGAAGGGCCGCCCACCCGGCAGCACGCCGTCCCGGAACGCCCCGGTCAGCGCGCTGCCCGGGGCGGCGCCGTCCCGGTACAGCCAGCGCACCTCCAACTCGGCGCGGCTGCGCAGCTGCCGGCGTTCCGCCCGGTCCTCGACCTCGATCCAGGCGTGCGCCCGAACCCCCTCGGGCAGCGCCTCCAGCAGCGTCGCCATGGCCGGCAGCGCCGTCTCGTCCCCGGCCAGGAGCACCCAGTCGGCCTCGGCCGCGGCCTCGGCGAACGGGACCGGCGGGGCGTACAGCGCGGACGGTCCGACCAGGCCGAGCACGTCCCCCGGCGCGGCCCGCAGCGCCCAGGCGGCGGCCGGGCCGGCGTCGCCGTGCAGCACGAAGTCGACCTCGATCCGGCGGGTGCCGGGGTACCTGCGGCGCAGGGTGAAGCTGCGCAGCAGCGGGCGCTCGGCCTCGGGGACGGCCAGGTAGGCCTGGTACCAGCCCATCGGGTCGTCCTGCTGGGCCGGCAGCACCGGCCGGGACTGGCCGGGGCGAGGGAAGCAGAGCTTGAGCTGCTGGTCGGGCGCGGTGCCCACGGTGTCGGCCAGGGCCGCGGCCTCGAAGGTGACCCGGGCGGTGCGCGGCGTGATCCGGTCGACCGCCACGACCTCGACGAAGGTGACCGGCAGTGTCATCGCGAAACCCCTTCGATGCGGAACTGATAACCTTACGGCATAAAGAGTTGCCGTCGCGGAGTTACTTTACGCCATAAGGAGATGCCTGGATGACCGTCTACGCCGGGCAGGGAGATCCCGATCGCTCACTCGCCCTCCTCTGGGGCCGGGCCGAGGAGCCGCGCGCCGGGCGCAGCGGCCCGAAACCGGGCCTGAGTGTGGACGCGATCGTGTCCGCCGGAATCGCGGTGGCCGACGCCGGGGGGATGGCCGCCCTGTCGATGCGCGCCGTGGGCGAACGGCTCGGCCGCACCGCGATGGCGCTCTACACCTACGTGCCCGGCAAGGCCGAACTGCTCGACCTGATGCACGACCGGGTACTCGCCGAACTCCCCGGCGATTACCCGCCGTCGGACGACTGGCGCGTCGCTGTCACCGCCTGGGCCGAGCAGTTGTACGCCTGCTACCTGCGCCACCCCTGGGTGCTCCAGGTCTCGCAGGCCCGGCCCGTCCTCGGACCGGCCGAACTCGCGGCGATGGAAAGCCTGTTGGGCGCTCTCCAGTCGGCCGCGCCGGGCCCGGACCGACTGCGCGGGGCGGTCGCCGCACTCTGGCAGTTCGTCCGCGGCACGGCCGCCGCCACCGCGGAGGCGCGCGGCGCCGCGGCCGCCACCGGCGTCGCCGACGAGGACTGGTGGCACGCCCGCTCGACCCGACTCGCCGAACTGGCACCGGACTTCCCGCAGCGCTTCCCGCTGTTGACCGCCCTGCAGAGCACCGGGGGCGGGACGCCCGAGGACGGTAACCGAGAGGCCTTCCGGGCCGGACTCGCGGTGCTGCTCGACGGGGTGGCCTCGGAGGGCGGGAGCTGACCCGGCAGTCGCGGCCGGACTCCCCTGACGGGCCCGCCGGGTCAGCCCTGGCGGGCGGCCGGGATCGCCAGCAGGACGCCGAGCACCAGCAGCACGGCGTACCCGGCGGTCTCGTGGCCGTCCGGTACCAGGAAGCGGACGAAGCCGAACAGCCGGAAGCCCCCGAGCCGGTCGGACACCAGGCCGGTGCCGCCGCCCAGGATCAGCACGAAACCGAGGTAGCCGAGCAGGTTCTTCATGCCCCCGAGCCTAGGAATCCGTCACCGCCCGCCCAACCGACTTTCAGCGCGACCGGCGATCACCAAAGTCGCGGGCGTCGGGCCTGCGCGCAGACGGGCAGGCGACCGGGCGCGCAGGCGGGCGCCGGAACGGCCGGTGGCTCCGGACGGAGCAGCAGGCACGGCGGCCCGGCGGCGGCGCCGGTACGTTCGCCGTGTGCAGCAGAAGCGTCAGCAGAAGTCACCGTCCGCCGCCAGGATCGCGGCCGCCTCCGCCGCCTCCGCCCTGGTGCTCGCCGCCGGCGCCCCGGCGGCCACCGGCCAGGACAGCCGCTCCTCCACCGTGGGCGGGGAGCGGCTGGGCCGCTCGGACGTCCAGGTCGCGCCGCTGGCCGGTGCCCCCGCCCTGCCCGGCGGACTGACCGGCCGCTCCTGGCTGGTCGCCGACGCCGGCACCGGCGAGGTGCTCGCCGCCCGCAACGCCCACCTGCCGATGCCCCCGGCCAGCACCCTCAAGATGCTGTTCGCGGACACCGTGATGGCCAAGTTCGACCGCTCGCTGCAACACCAGGTCACCCCGGCCGAGCTCGCCGACCTCGGCGTCGGCAGCAGCCTGGTCGGCGTCAAGGAGAACCTGCCGTACCGGGTCGAGGACCTCTGGCGGGGCGTCTTCCTGAGCTCCGGCAACGATGCCGTGCACGTGCTCGCGCACATGAACGGCGGCGTCCCGCAGACCGTCACCGAGATGCAGGCCCGCGCCCGGTCGCTCCAGGCCATGGACACCAAGGTCGCCTCCCCCGACGGCTACGACATGGACGGCCAGGTCTCCTCCGCGTACGACCTCACCCTGTTCGCCCGCGCCGGGCTGCGCAACGCCGACTTCCGCTCCTACTGCTCCACCCGCACCGCGCGTTTCCCCGGCGGCCTGGACAAGGCCACCGGCCAGCGCACCACCTTCGACATCGCCAACACCGACCGGCTGCTCGGCAAGTACCCGGGCCTGATCGGCGTCAAGAACGGCTACACCACCAACGCGGGCGCCACCTTCACCGGCGCCGCAGAGCGCGACGGCCGCACCCTGCTGGTGACGGTGATGCACCCCGAGGCCCAGGGCAAGGTGTACGACGAGGCCGCCAGCCTGCTCGACTGGGGCTTCGCGGCCGCGGGCAAGGTGCAGCCGGTCGGGCAGCTGGCCGAGGACCTCGCCCCGCAGGCCACCGCCGGTGCCACGGGCGGGGCGGCCGGCAGCCCGTCCGGCGGTGCTCCGGGGGCCGCCGGGGACGGCGGGGCCGAGCTGCCGCCGTGGTCCCGCACGCCCGTCCTCCACGGCAACCCCGTCCTGGCGCCCGCGCTGTGGTCGGGGGCCGTCCTCGCCACCGGACTCGCCGTCTGGGGCGCCGCCCGCACCGTCCGCCGCCGCCGTAACCCGGCCGGTTCTTCCGCCTCCTCCGCTTCTTCCGCGTCCGCCGTCACGACGGCGCCGTGGCTCGTCGGCGGTCCCACCGGTGTGGGAACGATGGGCATCGGCTCCAGCGGTGTCGGCCGCCGCAGCCACCGGCGGCTCTCCCGCCGCGCCCGCGCACTGCTCCGCCGCCGCCCCCGCCGGGGCTGACCTGCGGCGGCGCCCGCGGAGCTCGACGACAGGCCCTAGACTTCCGGCCATGACCACGCCCGACCCCGCCGCCTCGGACCGGCTCGCCCGGATCGTCGGCCTCTCCAGCGGCAGCTACCTGCTCGTCACCACCTACAAGAAGGACGGCACCCCGGTGCCGACCCCGGTGTGGGTGGTCCGCGACGGGGAGGCCCTCGGCATCTGGACCGTCACGGACTCCTGGAAGGTCAAGCGGATCCGCAACCGCGCCGACGTCCTGGTCGGCCCCTGCGACGTCAAGGGCCGACCGACGGGCGAGCAGTACCCCGCCACCGCCGAGATCCTCGGCCCCGAGCGCACCGCCGCCTACCGCACCCTGCTGCGGCAGAAGTACGGCCTGCTCGGCGTGCTCACCCTGCTCGGCAGCCGGCTGCGCCGCGGCGAGCGCGGCACCGTCGGCATCCGGATCACCCTGGAAGACTGACCGGCCCGCAGGTGCGGGTGAGGAGAGGTCTCGTAGACGTGGTGGCGGCGGGTGGTGACGCGCCCGTGGCAGGCTTGGCCGCCATGGAACAGTACGAGGCCACGCCGCCACTCCTGCTGGTGGTGGACGGCGCGAACGTGGTCGGCTCGGTGCCCGACGGCTGGTGGCGCGACCGGCGCGGCGCAGCCGAGCGCCTGCGGGACTCCCTGGTCGGGGTCGCCGGGCGGGGACTGCCGGGGCATCCGGGCCCGCTGGAGGTGGTGCTGGTGGTCGAGGGCTTGGCCCGCGGGGTCACCGGTGTGCCCGAGGTCCGGGTGGTGCCGGCGGAGGGCAGCGGGGACGACCGGATCGTGGAACTCGTCCGCGAGGCCCGCGCCGGAGAACCGGCACGGGCCTGCCTGGTGGTCACTGCCGATCGCGAACTGCGCGGCCGGGTGACGGAGTTGGGCGCGGACGTCACCGGCCCGCGGAGCGTCCGGGATCAGTGATCGTGACGACGCGCCCCCGACACGTCGGATGGCGAGGGAGAGCGCCACGTGGCGCCACCGGGTGGCCGGCGTGGTCCGGAGGCCGGAACTGCTCGGGAAGTCCGTACGCAGGCCGCCCGGTCCGACGATCGTGACGCGGACCCCGAGGGCCAGTGCGCCGTGCAGCGCCTCGGAGATGCCTTCGACGGCGAACTCGGACGCCCGTTCCCGCCGCTTCCGACGGGTCGACGGCTGGACGCCAGGTCCTAGAGTCGGGTCCAGATCAACAACTGGGTGACGGAGGGACGGTCATGGACCTGAGCATCGGTGAGGTGGCGCAGCGCAGCGGGCTGAGCGTGGACGCCCTGCGGTTCTACGAGCGTGAGGGGCTGTTCGCCAACCCGGTTCGCCGCCGGTCCAACGGCCGTCGGGTCTACCACGAGGAGGACCTGGAGTGGCTGGCGATCTGCACGAAGCTGCGGTCCTCCGGGATGCCCGTGGCGGTGATCCGGCAGTACGTCGAGCTGGCCCGCCAGGGCACGGGCAACGAGCGGGAGCGGCTTGAGCTGCTGCGCCGGCACCAGGAGCACGTGGAGGCGCAGATCCGGGAGCTGCAGGGGACGTTGGACGTGATGCGGGAGAAGGTGCGGATCTACGAGGAACACCTCGCCCGTGGCGAGGCCGACCGGCTGTGGAACCCGTCCCACCCGGACAGCGCGTAGTGCCCGGTGCCGGAGCGACTTCGCACGGTGCGGGAACCAGCCGCTCCGGTCGTCCGACTGGTGGGGGGTGAGTGCGAAATCGCCGGGTGTCCGGCCGTTGAGTGTGCTGGCGGGGTTCGCCCTGCTGCTGGTGGTGGTGTTCGTGGTGGCGTACGAGGTGGGGCGGCAGGCCGGGCCGGTGGCTCCGGGGCTGACGCCGGGCCGGGGCGGCGGGGCGTCGCCCGGCGCGGGTGGGCACGACATGGGCGGGATGCGGTGAGCCCGGTCGCGGGGGCTGACTCCGGAGCGCTGGTGTCCACCGATCTGGCGGTCGGCGGGATGACCTGCGCCGCGTGCGTGGGCCGGGTCGAGAAGCGGCTGAGCCGGATCGACGGGGTGACGGCCGGGGTGAACCTGGCGACCGGACGGGCCCGGGTGCTGCATCCGGCCGGGGTGTCCGTCGAGGAGCTGGTCGCGGCCGTCGAACGCGCGGGCTGCACAGCCGAGTTGGCCTCGTCCGAGATGCCCGGCGGGTCGTCGGAGGAGGAGCCGGACGAGCGCCGGCGACTGCTGGTCACCGCCCTGCTGGCCGTCCCGGTACTGGCGCTGTCGATGGTGCCCGCGCTCCAGTTCACCGCCTGGCAGTGGGTGTGCTTCGCGCTCGCCGTCCCGGTGGTGACCTGGGGCTCGGCGGGCTTCCACCACCGGGCGCTGCGGGGGCTGCGGCACGCTGCCGCGACCATGGACACCCTGGTCAGCCTGGGTGTCGTCGCCTCCTTCGGCTGGTCGGCGTACGCGCTGTTCCTGGGCGGGGCCGGACAGTTGGGCATGCGGATGCCGTTCTCGCTGACCGCCGACGGGGGCGGCGCGGCGCACGTGTACCTGGAGGCGGCGGTCGGCGTCCCGCTGTTCGTACTGGCCGGGCGGCTGCTGGAGGGCCGGGTACGGCGCCGCAGCGGGTCCGCGCTCCGAGCGCTCGCCGAGCTGGGCGCCAAGCAGGTGTGCGTCCGGGCGGAGGACGGTGAGGAGCGCCTGATACCGATCGAACTCCTGCTGCCCGGGCAGGAGTTCGTGGTACGGCCGGGGGAACGGGTGGCCACCGACGGGGTGGTGGTCGAAGGGGGTTCGGCGCTCGACCTGAGCCTGCTGACCGGGGAGAGCGTACCGGTCGAGGTCGGCCCCGGGGACGGGGTGGCCGGGGCGACGGTGAACGTCGGCGGGGCGCTGGTGGTCCGGGCCACGGCCGTCGGCGCGGACACCCAACTGGCCCGGATCACCGCGCTGGTGAGCGACGCCCAGGCCGGCAAGGCCCGGGCGCAGCGGCTGGCGGACGCCGTCGCCGGGGTCTTCGTGCCCTGTGTGCTGACGATGGCGGTGTGCGTGCTGGGCTTCTGGCTGGGGGCGGGCGCGGCCCCGCAGGCGGCGGTGACGGCGGCGGTCGCCGTGCTGGTGGTGGCCTGCCCGTGCGCGCTGGGCCTGGCCACCCCGACGGCGCTGCTCGCCGCGACCGGCCGGGGCGCCGAGCTGGGCGTGCTGGTGCGCGGCCCGGAGGTGCTGGAGAGCCTGCGCCGGGTGGACACCGTGGTGGTGGACAAGACCGGCACGCTGACCACCGGCCGGATGGAGCTGGCGGCGGTGACGGTCGCCGACGACTTCACCGGGCTCTCCGAGCAGGAGGTCCTGCGGCTGGCGGGCGCGGTCGAGCACCGCTCGGAGCACCCGATCGGACGGGCCGTCGCGGCGGCCGCCCGGGAGCGCTGCACGGCCCTGCCGCCGGTGGACGGCTTCGCGGCGACGACCGGGCTGGGGGTGTCCGGCACGGTCGAGGGGCGGTCGGTCCGGGCCGTCCGGCCCGACGGCGCCGCCACCACCGGCGCAGCCTCCGCCTTGCCGCCCGAGCTCGCCCGGGCCGTCACGGCGGCCGGGGACGCGGGCCGCACCGCCGTACTGGTGGAGCTGGACGGACGGGCGGCGGCCGTGCTGGCGGTCGGCGACACCCTGCGCTCGGGCAGCTGGCGAGCGCTCCACCGGCTGCGCGGAATGGGGCTGGAGACCGTCCTGCTGACCGGCGACGGCCCGGGCGCCGCGCGGGCCGTCGCCGCCGAACTGGGCATCGAGCGGGTGCACGACTCGGCCTCGCCCGAGCGCAAGGCCGAGGTGGTGGCCGAACTGCGGGCCGCCGGACGGACGGTCGCGGTGGTCGGCGACGGCGTCAACGACGCGGTCGCGCTGGCCTCGGCCGACCTCGGGGTGGCCCTGGCCTCCGGCAGCGATGCCGCGATCGGCGCGGCCGGACTGACCCTGGTGCGCGGCGAGATCGAGGCGGTGGTGGACGCGGTGCGCCTCGCCCGGCAGACCCTGGCCACCATCCGGGCCAACCTGCTCTGGGCCTTCGGCTACAACCTGGTGCTGATCCCGCTGGCGGCCGTCGGGCTGCTGAACCCGATGCTGGCGGCGGTCGCGATGTCGCTCAGCTCGCTGCTGGTGGTGGGCAACAGCCTGCGGCTGCGCACCTGGGAACCGGGGCGCGGGCAGCAGCGGAAGGGGGGCCGGCGGTGAGGGCGGGAGAGCGCATCACGGCGGCGCAGCGACTCAAGGTGGCGGGTCGGTTCAAGGTCGCGGGTCCGTTCAAGGCGGCCGAGCGCATCAAGGTGGCGGGCCCGCCGGTCGCGGCGGCGGCCCTGGCGCTGGCGCTGCTCACCGGCTGGACGGCCGTCGGCGGCGCCGGGGCTCCGCGCCCGGTGGAGGCCGACGACGGCTGGATGCTGCTGCCGACGGCGGGTGCCGCCTCGGCCACCGCGGCCTTCTTCACGATCCGCAACCCGGGCGACGTACCCGACGAACTGACCGGCGCCGAGTGGGAGTTCGGCGGCCCGATCACCCTGAAGCGACATCTTCACCAGGGCGCCGCGGGCCGCTGGGAGCCGGTCCCCGCCCTGCCCGTCCCCGGCCGGGGCGAACTGGCGATGTCCCCCGAGGACGCCGATCTGATGATTGCCGCCCCGCCCCCGCTGGAGCCCGGTCGGCGGGTGGGCTTCACCCTCTCCTTCCGGCACAGCCCGCCGCTGCGGCTGACCGCCACGGTCCTGCCACCGGGCGAGCGCCCGCGCTGAGACCGCCGGCCCGGCGGGCGGGGACACGTTCCCCCGCCCCGCCGGGCCGTGCGCGTCAGTCGTGCGGAACCACCGCGACCGGTGCCTCGGCGTGGTGCAGCGCCGCGTGCGCGACCCGGCCCAGGCGCGGGCCGAGCTCGACCGAGCGGTGGCGCCGGCCGACCACCACCAGGGCGGCCCCGGCGGAGGTCTCCACCAGCCCCCGGGCGGCGCCCAGCCGGACGTCCTCGACCACCTCGACCGCCGGATGCCGCTCGCGCTGCCCGGCCAGGGCGAGCGTCAGCAGCTTCGCCTCCAGCGCCTCCAGCTGCTCGACCTCCGCCGGCGGTACGGCCCCGCCCGCGTAGCCGAACAGCGGCGGCAGGTCCCAGCCGTGCACCGCCCGGACCCGGGCGCCGCGCAGGGCCGCCGCGCGGAAGGCGAAGGAGAGCACCGCCTCCTCCGGGTTGTGGGCGTCCACCCCGACCACCACCTCGCCTGAGGGCTCGTGCCCCTGTCCGGTGTCCCGCACCACGACCACGGGTGTGTCGCTGCGTCCGGCCACCGCCATGCTGACCGAGCCGAGCAGCAGCCCGGTGAAGCCGCCGCGCCCGCGCGAACCGAGCACCAGCAGGTCCGCCTCGGCGGCGGCCGCCACCAGCCCGTCCACCGGGGCGTCCAGCACCGCGTCGGCGCGGACGGTCAGCTCCGGGTGGGGTCCGCGGACCGCGTCGGCAGCCTCGGCCAGGATGCGCTGGGCGGCGGTCGGCAGGTCGTCCGGTTCGGTGAAGGAGGACACCCCGTCGGTCAGCCAGGGCCAGGCGTGCACCAGCCGCAGCGCCGCCCCGCGGCGTCGCGCCTCCTCCGCGGCCCACTGGGCGGCGGCGGTGCTCGCCGGCGAGCCGTCGATCCCGGCCACCACGGTTGACGTCATCAGAGTTCCTCCTACTGCCTCGGTGCCCGGGAACGTCGCGCTGACGCCCCGTCCGCTCTGCTCCCACCCTGTCGTCCGCCGACGGCCCGCCACCAGAGGCCGCAAGCCCCCGGCCCGCGGGACGAAGGACCCGACGGCCGGAACACTACGGGCGACCCCGGCCTCCACCCCGGCGACACCCGGGCACTACCGTGTGGACACGACGTTCCCGCTGGTCGGACGGCGCCCGAGCCGCTCCGGCCGACCGGCGGGCCGCCCGGCCTGCGCAGACGGTCGGGACGAGGACGGTCCGGGCGGGAAACCGGTCCGGGCGGGAAGCCGGTCCGGGCGGGAACGCGTGCGGGCGACAACGAGGAGGACAGCGGTGGGCGAAGCGGACGGCAGCGCGGCGGGCGGCGTCGCGCGGATGCCCCGGCTGCGCCTGGACGAACTGCTGGAGGAGCTCCAGTGGCGGATCGACGCGGCGCGCGGCGCCCAGAACCGGGTGCACAACCTCCTGGAGGCGGTGCTCGCGGTCGGCCGTGAGCTGGACCTCGCCCAGGCGCTGCACCGGATCGTCGAGGCCGCCGTCGACCTGGTGGACGCCCGCTACGGCGCGCTCGGCGTGATCGGTCCGGACGGGCACAGCCTGTCGCAGTTCCTGACGGTCGGTCTGTCCGACGAGGAGATGGCGGGGATCGGCGCGCCGCCCGCCGGCCGGGGCATCCTGGGCGAGCTGATCCGCCACCCCCGGCCGCTGCGCTGCCCGGTGCTCTCCGACCACCCGTCCTCGGTCGGCTTCCCGCCCAACCACCCGCCGATGCACACCTTCCTCGGGGTGCCGGTGCGGGTGCACGGCGAGGTGTTCGGCAACCTCTACCTGACCGACAAGCGCGGCGGACTGGACTTCGACGAGGACGACGAGGCGGTGATCGCCACCCTGGCCGTCGCCGCCGGGGTCGCGATCGACAACGCCCGGCTGTACGAGGAGGCGCAGCTGCGCCAGCGCTGGCTGCGGGCGAGCACCGAGATCACCCGCAGCCTGCTGTCGGGCGCGCCGCGCCTGGACGTGGTCGAGCTGATCGCCCGCCGGGCCCGGGAGATCGCCGGCGCCGAACTGGCGGACGTCTCGGTGGCGCTGGCCGGCCCGGAGGAGCGGGCCGAGGAACTGGCCGTGGAGGTGGCGCTCGGCGCCGAGCCCTCGGCCCGGCTCGGGGTGACGGTACCGGTGGACGGCACGCTCTCCGGTGCCGCGTACGCCTCGGGCTCGCCGGTGACCAGCGACGAACTGGCCTGCGACGCGCGCTTCGCGGCCGGTCCGGCGGGCCGCTTCGACGGGCTGGGGCCGGCCGTCGCGGTACCGCTGGGCACCGGCCCCGGGTACGGGCGCGGCGTGCTGCTGCTCGCCCGGGCGCGGGGCGAGGCCGCGTTCGGACCGGAGGAGACCGGGCCGCTGCTGGGCTTCGCCGACCAGGCTGCGCTCGCCCTGGAGCTGGCCGAACGGCGCCGCGACGCCGAGCAGTTGAACCTGCTGGAGGACCGCGACCGGATCGCCCGGGACCTCCACGACCTGGCCATCCAGCGACTGTTCGCCACCGGGATGACCCTGCAGAGCGCGGGCCGGCTGATCGAGAGCCCGGCCGCCGCCGACCGGGTCGCCCGGGCGGTGGCGGACCTGGACGAGACCATCAAGATCATCCGCTCGACCATCTTCGGCCTGCGCGCCCACAGCGAACCCGACCGCGGGCTGCGCGCCCGCGCCACCCGGGTCGTCACCGAGGCGCAGGGCCCGCTCGGCCTCGCGCCCCGGCTGAGCATGGAGGGCCTGCTCGACACCGACGTCCCCCAGGAACTCGCCGAACACGTGGTCGCCGTCCTGGCGGAGGCCCTCAGCAACGCCGCCCGGCACGCCCGCGCCACCCGGGTCGAGGTGAACCTGCGCGCCCTGGCCGGACGGGTGGTGCTCAGCGTCGCGGACGACGGGGTCGGCATTCCCGAGGGCGGGCGGCGCAGCGGGCTGCGCAACCTCGCCGAGCGCGCCGAACGGGTCGGCGGGTCCTTCACCCTCGGCCCGGCGGACGGCGAGGGCGGCGGCACCCGGCTGGTGTGGGAGGCTCCGCTCGGGTCGTGACACCCGGGGGCGGGGGCGACCCCGGGACGTCAGGCGGCCCTGCGGGTCAGCGGGCGCTGCCGAGGTTCCGGTCGGCGTCGGCGCCCTTGAGCATGAGCGTGGTCTCCTCGATGCGGCGGAAGCGGCCGTCCGGGGCGAACTCGGCGAAGAGGTAGACCTCCATGAGGACGGTGGAGCCGTCGGTCTTGAGGACCTCCATCGTGTGGCGGTCGGCGTAGCGGTCGCCGGAGACGAGTTCGTCGTGCACCTCGACCGAGCCGCCGGCGACGACCGTGCGCAGGTGGGCGATGTGGGCGAGGAACTCGGTGCGGTCCGCCCAGCTCCCGTCGGTGCGCTGGCGGTAGTCGGGGGCGAAGTGCCGGTCGGCGGCCTCGTCGAGGTCGAGGCCCGGGGTGAGGAGCAGGTCGGTGAGGGCGGCGCGGGCGTCGGTGTGGTTGCTGACGGTGGTCATGACGGTCCCCTTGGAGTCCATGGTGCGACGGAAAGTGCGTGCGTCGAGCACGCATCTGCACCGTACTACAGATTGCGTGCGGCGCGCACGCTACCCTTGGGCCATGCCTGACGACGTGGGACACGAGATCGCCGACGCCCTTGGAACCCTGCTCCGGCGGGGCACCCGGGCACAGTTGTACGCCCGACTGACGGGCGGCCTGGGCGAGGCGGTGGACGAAACCACCTACCCCGTCCTCAGCGGGCTCGCCCGGACCGGCCCGTGCAGCGCCGCCGACCTCGCGGGCGAGATCGGCCTCGACCGCTCCGGCGTCACCCGCCGCGCCACCCGCCTGGAGGAAGCCGGCCTGCTGTGTCGTGAACCCGACCCCGACGACCGCCGCGCCACCCTGCTCGTCCTGAGCGAAGCCGGACAGCAGGCGGTGGAGACCACCCGACAGCGCCTCGCCGCGGCCATCGAAGAATCCCTCGCCTCCTGGTCACCCGAGGAGGCGCGGAGCTTCGCCCGCCAGCTCCACCGCTTCGTCACCACCGGGCCGTTCACCGATTCATGACGCCGGCACGCGCGCTGCGATGCCCGCCCGCCCGGCGCGAAACCTGCGGTCCGCTCCGGCCAACGGGTGGTCGCCGAGGTCCTCGGCCGCGGCTGACCCGACCTGCCCGGGCCCGGGCCCGGGCCGCACCCCCTCACGCCCGCGGCGAGCGCGCCGACGGCGTCGAACCCCGCGTCCGGTGCGGAGCGGGGCAGCGGTGCCGGTCAGCCGCGGCGCAGCGGGGACGACCGGGCGGCCGCGGACTGCCGCAGTTCGGTGGCGATCAGCGCCGCCTGCACCCGGCGCTCCACACCGAGCTTGGCGAGCAGCCGGGAGACGTGGTTCTTCACCGTCTTCTCGGCGAGGTAGAGCCGCTCGCCGATCTGCCGGTTGGTCAGCCCCTCCCCGATCAGCGCCAGCACCTCCTGCTCGCGCGCCGTCAGGGCCGGACCCGCGGTCACCGGCCGGGCCGGCTCGGCGTCGCTGCGCAGCCGGTTCAGCAGCCGGGTGGCCGCGCCCGGGTCGAGCATCGAACGGCCGGAGGCGACGGTCCGGACGGCGGCGACCAGGTCGGTGCCGCTGATCTGCTTCAGCACGTACCCGGCGGCGCCCGCCATCACGGCATCCAGCAGCGCCTCCTCGTCGTCGAAGGAGGTCAGCATCAGGCAGGCCAGGTCGGGCATCCGCGAGCGCAGTTCACGGCAGACCGACACTCCGTCCCCGTCGCCCAGCCGCACGTCCAGCACCGCCACGTCGGGCCGCAGCGCCGGCACCCGGACCAGCGCCTGCTCGGCCGTCGCGGCCTCGCCGACCACCACGAGGTCCGGCTCGCCGTCCAGCAGGTCGTGCACCCCGCGGCGCACCACCTCGTGGTCGTCCAGCAGGAACACCCGGACCGGCGCCGAAGCCTCGGCCCCCTCCGCCATGGTCGCCATCACGCGGCTCCGCCCTCGTCACCCCCGCACACGATCAGCGGGGCCCAGCGCATCATCCCCCGCGTCAGGGCAGGCGCCCAGGGCCGAACGACCCCATTCGCCCGGCCCCGTCATCTTCCCTCCGCCGTCCCGGGACGCCCCGTCCTGTGGGGACGGCCCCCACGCTGTCGGGCTGGCGCCCGACTCGCCGAGCCCTGCTACAGCTGCATCCCGACCTGCCTCTGATCCCCCGGAACCCCGGTCCCCGGCCCGCACCGTCACCCCCGTCGGCGCGGGCCGGACGCCGTTCAGCGCCCCTGCCGGCGGGCGTTGCCCAGCCCCACCAGCAGGAAGGCGAGCGCGACGCCGGCCCCGAGGACCGCCGCCAGCGTCACCTTCGAGGCCAGGCCGCCGCCGTCGGACAGCAGGATCGCCACCGCCCCCAGCGAGGCCACGGCGGCGCCGACCACCAGCCACCCGGCCAGGGCGAGGGCCGCCGGGCGGCCGCTCGCCGGCACCGGTCCGGCCTCCAGTGCGGCCCAGCGCGCCGCGCCCTCCCGCTGCTCCCCGCGCCGGTCCCACGCCGCCCGCAGCCGCAGGGCCGTACCGCCGACCAGCCCGGCGAGGGCCACCTGGGCGGCCGGGTGCCAGTCGGGCACGGCGAGCAGCAGTCCGCCGGCCAGCGCGAGCGCCGCCCACCAGAGCACGCAGGCTGCCGCGGCGGTACGGGTGGAGCGGGGCCGGTCGGCGCCGGCCTGGAGGTCGGCGATGGCGGGCAGGTACCAGACGCAGCCGCTCGCGGTGAGCGCGGCGGTGCCGATGGCGAGCACGGTGTGGGTCATGGGCCGGCCTTCCTAGAGTGCACGGATCACGGCGGGTGGCGGGGCCGTCCCCGCCCGCCCGGGGGCAGCGGCACGGGCGGGGACGGCCGTTCGGGGGGAGACGGCCTCAGCCGTCGGAGGATGCGGACGAGGAGGACGCGGGCGAGGAGGACGACGCCCGGGCCCGCTGCGCCCGGGTCAGCGGCCGGTCGTACTTCACCGGTTCCACCCCGCCCAGGTGCCGGGCGGGCTTCCCGGTGTTCTCCAGCACGTCCCGGGCCGCGACGTCCGGGTGGTGGAGGTCGAAGGCCGGGGACTCGGAGCGGATCCGGGGCAGCTCGACGAAGTTGTGCCGGGGCGGCGGGCAGGAGGTGGCCCACTCCAGGGAGCGGCCCCAGCCCCAGGGGTCGTCCGAGGTGACGCGCTCGCCGTACTTGGCGGTCTTCCAGACGTTGTAGAGGAACGGCAGGATCGACAGTCCGAGCAGGAAGGAGCCGATGGTGGACACGGTGTTGAGCGTGGTGAAGCCGTCCGAGGCCAGGTAGTCGGCGTACCGGCGGGGCATGCCCTCGGCACCCAGCCAGTGCTGCACCAGGAAGGTCGCGTGGAAGCCGACGGTGAGCGTCCAGAAGGTGATCCGGCCGAGCCGCTCGTCGAGCTGCTTGCCGGTTATCTTGGGCCACCAGAAGTGGAAGCCGGCGAACATCGCGTACACCACCGTGCCGAAGAGCGTGTAGTGGAAGTGGGCGACGACGAAGTACGAGTCGGAGACGTGGAAGTCGATCGGCGGGGCGGCGAGCAGCACGCCCGTCAGACCGCCGAACAGGAAGGTGACCAGGAAGCCGACCGTCCACAGCATCGGGGTCTCGAAGCTCAGCGAGCCCCGCCACATGGTGCCGACCCAGTTGAAGAACTTGACCCCGGTCGGCACGGCGATCAGGAAGGTCATGAAGGAGAAGAACGGCAGCAGCACCTGCCCGGTGACGTACATGTGGTGCGCCCACACCGTCACCGACAGCCCGGCGATGGCCACCGTGGCGGCGATCAGGCCCGCGTAGCCGAACATCGGCTTGCGGCTGAACACCGGGATGACCTCGGAGACGATGCCGAAGAACGGCAGCGCCAGGATGTACACCTCGGGATGCCCGAAGAACCAGAACAGGTGCTGCCAGAGCATCGCCCCGCCGTTGGCCGGGTCGAAGACGTGCGAGCCGAACTTGCGGTCGCATTCGAGCGCGAGCAGCGCGGCGGCCAGCACCGGGAAGACCAGCAGCACCAGCACCGAGGTGAGCAGCACGTTCCAGCAGAAGATGGACATCCGGAACATGGTCAGTCCGGGGGCGCGCATGCAGATGATGGTGGTGATGAAGTTGACCGCGCCGAAGATGCTGCCGAAGCCGGACAGCGTGACGCCCATGATCCACATGTCGGAGCCGACGCCCGGCGAGTGGACGGCGTCGGACAGCGGCGCGTAGAGGAACCAGCCGAAGTCGGCGGCGCCCTGCGGGGTGGCGAAGCCGGCGGCGGCGATCAGCGAGCCGAACACGAACAGCCAGTAGGACAGCATGTTCAGCCGCGGGAACGCCACGTCGGGCGCGCCGATCTGCAGCGGCATGATCCAGTTGGCGAAGCCGGTGAACAGCGGCATCGCGAAGAGCAGCAGCATCACCGAGCCGTGCATGGTGAACGCCTGGTTGAACTGCTCGTTGGAGAGGATCTGCGTTCCGGGCCGGGCGAGTTCGGCGCGCATGACCAGCGCGAGGACGCCGCCGATCAGGAAGAACGCGAACGAGGACACCAGGTACATGGTGCCGATCGTCTTGTGGTCGGTGGTGGTCAGCAGTCCGACCAGGGCCGAACCCGGCCGCCTGGCCCGAACCGGGCGCGGCGGCAGGGACGTTGACGGCGGGGTGGGGTCGCCCTGTGCCTGGGTGGCGCTCAAGGACGCGCTCCTTCGGAACGTCGTGCGAATGGGTGGCGATCCATGATCCGAACCCACTCCCCGCGCGCCCCAGGGCCCTTGGGCCCGCCCGGCCGGGGCCGCTGGGCCCGAGTTCCCGGACCGCACCCGGGACCTCCCGACCGGGACCGGTCGGGCCGGACCGCACAACACTCCTTCTGCCCAAGACCTTGACGGAGCGTCAGCTACCGGCGCCACTGCGCAGGCGGCGCATCCGCACCCGGTACCAGGTGGGCTGCTGGAGCCCCGGCGCTCAGCCCGCCAGCCGGGCGATCTGGCCGCGCTCCAGGGCCGCGTACACCGCCCCGTCCGGGCCGACGGCGATCCCGTGCGGTTCGGCTCCGGGGCCGGGGATCGGGTGGCCGTCCAGCCGCCCGTCCGGGGTGAGCACGCCGATCCGGCCGGCGCCCCACTCGGTGAACCAGAGCCGCCCGTCCGGCCCGGCGGTGATCGCGTGCGGCCTGGCGGCCCGGTCGCCCAGCGGGTACTCGGTGACCTGCCCGTCGACGGTGATCCGCCCGACCAGTCCGCCGCCGATCCCGACGTACCAGAGCGCCCCGTCGGGCCCGGCGGTGATTCCGACCGGCGCGGTGCCCCCGGTGGGCAGCCGGTGGACGGTGATCTCGCCGTCGGTGCTCACCCGGGCGATCGCGTCGGCCTGGTTGAGCGCGCACCACAGCGCGCCGTCCGGCCCGGCGGTGATGTGCGCGGGGAAGGCGCCCGGCACCGGCAGCGGGTACTCCGTCAGCTCGCCGTCCACGGTGATCCGCCCGACCCGGTCGGCGTTCACCTCGGTGAACCACAGCGCGCCGTCCGGCCCGGCGACGATCCCGCCCGGTCCGGCGTCCACCGCCGACAGCGCGAACGAGGACGCCTCGCCGTCCACCGTGATCCGCCCGATCCGCCCGGCGTTCATCTGCGCGAACCAGAGTGCCCCGTCCGGCCCGGTGGTGATCACCGAGGGCCCGCAGCGCGGCGCGCCGAGCCCGAACCGCCGCACCGAACCGTCCGGCGCCAGCCGCCCGATCTCCCCGGCGTGCACCAGGGTGAACCACACGCCCCCGTCCGGACCGACGGCCACCCCGTACGGCCCGTCCCCCGCCCCGGCCACCTCGAACAGTTCCACTCGTTCCCCTCCATCCCTATCGCGACTGCAGTCGCATTAGTGATGCTCGCACACCCGTCCGTCCGGGGCAACCGCCTTACCCGCGCCCGCTCGGCATCCCCCGGAGAACCGAGATCACGCCCATGCCCGCCGCGCACACCGGTACCGCCAGGAGCGCGCCGATGATGCCCGCGATGCCGGAGCCGGCCACGACGGCGACCATGATGGTCGCCGGGTGCAGCTCCACCGTGCGGCTCTGGATGACCGGCTGGAGGACGTTGCCCTCGACCATCTGGACCGCCAGCACCACGCCGAGCGCCCACAGCGCCGTGCCGAGCCCGCCGTCCGCCAGCGCGACCAGCACCGCCACCGCGCCGGACAGGAACGCGCCGACGAACGGGATGTACGCCCCCATGAAGACCAGCGCGCCCAGGCCCGGGGCACCGGGGACGCCGAGGGCGAGCAGGCCGACGGTGATGAAGGCCGCGTCGATCAGGGCGATCAGCGTGGTTCCGCGCATGAAGCCGGCCATCGCCTCGAAGGCGCGTTCGGCGCAGGCGACCACGGTGTCCGCGCCGCGTCCGGGCAGGGCGGCGCGGATGGCGTCGCCGGTGCGGTGGCCGTCGCGCAGGAAGAAGAAGACCAGGGCCAGCGCCAGCACCCCACCGGTGATCAGCTGGATGAGCAGGCCGAGCCCCGAGAGCACGCCGTTGGTCAGCGTCGAGACCAGCGAGTTGGTCTCGCCCTTGGCGTTCTCCAGCGCGTGCTTGACCTTCGCCCCGAACGGCCCCAGCCACTCGGCCAGCCGCCGCCCGGCGGACGGGAGCGAGGCGGCGATCTGCGGGGCGCTGTGCACCAGGGAGTTGACCAGCAGGACGATCACCCCGACCACCGCGACCACCAGCACCAGGCAGGTCAGTCCGGCCGCCAGGCTCCGGCTCACCCCCCGCCGGACCAGCCAGGGCACCACCGGTTGGAGCAGCGAGGCCCCCAGCAGCGCCAGGATGAACGGCACGGTGGCGGCCCTCAGTTCGACCAGCGCGAACACGACCAGCGAACCGACGGTGATCAGCAGGATCACCGCCACCGACCAGGCTGCCGCCCACCGCACGGCGGGCGGCAGCATCAGGTACGGCCTGCGGTGGTCGGGCCGCCCACCGGGCGGGCGCTCCACGGACACGGCAGCCTCCGGCGGGGGTCGTCGTTGAGTCCGAACCGACCCATCTCAACAGAGAACCTGACGGACTGCCCGTTCAGGACGCGGCAGCCGCCTCGATCCGCACCGCACCGCCCCCGCCCCCGCCCCCGCCTGCGAAGGCCAGCACCCGGTGCGCCTCCGCCTCCGCCGCCTCGCGGTCCGCCCGCGCCAGGCGGACGAACGGCCGGACGGCCACCTCCTGCTCGCCGGTCAGCCGCCACGTCCCGGCGACCAGCCCGTCCACCAGCAGGGTGCCGTGCACCAGCCCGTTCTGGGTCATCACCCGCCCCTTGTACTCCTCCGGCAGCACCCGGCTCCGGTCGGCGTGCGAGAGCAGCAGGTTGTCGAACGGCGCGAGCAGCCGCACCGGCGCGGGGGTGTCCGGCTCCGGCCGGGGCGCGTCCGGCAGGTCGTACAGCGGCCGGCCCTGCTCGTCCCGGAAGGTCAGCAGCTGCGGGGCGAGTCGCCGCAGCACGGGGCCGAGCCCGCTGAGGCCGGACCACTTCCGCAGGTCCGCCGCACCGGCCGGGCCGAAGGCGGCGAGATAGCGCAGCACCAGGGCGTCCGGCGGGGGCGCGGGGTCGAGCGGGCGGCCGAGCCAGGCCTCGGCGGTGGTGTGGGCGGCCGGGCCGCCGCGCCCCCACAGCCCGCGCGGCGGCACCTGGACCAGCGGCAGCAGGCAGCGCGCGGCCTGGGCCAGTGCCGCCGGGTCGCGGTCCGGCCGGGTCGCCGCCAGCAGTGCGCCGAGCCGCTGGAAGGTGCGCGGCTCCTCCTCGACGAGGGCGCGGGCCTCGGCGGCCAGCGCGGTCAGGTCTAGTCCGGCCAGCCGCTTGCCGTAGGTGGTCCGCAGCGCCTGGTCCAGGACGGGCTGGAGCAGCGGACGCAGGGTCAGGCAGTCCTCGGCGGTGACCAGGTGGATGGTGCCGCGCTGGAGCGCGATCCGGACCGCCTCCCGCCGTTCGATCAGCCCGGTGAGCTGCTCCGGGGCGAAGCCGTCCAGCCGGGAGAGCAGCCCGAGGTACGGCGGCTGGGGGACGGCCTGGGCCTGCAGCCCGCCGAGGTGGTGGACGACCTCCAGCGGCGTCCGGTCGGTGCGGGCGAGCAGGTGCTGACGGGCCAGCAGGGCTCGGCCCAGGGCGCGGGTGCCGAGCACCGTCACCGGCGGCCGTCCACGACGGAGCGCAGCACGGAGATCCGGTTGGTGGTGATGGAGGCGGCACCGGTGTCGCGCAGTCGGCGCATGGTGCGGCGCAGGTCGGCGGTCCAGGTGGAGACGGCGAGTCCCTCGTCCGCCGCGGCCTCCACGAACCCGGGGGTGACCAGGCCGAACGGCGGGTTGAGGTAGCGCGGGCGCAGGTCGCGCAGCAGGGCGGGGGCGGGCATCCGGGGCTGCTTCCAGGTGAGCGCGATCTCGGCGTCCGGGCTGAGCTCGCGCACCGCCAGCATGGCGGTGGTGTGGCCGCAGAAGGCGACCAGCCCCTCGGCACCGAGCCCGGTGACGACGGACCAGGTGGCGGCGGCCGGACCGGGGTCGTCCAGGTCGATCAGCAGCCGCGGGCCGTTCGCGTCCGCCACGGCCTTGATCGCCTCGGCGAGGGTGGGCACGGCCAGTGCGCCGTGGCGCAGCTCGTCCAGCTGCTCGGTGGTGACCCGGCCGATCGAGCGCGGGTCGCCCCAGAGCCGTTCCAGGGTGGGGTCGTGCAGCAGCACCGGCACCTTGTCGCGGGTGAGCTGGACGTCCACCTCGACGGCGTCGGCCCCGGCGGCGAGCGCGGACTCGATCGAGGGCAGGGTGTTCTCGCGGTGGCGGTACGGGTCGCCGCGGTGGGCGACGGCGAGCACCGGTCGACGGTCGGCGGGGGCGGCGGGGGCGGCGGGGCTCATCGGATCCTTCCGGACAGCCAGGGGGTGAGGTCGTGGAGGCCGAGGGACTCGCGGTAGCCGGCCTCCCCCGGGACGGTGACGATCAGGGTGGTGGACGGCGGGAAGGTCCGCGCCCTCACGTGCACCAGGCCGGACCAGACGGAGTTCAGGAAGGCCGGGACGCTGTCGCGCGGGACGTCGAAGGGGATGCCCTCGACGGTCACGGTCACCTCGTCGTGGGTGAACAGCCGGACGGCGGTCCGCGGGCTGCGGTCGAACTCCAGCAGGGCCTCGTGCGGGATGGCGTCCGGTCCGTAGTCGTGGCCGACCAGCCCGGCGAAGGTCCGGTCGCTCCCGATGTCGTGCCGGGCCCGCACGGCGCGGCCGTGCCGGGCGGCGACGGCCTCGATCGCCAGCACGGCGCTCTGGGTGGTCGGCAGGTGCGGGGGCGGCATCCGGGCCTCTCGGTCGGGACTTGTCTTCGGTTCTTCGGTGTGGCTCGGCGGGAAATCGGAAGGGAGTCGGAAGGGAATCGGAAGGGAGGCGGCTAACGCCGCTCGATCATCACATTGGTCGACTTGATGACCGCCGTGGCGGGTGCACCCGGCACGAGGTTCAGCTCCTCCGCCGACTCCCGGCTGATCAGCGACACCACCCGGAACGGCCCGGCCTGCACCTCCACCTGCGCGGCCACGTCGCCGAGCACCACCTGGGTGATGATCCCGGGGAAGCGGTTGCGCGCCGAGGACGGCCGGCCCTCGGCCTCGGCGTTCTCCGGCCGGGCCAGCTCGCGGGCGAAGGCGGCGAGCTCGGCGCCGGGGATGATCCGGTGCCCGTGCTCGTCCCGCACGGCGGCGAGCCGCCCGGCGTCCACCCAGCGCCGCATGGTGTCCGCGCTGACGCCGAGCAGCGCCGCCGCCTCACCGATGCGGTACGGGTTGACCGGCACCTCGGGCTGGCCCATGTGCGACTCCTGACGGTGGTTCGAGGTACGGGGTGCACGCCCCCCGTCCGCCATCCTGCCGTACCGGGGACGCCGACGGGAAACGGCCCCGGAGCAGCCGGTGGGCGGGGTCCGGCGGCACGGCTACGGCTCGCCGAACAGATCCCGCCGCACGGCGTCCCCGGCCGTGAGCACCGCCCCGGCGAGCACCGCCCCGCCGCCCGCCGTACCGGCCCGCACCTCGGTGCGCAGCGGGGAGAACCCGGCCAGCCGCCGTTCGACCCGGCCGGCCAGCTCGGCGCCGCCGGCCCGGCCGATCTCGCCGCCGAGCACCACGCAGCCGGGGTCGAGCACCACGCAGAGCGCGGCCGCGCCGAGCGCGATCCGCTCGGCCAGCTCGTCCAGGAACGCCTCGCCCGCCGCACCGGCGGCCAGCGCGGCGCGCACGGCGGCCTCGGCGGCGGACGCGTCCCCGGCCCGGTCGGCGGGCAGCCCGTGGGTACGGGCGAGTGCGCAGATGGCGGCGCTGCCGACCAGGCCGTGGAAGCCGCCCTCGCAGCTGTCGGCGCTGGGCAGCCCGACGGTGCCGGGGACGGGCAGGAAGCAGATCTCGCCGGTGCCGCCGGAGAAGCCCCGGCGCAGCTGCCCGTCCAGGATGACGGCGGCGCCGACGCTGTGGCCGAGCCACATCAGCACGAAGGTGTCGCGGTCGCGCGCGGCGCCGACCCGGTACTCGGCCCGGCCCGCCAGGTTGACCTCGTTCTCCAGGATGACGTCGGTGCCGGGCAGCTCCCGCAGGGCGGTGAGGAGCTCGGCGTGCCAGCCGGGGAGCTTGCCGGTGCTGTGCAGTCGGCCGGTGGCGGGGTCGACCAGGCCGGGGGCGCCGACCGCGACGGTGTGCAGCCGCTCGACGCCGGCGCCCCGCGCGGTCTCCAGCAGGGTGCGCACGATCGTCTCGGCGGCACCGTCAGCCCCTGGGACGGCACCGGCAGCCCCTGAGGCGGAGGTCTCGACCGGCACCTCGGCGGTGGCGAGACTGCGCCCGGCGAGGTCGGCGACGACCAGGCTGACGCCCTCCTCGCGGACGTCGAAGGCGGCGATGTGGGCGCGGGAGGCGACCAGCGCGTAGAGCCGGGCGTTGGGGCCGCGCCGTTGTTCGCCGCGTTCGCCGACGACGGCGACCAGGCCGGTGCGCTGGAGGCGGTCGAGCAGGTCGGCGACGGTCGGCCGGGACAGGCCGGTGAGGTCGCGCAGCTCGGTCGCGGTGAGCGGACCCTGTTCGAGCAGGAGGTTGAGCGCCAGCCGGTCGTTGATCGCCCGGGCGGTGCTCGGCGTGGCCGTACGCGCGGTGGTCATGGCCGGTCATCCTTCCAGAGTGTTTCTATCAGGGTCCCTTCCTGATAGTTTATCGAACCGACCGCACCGCCGCCGGACGGACGACCCCGCCGCGCGGACCCGTCGGCCTGCACGCAGACCACCCACAGGGCACCGTCGCGCCGCGACCCGCGCGACCGGGAGGGAACGCCGCATGACAGTCACGACCCACGAACCGCTCGCCGAGCCACGCCGCTCCCGGCTGAGCATCGCGCTGGTCTTCGGCGTGCACGGCGCCGTCGGCGGCACCTTCGTCACCCGCATCCCGTGGATCCAGGACCGGCTGGGCCTCTCCCCCGGCCAGCTCGGCCTGGCCCTGGTGATGCCGGCCATCGGCTCCTCCCTCGCGATGCCGCTCGCCGGCCGCTTCGTCCACCGCTACGGCGGCCGGGCCGCGGTGCGCGGACTGATCTCGCTCTGGTGCCTGGCCCTCACCCTGCCCGCCCTCGCCCCCTCGCTCCCGGCGCTGTGCGCGGTGCTGCTGGTCTACGGCGCCACGGCGGGCATGGCCGACGTCGCCATGAACGCCCAGGGCGTGGAGATCGAGGAGCGCCTCGGCCGCTCGATCATGTCCGGGCTGCACGGGATGTGGAGCGCGGGCGGCCTGCTGGCCTCCGGCTTCGGCATCCTGGCCGCCCACCTGGACCTCGACGCCCGGCTCCAACTGGCCGTCACGGCGGTCGTACTGCTCGCCCTCGCCCAGCCGGTCTGCCGGGGCCTGCCGGACCTTCGGGCGCCCGAGGCGGCGGAGGAGCCGCCGCGCTTCGCCCTGCCGCCGCGCAGTTCGCTGGTGATCGGGCTGGTCGGCTTCTGCGCGGTGTTCGCCGAGGGCGCCTCGATGGACTGGAGCGGCGTCTACCTCAAGGACGTCACCGGCGCCTCCGCCACCCTCGCGGCCGCCTCGTACACCGCCTTCTCGCTCACCATGGCGGTCAGCCGCCTGGCCGGGGACACGGTGATCCGCCGCCTCGGCGCCGTCCGCGCCACCCGGCTGGGCGGGGCGGTCGCCACCCTCGGCGGCGTCCTGGTGGTGGCCGCCGACCACCCGGCGCTGGCCATCCCGGGCTTCGCGCTGATCGGCGTGGGCATCGCGGTGATCGTGCCGCTCGCCTTCGCGGCCGCCGGACGGATCGGCAGCAACGCCAGCCAGGCCATCGCGGGCGTCGCCACCGTCACCTACACCTCCGGCCTGATCGCCCCCGCCGTGATCGGCACCCTCGCCCAGGCCACCTCGCTCACCGTCTCCTTCGGACTGGTCACCCTGCTCGCCTCCGCCCTGCTGCTGGGCGCCGGGGCACTGCGCCGGGCCGAACCGAACTCCACCGACGACGATGTGACCGCACTGTCGCCGGGAAACACCACCTCCGGAAAAGACCTCTCGGCAATATGATCGACGATTTTCCGGGAATTCCCTCTCATGTCGTCGACCGCCGGGCGCCCTCCAGCGCCCGGCGGTTTCCGCGATCCGCGCCCGCCGCCGTCGCCCCCGTCGACGCGGCCCGCACCGCGGCCAGCCGAGGTCCCCAAAACCCTTTGCCCCGCCGCGGGTTGCGGTCCGACACTGGGGCCGTGCTCGGATTCCTCAAGACCGACGACGAAGCCCTGGTCTCCTGCCTGGGCGACCCTCAGCGCACCGTGGCGGCCCACCACGAACTGCTCCGGCGCGGGGCGGACGCCCTGGGCGCCATCCGCGCCGGGCTCTCCCACGACCACCCGGCCGTCCGTGAGGGCTGCTGCCGCCTCCTGGACCACCTGGTCGACACCGACTCCATGGACCTGCTCGTCGCCATGGCCGACGACCCCGACGCCGGGGTCAGGATCGCCGCCTTCCACGCCCTGGCCTGCGACCGGTGCAAGGACGACGCCTGCGCCCCCGGCGCGGGCCTGGTCCTCGAACCCGCGCTGCGCCACCTCTCCGACGACCCGGACCCCCGGGTCCGGGCCAGGGCCGCCGAACTCGTCGGCAAGTTCGCCCACACCGACGCCCGCGCCGTCGCCGCCCTGCGGGCCTGCCAGGCCGACGACCCGAGCCCGGCCGTCCGCAAGAAGGCCGGCTGGTACGCCCCCGGCGGGCCCATCCACCGGCGGACCGCCCCCCGCGCCGGACAGAGCCTCAGGGCTGGTTGAGGTAGGTGAGCACGGCGCGGACGCGGCGGTTGGTGTCGTCGTCATCGGCGATGCGGAGCTTGCCGAACATCGAGGTGGTGTACTTGCTGATCGCGCTGTCACTGAGGAACAGCCGCCGCCCGATGGCCTGGTTGGACAGCCCCTCGGCCATCAGCCCCAGCACCTCGTACTCGCGCGCGGTGAGCCGGCTGAGCCCCCGCTCCGGCGCGCTCGCGGACAGCAGCCTGGCGATCACCGCCGGGTCCATCGCCGTGCCGCCGGCCGCGACCCGCTCCAGCGAGCCGAGGAACTGCTCGGCGTCGAAGACGCTCTCCTTCAACAGGTAGCCGACCCCGCCGGAGCCGTCCGCCAGCAGCTCCCGTGCGTAGAGCTGCTCGACGTGCTGGGACAGGATCAGGACCGGCAGCCCGGGCAGCTCGCGGCGGGCCGCGAGCGCCGCCCGCAGGCCCTCGTCCGACTGCGTCGGCGGCATCCGGACGTCGATCACGGACACGTCCGGGCGGTGCGCCAGCAGCGCGTCGAGCGTCTCCGGTCCGGTGGAGGCGGTGGCCACCACCTCGTGCCCGCAGGCCTCGATCAGGTGGACCATCCCGTCGCGCAGGAGGTAGAGGTCTTCGGCTACGAGGATTCGCATGGCACCGTCATCCTGACGTGGGTCGGTCCGCCGGGCGGACTGGTGATGTCGAGGGAGCCGTCGAAGGCGTCGAGGCGGCGGCGCAGGCCCGCGATCCCGCCACCGGGCCGTTCCCGGACGCCGCCCGAGCCGTCGTCCTCGACCTCGACGACGAGCCCGTGCCCGTCCTGGCGGAAGGTGACACCGGCCCGGGTCGCCCCGCCGTGCCTGACGGCGTTGGTGAGCAGCTCGGCGACGCCGAAGTACACCGCGGCCTCGATCGGCGCGTCCACCCGCACCGGGTCCGCAGCCTCGACGGTCACCTTGAGCCGCAGGTCCAGGGCGAGGGCGCGGACGGCGTCCACCAGTCCGCGCTCGGTCAGCACCGGCGGGCTGATGCCCTGGATCAGGTCGCGCAGTTCGGCCAGCGAGGCCTTCGCGCCGTCCTGGGCGTCCCGCATCAGCGCCTTGGCCCGCTCCGGATCGCGCTCCACCAGCAGTTGGGCGGTGGCCAACGAGAGCCCGAGCGAGACCAGCCGGGCCTGCGCCCCGTCGTGCAGGTCCCGTTCGATCCGGCGGATCTCGGCGGCCTGGGCGACGGTGGCGTCCGCCCGCTGGGCGGTCAGCTCCGCCACCCGCTGGGCCAGCGCCATCGCCCGCGAGGGCCGCAGGAAGCGCTCGGCCACCGGCGTCAGCACCCGCCAGGCGTACGGGGCGCCGCCGACGGCCAGCAGCACCCCGAGCACCCCGAGCAGCCGGGCGGGCGTCTCCGGCCGGACGATCCCGAGCACGGCCGCGGCCAGAGCCGCCGGCGGCAGCGCGGCGACCGGGCCCGCGGTGACCGCCGCGACCGCGACGAACCGCAGGTCCCGCAGGTTGGCCGGGTCGCGCCACCGGACCCGCCAGTGCTGGTCCATCAGGGCGTCGCGGCGGGTCTTCTCGTACGTGAAACCGTTCCACCAGAACCCGGTGGACATCCGGCTCACCGGCGGAGCCTGCCGGTACCCGGCGGGCAGGGACGGGCCGCCCCAGCGCGCCACCAGGGCGCGAACGGCCCGGCACACCGGGCGGCTCAGCCCGAGGGTGCCGACGCACACCAGCACCAGCGGCAGCAGCCACGACCACGGGTTGGCCGGCCCCCAGGACCGGCCCAGCAGCACCGCGCCCGCCCACACCGCCGGGACCGGCAGGGTCACGGCCGCGACCGCGCACGCCCGCAGGAACCCCGTCGCGGCCCCCGCCGCCCACTCACCCGGCTTCTCCATGACCTTCCCTCGCCTTCCGTGCGGTGCACCCACTGTGCACCGCACGGAACCCCCGTCCGCGCCGTTCCGGGCCAGGAGTGTGGCCAGGCCCACCCAGGTGTGCGCCCAGCCCCCCGACGCCCGCGGCGGGGCCCCGTCCGCCATCATGCCGACCGTGATCACCGGCGTCGACCCTCACCCCCGGCCGTCCCCGGCCGGGGACCGGTTAGGCTCTCGCCGTGTCCGCAGCCCTGACGACCTCCGCCGCACCGACCGCCGAAGACCCCGCCGAAGACCCCGCCGAGCCCGCCGCCCACGACGGGCGGCACCCGGCCCGCGCGGCCCGGTGGCGGTTCGGCCTGCTGGTGCTGCTGCTGGGGGCCTGCGCCGGCTCGCTGCTGCTGTGGAGCCCCACCGACCTGCTCTCGGGCGGGCTGGCGGACCGGATGCCCGGCTACTGGTTCGCCCCGCTGTTCACGCTCGTCTACGCGGTCGGGACGCTCGCCTTCGTGCCGCGCCCCGCGCTGAACGCCGTGGCCGGACTGCTGCTGGGCATCCAGCAGGGCGTGCTGCTCGCGGTGCTCGGCACCACCCTGGGCGCGGTCATGGCCTTCGCGCTCGGCCGGGGGCTGGGCCGGGAGGCGCTGCGGCCGTACCTGCGCGGCAAGGTGCTCGGCGCCCTCGACCGGCGCTTCACCGACCAGGGCTTCCGCAGCGTCCTGGTGCTGCGGCTGCTGCCCGGCCTGCCGTTCCAGGCGGGCAACTACGGCGCGGCCTTCTCCGGGGTCCGCTTCCTCCCCTTCCTGTTCGCCACCGCGATCGGCGTGGTACCGACCACCGCCGTGTACGTCGTCGCGGCGGCCAGTGCGGACCAGCCGGGCTCGGCCGCGTTCCTGGTCTCCGCCGGAGTGATCGGCCTGCTGGTGCTGGGCAGCCTGGTCGGGCTCTGGCGGGCGGCCGCGGCCCGCCGCCGGGCGCAGGCCGGCTGACAATTCGTTCGCGTCCCCGCGCCGTCGGGGCCACGATGGCCGGCATGACCGATCTCACCCCGCGGGTGGACCCGCCGATGGCCGCCGACGAGGCCGCCATGCTCACCTCCTGGCTCGACTACCACCGCAGCACCCTCGCCCTGAAGTGCGAGGGCCTGACCGACGACCAGCTGCGGCTGCGCTCGGTCCCGCCGTCCACGCTCTCCCTGCTCGGCCTGGTCCGGCACATGGCCGAGGTCGAGCGGCACTGGTTCCAGGGCATCCTGCTCGGCCAGGAGGTCGCCACCGGCCACTACTGGACCGAGGCGGATCCGGACGGCGACTTCGACCACGTCGACACCGCGGACGTCGCCGCCGACTTCGCCACCTGGCACGCCGAGATCGAGGCCGCCCGCCGCGCTTCGGCCGGACTGCCGCTGGACACCGTCGGCAAGCGGCTGCGGCAGGACGAGGAGGTGACGCTCCGCTGGATCCTGGTCCACATGATCGAGGAGTACGCGCGACACAACGGGCACGCGGATCTGTTGCGTGAACTGGTGGACGGTTCGACCGGCGAGTGAAATCGTTTCCGCGTTGTTGACAGAAGGTCAATTACGCAGTGACCGCTACCGATATGGTCTACGCGCGCAACCGTACGGAGCTGCGCGGCGTCGCTGTCCTTGCCCGGGTCCGACCGGGTTTCCGGCGCGGCGCGACTCGTACGGAGGCCACGAGCGGGCACGGGACCGGTGAACAGTGCGATACTCGGACAGTTCCGACGAGTGGATGACGTGTCAAAAAGGACACGCAACCCCCGGGGGGACCAGACGGGACGAGGCAGGGAGGCGCGGCATGGGAGCACTTCGCGACGAGCACCACAACGGGTGGCTGATGCCCTCCGGGAACTACCCGGCCGCGGTGTACGACGACGAGTGGGTGGATCAGGAGACGGTGTCCGCCGTCCCCGCGCCCGCGAAGATCGTCTCCCTGCGGCCGACGGGCTTCGAGGCGGCCCGCACGGTCGGTGAGCACATCCGGGCGAGCACCCCGGTGGTCATGGACCTCACCGAGATGGACGAGGCCGAGGCCAAGCGCATGGTCGACTTCGCCTCCGGGCTGATCTTCGGGACCCGGGGCGGCATCGAGCGGATCGCCCGCCGGGTCTTCCTGCTCACCCCGGCGGACGTCGAGGTGATGGTGATCGACCGCCCGCTCGACGAGACCGGGTTCTACAACCAGAGCTGACCGGACGGGCACGGGCGCCGGGGCCCACAGCACCCCACCGGGGGCGGCACACCAGCCGTCCCCGGTTTTTGCTGTCCGGAATTGATTCATACATGAGACAGGTGAGACTCCCAAAGCAAAAATGAGTCATGAATGTCTCATCTGCTCTACACTCGATTCATGGCCACCGACCGTGACACCGTTCTGGAAGCCGCCGTCGGCGTGCTGTCCCGCCGTCCCACCGCCCACCTGGACGAGATCGCCCGCGCCGCGGGCATCAGCCGGGCCACCCTGCACCGGCTCTTCCCGGGCCGCGACGCCCTGATCCGCGACGTCGGCCGGCTCGGACTGCAGCGCTTCGCCGCCGCCCTGGACACCGCGGCCGTCGAGGAGGGCGACGCCCGGACGGCCCTGCGCCGCCTGGTGGACGCCGCCGTCCCGGACGCCATGCTCTGCGCCTTCCTGGCGGGCGAGAACCAGCTCTACGAGGACGGCGAGATCAACGACCTCTGGGAGGTCCAGATCGACCGGCTGCACGCGCTCTTCCTGCGCGGGCAGCGCCAGGGCGTCTTCCGGATCGAGCTGAGCGCCGCCTGGCTGAGCGAGGCCTTCTTCGACCTGGTGGCCGGGATCGGCTGGGCCATCCAGGACGGCCGGCTCGCCCCGCGCGACGCCGCCTTCTCCCTCGCCGAGCTCTTCCTCGGCGGCGCCCTGCGCCGGGACCCCGCTCCCCCCACCCACAGCGCCCCCACCCACAGCACCTCGGACCGGAAACCGGAAACCGATACCCCATGAGCAGTACCCCCGCCCTGACCGCCCGCCAGCGCTGGACCGGCCTCGCCGTCCTGGTGCTGGCCGTCACCGTGGTCGCGCTGGACGCGACCGTGCTCTCCCTCGCCCTCCCCTCCATCAGCGAGACCCTGCGCCCCAGCGGCACCCAGCTGCTCTGGATCGGCGACTCCTACTCCTTCGTGCTGGCCGGCCTGCTGGTCAGCATGGGTGCCCTGAGCGACCGGATCGGCCGCAAGAAGCTGCTGCTGACCGGCGCCACCGCCTTCGGCGCCGCCTCGCTGCTGGCCGCGTACGCCCCGAGCCCCGGCTGGCTGATCCTGGCCCGGGCGCTGCTCGGCGTCGCCGGCGCGACGATCATGCCCTCCACCCTCTCGCTGATCCGCAGCCTCTTCCCGGACGACCGGGAGCGGGCCACCGCGATCGGCGTCTGGGGCGCGGCCGCCACCGCCGGGGCCGCGCTCGGGCCGGTGGTCGGCGGGCTGCTGCTGGAGCACTTCTGGTGGGGTTCGGTGTTCCTGCTGAACATCCCGGTGCTGGTCCTGCTGCTGGTGTCCGGTGTCTGGCTGCTGCCGGAGTCCCGGGACCCGAAGCCGGGGCGCTGGGACGTGCTGAGCGTCGTGCTGTCGATGGCGGGGGTGATCGGCGTGGTGTACGCGATCAAGGAGGGCGCCGCGCACGGCCCGGCCCGCTGGGAGGTGCCGGTCACCTTCCTGCTGGGTGCCGCCGCGCTGGCCGTCTTCGTCCGCCGCCAGCTGCGGCTGGAGACCCCGCTGCTGGACGTCCGGCTGTTCCGCGACCGTCGGTTCACCGCCGCCGTCACGGCCTCGCTGATCTCCCTGGTCGGCCTGTCCGGCGTGATCTTCGTGCTCTCCCAGTACCTCCAGCTGGTGCGCGGCTACGAGCCGCTCCGGGCCGGCCTGGCGGAACTGCCGGCCTTCGCCGGCTCGGTGGTCGGCGGCCTGCTGACCGCCCGGATCGCCCGGCGCTTCGGCGCCCGCCGGGCGCTGGCCGTCAGCCTGCTGGCGATGGGCCTGGCCACGGGCGCGCTGGGCTGGATGGAGCAGGACACCACCTACCTGCTGCTGGGCGCCGCCTTCCTGATGACCGGCACGGCCGAGGGCGTGGTCTACACCCTCGGCGCCGACCTGGTGCTGTCCGCCGCACCGGCCGACAAGGCCGGGGCCGCCTCGGCGGTTTCGGAGACGGCGTACGAGCTGGGCACCGCGCTCGGCATCGCGCTGGTCGGCTCGGTGGTCGGCTCGATCTACGCGAACGGGCTGTCCGCCCCGGCCGGGGTCTCCCCCGAGGCCGCCGCCCGGGCCGGGGAGTCGCTGGGCACGGCCGTGGAGACGGCGCAGGGGCTGTCGCCGGAGCTGGGGCAGCCGCTGCTGGCGAGCGCGAAGGAGTCCTTCGTCCACGGCATGAACGGCGCCGGGCTGCTGGCCGGGGTGCTGCTGACCGCCGCGGCGGCGCTGGCCTGGTGGCTGCTGCGCGACCGGTCCGCCCCGACGCCGGTCGAGCCGGCCGGCCCGGCCGGGCCGGTCGAGGCCGCCCGGCCCGAGCGGCCCCAGCGGGTGCCCGCCTAGGAAGGACCGGGAACGGCCGTTCCGGATTCGGGAACGGCCGTTCTCGCACGTGCGGCGTCGGCTACCAGGGGCCTGGTGCTACGCCCCGAAGGGCAGTTCCAGCTCGGCCCAGACCACCTTGCCGTCCCTGGTCAGCCGGCTTCCCCAGCGCTGGGCGAGCTCGCTGACCAGGAACATCCCGCGCCCGCCCTCGTCCTGCTCGGCGAAGGTGCGCAGCTGCGGGGCCGCGCCGCCGGCGTCGGAGACCTCGACGGTCAGCACCCGGTCGCGGAACAGCCGCAGGCGGCGCGGCGCCTCGGCGTGCAGCAGGGCGTTGGTGACCAGTTCGCTGACCAGCAGCTCGGCGTAGTCGGAGAGCGCGCTCAGGCCCCAGGAGTCCAGGGTGGCGCGGGTGAAGCGGCGGGCCCGGCCGGGGAGCCTGCCGCCGCCGGTGAGCGGGAGGGTGGCGATCCGGTCGGCGGGCACCGGCAGCGCCCTGGCCATGATCATCGCGATGTCGTCCTCGGTACCGTCGGTGACCAGGGCGCCGATCACGGCGTCGCAGGTCTCCTCCAGCGTGCGGCCGGGCCCGGCCAGGGTGCGGGCCAGCAGGTCGATGCCGTGGTCCAGGTCCTGGCCGCGCCGTTCGACCAGGCCGTCGGTGTAGAGGGCGAGCACGCCGCCCTCGGGGAGCGTGAACCCGATCGACTCGAAGGCGACCCCGCCGACGCCCAGCGGGACGCCGGGCGGCACCTCGACCCGGCGGGCGACGCCGTCGGTGCCGACCCAGACCGGCGGCAGGTGCCCGGCCGAGGCGACCTGGACGGTGCGCTCCAGCGGGTCGTAGACGGCGCAGATGCAGGTGGCGAACTGGCCCTCGCCGATGCCCGAGGCGGTCTCGTCCAGTCGGGTGAGGACCTGCTCGGGCGGCATGTCCAGGGTGGCGAGGGTGCGGGCGACGGTGCGCAGCTGGCCCATGGTGGCCGCGGCCCGGATGCCGTGGCCCATCACGTCGCCGACCACCAGGGCGACCCGCCCGCAGGACAGCGGCACCACGTCGAACCAGTCGCCGCCGACCTCGCTGACCACGCTGCTGGGCAGGTAGCGGTAGGCGATCTCCAGGCCGAGGGTGCGGTGGATCTCCTGCGGCAGCAGGCTGCGCTGGAGGGTGAGGGCGGTCTCCCGCTCGCGGCGGTAGAGCCGGGCGTTGTCGAGGGCGAGGGCGGTGCGGGCGACGAGTTCCTCGGCGAGCGCGACGTCGGCCTCGTTGAAGGGCTCGGGGTTGCGCATCCGGATGAACTCGGAGCCGCCGAGCACCATGCCCCGGGCGGTGATCGGGACCATCAGGTACGAGTGGATGCCGGCGGCTATACCGGGGGCGACCCGGTCCTCGCTGGACACCAGGCCGCGCAGCACCTCCTCGTCCACGTGGGCGCGCAGCAGCGGCCGTCCGCTGCGCAGGCACTGGGTGTAGCTGCGGTCCGGGGCGTACTCGGAGGTCTCGCCGACGACGTCCACGGCGTGCGCCAGGCCGGTCTCGTAGTTCTCCCCGACGGCGACGGCGCGCAGGGTCACGGAGCGGTCGGAGGGGATCGGGGTGGGTTCGGCGCCGCGCAGCACCGGCTCCAGCAGGTCGACGGTGGCGAAGTCGGCGAACCGGGGGACGACCGCCTCGATCAGCTCCTCGGCGGTGCGCTGGAGGTCGAGGGTGGTGCCGATCCGGGCGGTGGCCTCGGCGATGGTGGCCAGCCGCTCCTGGGCGCGGGCGGCGCGGGCCTCGGCCTGGAAGCGCTCGGTGACGTCGATGATCGAGGAGCAGACGCCGAAGACCTTGCCGGTGGAGTCCTCCAGCCGGAAGTAGGAGGCGGACCAGGCGCGGTCCCTTCGGGGGTCGCCGGGGACGCGGCCGTGCGAGCGGGCGTCGACCACGGGCTTGCCGCTCTTGAGCACCTGTCTCATGATCTGTTCGATCTCGGCGGTGTTGATGCCGGGCAGGACGGCGGATATCCGCCGTCCGAGGTGGGCGGCGACCGGCACGCCGTTCATCCGGGCGAGTGCCTCGTTGATCCGGACGAAGCGCAGGTCGGTGTCGTAGACGGCCATGCCGATCGGGGAGCGGCCGAAGATGCCGCCCAGCACGGCGAGGTCGGCCTCGATCGCGTGGATGGCCCGGGTGTCGGAGGCGGTGGCGAGCAGCAGCAGGGTGCCGGCCGGTCCGGCGATCGGGTAGGTGCGGAACTCCAGCTCGACCCGGTGGCCGTCGCGGTGGCGGACCGGGAAGACGAAGGAGGAGGCGCCGCTGCCGGCCATGATCCGCTGGAACAGGGCGAGCACGGCGGGCCGGTCGGACTCGTCGGTGAGCAGCTGGGCGGCGTAGCTGCCGACGGCCTCCTCGGCGGAGTAGCCGAGCAGGGCCTCGGCATCCTCGCTCCAGTGCAGGATCAGTCCGTCGGCCTGGAGCAGCGCCGTGGCGAGCGGGACGAGGCGGTGGCCTTCCGGGCGCACGGTACCGCCGTCCGGCGCGGGGCCGACGGCGGCGTTCGCGTCCCACTCGTGTCCGTGCATTCAGGCAGCACCCCGGTTCGGCTCGGGCCCGGCCGGATGGGCCTCGCGGTCCGTGCCGGCCGGGTTTCTTCTCCAGACTGCACGGACATCGGCCGCCCGGCGACCCCTTGGTCAAGGGGCGTCCGGTCGCTCGGTTGTACGGGCGTCATGGGCGTACCGGCCGCAGCGTACTCTCCAGAACGCCCGCCCACTGCCGGATCACCCCGGAACGCCGAAGGCCGTCGTCGGTGAGCAGGTTGGCCAGGCCGAGTCCGCGGGCGAGGTCGAGGGTGGCCTGCACCGATTCGCGCACGCCGGGGCGGGTCTCGTCGGCGTCCAGGAACTCCACGGCGGCCCGGTGGGCCTCCCGGCCGACGTGGCCCTCCAGGGCGATGATCCGCTCGCGCAGGCCCTCCTCGGTGGCGGCGGCGGTCCACAGGTGCAGGGCGGCGCGGAACAGCGGTCCGGTGTAGAGGCGGACGATCATGTCGACCACGGCCCGGGTGCGGTCGGGGCCGGCGGCCGGCAGTTCGTCCGCGTGGGCGCGGACGGCCGCCAGCCGCTCGGCGGTCACGTGCTCGACGGCCGCGGTGAAGAGGTCCTCCCGGGTCGGGAAGTGGTGCTGGGCGGCGCCCCGGGAGACGCCGGCCCGTTCGGCGACGACGGTGACGGTGGAACCCTGCCAGCCGAGCTCGGCCAGGCAGTCCACGGCGGCCGCGAGCAGCCGGGCCCGGGTGGCGCGGCTGCGCTCCTGCTGGGGTGTGCGGAGGGCGGGGTGGCTGGTCATGGCGGGTGGCGGTTCCTGTGTCGACGGGGTCTGTTCCGGCGGGGGCGCGGCGGGTCGATCCTCACAGACGGGCCGCGGTCTTCGTCCGCCGGGGGCCCTGGCCTTCAGGAGGCGGCTCCGGCGCGGGCGGCCTCGCGGGCGCGCAGTTCGCGGCGCAGGATCTTCCCGGCCGCGGACTTGGGGACGGCGTCCACGAACTCCACCGCGCGCACCTTCTTGTACGGGGCGACCCGCCCGGCGACGTAGCCGGTGACGTCCTCCTCGGTGAGCTCGCTGCCCGGCGCGCGGACCACGAAGGCCTTGGGGCACTCGGTGCCGTCGGCGTCGGGGACGCCGATCACGGCGGCGTCGGCGATCTGGGGGTGGCCCAGCAGCACGGCCTCCAGTTCGGCGGGGGCGACCTGGTAGCCCTTGTACTTGATCAGCTCCTTGACCCGGTCGACGACGAACAGGTACCCGCGCTCGTCCACGTAGCCGATGTCGCCGGTGTGCAGCCAGCCCTCGGCGTCGACCACGGCGGCGGTCTCGGAGGGCCGGCCGAAGTACCCCTTCATCACCTGGGGGCCGCGGATCAGCAGCTCGCCCCGCTCCCCCGGGCCGAGGTCGTCGCCGGAGCCGTCCAGGGCGCTCACCCGCAGTTCGGTGGAGGGGACGAGCCGTCCGACCGAGCCGGGCGAGGGCGCGGGCTCGGTCGGCGACACCACGTGGGTGACGGGCGACAGCTCGGTCATCCCGTAGCCCTGGAGCAGGTGCGGCAGGTTCAGCCGGCGGGCGCAGGCCTCGGCGAGCTCCTGGTCCAGCGGGGCGGCGGCGCAGAGCAGGTACTCGACCGAGGAGAGGTCGAAGCGGTCCACGATCGGGTGCTTGGCGAGCGCGAGGACGATCGGCGGGGCGACGACCAGGCCCTGCACCCGGTGCTGCTCGACCGCGCGGCAGAAGGTCTCCAGGTCGAAGCGGGGCAGCACGACCACGGTGGCGCCGCACCGCAGCGGCTGGTTGAGCAGCGCCGTCAGGCCGTAGATGTGGAAGAAGGGCAGCACGGCGAGCACCCGTTCGCCCACGGCGGGGCGGTAGAGGGCGTCGGCCTGGGCGAGGTTGGTGGCGATCGAGCGGTGGGTGAGCATCACGCCCTTGGGCAGCCCCGTCGTGCCGCTGGAGTACGGCAGGACGGCGACGTCCTCGCCCGGGTCGATGGCCGGCTCGGGGGCGGGGCCGGTGGCGGCCAGCAGGTCGGCGAGCGAGGGGTGGCCCTCGGCGCCGTCCAGGACGACCGTGCCGGTCAGCGGGCGGCCGGCGGCGGCGAGCAGGTCGGCGGCGGCCCGGGCGGTCGGCAGGAACGGGGAGACGGTGATCAGCCAGCGGGCGTCGCTGTCGCCCAGTTGGCCGGCCAGTTCGCCGGGGGTGCTCAGCGAGGACACCGTGGTCACGGTGGCGCCGGCCCGGGTGGCGCCGTAGTAGGCCGTGGGGTAGACGATCGAGTTCGGGCTGTGGAGCGCGACCACGTCGCCCTTGCGCACCCCCGCCTCGGCCAGCCCGGCGGCGACCCGCTCGACCGAGGCGGCGAGCCGGGCGTAGCTGACCCGTTCCCCGGTGAGGCCGTCGATCAGGGCCGTCCGGTCGCCGTACCCGGCGGCCGGTGACAGCACCGCTTCGTGGATCGGCAGGTCGACGTCGGGAACGTCCGGGAACTCGCTTCGGAAGACCAAGGCATGCCTCCAGTAAGGAAGTTGACGCGACAACTAAGTGGTTCCGGGGTGCCTTCAGGAGCATACGGACAGCCAGGGGGCAGGCTCGGCCATTGTGAGGAACCGGAACCGGCGCACGCGTGGCGCGTTTGCTCCGGAGGGCGCTCGACCGGACGGTTTGCAGCACGGCCGCCCAACCCCCTAGGTGCGGCCCCGGACCCTGGAGCAACCCCCGTGAGACCTCCCTCCGCCCATCTGCCCTCCTCCCGCCGTCTGCTCGCCGCCGCCACCGCCGCGGCCGCACTCACCCTCGGTACGGCGCCGGTCGCGCTGGCCGCGCCGGGCGACAACGGCGACATCAAGGTGCACGAGGCCACCACTGCGGTGACCGACCAGCGCGACCAGCCCAAGGTCTGCCGGTTCTACCTGGACGCCTTCAACTTCGACACCCTCCAGCTGGTCAACTGGACGATCGAGCAGAACCCGCCGACCGGTACCGCACTGGTCCAGTCCGGGTCGATCACCCTCGCCAACGGCACCGGCGTGACCAGCGCCCTGACCCTTCCGGACGGGCACTACAAGCTCGAATGGACGTTCGTGGGTGAGACCGGCGCGGCGAAGCAGAAGGTCTTCGACGTCGCCTGCGCCACCTCGGCGCCGCCACCCCCGCACCTGCCCGGCGGCGGACCGCACGGCGGAGTGGGCACCGGCGGTGGCGGCACCTCAGGACCGGACACCACCGAGGTGCTCGGTGGCTCCGCCCTGCTGGCCGGTGCCGCCGGGCTCTGGATCCGCGCGATGCGCCGCCGCTCCGGACGCAATGCCGCGTCCTGACCGCCCCACGCGCGCCCGGCGCGGCGGCCCCGGCCCGATGGCGGCCGGGGTCGTCGCGCTGGCCCTGGCGGCCGGCGGCGGCTGGCTCCTCCATGACGGCACCGACGGCCTCGGCGGCCCGCCACTGCCCGCCCCGGTGCCGCCGGCGCCCACCGCCCCGGCCGCCGCGCCGTCCGGGACGGTGAAGCCGGCCCCGGCACCCGCCTTCCCGCCGCTGGCGGCCTCGGCGCCGACCCGGATCCGGATCCCCGCGATCAAGGTCGACGCCCCGGTGACCGGCCTCGGTCTGACGCCCTCCCAGCAGCTGGACACCCCGCCGACGGACCAGCGCAACCTGACCGGCTGGTACCGGGACGGCACCGCGCCCGGCGCCGCCGGGAACGCCCTCGTGGTCGGCCACGCCGACACCCGCAGCGGACCGGCCGTGTTCTACCGGCTCGGACTGCTGCGCGTGGGCGACACCGTCGAGGTGACCCGCAAGGACCGCCGCGCCGCGGTGTTCACCGTCGACTCGGTCCGGGTCATCCCGAAGCGGGACTTCCCCGACGCCCTGGTGTACGGCCCCACCGAACGGGCCGAGCTCCGGCTGATCACCTGCGGCGGGAAGTTCGACCGGAGGACCGGGTACGACTCCAACACCGTGGTGTTCGCCCACCTGTCGGAAGCCCGCTAGGCCGTTTCGCCGGATCAGTACGACCTCGGCAGGCCGAGGGTGTGCTGGGCGACGTAGTTGAGCACCATCTCCCGGCTGACCGGGGCGACCCTGCCGACCCGGGTGGCGGCCAGCAGCGCGCCCAGGCCGTACTCCTGGGTGAGGCCGTTGCCGCCGAGGGTCTGCACCGCCTGGTCGACCGTCCTGGCGGCGGCCTCCCCTGCGGCGTACTTGGCCATGTTCGCCGCCTCCCCGGCCGCGGCGTCCTCGCCCGCGTCGTAGAGCAGCCCGGCCTTCTGGGTCATCAGCCGGGCCAGTTCGATCTCCACCGCGCACTGGGCCAGCGGGTGCGCCAAGCCCTGGTGGG
The DNA here is from genome assembly GCF_044768255.1 of Kitasatospora sp. NPDC101157. Classification (NCBI taxonomy): domain Bacteria; kingdom Bacillati; phylum Actinomycetota; class Actinomycetes; order Kitasatosporales; family Streptomycetaceae; genus Kitasatospora; species Kitasatospora sp. NPDC101157. Next base: position 53,318 of record NZ_JBIWPL010000007.1, on the reverse strand, counting down.
CGCCGATCGGGGTGGACCAGACCGTGCGGGTCCTCGCGTACTCCACCGCCTTGCCGAGCGCCTGGCGGGCCAGACCGAGCGAGAAGGCGGCGGTGAGGACGCGCTCCGGGTTGAGACCGGCGAACAGCTGGAGCAGGCCGGCGTCCTCGTCGCCGACCAGGGCGTCGGCGGGCAGCCGGACGTCGTCCAGGAAGACCTGGAACTGCTTCTCGGGGGCGACGAGTTCCATCGGGATCGCCCGGTACTCGAAGCCGGGGGTGTCACGCGGCACGACGAACAGGCAGGGCTTGAGCCTGCCGGTGCGCTTCCCTCCGGCGTCCGAAGTCTCGGTACGGGCCACGAACAGCACGGCGTCCGAGTGGTCGATGCCGGAGACGAACACCTTGCGGCCGGTCAGCACCCAGTCCTCGCCGTCGCGGCGGGCGACCGTGGAGATCCGGTGCGAGTTGCTGCCCGCGTCCGGTTCGGTGATGCCGAAGGCCATCCGGCGGGTGCCGTCGGCCAGGCCGGGCAGCCAGCGCCGTTTCTGCTCCTCGGTGCCGTAGCGGGCGATCACCGTGCCGCAGATCGCCGGGGAGACGATCAGCAGCAGCAACGGGCAGCCCGCGGTGCCGAGTTCCTCCAGGACGATGGCGAGGTCGCTGATGCCGCCGCCCCCGCCGCCGTACTCGGCGGGCAGGTTGACGCCCAGGTAGCCGGCCTTGCCGGCCTCCGCCCACAGCTCGTCGGCGGGCTCGCCGGCCCTGGCCTTGGCGAGGTAGTAGGCGGAGCCGTAGCGGCGGCCGAGGTCGCCGACGGCCTTGCGCAGGGCGGTGCGTTCGGGGGTTTCGAGGAGCTGACTGCCGATGCCGGACATGCGGGGGTCCTTCCTCAGGCGGGACAAGGAGTGTCAGGCTGGTTCGGTGGACTTGACGACGGCGAGCAGAGTGCCGGGCTCGACCTGTTCGCCGGGGGCGACCCGGAGTTCGGCCAGGACGCCGTCGGCGGGGGCGGTGACGCGGTGCTCCATCTTCATCGCCTCCAGCACCAGCAGCGGCTGCCCGGCGGTGACGGTGTCACCGACGGCGGCGGTCGTGCGCAGGACGGTGCCGGGCATCGGGGCGAGCAGGGCGCCCGGGTCGGTCCGGGCCGTGGGGTCGGGGAAGCGCGGCAGCGCGGTCAGCGCGGTGCTGCCGATCGGGGTGTCGACGTACACCCGGTCGCCGTACCGGGCTACGGAGTAGGGGCGTTGGACCGCCCCCTGCCGCAGCACGACCAGGTCGGGCGTGGCGTCGACGAGTTCGACGTCCGGGTGGTCGTCGGCCTCCAGCCCGGCCCTGGTCCGGCGGTAGCGGACCTCCAACTCCTCCCCGTCCGAGGCGCGGTAGCGCTTGGACCGGGGCTGGGAGGGCAGATTGCGCCAGCCGGACGGCAGGGCGGTCCGACGGGCCTCGGCCTCGGCGAGGGCGGCGGCCAGGGCGGCGCGCCCGGCGCCCCCGGTGTCGGGGGCGGTGAGCTCGGCCGCGTGCTCGGTGAGGAAGCCGGTGTGCAGTCGTTCGGCGCGGAAGGCCGGGTGCCGCAGCGCGCGGACCAGCAGCTCCCGGTTGGTGGCCGGGCCGTGGATCCGGGCCCGGGCGAGCACGTCGGCCAGTCGGCGGGCGGCGGCGGCCCGGGTCGGGGCCCGGACGATCACCTTGGCGAGCATCGCGTCGTAGTGCGGGGTGATCTCGCTGCCGGACTCGACCCCGGAGTCCAGCCGTACCGGTCCGTCGGCGAACTCGGTGTGCTCGACGGCGAGTTCGAAGCCGTACAGGGTGCCGGTGGCGGGCTGCCAGTCCCGGACCGGGTCCTCCGCGTACAGCCGGGCCTCGATCGCGTGGCCGGCGGTCGGGGGCGGGGTCGGCCCGGGAAGCTTCTCGCCCTCGGCGACGGCGAGTTGGAGCGCGACCAGGTCCAGGCCGGTGACCGCCTCGGTGACCGGGTGCTCGACCTGGAGTCGGGTGTTCATCTCCAGGAAGAAGAACCGGCCGTCCTGGGCGAGCAGGAACTCGGCGGTTCCGGCGCCGACGTAGCCGATCGCCCGGGCGGCGTTCACCGCCGCCGCGTGCAGCCCGGCCCGTACGTCCGCCGGCAGGCCGGGGGCCGGGGCCTCCTCGATCACCTTCTGGTGCCGCCGCTGCAACGAGCAGTCGCGGTCCCCGACCGCCCAGACCGTGCCGTGGGCGTCGGCCAGCAGCTGGACCTCCACGTGCCGGCCGCCGGGCAGGTAGCGCTCGCAGAACACCTCGTCGGAGCCGAAGGCCCTGCCCGCCTCGGCCCGGGCGGCGTCGATCTCGGCGGGCAGGTCCGCGAGGTCCCGCACGACGCGCATGCCGCGGCCGCCGCCGCCCGCCGCGGCCTTGACCAGCACCGGCAGGTCGGCCTCGGTGGGCCGGTCGAGCGCGCCCAGCACGGGCACCCCGGCCGCGGCCATCAGCCGCTTGGCGGCGGTCTTGGAGCCCATCGCGGCGATCGCGGCCGGCGGCGGCCCGACCCACACCAGGCCCGCGGCCAGCACGGCCCGCGCGAACTCGGCGCTCTCGGAGAGGAATCCGTACCCCGGGTGGACGGCGTCGGCCCCGGCCGCCAGCGCGGCCCGCACGATCAGCTCGCCGCGAAGGTAGGTGTCGGCGGGCGTCGCACCCGGCAGCCGGACGGCGGCGTCGGCCTCCCGCACGTGCGGGGCGCCGGCGTCCGGATCGGAGTGCACGGCGGTGGTCGCGATGCCGAGCTCCCGGCAGGTGCGGAACACCCGGCGGGCGATCTCGCCCCGGTTGGCGACCAGCAGGTTGGTGATCAACATCTGGGTGCTCATGGTCGGTTGCCCTCTCACAGACGGAAGACGCCGTAGCCGCGCGCGCCCTCGACCGGCGCGTTGTGGATCGCGGACAGGCACAGGCCGAGCACCGTCCGGGTGTCGCGCGGGTCGATCACGCCGTCGTCGTAGAGCCGGCCGGACAGGAAGACCGGCAGCGACTCCGCCTCGATCTGCTGCTCGACCATCGCCCGGATCGCGGCGTCCGCGTCCTCGTCGTACGGCTGCCCCTTGGCGGCGGCCGACTGGCGGGCCACGATCGACAGCACCCCGGCGAGCTGCTGGGGGCCCATCACGGCGGACTTGGCGCTCGGCCAGGAGAACAGGAAGCGCGGCTCGAACGCCCGGCCGCACATCCCGTAGTGGCCGGCCCCGTAGGAAGCGCCCATCAGCACGGACAGGTGCGGGACCTTCGAGTTGGCGACGGCATTGATCATCGTCGCGCCGTGCTTGATGATGCCGCCCTGCTCGTAGTCCCTGCCGACCATGTAGCCGGTGGTGTTGTGCAGGAACAGCAGCGGAATGCTGCGCTGGTTCGCCAACTGGATGAACTGGGCGGCCTTCTGGGACTCCGCGCTGAACAGCACGCCCTGGGCGTTGGCCAGGATGCCGACCGGGTAGCCGTGCAGCCGGGCCCAGCCGGTGGCCAGGCTGGTGCCGTAGAGCGGCTTGAACTCGTCGAAGTCCGAGCCGTCGACGATCCGGGCGATCACCTCGCGCGGGTCGAAGGGCACCTTGAGGTCCCCGGGGACGATCCCGAGCAGCTCCTCCTCGTCGTACTTCGGCGGCTCCGCGAACCGGTCCGGATCCGGGCCCGGCTTGCGGTGGTCGAGCCGGGCGACGATCCGGCGGGCGATCCGCAGCGCGTCCCGCTCGTCCATCGCGAAGTGGTCGGCCAGGCCGGAGGTGCGGGCGTGCATCTCGGCGCCGCCCAGCGACTCGTCGTCGGCCTCCTCGCCGGTGGCCATCCGCACCAGCGGCGGGCCGCCGAGGAAGACCTTGGCGCGGTCCTTGACCAGCACGGTGTGGTCGGACATCCCCGGCACGTAGGCGCCGCCGGCCGTCGAGTTGCCGAACACCACGGCCACGGTGGGGATCCCGGCGGCGGACAGCCGGGTGAGGTCCCGGAACAGGGCGCCGCCGGGGATGAAGATCTCCTTCTGGCTGGGCAGGTCGGCGCCGCCGGACTCGACCAGGTTGACCAGCGGCAGGCGGTTGTCCAGCGCGATCTCGTTGGCCCGCAGCGCCTTGCGCAGGGTCCACGGATTGCTGGCTCCGCCGCGCACCGTCGGGTCGTTGGCGGTGATCACGCACTCGACGCCCTCGATCACGCCGATGCCGGTGACCAGCGCCGCGCCCACCGGGTGGTCGCTCCCCCAGGCCGCCAGCGGGGACAGCTCCAGGAAGGGCGAGTCCTCGTCCACCAGCAGTTCGATCCGCTCCCGGGCCAGCAGCTTGCCCCGCTTGCGGTGGCGCTCCACGTACTTGGGGCCGCCGCCGGCCAGCGCCTTGGCGTGCTCGCCGTCCAGCGCGGCCAGTTTCTCGATCATCGCGGCGCGGCGCTCGGCGTACTCGGGCCCGGCCGGGTCGACGCGGGTGGGCAGGGCGGTCAAAGCAGAACCTCCGGAACGTCGAGGTGGCGCGAGCGCAGCCACTCGCCCAGGGCCTTGGCCTGGGGGTCGAAGCGGTGCTGGGCGGCGGCCCCCTCGCCGAGCAGGCCGGTGAGGGTGAAGTTGACCGCCCTGAGGTTCGGCAGCAGGTGCCGGGCGACGGGCAACTCCGCCGTCTCGGGCAGGAGTTCGCGCAGCTTCTCGACGGTGAGGGTGTGCGCGAGCCAGCGCCAGGCGTCCTCGGTGCGGGCCCACACGCCGAGGTTGGCGTCGCCGCCCTTGTCGCCGCTGCGGGCGCCGAGCAGCACCCCGAGCGGGGCGCGGCGGGTCGGGCCCGGCGGCAGCGGCTCGGGCAATTCCTGCTCGGCGTCGGCCGGTTGCCCGGTGACCGGGGCGGGCGGGACGGCGATCCGGCGGCCGTCCGGCAGTACGGCGGTGTGCTCGACCAGCTCGGCGTCCACGTACGCGACACTGAAGACCCCGTACGGCGCGCCCGGGCCGGGCGGGGCGGTGAGATGGAAGCCCGGGTACCCGGAGAGGCCCAGCTCGACGGCGGCCCTGCCGAGTTCGCGCCCCACCTTGGCCGGGTCACGGTCGCGGGCGGTGAGCCGGAGCAGGGCGGAGGCGGACTCCTCGGTGGCGGCGTCCGGGCGGTCGGTGCGGGCGAGCGTCCAGCGCAGCTCGGCCGGACGGGACCCGGGCGGCAGCGCGGCGGCGAACTGCCGTTGCACCAGGGCCGCCTTGGCCTCGATGTCCAGGCCGGTGAGCACGAACACCACCTCGTTGCGGTGGCCGCCCAGGCTGTTGCAGCCGACCTTCAGGGTGGGCGGCGGGGCCTCGCCGCGCACGCCGTCGATCCGCACCCGGTCCGGGCCGTCCCCGGTGAGCCGGACGGTGTCCAGCCGGGCCGTGACGTCGGGGCCGAGGTAGTGCGGTCCGCCGGTCTCGTACAGGAGTTGGGCCGTGACGGTGCCGATCGTGACGGCTCCGCCGGTGCCCGGGTGCTTGGTGATCACACTGGAGCCGTCCGGGTGCAGCTCGGCCAGCGGGAAGCCGGGGTGGTCCACGTCGTGCTCGCCGAAGAAGGCGTAGTTGCCGCCGGTGGCCTGGGCACCGCACTCCAGGACGTGCCCGGCCACCACCGCCCCGGCGAGGGCGTCGAGGTCGGCGGGCGTCCAGCCGAAGTGGGCGATCGCCGGCCCGGTGACCAGCGCGGCGTCGGTCACCCGTCCGGTCACCACCACGTCCGCGCCCCCGGCCAGGCATTCGGCGATCCCGAACCCGCCGAGGTAGGCGTTGGCGGCCAATGCCCGCTCCGGCAGGCCGAGTTCCTCCCGGCGCGGCAGCAGGTCGTCGCCCTCGACATGGGCGACGGCGGTCGGCACCCCCAGGCGCTGCGCCAACTCCCGCAGCTGATCGGCGAGCCTGGCCGGATTGAGGCCGCCCGCGTTCACCACGATCCGCACACCCCGCTCCCGGGCCAGCCCGAGGCACTCCTCCATCTGGTGCAGGAACGTCCGCGCGTACCCGAGCGAGGAATCCCTCAGCCGGTCCCGCGCCAGGATCAGCATGGTCAGCTCGGCGAGGTAGTCACCGGTGAGCACGTCCAGCGGCCCACCCGTGAGCATCTCCCGCACCGCCGCGAAGCGGTCCCCGTAGAACCCCGAGGCGTTGCCGATCCGCAGTACCGAGCTCGTGCGCGCCAAAGCGCCTCCCCTGCCGGTGGGTTGACGGCACCCCGCACGCATGCCACCGCGCAGCAGCGTGGCACCGGCCGAAGAAAAAAGCAATCATGCCTGCTTGTTCTGCGCCGCCGACCCGCGGCGCCCGGTACCGCCCGCCCGGTCCCGCGGGACCGGAACGGCGGGCCGCGGCGTCAGTCGGTGGCGGGCCGCCGGTCGCCGCCGACCGAGACCAGGCCGCTCTCGTAGGCGACGACCACGGCCTGGGCGCGGCTGTTGAGCGCGAGCTTGGACATCACCCGGTTCACGTGCGTCTTGACCGTGGCGATGCTCACCACCAGGCGTTCGGCGATCTGGTCGTTGGTCAGGCCGCGGCCGACGAGGTGCAGGACGTCCCGTTCGCGCGCGGTCAGCCCCTCCAGCGTGTCCGGCCGGCCGGCGAGCGGCTCGCCCTGCCGGGCGAACGCCTCCACCAGGCGCCGGGTGACGGTCGGGGCGAACAGCAGCTCGCCGTCCGCGATCTGCCTGATCGCGGCGAGCAGCCGCTCGGGCGGCGTGTCCTTGAGCAGGAACCCGCTGGCACCCGCGCGCAGCGCCGCGTAGACGTACTGGTCCAGGTCGTAGACGGTCAGCATCACGACCTTGGGCTTCGGTGGTGACGCCGCGGCGAGGATCCGTTCCAGGGCGGCGATGCCGCTCATGCCGGGCAGCCGGATGTCCATCAGGATGACGTCGGGGGCGCAGCCGGCGGCCAGGTCGACGGCCTCCTCGCCGCCGGCGGCCTCACCGGCCACCTCCAGGCCGTCTGTGGCCCGGACCAGGGCGGCGATGCCCGCTCGGATGAGTACCTGGTCGTCCACGATCAGCACCGACGTCACCGTCGCCACCCCCTCGTCCCCGTGCCTCGACCGGTGCGCGACGTCACCGGTCGGTCGGGGCGACCGGCAGCGTGAACGCGACCTCGAACCCACCCTCCGGGCGCGGGCCGGTGCGCACGGAGCCCCCGTAGAGTCTGACGCGTTCACGGATCCCGATCAAACCGAGTCCGCTGCCGGGCACCGCCCGGCCGTCGCCGGGCCCGTCGTCGGTGATCCGGCCGTCGAGGCGGTCCGGCCGGTGGCACAGGTCGACGGTCGCGGTGGCGGGTCGGCCGGCGTGCTTGATCACGTTGGTCAGGGCCTCCTGGACGACCCGGAACGCGCACAGGTCCACGCCGGGGGCGAGCGTCCGCGCGGGGCCCGCCACGACGACCCGGACCGGCACGCCGGCCGCCCGGGTGCGCTCGACGAGTTCGCCGAGCTGGGCCAGACCGGGCGCCGCACGGTAGAGCGGCTCCTGGTCGCACGGCACCTCGCCGGACAGCCGCAGGACCTGGAGCAGCCCGCGCATCTCCTCCAGCGCCTCGCGGCTGGTCGCGCCGATCGCGGCCAGGGCGGCCCGGGCGGCCGGCGGGTCCGAGGCGAAGACGTACTCGGCGACGCCCGCCTGCACCGCCAGGGCCGACAGGTGGTGGGCGATCACGTCGTGCAGCTCGCGGGCGATCCGCACCCGCTCCTCCACCACGGCGTGCCGCGCCCGCAGTTCCTGCTCGCGCCGCAGCCGCTCGGTCGCCTCTGCCAGCTGGGCGTTCCGCTCGGCCAGGCGCCGGGTGCCGGTCGCGAAGATCCCCACGATGCCGAGCGCGAGGACGGACTGCGCGATCGCGAGCTCCACCGACAGCCGCGCCTCCAGCCCGCTGGCGATCCAGGCCCCGCCGGTCAGCGATCCGGCGACGACCGCCTCGCGCGGCGGCCGCCGGGCGATGACGGTGTAGCCCGCGAGCAGCGGCGGCCACAGGTTCACCGAGGGCTGGTACCCGGCGGCGGTGTACACCAGCAGACCGGTGACGGTCACGATCAGCACCGGCCACGGGTACCGCCGGCGCACCGCCAGCGGCAGTGCCACCAGGACGCACAGCCCGACCGCGGCCACATCGAACGGCCGCCAGCCCTCCGCCCGGTACCGGGCCTGGTAGGACTGCAGCCCGTACACGACGGCCACCACCGTGAGCACGACGGCGAGCGCGGTGTCCGCCTGCACCGGATCCACCCGCGGCCTCCGCCCGATCACCCGCATCCCGGCAGGGTACGGACGGCCGCGGCCGGTGTCGTCAACCCTGGGGTTGATCGCTCCGGGCCCGGGAGCGGCAACGGCTACCGCAGGGGTTTACCCGGCCGTTCGACCCTGGAGTTGACGTCAGGCCAGGGACCGGGCTGCCACGCTCTTCCCATCCGGTCGCGGCCTACTGCGGCTGATCGCCCGCGGCGGTCCGCCTTGACGGGGGCGGTGCCGACGGGTCGGGGGGAACGGGGGGCCGAGGGAGGCCAGGACGTGTGCGCGATCGGGGGACGTCCTGGCCGACCCCGGCCACCGCTCGGCGGACGTCAGCGGCAGTTGGCGGGGTCGTGACCTCGGAAGCCGTGGCCTCAGATGTGGCCGGGGCCGGGAGGGGTGTCGCCGCTTCCCCAGGGGCCGGTGCCGGAGGAGAGCCAGATCCACAGCAGGAACAGGGCGAAGGGCACTGCCAGGAGTACCAGGATCAGGAGGACGGCCCGGTCGCCGGTCGGTGGCTTGCCGTCAGGTCGGTGCTCTGGCACGTGCCTCTCCCGTCGCCGGTCGCTGTGAGCCCGACTCAACATAGCGCCGGCGGGTGTTCGTGTCTGCGGCCCGGACGGGGCGCCCGTGGTGCGGGGGCGGAATTCCGTGCGCCCGCGGCCGGGGCCTGGATACCCTCGGCCGCATGACCTGGCTTCCCGCTGACTTCGTCCATCCCGTCCGCGTCCCGCTGCTCGACGGGGCGTACCACCTGCGGCCGATCCGGGAGGCGGACGCGCCGATGGACTATCCGGCCGTGATGGGGTCCCGGGAGCGGCTGTTCGGCATCTTCGGACCCGCCTGGGGGTGGCCGTCGGAGACGATGACGGCGGAGGCGAACCGGGTGGACCTGGCGCGGCACGAGCGGGAGATCGCCGCGCACGAGTCGTTCAACTACGTGCTGCTGGACCGGGCCGAGACGGCGGTGCGCGGGTGCGTGTACATCGATCCGCCGGAGCGGGCCGGTGCCGACGGGGAGATCTCCTGGTGGGTGGTGGACGAGCTGGTCGGCAGCGAGGTCGAACAGGCGCTGGACGCCCTGGTGCCCCGGTGGATCGCCGCGGACTGGCCGTTCCGGCGGCCGCGCCTGCTCGGGCGCGACCTCACCTGGCAGGAGTGGCTGGCGCTGCCGGGTGTCCGGGATGACTGAGCGGGCCCTGAGTTTCGGGACGGTCGCGCAGGCCTACGAGCGCTACCGGCCCGGGTATCCCGCCGAGCTCTTCGAGCTGGTCGCGGAGTACGCGGGCCGGCCGGTGCGGACGGCCCTGGAGATCGGTGCCGGAACGGGCAAGGCGACCAGGCTGTTCGCCGGTCGCGGCGTCGCCGTGACCGCGACCGAGCCCGACGCCGCCATGCTCGCCGAGCTGCGCCGCAACGTCCCGGCGGGCGGCCCGGCGGGCGTCCGGACGGTGCGCTCGGCGTTCGAGGCGCTGGCGCCCGGCGAGCGGTACGACCTGGTCTACGCGGCGGCCTCGCTGCACTGGACGCGGCCGCAGGGCCGGTGGGAGCGGATCGCCGGACTGCTGGAGCCGGGCGGTGTGTTCGCCTGTTTCGGCGGCCCGGTCCGGCCGGCCGACCCGGCCGTCGAGGAGGCAGTCCGGACGGCCCGCGCACCGTTCCTGGGCAGCGACGAGCTCCCCGCCCCGGACGGGACGCCGCCGGAGGCGCCGCTGCGGTGGCCGGGCACCGAACTGGAGCGCTCCGGGCAGTTCACCGACGTCCGACAGACCGTCATCGCGTCGCGCCCGACCAGGAGTGCGCGGGAGTACGCCGGCCTGCTGTCGACCGTCTCGGCCTACCTCGTGCTGCCGGAGGACGCCCGGGAGGAGGTGCTCCGCCGGATCCTGGCCGTGCTGCCGGAGCACGTCGAACTGGACGCCGACATCACCGTGCACCTCGCCCGCCGCCGCTGATTCGTGGCTTCTGCCAGTACGCCGGCCCCGCCGGGCTGCGGAAGACTTCCCGCCGGAGGCCACGGCACGTTCCGGGCCGTGGCCGCGTCAGACGGCCGAACACGGCCGACCACAGGGGAGGACGGCGCGATGAGCGTGCAGCAGTACGACCGGATCGGCGAGGCGTTCGAGGGTTTCAAGTCCCTGCCGTTGGTGCGCTACGGGGAGGTGCCGAGCGTCCTGGCCCTGGTCGGGGACGTGCGCGGCAAGTCCGTCCTCGACCTGGCCTGCGGCACCGGTTTCTACAGCCGGGAGTTCCGCCGGCGCGGTGCCGCCGAGGTGCTCGGGGTCGACATCTCCACCGAGATGATCGCCGCCGCGGAGTCGTTCGAGCGGCGCGAGCCGCTGGGGGTGCGCTACGAGGTCGGCGATGTGGCCGAACTTCGGCCTCTGGAGCGGAAGTTCGACGTGGCCCTGGCGGTGCAGTGCCTCAACTACGCGGAGGACCGGGCGTCACTGGACCGGATGTGTCGCAACATCCACCGCAGCCTGGTGCCGGGCGGGAGTTCTACGTCTTCGCCCAGAAGCCGGACTACGCCTTCGACTGCGCGTCCCTGGAGCAGTACGGGTTCCGCTGCGAGCCGACCGGTGACCACGTCGAGACCGGCCCGCGGGTGAAGGTCACCGCGCTGCTCGACCCGCAGCCGATCAGCATCCTCGGCACGGTCCCGCGCCGTGAGGTCTACGAGGAGTCGCTGAGCGGGGCCGGGTTCTCCGACCTGGAGTGGGTGCCGCTGCGGATCTCCGAGGAGGGCCTGCGCGAGTACGGCGAGGACTTCTGGGCGGATGCGCTCGCCCACCCGCCGCTGGAGCTGCTGCGCTGCCGCGCCTGAGCGCCTCAGCAGCTGAGCGGCTGAGCGGCTGAGCAGGAGCAGGCGCTCGCCCGATCGGGGGGTCGGGCGAGCGCCCCCGGCGGGTGCCCCGCGGAGCCGGGAACGAACCGATCAGGATTCGAGAAGCGCCCTCCCGCTGGCCGCCCCTAGCGTTGCAGTCATGGACGACATCACCATTCACTGGACCTTCCTCCCCCACACCGACCCCGAGGCCTCCCTGGCCTTCTACCGGGACCTGCTCGGCTTCGAGGTCCGCCAGGACGTCGGCGGCGGCCCGATGCGGTGGATCACCGTCGGCCCCAAGGGCCAGCCCGGCGTGTCGCTGGTGCTGGAGCCGCCGTTCGCGGACCCGGGCATCACCGAGGACGAGCGGCGTACCATCACCGAGATGATGGCCAAGGGAACGTACGCCCGGCTGGTGCTCGCCACCGCCGACCTGGACGGGGTGTTCGACCGGTTGAAGTCCGGCGGCGCCGAGCTCGTCCAGGAGCCGACCCTGCAGCCGTACGGCATCCGCGACTGCGCCTTCCGCGACCCGGCGGGCAACATGGTCCGCTTCAACGAAGTGCGCTGAGTCGCCCGGGCCCGCCCCGGCCGCCGAAGGCCGGGGGCGGGCCCCGACCCGTCCGCCCGGAGCCCCCGGAGATCCCGGGAGACCCCGGAGCCCGCCGGAGAGCCCGCAGCCTCCGCAGAGCCCGCAGAGCCCGCCCGACCGCCAGGGAGCGAAGAGAACGATGGCCGAGCCGCACGTCGCCGACAGCCACGACCTGATCAGGGTGCACGGCGCCCGCGAGAACAACCTCAAGGACGTCAGCGTCGACATCCCCAAGCGCCGGCTGACGGTGTTCACCGGAGTGTCCGGCTCCGGCAAGAGCTCGCTGGTCTTCGACACCGTGGCCGCCGAGTCGCAGCGGCTGATCAACGAGACCTACAGCGCCTTCGTCCAGGGCTTCATGCCCACCCTGGCCCGGCCCGAGGTGGACGTCCTGGAGGGGCTGACCACCGCGATCATCGTCGACCAGCAGCGGATGGGCGCCGACCCGCGCTCCACCGTCGGCACCGCCACCGACGCCAACGCGATGCTGCGCATCCTGTTCAGCCGGCTCGGCAAGCCGCACATCGGCTCCCCCAAGGCCTTCTCCTTCAACGTCCCCTCGATCAGCGGCGCCGGCGCGGTGACCGTCGAGCGCGGCGGCCGGACGGTCAAGGAGCGGCGCAGCTTCAGCATCACCGGCGGCATGTGCCCGCGCTGCGAGGGCCGGGGCAGCGTCTCCGACATCGACCTCACCCAGCTCTACGACGACACCAAGTCGCTCGCCGAGGGCGCGATCCTCATCCCGGGCTGGAAGCCGGACAGCTGGTGGACGGTCGGCGTCTACGCCAACTCGGGCTTCCTCGACCCGGACAAGCCGATCCGCAGGTACACCAAGAAGGAACTCCAGGACTTCCTGCACCGGGAGCCGACCAAGGTCAAGGTCAACGGGGTCAACCTCACCTACGAGGGCCTGATCCCCAAGCTCCAGAAGTCCATGCTTTCCAAGGACAAGGACGCCCTCCAGCCGCACATCCGGGCCTTCGTGGAGCGCGCCGTCACCTTCACCGCCTGCCCGGAGTGCGAGGGCACCCGGCTGAGCGCGGCGGCCCGCTCCTCGAAGATCGGCGAACTCAGCATCGCCGACGCCTGCGCGATGCAGATCAGCGACCTCGCCGACTGGGCCCGCGCACTGGACGAGCCCTCGGTGGCGCCGCTGCTCACCGCGCTCCGGCAGGTGCTGGACTCCTTCGTGGAGATCGGCCTCGGCTACCTCTCGCTGGACCGCCCCTCCGGCACCCTCTCCGGCGGCGAGGCGCAGCGGGTCAAGATGATCCGCCACCTGGGCTCCTCGCTCACCGACACCACGTACGTCTTCGACGAGCCCACCACCGGACTGCACCCGCACGACATCAGCCGGATGAACGACCTGCTGCTGAGGCTGCGGGACAAGGGCAACACGGTGCTGGTGGTGGAGCACAAGCCGCAGACCATCGCGATCGCCGACCACGTGGTGGACCTCGGCCCGGGGGCCGGTGCGGCCGGCGGCACGGTCTGCTTCGAGGGCAGTGTGGCCGGGCTGCGCGGCAGCGGCACGGTGACCGGACGGCACCTGGCGGACCGGGCCCCGCTGCGGGAGGCGGTCCGCACACCCACCGGCAAGCTGGCGATCCGCGGCGCGAACACCCACAACCTGCGGGACGTGGACGTGGACGTCCCGCTCGGGGTGCTCACCGTGGTCACCGGGGTCGCGGGCTCCGGGAAGAGTTCGCTGATCCACGGCTCGCTGGGTCGACAGTCGGGGGCCTCCGACGAGGGCGTGGTGTACGTGGACCAGGGCCCGATCAAGGGCTCCCGGCGCAGCAACCCGGCGACGTACACCGGGCTGCTCGACCCGATCCGCAAGGCCTTCGCCAAGGCGAACGACGTGAAGCCGGCCCTGTTCAGCGCCAACTCGGAGGGCGCCTGCCCGACCTGCAACGGCGCGGGCGTGGTCTACACCGACCTGGCGATGATGGCCGGGGTGGCCAGCACCTGCGAGGACTGCGAGGGCCGGCGCTACCAGGCCTCGGTGCTGGAGTACCGGCTGGGCGGCCGGGACATCAGCGAGGTGCTGGCGATGTCGGTGACCGAGGCGGAGGAGTTCTTCGGCGCCGGGGAGGCGAAGCTGCCCGCCGCGCACCGGATCCTGCAGCGGCTCGCCGACGTCGGCCTCGGCTACCTGAGCCTCGGGCAGCCGCTGACCACGCTGTCCGGTGGTGAGCGTCAGCGGCTTAAGCTGGCCACCCACATGGGCGACAAGGGCGGGGTCTACGTCCTGGACGAACCGACCACCGGTCTGCACCTCGCGGACGTCGAGCAGCTGCTCGGCCTGCTGGACCGGCTGGTGGACTCCGGCAAGTCGGTGATCGTGATCGAGCACCACCTGGCGGTCATGGCGCACGCCGACTGGATCATCGACCTCGGCCCGGGCGCAGGGCACGACGGCGGCCGGGTGGTGTTCGAGGGCACCCCGGCCGAGCTGGTGGCGGCCCGCTCCACACTGACCGGCGAGCACCTGGCGGAGTACGTGACCGGCTGACCGGCCTCGTCAGTCGAGCGGGAGGCGCATCTCCAGGATCCGGGCGCTCTCGTCCAGCACGTACGGCGTCCCGCCGCCGGTGTACGTGAAGCCGCGCCGCCGGTAGAAGGCGGCGGCGCGGTGGTTGGCCTCGTGCACACCGAGCATCATCCACCTGGCGCCGCCCTCCCGCGCCCAGGCGATGACGGCGTCCAGCAGGGCGTCGGCGACGCCGAGGTCGCGGCCGCGGTGCGCCGGGTCGACCCAGACGCCGATCAGGTCGACGGTCCCGGCCTTGATGCTGGGCGTCGCGAGCATGGTGGCGACCCACCGGTCGGTGGCGTCCACGGCGACCAGGCCGATCCGGCCGGGCTCGTTCAGCCAGTCCGTCCGGGCCCGCCAGTTGCCCTCGCCCTGGATCCGGGCGTACTCGTAGGGCTCCCCGAACGCCATTGGGGTGTCGAGGAGTTGTGCCAGCCGGATGGTGCGCAACCGCTGCCAGTCCTCCCGGCCGATCCGCTCGATCCGGTACTCCATGCCGTCCCCCGTGGTACGCAAGCAGGCCTCCGCTGCCGGTGATCACCGGCAGCGGAGGCACTATAGCCGCGGGTTCAGGGCTTGATCCGGACCACCTGCGGGTCGTGGTCGCCGGCCTGCTGGGCGAACTCGGCACCGATGCGAGCCATTGCGGACACGACCCCGACAGTGAACTGTCTGTTCCGGCCAAGTGTCTGATGAGACCTCAATCCAGCTGATCCTTGGTCAGCTTCCAGCCCACCCAGCGCGGCCCCGCCCTTGTCCGGGATCCATCCGATCCGCGCCGCGATCAACGCACACGGCTCGTGGGTGCGGCGCGAGTACGCCCGGTCCGCTCCTGTCAGTCCGTATGGTTCCGGGTTCTGTGCCGAGTGAAGCGTGGCTACCGTCCCAACCGCTCGACACCGGGCGGTCCGGAGGGACCGCCGTCACGTTCCCAGGAGGTCAGGTTGACCGCGCTCCACCCCACCCGCAGGGGCATCCTCAAGTCCGTCGGCGGGCTCGGCACCGCGCCGGCGCCCGGCGGCCACGTCATCCGGCCCGACCTGATGCGGCAGGACAGCGACGGCATCACCGACCGCCTGCGCAAGGCGTGAGGGGCGCCCCGGTGTTCCGATCCCCGGTGTTCCGCTCCCTCACCCGCCGCGCTCCGCGCCTGGTCCTGGCCGCCGCCGCCCTGCTGCTGCCGGTCACCGTACCGACCGCCGCCGCCGAAGCCGCCCCCGCCGCCGTCACCGGGTTCGCGGCCTCCTGCCCCGCCGCCGGG
This sequence comes from Kitasatospora sp. NPDC101157, assembly GCF_044768255.1. NCBI lineage: Bacteria > Bacillati > Actinomycetota > Actinomycetes > Kitasatosporales > Streptomycetaceae > Kitasatospora > Kitasatospora sp. NPDC101157. Next base: position 37,880 of record NZ_JBIWPL010000007.1, on the reverse strand, counting down.
TACATCTCCCAGGGCTACACCCCGGAGCACAACGGCATCGACATCGCCAACGACTACGGCACCCCGATCTACGCGGTCGGCGACGGCCAGGTGGTGGCCTCCGGACCGGCGCAGGGCTACGGCCAGTGGATCCGCATCCTGCACCCCGACGGGACCATCACCGAGTACGGCCACATGCGCGAGCGGGACGTGGCCGCCGGCGACCACGTGACGGCCGGTCAGCAGATTGCCCTGATGGGCAGCGAGGGCGAGTCCAGCGGCCCGCACCTGCACCTGCGGGTCTGGGCCGACGCCGACGCGACCGTGCGCACCGACCCGATCCCCTACCTCGCGGACCGCGGCATCACCATGCCCTGCACGCCCGGATCCGGCCCCCGCCCGGCGCCGCTGGTGTATCCGGCGAAGTCCGGCCGGGTGGTGTCCGCCCGGTCCGCGGACGGCCGTCTGGAGGTGTTCGCCGCCGGTGCCAACGGCGT
>NZ_JBIWPL010000007.1:0-37305 GCF_044768255.1 Kitasatospora sp. NPDC101157 | reverse complement strand
CACCTGGGAAACCTTCGGCGGCGGCGGCCACGCCCTCACCGTCGACCACAACCAGGACGGCCGCCTCGAAGTCCTCGCCTCCGGCCCCGCCGGAATCTTCCACAAGTACCAGACCAACCCCACCACCTGGTCCGACTGGGAAGCCGCCGGCGGACCGGCCGACTCCAGGGTCAGCAGTGAGCGTTCGCCGGACGGCCGGGTGGAGGCCTTCGCCATCAACGGCACGACCGCCCAGCACATCTGGCAGACCGGAGTGAACGCGCCCTACGGCCAGTGGGACACCTTCGGCGGCGGAGGCACCGAGATCTTCGCCACCGCCAACGCCGACGGACGGATCGAGGTCTTCGGCGCCAGCAGCGCCGGCGTCCACCACAAGTGGCAGACCGGCTTCTCCACCTGGTCCGACTGGACCTGGCTCAACACCACCGCCGGACCGGCCGTCAACTGACCACCCCGCACATCACCCGCGGGCGGGAGCACTCGTGCTCCCGCCCGCGGGCCGTGCCGTTCCCAGGGAATGACCGCCCCGCGCCCGTTCCGCATCCGCCCCGCGACCTCGCCGCCAAGTGGTCTACAACACCATACGGTTTATTGTCATGCTCAAAGAGGTAGCGTTCGTCCGTCCGGCGAGGGCCGGCGGGCGAAACGGGGGAGCGGTGCGCGGGACGGAGGAACGGTGAGCGGGATTCTCGTCCACCTGCCGGAGGGGAACGGCGACGAGGCGGTCACCCTGCGGCTCGGTCCGGGAGAGCGGGCGCGCTTCGGCCGCGGCTCCGCCACCACGCCGGTGGAGCTCCGGCTCGGCGACGAGACGGTCTCCCGGCTCGCCGGCGAGATCCACGCGACCGACGACCACTGGCAGTTGAGCAACCTCAGCAACACCCACGCCTACCTGGTGGAGAACCCGGAGGGCGCCGGAGAGTACCTGCGGGTGCCGCCCCGGCGGATCGGCGCACCGATCCCGTTCGAGTTCTCCCGGGTCGTGCTGCCCTCCCGGCGCGAGACGCCGCTGTCCTTCCAGGTGTTCGCGCCCGACCACGTCTACCTGGACCCGCACTCCCGCGTCGGCTCCTGGGAGAGCCGCACCATGACGGCGTACTCGCTGGACGAGACCGCCACCTACTTCCTGGTCCTGGTCGCGCTCTGCGAACCGTGGCTGCGCGACCGCTCCCCCGCCGCCGTGCCCACCACCCCGCAGGTGGTCGCGCGGCTGCGCAGCCATCCGGCCTGCGCCCGGCTCACCGCCCGCGCGGTCAGCTCGCACATCGACTACCTCGCCGACGAGAAGCTCCGCATCGACCTGCCCGACGGCAACGACCGCGCGGAGCGCCGCAACGGCAAGCGCGAGGCGGTGGTCGGGCTCGCCCTGAAGTTCGGCATCGTCCGCGAGGAGCACCTCGCGCTGCTGCCGCGCCCCGAAGCCGCCGAGCCCGGACGGTAGGGAGGGACCGCGATGCCGCACGACCCGGCCTTCCACGGGGACGGCGAGGAACTGCTGCCGCCCGGCCACCAGGTCGGCGAGTGGACCGTCGTCGAACCCATCGGCGAAGGCGGCTGGGCGACGGTCTACGCCGCCCGCCGGGCCACCCGCTCCGCGCCGGAGGGCACGCCGGAGGAGGACGGCACGGTCGCGCTCAAGGTGCTGCCCACCGCCGGACTGGCCCCCCGTCAGGCCCGCAGCGTGGCCGAAACCGCCCGCCGCGAGATCGAGCTGGCCCGCACCGCCCCGCACCCCCGGCTGGTGCCGCTGCTCGACACCCTCACCCTGACCGCCCCCGACCATCCCGCGCTCGACGGCGCGATCGTCCTGGTCATGGAACGCGCCCGGTGCACCCTGCGCGACCTGCTGGCCACCGGCGTCGACGAGGCCCTGGGCGGCCGGATCATCGCCGGCGTCTGCGAGGGCCTGGCCCACCTCCACCGCTCCGGCTGGGTGCACACCGATCTCAAGCCGGAGAACGTCCTCATCGGCCGCGACGGCGAGGTGCGCCTGTCCGACTTCGGCCTCGCCATCGAACTCACCGGCACCCACGGTCACTCCGCCCCCATGGGTACCCCCGACTACCTCCCGCCGGAACGCTGGAAGGAGCCGCTCGGCGAGCACGGGGTCAAGGTCCGCGCCACCGCCGACATCTGGGCGCTCGGCATCATGATCCACGAGGTGTTCGCCGGCGGCGTGCCGCCCTTCCCCGGCGCCACCCCCACCGCCCGCAGCGCCGCCGCCCAGCAGTACGCCGAGGGCCGTGCCGCCCTGCGACTGGCCCCCGACGTGCCCCCGTTCTGGCGCGCCCTGGCCGCCGACTGCCTCGCCCCCACCCACGCCGCCCGCGCCCCGCACACCGCCGAGAGCCTGCTCGCCCGCATCCGCGCCCACCGGTCCGGCCGCCGCCCGCGCCGCCGGATCCGCCCGCGCGTGCGCGCCGGCCTGCTCGCCGTCGCCGCCTGCGCTGCGGCCACCGCCACGGTCTCCGCCCTCTGGCCGCACTCCGACCGGACCGGCCACCCCGGCCGGATCCGGGTCTTCAACGCCGAACGCAGCTGCCAGGACCGCTCCGACCGCGACCCGGGGTGCAGCCTGGGCCTCGCCGTCGACCCCCGGCGCCCCTACACCGCCGAGAACGTCGTCGCCACCCGCGTCTGGCACAACGACACCCTCGATGCCGAGTGCCAGCTCGCCGCCGGTCTGCCCGTCATCGACGAGGAGGACCGCACCTCCACCCTGTGGTACCGCGTCCATCTCCCCGGTCCCGCCACCACCGCCTGGCTCCCCGCCGTCCGGACCAAGGACCGCCCCGCCCTCGCCGACTGCCCCTGAGCCTCCGCGGCGGACACCCCGCGGGCGACCGGCGCGGGCCGTCGGGGTCCGGCGCGGACCGCGCGGCGCGCTCCTCCGGATCGTTCCGGATTCCGGGCCCGCCGCGCCCGTGGCTAGCTTGGCGACGGCGTCCGCCGGACCGGCGGGCCCGGAGCGCAGGGAGCAGCGATGCCGTCGACCGCCACCACCGGCCGTCCGAGCCCCACCACGACCCGGTCGGGTGCCACCGTCCTCGGGCAGCAGGAGCGCGAGGTGCTCCAGGCGGTCGGCTGCGGCCTGCGGGACGACGAGATCGCCGCCGCCCTCGGCGTCCCCGAGGAGGTCGTGGCCGGGCAGCTGGCTCGCGTCCTCGGGAAGCTCGGGTTGCGCGACCGGGCCGCCGCCATCGTCCACGCCTTCGACTGCGGACTCGTCGCCCCCGGCCGGGGCCCCCGCACCGGGGGCGCGGGACCGGTGCCGCGCGGCGACGGCGGCCGGACGGCCGGTCCGAAGGTGCGGGTCTCCGTCCTCGGACCGCTGCGGGCCTGGCACGGCGGACGGCCCCTGGATCTCGGGCACCTGCGCCAGCAGGCCGTACTGGCGGCGCTGGCGCTGCACCGGGGACGGACCGTCAGCCGGCAGGAGTTGCTGGACGGCGTGTGGGGCTCGGAGCCGCCGGTCACCAATGTGGTGCCGGTCCACGTCTACCGGTTGCGGAAGAGCCTGCGGACCGGGGACTGCCCGGGCTCGGTGATCGAGCACGACCGGTACGGCTACCGCCTGGCCGCCGGTGCCACCGAGGTCGACCTGGCCGACCTGGAGGCCCTGGTGGCAGCGGCCGGTACGGCCCACCGGGCGGGTGACCTGCCCGAGGCGGTCCGCCTCTGTTCCCGGGCGCTGGACCTGTTCCACGGGGAGCCACTGGCCGGACTGCCCGGCCCGCTCGCCGAACTGGAGCGGCTGCGGTTGACCGAGCGCCGGATCACCGTCGCCCAGCGGCGGTCGCGGTGGCGGCTGGCGCTGGGCCAGTTCGCCGGGGCGATCGCCGAGCTGGTCGCCCTGTCCGCCGAGCACCCGCTGAACGAGCCGGTGGCGGCGATGCTGATGGAGGCGCTGCACCGCGGCGGCCGTCAGGCCGACGCACTGGCCGTGTTCGACCGCACGCGCCGCCGGCTCGCCGAGGACCTGGGGGTTCCGCCGAGTCCGGTGCTGCGGCGCACGCACCAGCTGATCCTGCGCGGCGCCCAGGCGGCCCCGGTCCGCACCGGAGCCGCGCGCTGACCGCCGGGACGTCGACGGGCTCCACCGGGACGGTCGCCCGGTGGAGCCCGCGGTGCCTCGGCGCCGTGACGCGGTCAGGAAGCGAAGGCCCGCTCCAGCCGCGGGATCAGGTCCCGGAGGTCCTGTTCCCAGCAGCCGCCGTTGTGGCCGCCGTTGCACTGGCCGCCCCAGGCGGAGCCGTCGCCGTAGTCGACGTAGTAGTAGGGCATGCCCAGGGCGTCCATGTGGTCCTTGACGTGCTTGGACGCGCCTTCGAGCCAGAACTCCAGGTCGGTGGGCGAGCCGTGGCCGTTGCCCACGTAGATGGAGACCCCGACGCCGGCGAGCCTGTCCATGTGCTGGGACGGGTCGGCCGCGTTCCACCGCCAGTCGGCGTTGAACACCGGGTAGGGCGAGCCGAACAGGGCGTCACTGTCCACGCCCGGCTTGTACGGGTCGTTGTTGGGGTCGCAGTACCCGGACGACGAGCCGCAGATCGCGCCCTGCCCGTCGATGAGGGAGGCGACGACGGCCAGCCGCAGGTCCATGGAGTCGGCCGACAGGTCGATGTCCCCCGACAGGGACGCGGTCTGGTTGAACAGCTCGGGGTGGTCCTGGGCGTAGTGGAGGGCGCCGAACCCGCCCATCGAGACCCCGGCGACGGCCCTGCCCTTCTTGGTGGGGACGGTCCGCAGGTTCGCGTCGATGAACGGGATCACCTGGTTGAGGTGGAAGTTCTCCCAGTTCTGGGCCCCGAGCTGGGTGTTCTGGTTCAGCCAGTTCGCGTACCAGCCGCGGGCGCCGCCGTCCGGGATGACGGTGATCATCGCGTTGGAGGTGGTCAGCGCCGGGTAGTTCTGCCGGACCGGGTCGTCGGGCGAGCCGTGCAGGAAGTACAGCACGGGGTAGCGCCGGGCCGGGTCGTCGTAGTAGCCGCTCGGAAGGATGATCTTGATGTGGTGCTTGCCGGTGACCTCGGGTGTGGTCACGGTGAGGTAGAAGTCGGTGGAACCGCCCACGGCCGGTTCGGTCTGGGTCAGGCCGAACCCGTCCGCCATCCTCGGCGGCGCGCCCGTACCGGCGGCCCGGGCCGGAGCGGCCTGAGTGGCCGGAGCGGCCGTGGCGGCCGTGGCGGCCGTCCCGGTGAAGCCGACGACGGCGGCCAGCAGGGCCACCACCGTTCGCCGGCGGTGGAGTGTCCTCGTCACGGTGTTCCCCCTCGTGGTCGTTGTGGTGCGCGGAGCGGCCTCAGCCGAGGACCTTGACCTCCAGCGCCGGTGAGGCCGCGATCTGGTCCTCGGTGTACCGCTCGGTCACCCACTGGCCGGCCGAGAACAGCTTGGTCTGGTCGGCGTAGTGGGGCGAGTTCGGGTTGGCCGACTGGGAGTAGGCCAGCACGGACGCGGACTCGGGCGGGCCGTCGGCGGTGAACCTGGTCTCCTGGATGAAGCTGGAGCCGAAGGTGATGTCGAGCTTGCCGTCGACCGTGCCGGGCGTCACCACGTTCAGCACGCCCAGCTCGTGGATCGAGCCGTGGATCGGGATCTGCTCCCCGTTGCGGGTGACCTTCTGGACGTCCGAGAGCGGCGCGTTCAACGGGATGCCCGCGTTGCGCAGCGCGAGGACGGCCCGGGCGAGCGAGTTGCGGACGGCGTCGTTCCCGGCGTCCAGCGAATTGGGCGTGTGCACCGGGTCCTTGGGGTCGAAGGGGACCCGCCACGGCAGCTTCTCGATCGCCTGCCCGCCGGTCAGGAAGAACCAGAAGTTCTCGAACAGCCAGGAACCCCGGCTGTCCGCCGTGTACTTGTGGTTCCAGGCGGCCAGGATCGGGCACGCCTCACTGATGTTGACCAGGTTGCCGTCCACCAGGACGAGCCCGAACGGTGCGCCCTGGCAGGCGCTCACCGTGGCGTTGAGGGCCAGGTCGGCCGCCCTGCTGTTGTCGGCGAACAGCAGCTGCCGCATGTTCTCCGGTGTGAAGCCCCGGCCCGGCAGGCCGTCGGTGCCGTTGATCCGGTTCTGCGCGGTCACGATCAGTTCCTGGGTGCGCAGCGAGCGCGGCTGCGCCGTGTCGCCCATCACCCGGGGGAACGACAGCGGCTGCTCGGGATTGGCCAGCCAGGCACTGTCGTTGGCGTTGCCCACGAAGTCGGAGCGGATCAGGCGCGGTTGCACGTGCGGGTCCAGCAGCCCGGGCGCGACGGCGTTCGGGTCGTTCGGCCAGTCGCACTCGCTGCGCTTGCCGTCGAAGATGGAGACCGGCGGCACGTTGGGCAGCCGCAGCTGCTGGTTGAACAGCACCTGACCCGTCAGGGTGAGGCAGGACTGGGCGTGGGCGTCGGTGATGTTCGGGGCGGCCTGGATGTCCGCGTAGAGCGCGTTTCCCTTGCGGTCCGAGGCGACGGTGTTGAAGAAGGGGACGCCCTCCGTGGTCTCCAGGGAGTTGACCACGTCGTTGACGTCCTTGGCCTGGTCGAGGTGGAACCAGGTGTTCAACGCCCGCAGGTTGTCCATGTTCGCGTCGCGCACCGCGTGCGCGCTGACCACCCAGGGCAGCGGGGTGCCGAGGATCGAGGTGGTGATCGGGCCGTACCGGGTGGACCAGAGGGTCCTGGTGACCCTGCCGACGGAGCCGTCCGGGTTCAGCACGTCGACGCCGACCTGCTGCGAGGTCATCGGCTGCCAGCTGCCGTCCACCAGGTAGTTGGTCGGGTGCAGCGGGTCCACCTGGACGTCGAACAGCCCGAACGGGGCCACCGTGGCGACGGTGTGGGTCCAGGCGACGTCGTCGTTGTGGCCGATGTTGACGGCGGGCAGGCCGAGCAGGCTGGCCCCGGAGACGTTGAACCGCCCCGGGATGGTCAGCTGCGCCTGCCACATCCGGTTCTTGCCCTGCCAGGGGAAGTGCGGGTTGGCCAGCAGCATGCCGGTGCCGCCGGAGACCCCCTGGGAGCCCACGGCGAGGGCGTTGCTGCCCATGGCGCCCTGTTGGCGGGCGGCGGCCATCGCCTCGCGGATCCGGTTGCCGGTCTCCTTTGGGGAGAGCGCGGGCGCGGCGGCCGGCTGGGCCGCGGCCGACGCCCCTGGGGGTGCGGCGTTCACCTCGCCGTCCAGCAGCGGATCGGCACTGCCCATGATGATCTCGGCGTGCGCGTGCCGGTAGACGTCCAGCTCGGTGATCGGCCGTACCCAGGCCGCGCCGCGGCAGGCGGGGTCGGAGATGTTGTTCACCCCGGTCTCGGCCAGGTAGCGGTTGTACCCCTGGACGTAGCCGTGGATGGCCTGCTTGACCTCCGGTTCGGGGCCCTTGGGCGCGGGCTGGTCGATCAGCCCCTCCACCACGTGGTTGTCGTTGATCCGCTGGAAGTACAGGTCGCTGTTGAGGTTGGTGGTGCTGTTCTGGTTCTGGCCGGGGCTCGCCTTGCCGTCCGGGCCCAGGTAGCGGGACCGCTGGGCATTGACCATCAGGTAGGTGTCGGCCAGCGTGCAGACGTTGTCCTTGGCGGCCGCGTACCCGTATCCCTCCCCCAGCCCCTCCAGGTCGGCGGCGATGATGTGCGGGATGCCGTACTCGGTGTAGCGGATCGTCGGCTTGTCCGGTGCGGCGGCGGCCGGGGATCCCGCGACCGGGGATCCGGCGGCCGCCGTGGTGCCCAGCAGTGACGCCACGGCGACGGCCGCCACCGCCAGCCTCGCCCCGAGTCCCCTCCGCCCGGGGCCCCTCCGCCCGGCCACCCTCCCCCTGGGTGCCCTCCACCCGGGCCCCTCCCGTTCGAGTGCGTTCATCGCCATCGGTCCGTCCTCTCCCTGCCGGTCCGGTTCTTGTCTGTACACGGCCACGCTAGGGAGGGGTGATGACATCCCGATGACGCGCTCCCGCGTCACCCGGCGGGTGGCGCGGGAGCGCGGCTCAGGACCGGGCCGAAGGGCGCCCGACGACTACCAACTCGCCGGGTACCAGGCGCCGTTGTACCACTGCTCATTGGCGCTGTCGTTGTGGTGGTCCATGTTGAAGTCTTCGGGGTAGTTGTTGACGTGGTTGGCCGGGTAGGTCCAGATACCGGCGGACTCGTCGCAGACGTAGTCCCAGTGGCAGATCGTCTTGACCGGCACGTTGCCGAAGAACCGGTCGGCGCCGGCCAGCGGCGCGCCGATGATGCCGCCGAAGGGCACCGCGCCGCCGTTGGCGCCGGGAGGGCCCTGGCGCTTGGGGTCGGCGACGAGGATGGCGTTGACGTTGCCGAAGGTCTGCCAGTTCTCGGTGACCCAGACGTGCACCACCCCGGCGCCCAGGGAGTACCCCGCCATCTTGACGTGCTGGCCCGGGCACGCGGCACGCTGGTCGCGGACCAGCCGGTTCAGCTCGTTGACACCCGCCCGCGTGCTGGCGCCGTTGGGGATCTGGGTGGGGTACCCGACGTGCTGCTGGATGTTTCCGTAGAAGCCGTCGTTGTTCCACGAGCTGCCGGTGCCCCCGACGACGATCGTGTAGGTGCCCTCGCACGGGGCGGTCACACGCGTGGTGGCCGCCTGTGCGGTGGCCCCCTGAACGGCCGACAGCCCGACCGTCAGCAGCAGTCCGGCCGCGGCGGCAGCGATCCTTCGAGCTTGCATTCCATCCTCCCCACGAGGTCGGCCGACCCGCCCGCGCCGTCGCGGCCCGTGGTCGGCCCAGGTCACCGGACGACCATGGCAGCGGCCGATGACACACCGATGAAGCGCCGCGCCGGCCCGGCCGGTCAGACCTCCTCGATGCGCTCCACGATCAGCTCGCACAGCTCGTGGGTGCGCAGCGCGTCGTGGGCGTCCAGGGCTTTCCCGGCCCGCACGGCGTCCAGGAAGGCCAGCACGCACTGCTCGATCCCTCGCTGGCGGGCCACCGACACCCAGTCGCCGCGCCGGCGCACGGTGGGCTGGCCGCGGTGGTCGATCACCTCGGCCAGGTTGCGCACCTCGCGCTTGGAGTCGCCGCCGGAGACCTCCAGCACCTCCTCCGTCGAGCCGGAGACCCGGTTCATGATCCCCAGCGCGGTGAACCCCTCCCCGCCGAGCGTGAGCACCACGTGCTCCACCAGGCCGTCCCGGTCCTTCCGGGCCCGGACGTCCACCTGCTCGACCTCACCGGGCACCAGGAACCGCAGGGTGTCCACCACGTGGATGAAGTCGTCGAACACCAGCGTCCGGGCGGCCTCGGCCAGGCCCTCCCGGTTCTTCTGCAGCACGATCAGGTCGCGCGGGCGCTCCAGCGCCTGCGCGTAGCCGGGCGCGTGGCGCCGGTTGAACCCGACCATCAGCGAGCGGCCGGTGCGGTCGGCCAGGTCGACCAGCCTGCGCGAGCCGTCCAGGGTCTGATCCAACGGCTTGTCCACGTACACGTCCACGCCCGCCGTCAGCAGCTGCTCGACGATCGGCACGTGCTGACTGGTCGCGGCATGGACGAACGCCGCCCGGATCCCGCTCCCGATCAGCTCGCCCAGGTCGGTGAACCGCTTCCCGGCGTCGATCCGGTACGTCTCCCCCAGCCGGTCCAGCTTGCCCCGGTCCCGGGTCATCAGCCGCAGGTCCAGCCCGGGCACGGTGGTGAGCACCGGCAGGTACGCCTTCTGCGCGATGTCACCGAGCCCGACGACCCCGACCGGAAGAAGACCCTCGCCAGAGACAGGGACCGAGTCCATCAGCTTTCTCCCAACGTATGCGCCGAACCGTCACCCCCACCCTATGCACCGGCTGCCGTGCGCCACTCACCCCGTCACCGGCGGCCGCCGGAACGCCCGCCCGGGGGGCGGATGCCCGGCGGCGGGGCGACCAGGCCGCGGGCCTGGAGGACGGGACGGACGCCCTCACCGAACCAGTAGGCCTCCTCCAGGTGCGGGTATCCGGAGAGGACGAAGTGGTCGATGCCGATGGCGTGGTACTCCTCGATCCGGTCCGCGACCTCCTCGTGGCTGCCGACCAGGGCGGTGCCCGCGCCGCCGCGGACGAGGCCGACGCCGGCCCACAGGTTGGGGTGGATCTCCAGCTTGTCCCGTGATCCCCGGTGGAGTGCCAGCATCCGTCGCTGGCCCACCGACTCGCTGCGGCCGAGCAGACGCTGGGCGAATGCCACCTCCTCGTCGCCGATGCCGGCCAGGAGCCGTTCGGCCTCCTGCCAGGCGTGGCGGGAGGAGTCGCGCGAGATGGTGTGCAGCCGGACGCCGAAGCGGACCTCCCGTCCCTCGGCGTGGGCGAGCTCCCGGATCCAGTCGATCTTCTCCTTCACCTGGGCCGGCGGTTCGCCCCAGGTCAGGTAGACGTCGGCGTGCCGGGCGGCGACCGGTCCGGCGGCCGCGGAGGAGCCTCCGAAGAAGATCGGGACCGTGGGCACCGGCGGCACCGGCACGTGCGCACCGGTCACCCGGTAGTGGGCCCCGTCGAAGTCGTACGGGGTTCCGGACCAGGCGCCGCGCACCACGGCGAGGAACTCGTCGGTCCGGGCGTAACGGCTGTCGTGGTCCAGGTGGTCGCCGAAGCGGGCCTGTTCCTCGGCGTCCCCGCCGGTCACCACGTTCAGCAGGAGCCGGCCGCCGGTGGCCCGCTGGTAGGTGGCGGCCATCTGGGCGGCCAGGGTGGGTGAGATCAGGCCGGGCCGGAAGGCGACCAGGAACTTGAGGTGCTCGGTCTCGTGGGCCAGGAAGGCGGTGGTGAGCCAGGCGTCCTCGCACCAGGTGCCGGTGGGGGTGAGGACCGCCTCGAAGCCGAGCCGGTCGGCGGCCTTGGCGATCTGCGCGAGGTACTCGATGTCGGGCCGGCGGACGGCCGCCGCGGCACGGCCCGGGGCCGCGCTCGTGCTCCGGTCGTCGAGGTTGCCGGCGTAGGCGTGGCGGTCGACCAGGCCCCGGCCGTCCCCGCCGGTGGGCAGGAACCAGTGGAGATGGATGGTCATCGTTCGTCGCTCCTGGGGGTCTCAGTTGGCGGGGGCGGTCCTGGTGGCGGACGGGGGCAGACCGGCGTTGAACCGGCGGTCGGTGAAGTCGGCGAAGGAGAAGGAGGCGGGGATCAGCTTCTGCCCGGCGAAGGTCTCCACGATCCGCTGCTCGGACCGGACGGCGTCGTCGTCGAGCGCCACTTCGAACGTGGTCGACTGGGTGCGGCGCACCGAGGCGAGGGCGACGTCGTACGGGATGCCCGCTTCCTCGGACCACACCCGGGCCCACTGCTCCTGGTGCGAGGCCGCCCAGCGCCAGGCGGCGCCGACCCGCTGGAGGTAGTCGCCGACCAGCTCGCTCCGGGCCGGGTCGGCCAGCGCGCGGTCCGAGGCCACCTGGAAGGCGAGCCCGGCGGAGACCTGCTCACCGGTGGCCAGGACGTGCCCGCCGGCCTTCTCGGCGATCGCGGTGTACGGGTCCCAGACCGCCCACGCGTCCACCTTGCCGGAGTTGAACGCGGCCAGTGCGTCGGCCGGCTGGAGGTAGCTCAGGTGCACGTCGGCAGGGCTGAGCCCGGCTCGGAGCAACAGCGCGACCAGGGTGTTGTGCGCGGAACTGCCCTGCGCGACCGCGACGGTCCTCCCCTTGAGCGAGGCCACGTCGGACAGCGCGGACCCCTCGGGCACCAGGACCGCGTCCCCGGCCTCCGAGGAGCGCAGCGCGCCGACGACCTTGATCGGCCGGTGCGCCGATCCGGCGAACACCGGGGGCGTGTTGCCCACCGCGCCCACGTCCACCGAGCCGGCGCCGATCGCCTCCAGCATCGGTGGTCCGGACGTGAACGACGCCCAACTGATGCTGTAGGGCAGTTTTTCGGCCTGCCCCGAGGCATCCAGCAGGGCCTGGGCGGCGCCGCCCTTCTGGTCGCCCACCCTGAGGGTCCGGGCGGGTCCGCTCCCCGCGGACTTCGACGGGGAGGAGCCGCAGGACGCCAGGGTGGCGAAGAGGACGGGGGCGAGAACGGCGGCGACGGCACCGCGACGGAAGAGGCCGGTCATCGAAGTTCCTTCGGTAGGCGGATCAGGAGGAGCTGACGCCGAGTTCACCGAGCAGTGAGCTGCGCAGCGCGACGACGGCGGGATCGGTGGCCGCGCGCGGCCTCGGCAGGTCCACCGTCTCGTCGTGGACGATCGTCCCGGCACGCATCACCAGCACCCGGTCGGCGAGGAGCGCGGCTTCCTCGACGTCATGGGTGACCAGCAGGACCGCGCACCGGCGCCGCTCCCACACGGCCCCGACCAGCCGTTGCGCGGTCAGCCGGGTGAGCGCGTCCAGCGCGCCGAACGGCTCGTCCAGCAGCAGGAGTTCGGGGTCGCGCACCAGTGCGCGCGCCAGCGCCGCCCGCTGCGCCTCGCCGCCGGAGAGGGTCCTGGGCCAGGCGTCGGCCCGGTGCCGGAGGCCGACCTCGTCGAGCGTGTGCTCGGCGAGCGCCCGGTCGGGACGGCCGGGCAGGCCCAGCACGACGTTGCGCCAGACCTTCTTCCACGGCATCAGCCGCGGCGACTGGAAGGCCACGGCCCGGCGCCGGGGGACCAGCACCTCCCCGGTGATCTCCCGGTCCAGGCCGGCGAGGACCTTCAGCAGGGTGCTCTTGCCGCATCCGCTCGCCCCGAGCAGCACGGTGAACTGACCCGGTTCGATGCGTAGGTCGAGTCCGTCGAGGACCGCGTCGGCGCCGAAGGAGCGCCGCAGTGCGCGCACGAGGACGGCGGGCCCAGGTGGTGCCACGGGCCCGACCGTGGTGGTCACGTGCCGCTGAAGGTCGGTCGCCACGACAGCAGGATCCTTTCCAAGGTACGGACGATGAGGTCGGCGGTCAGGCCGAGCAGGGCGTAGACGAGGAGGCAGACGACGATGACGTCCGTCTGGAAGAACTCGCGCGCCTGGTTCATCAGGAAGCCGATGCCGTTGTCGGCGTTGATCGCCTCGCCGAAGACCAGGGCCAGCCAGGAGACCGTCAGCGCGTAGCGCAGACCGGTCATGAGGCCGGGCAGCGCACCGGGCAGGATGATGTGCCGGATCTGCTGACGGCGGTTCAGCCCCAGGGTCCCGCCGGCCTCGACCAGGGCGTTGTCCACACTGCGGATCCCCGCGTGGAGGTTGAGGTAGAGGTTGAAACCGACCCCCAGCGCGATCAGCACCACCTTGGGCGCCTCGCCGATGCCGGCCCAGATGATGAGCAGCGGGATCAGGCCGATGAACGGGACGGTGCGCAGCATCTGCACGATCGGGTCGACCAGGTCCTCACCGAGCCGGGACAGGCCCGAGGCCAGCGCCAGTCCGATCCCGATCAGGCCGCCGAGCGCCAGGCCGTACAGCACCCGCTGCAACGAGACCGCCATGGCGGAGGGCAGGGTGCCGTCGGCGGTCATCTCGACCGCCTTGCACAGGACGGTCACCGGTGGCGGCAGGGCCTGCGCCGGGAGTGCTCCGGCCGTGCCCAGCGCTTGCCACAGGGCCAGCAGCAGGATCGGCGCGACGGAACGCCGCAGCCAGCGGGGTGGACGACGGCGACCGCCCCGAGGGGTGATGGCGACGAGCTCGGGTGGCGGGGCGGCCGCGGTGACGGGCGGGGGCAGGGCGTCGGTTCCAACGGGCATGGCGACTCCTCGGGCAGGTAGGGTCCGGGTGGGCAGGAGGATGCGGCCGGGCAGGCGTCAGCTGCGGACGCGCGGGCGGCCGTGACCACGCATCACGGATGCCGGGTCGGACTGGGGTGTCGAGAGCTGCGCCGCCGCCTCACGGGGCGGGGCGGTCGGACGGATTCCGCGCGGAGCGACGGCGGACCGTACGGACCCGTCGGATCAACGGGCCGGTCGGGGGCTGGAGGCTCTCAGCAGGCGCGACAGGCAGCGGTACAGACCCGCAGGAGGTCGATGTGACCGCGAGTCGTCAGGGCGAGGGAACGCTGCTGCATGCCGGGAAGCTAGCCCGACGGCGCGGCCGGCGTCAACGCCGGTCCGGATCGCGGGCCCCACGGGCACTCAGGGATGGGCACCCGACGACACGACGAGCAGCGTCCGCCCCTCGCTGTCGCCGGCCGGCCGGCAGCGGTGCGGGATGTCCCCCCGGTGGTGTGCGCTCTCGCCCTGGCGCAGCAGCACCGGCGGCTCACCGCGCAGTTCCAGGATCACCTCACCCTGGAGGACGTAGACGAAGTCCTCGCCCGGGTGCTCGAACCACCCGCGCTCCGGCTCCCCGGGGACGAAGTGGTGCCGGTAGGCCTCCATGCTGTCGCTCTGCCCACCGGGGATCAGTACCTCCGCCTCCTGGCCGCCGCCCTCGGTGACCCGGATGGTCTGCGGATCGGTCTGGTGCGCCACCGGGCCGTCGCCGGACCGGGCGCGCAGGAAGGCGCCGGGCGGACAGTCCAGGGACTCGGCGATCCGGTAGATCGAGCTCAGGCTCGGTGTGGCGAGGCCTCGTTCCAACTGGCTGAGGAACGGCTGGGAGAGTCCGGCGGCCGCGGCCAGATCCACCATCCGGATGCCGAGGGCCTTGCGCCGACGGCGGATCGCGGCGCCGACGGCCGCCGTCTCGGGCGACGGGCCTGTCCCGTGCGGGTCCGGAGCTGCCATGTCCCCCAGTATCGCAGTCGGGAGCGGCCCTCCCCGCAGGCTTCATGCCGCCGCAACACCACGGCAACATCGACGGGCGCATATTGATGTGGTCAATATTCTGCGCACCGAACCGGAGAGACCGTGATCGACCAGAACACCCTGCGCCGGCGGGGCACCGGCCTGCGCGCACTCGACCGCGAGCGCGCCTTCGACGGCCTCACACTGATCACCCCGATCGCCGGCCCCGGCGAGGCCTACCTGGTCGACCTCGACGGAACCGAGCGGCACCGGTGGACCCTGCCGTACCCGCCCGGACGCCACGCCCGGCTGCTGCCCGACGGCACGCTCTTCTACCAGGGCAAGGCGCCGCAGCCCGAACCGCTCTTCCCGATCTGGGAGGTCTACCACGGCGGCGTGTTCCTCCAGGTGGCACCCGACGGCACGGTGCTCCGCGAGACCGGCCACCCCTTCCACCACCACGACGCCGAACTCCTGTCCAACGGCAACCTGCTGCTGCTCGCCGTCGAGCCCCTCCCCGCCGAGTTCGCCGCGCGGATCAGTGGCGGCATCCCCGGATCGGAGGCTCCGGGCGGGGTGATCTGGGGCGACGTGGTGTACGAGATGACCTGGGAGGGCGAGATCGTCTGGCGCTGGGCCGCCGCCGAGCACCTCGACCCGGACGGGACCGTCCTCGACCCCCACTACGCGCGCGAGCACTGGCCGATGGCCAACACGGTCAACGAACTCGCGGACGGCTCCGTCATGGTGGGCTTCCGCAGCGCCTCGACGGCAGTGGTCGTCGACCGGCGGACCGGTGACGTGACCTGGCGGCTCGGACCCGACGTCCTCGCCCAGCAGCACTACCCGCACGAACTCGACAACGGCAACATCCTCGTCTTCGACAACGGCTCCTACCGGCAGGGGACTTCGGTGCCGTACTCGCGGGTGGTGGAGGTCGACCGCGCCAGCCGGGCGATCGTCTGGGAGTACCGGGACGACCCGCCGCAGAACTTCTACAGCCCGTACATGTCCAG
This sequence comes from Kitasatospora sp. NPDC101157, assembly GCF_044768255.1. Taxonomy (NCBI): domain Bacteria; kingdom Bacillati; phylum Actinomycetota; class Actinomycetes; order Kitasatosporales; family Streptomycetaceae; genus Kitasatospora; species Kitasatospora sp. NPDC101157. Next base: position 21,692 of record NZ_JBIWPL010000007.1, on the reverse strand, counting down.
CGCCCAGCGGCTGCCCAACGGCAACACCCTGATCGCGGAGGGCTCGTTCGGCCGGATCTTCGAGGTCACCGTCGACCGCGAGGTGGTCTGGGAGTACGTCGTCCCCCACTTCGGCTCGTTCGGCGAGGGCGTCGGCCTCGAATCCTCCGGCGGGGCCCAGAACGCCGTCTTCCGGGCGTACCGGTACGCCCGGTCGGAGATCCCGTGGCTGCCGACCGCGGCGGCGTCCCGGCCGGAACCGTCGCGCCCGGCGCCGTCGCCCTCCACGGCGCGGTGACCGACGGCGGCGGAGAGCACCGGCCCGACCGCTCCCGCGGCGGTGCGGGCAGGGCGGTCGGGCCCACGGCCTCCGCCCGGTGCGGTGGCCCGGCCCGCCGTTCAGCGGCTGCCGGGCTCGGGGGGCAGCGGCAGCGGCCGGGAGCAGGTCGAGCGGCGCACGTAGGCGAGGCCGTCGTACTCCTCGGCCAGCACCGTCGGCGCCAGCTCGAAGCGGTAGCTGAACCGGGGTACGCCCGCGCCGAAGCTGCGCAGGAAGTGCCGCTCGGCCAGCCAGCGTTCGACGGCCGGCTCGCCGCGGGCGGCGCGCAGGTCGAGGAGGTGGTCGCCCCGGTGGGCGGCGGCGAGCTGGCCCTCGACGGACTTCGGCCCGCCGCCGCCGATGCCGTGGCGGCGCGGCGGGCGCGCGCGGGTGGATCCGGTGCGGGCCCGGAACGCGCCCTTGCCGAGCAGCAGGCCGAGGGCGTAGTAGTCGTCGCCGTAGCGCTCCCGCAGGTGGCGGCCCATGGCGGGGACGCCGGCCGCGTACCGTCCGGTCATCACATGGCTGTTGTGGGCCCACACGGCCGTCCGCAGTCCGGTGGTCTCGTGGAGTTCGGCGACGGCCTCGGCCATGTAGCGGTCGCGGGCGGCCAGCGATCCCTCCTCGACCGCGCCGTCCGTGCCCAGCGGCGACCGGCCGGCCAGGTCGGCGGCCCGGACCAGGTTGCGGGCGTGGGCGATCGCCCGGTCGGTGGCCGCGGCGCCGGCCGTCGCGGTGTGCGCCGCCCGCGCCTCCTCCAGCTCCGCGAGCAACTGCCTCGCACTGTCGAGCAGTTCACCGGCTCCCTCGGGGTCTCCGGCCGGGGTGCTGTCGCCGATCGCCCGCAGGGTGGCGTGGACGGCGGCCGCGCGCTCGGGCGCCACCTGCCGCAGGAAGGCGTGGAGTTCGCCGGCCGAGTCGGCGCTGCGCTGGGGGTCGATGCCGACGAAGCGGACCCGACGGGCCTCCGGCAGCGCCCGGTTGTGCTCGCGCAGCCACTCGACCAGGGCGAGCACCTCGTAGGTCTTCCAGGTCCAGAAGCCCAGCCGGTCGAGGGCGGCCACCGGATCGCCGGTGCCGTACCGGACGTAGGCGTCCACCGCCTCGGCGGAGGCCGCGCTGGCCTCCATCGCCAGTGCCCCGAAGCCGAGTTCGCGGACCAGGAACTCCAGCAGCCGGTGCTTCAGCCGGAAGAACTCGGCCGTCCCGTGGGTGGATTCGCCGAGCCCGACGATCCGGACCCCGTCCAGCACCGGGCGCAGCGGCGCCAGGTCCGCCGCCGGGTGCCCGGCGTCCAGGCTGTCCAGCGGGACGGCGTTCGCGGCCAGCCACCGCGTCACGTCACTGCTCACACCCACGCCCACGTCCAACTCCTCGCCCCTGCCCGGGCATCCGATCCTACGCGAACCGACCGACGCGTCCGACGCGCACTCAGCAGGGTGCCCGCCGGACCGCGTCGAGGATCTCCGCGAGGTCCGCCAGTGCCGCTTCGGGGCCCTCCGCGACGGCCACGCCCGCGACGTTGACCACCACCTCGTCGACCCCCGCCCGGGCGTACTCCGCCAGTCCGGCGGCCACCGCCTGGGCGTCGCCGTGCACGAAGGCCCCGGAGTCGACCAGAGCCCGGGCGCCCAGCGAGGGGCTTGACGGGTGCACCCGCAGCCCGGCCCGGCGCAGCATGTCGGTGTAGTGCGGCGAGGCGAGGTGGGCGTGGGCGGCGTCGTAGGCGAGCCGGTACGGGTTGCGCCCCGGGCGGTCCAGGGCCGCGTGGACGACGGTGACCAGTCTCGGCACCGGCCGCTCCGCCTCCGCCGCGCCCCGGGCCAGGGCCGGGCCGAGGGTGTCGCGCAGGTACCCGGGCGGGGTCATCCAGGTGATCGCCGCGTCGGCCTCCCGCCCGGCCACCCGGGCCAGCGCCGGGCGGAGCACGCCGAGCCCCAACTCCACGCCCGGATGGTCGAGTTCCTCCGGGAGGCCGCCGGCCCGGGCCCCGGCCAGCAGCGCGCGGACGGTGCGCAGGTACCCGGCGGCGGCCTCGGCCGGGCGCGGGTAGGGCGCGCCGCGCAGTTCGGTGACGAAGTCGGCGGCTCCCGGGCCGAGTCCGAGGACGGTCCGGTGGCCGGTGAGCCGGGCCAGCGAGCGGGCCTGGAGCGCGGCGTCGAGTTCGTGCCGCAGCGGCATCAGCGCGACCGAGGTGCCGACGGGTATCCGGTGGCCGAGGCCGGCCAGGTAGGCGAAGGCCTGGTGGGTCTCCAGGCGCAGCGACTGCCCCTGCCAGAGCCGGGCCGCCCGGCCGTCCCGGACGAGTTCGGCGTACGGGACGAGCTGGGCGGGGTCGGCGGGCATGACCGGGAGGACGACGGAGACGGGCATGGGCGGGCCTTCAGTGCGGGGTGACGTCGGTGAGGTAGCCGGACGCCTGGAGTCGGAAGAGCCGGGCGTAGATGCCGTCGGCCCTGAGCAGTTCGTCATGGGTGCCCTCCTCGGCGAGCCGGCCGTCGGCGACGACGACGATCCGGTCGGCGATCCGGACGGTGGAGAAGCGGTGGGCGATGACCAGGGAGGTGGACTCGCCCGCGATGTCGCGCAGCCGGCCGAAGATCTCGGCCTCGGCCTCGGCGTCGATCGCGGCGGTCGGCTCGTCGAGGACGACGATCGGGGCGCGGCGCATGAACGCCCGGGACAGCGCGATCTTCTGCCACTGGCCGCCGGAGAGCTGGTGGCCCTCCTCGAAGTGCCGCCCGAGCATGGTGTCGTAGCCGCCGGGGAGGGCCTCTACGGCGGGGGCGGCACCGGCCGACTCCGCGGCCTGGCGGACCCGGCCGTGGTCGTCCAGCGACTCCACCCGGCCGAAGCCGATGTTGTGGCGGACGGTCATCTCGTAGCGGATGAAGTCCTGGAAGATCACGCCCATGTTCCGCTGCAGGTCGTCGACGTCGTACTCCTCGATCGGGACGCCGTCGATCAGGATCTGGCCGCCGGTCGGCTCGTACATCCGGGTGAGCAGCTTGACGACGGTGGTCTTCCCCGCGCCGTTCTGGCCGACCAGGGCGACGCAGGCGCCGGCCGGGATGCGGAAGCTGAGCCGGTCCAGGACGGGCCGGTCGGTGCCGGGGTAGCGGAAGCTGACGTCGCGGAACTCGATGCCCTCGCGCAGGGTGGCCGGGAAGGGCCGGCTGCCGCCCGCGACGCGTCGCTCCGGGAGGTCGAGGAAGCCGAACAGGTTGCCGAGGAAGAGGGTGTCCTTGTACAGCGAGGCGGCGCCGAGCAGCAGTCCGTGCGCGGCGACCTGCACGGTGCCGATGGCCTGGAGGTAGCCGGCCAGTTCGCCGACCCGGCTGCCGTCCGCGGCGTCGCGGATCGCCCACAGCAGGGCGCCGGAGGAGGCGAGCACGCTCAGCAGGCCGAAGCCGCCGACCGTGACCGACTGGCGGCGGGCCACGCCGCGGTCGATCCGGAAGAAGCGGCGGACCAGCTCCCGGTAGCGGTCCAGCAGGTAGGGCCCGAGCTGGAAGAGCCGGACCTCCTTGAAGGAGTGGTCGGTGGTGGTCAGGTACTGGTAGTAGTACAGCCGCCGCCGGTCGGCCGTCCGGGCGTACTCGATCTCGAAGACCTTGTGGCTGAAGGCCATGTGGGCGACCACCGAGGGGATCGGGGACGCCAGGATGACCAGCGCCACCCAGGGGCTCCAGGCGAACAGCACGGCGCTCACGGACAGCAGGGTCACCAGTTCCCGGCCGGCCTCCAGCATCTCGGCGAACAGCTGGTAGACCCGGCCGCCGTTGCTCTCCTGGAAGGCCCGCTGGAGCTTGTCGTAGGCGTCGGCGTCCTCGTACTGCTGAAGGTCGAGGGTGATGCCCTTGCGCATCACCTGCTCGCCGATGCTGGTGGTGAGCTCCAGCCGCAGCAGCGAGTCCAGGTACTGGACGGCGACCCCGAGCAGGTGGCCGAACACGGCGAGGGCGAGCAGCTGGTAGCCGGCGTCCAGCGCGTCGTCCCGGGCCCCGGCCAGGCCGCCGACGGCGTCCGCGACGCTCTGCACGACCCGCGCGGTGAGCGCGATCTGCAGGCCGGGGACGGCGGCGTTCAGCACGGTGCAGAGCGCGTAGCCGGTGACCTTGGCGGGGCTGAGCCGCCAGAACAGCGCGATGACGCGGAGCCAGGTCATCGTCCGCCCTCCTGCCTCGGTGACGGGCCGCCTGCCTCGGCGGCGAGCCGGCCGCGGACGGCGCGCAGGGCGTGCCGCCACAGGCCGTACGTGCGGTCCTCGCGGGCCAGGTCGATCGGCAGCAGCCGGTTGACCTGCATGTGGGCGAGGCTGGCCAGGATCTGCCGCTCGCTGCCGACCAGCCGGCCCGCCGCGGCGGCCTGCCGCACCGCCTCGGCGGCCGCCCGGGCGGCGGGCCGCTGGGCGGCGAAGGCCTCGGCGAGCAGCAGCCGGTGGCGGGCGCCCTCCTCGTGGGGGCGGCGCGGCCAGGGCAGCAACAGCTCGCAGAGGTAGTCCCGGTCGGCGCGGAACGTCCGGCGGAGGGCGTCCTCGTCCTTCGCGCCGGCGGGGGCGAGGTCGGCCCGGACGGCGAGCGGGACTCCCCACTGGCCGTACAGCAGGTCGACGGCGGCGACGCCGAGCGGTTCGGGCCGCAGGTCGGGGCGCCGGGCGAGCAGGCCGGCGGTGGCGTCGCTGTTGGCCTCGAAGAGCCGCTCGACGGCGTCGTAGGCGTCGGGGCCGCCGTAGCGGGCGACCTCGGGCGCGTAGGAGGCCACCGTGAGGTCCCGGGCGAGCCCCAGTTCGACCAGGTCACGGCCCCAGGCCAGCAGCCGGTCGAGGGCCTGCGGCGCGGCGGTGCTGCGCACCCGCAGCCGCAGGTGCGGGTGGGGGTCGGCGTAGCGGAGGTAGAACCAGCGGTCCAGCAGGCCTTCGCCGCGCAGTTGGGCCACCAGGTCGAGCAGGGGGCCGGCGATGATCTCGTCCTGGCGCTCCGGGCCGGCGTACAGCTGGAGGAACGACCAGTCGCCGCCGGGCAGGTACCGGGGCACGGGGGCGGTGGTCCGGTCGGCGGGCGAACGGCGGGCGGCCGAGGCGGCGTCCCGGACGATCAGCGGGACGACGATCTCCTCGTGGTGGCGCCGCCCGTCCCGGTCGGTCAGCCAGAGCCGGTCGTGGGCGGGCAGCAGCTCCTGGAGGACCAGCGCCGTGCCCGGCTTGAGCGCCTCGCGCAGTTCGGGGAGGGTCTGCGGGTGGTCGAGGTCGATCAGCAGCCGGTTGTCCTCCTCGACCAGGTGGACGTGCCGGGGGACGTTCCAGCGGGCGCGCCAGCCGGCCGGGTCGGCGAGGTCGCGCTCGGTGAGCCGCCACTGGGCGGGGCGGAGCACGACGCGGCCGCGGACCACCCGGGGCAGGAACGGCGCCCGGGAGAGCCGGCCCCAGTCGAAGGCGACCGGCAGCACGTACCCGTCGTAGGAGACCTCCAGCAGGAACCGCGCCACGTCGGGGGCGACCAGCGGGCTGAGCATGTGGTGCTGGACGACGACCACCTCCCGGCCGAGCCGCCGGGACCACAGGTACAGCCGCCCGTCGGTGGCGCCGAGCAGCAGGTCGTCGAGCGGGACGACCCGGTCCGGCGGGACGGACGGGGTGCTGTTGACCGGGATCTCGTACGGCCGGATCCGCGGCCGTACCGCGACGTTGGCGGCGCGGCCCCAGGCCGGCTGGAAGGCGAGTTCGGCGTGGACGGCGTCGGGGAAGAGCTCTTCCTCGCGCCGGGCGTAGCCGCGCAGCCGCTCGACGGCCTCGGGGCCGAGCAGGTCGAAGAAGCGCCCGAAGGTGCGCCCGCCCTGGGCCATGCCGTCGGAGCGCAGCACGGCCCGCCACTCGCCGCGGTCGATCGCGGCCCGGTCGGCGGCCTCGACGCTCAGGTAGGCGTCGACCACCGGCAGGACGGGGCGGCTGTCGCCGGGCGGGGCCAGCCGGTCCAGCCACGTGTCGGTCAGCTCCACCTCGAACGACCGGTCCCACCAGGCCCGTTGGGCGAGTTCCAGGAGGGCGGCGTCGAACCGGCCGGTGTCCGGCGGGGTGGTGGTGGGCGGCAGGTCGAAGGAGCGGCCGGGCTGGGTGTAGAGCGGTGGAGCATCCAGGCCGGCGTCGGCGCTGAGCACCTCCAGGACCGGTACCCGGGCGCCGGCGCCGTACCGCTCGACGAACTCCTCGCGGTAGCGGGCCAGGTGCTGGTGGTCGGTGCCGGAGGCGCCGGCGAGGCGCAGCAGCACCTCGACGGCGTCCGCGGCGGCCTCGCCGACCGCGCGGTTCAGCACGGGGGCCTGGAGGTCGAGGGTGGCGTCCAACTGGTAGGTCCGGCCGTCGTGTTCGGGCACCAGCGCGGCCTGGGCGGCGCCCAGCGCCCGCAGGCCCTCGACGTCCCGGGCGGTGCGGGCCAGCTCGACCACGGTCCGCAGGCCCTCGGCGACGTCCTCGGCGCCGGGCAGGCCGGTGACCTTCTTCAGCAGGTACTCCTCGGGGTGCGCCTCGGTCTGCGGCGGGCGCAGGTCGCTGCCGAGGAAGCCGAGTTCCCACAGCTGGCGGACCAGTCCGGTGACGGCGCCCTCCCCTGCCTCCGGGAAGGCGTCGGTCAGTTCGGCGACCAGCCGCCGGTACGGGACGGGCGCCCGCGCGGCGCGCAGCACCAGCCGGACCGGTTCGACGGCCCGGATCCGGACGGCCCGCTTGTCCTCCTTGCCGTGCACCTCGGTGAAGGGCAGGACGACCCGGTCCCCGGCGAGGTGCGCGGTGGAGTTCGCGACGACGTCGAGGTGGGGCAGCAGGTCCGGGTCGCCCTCCAGGCGGCGGATGAGCGCGAACAGCCACTCCATGTCGCCGCGGACCCGGGTGTCGCGGATCGCCGGGCCGCCGAGCCGGGCGGTGGTGCGGTCGCCGAACTCGCCCGTCGCCACGCCCGCGAACGCCCCGAAGGGGGTGGGGCGGGTGGACATCCGGGTGAGGTAGCGCAGCAGCCGGGAGTGCAGGCGCCGGGTGCGGCGCTCGTCCGCCCGGTCGAGCCGGTCCAGGGCGGCCACCAGGTCCTCGCTGGCCACCAGCAGCGCCCGGCGGACCTCCGGGTCCTCGGCGAGCGCCAGCAGTTCGGCGCGGGTGCGGGCCGGATCGGCGGTGAGCCGGTGGTAGGTGTCGACGGGCAGCGCGGGCGCGCGCAGCAGGAAGAAGCCGGCGGGGACGTAACGGGACACCCGGTTCACCGCCCCAGGAAGACGCGGAACCAGGCCGGCCGCTCGTCCGCGAGGGCGGCCAGCAGCGCCAGGGCGACACCGGCCGCGCCGGACAGCAGCCCCGGGTCGTCCACGGTGTTGCCGGGGACGTCCTCGTCGGCGAACACCACCGGGTGCGCGGGGTCGGCGTACGCCAGCAGCCGTTCCAGCAGTCCGGGCAGCGCTTCCCGTGCGGCGGCGCTGTGCGGGGCGAACTCCCGGGCCAGCATGACGAGTCCGGCCAGGCCGTGGCAGAGGGTGGGGGTGCGCGGTTCGGCGGTGGCGGCGCGGCGCAGCGCGGCCTCGAAGGCCTCCACGGCGCTCGCCCGCAGCCCGGCGTCCTCGGTGCAGTCGGCGACGGCGAGCAGGGCGGCGGCGATCCCGGCGGTGCCGTAGCACCAGGCGAGTTGGTCGTGGCAGTGGGCGACCGGCCGCTCGGCGCCGTGCTCGTCGACCGGGACCCCGTTCGCCCACAGCGGGCCCTGGGCGTCGGTCAGCCGGTGGCCGAGCAGCCAGCCGGTCAGTTCGGCGAGGGCCTCGCGCTGGCCGGGCCGGCGGTGGCCGGCCGCCCAGGCGACGGCGAGCGCGGCGGCCACCCCGGGCACACCGTGGGAGACGCCGAGGTTGAGGTAGCCGTGCGGGTACTGCCGGTGGTAGTCGCCGACGGGCGGGTAGACCTCGGGCCGGAGCAGCCAGCGCGGCGGGGCGCCCTCCGGCCGGTCGGCGCCGGCCGACCGGATCAGCCGGTCGAGCAGCACGGCGGCGGCCTCCCGGACCAGGGGGCTCGGGTCCGGCAGCGCGACGAGGCAGGTCAGCACCCCGGCCGCGCCGTTGACCACGTCGTAGTCGGAGTCACTGAGTGGCTGTCCGTCGGCCGGCCATCCGGTGGCGATCGCCTGCTCGGCGAGTTGCTCGTACAGGCGCAGCAGGCTGGGCCGGAAGCGGGGTTCGTCCTCGGCGCACTCGGCCAGCGCCAGGGCGAGGCCGGCGGTGCCGCCGAACAGGCCGGGGCCGGCCAGCGCTTCGACCTGGGTGGCGAGCACGGCTTCCCGGACGTGGCCGTAGGCGTGCTCACGGTCGCCGAGGCCGGCCCGGGCGGCGTACAGGTGGAGCAGGGCGAGGCCGGCCTGACCGTGGCTCAGGCTGGGCGGGTACCAGCCCATCGGTACGGCGGCCTGCTCGGCGGCGCGCAGGGCGAGGTCGGCCCACTGGTCGGTCGTGGCGGTCCGGGACACCACGAGGCGCACCGCGTCGCGGACCCGTTCGGCGAGCGGGGCGTCGGGGGTGCGGACGGGCGGTTCGCCGGTCTCCCGGACGGTGTGCATGCGTTCTCCCTCGGAGAGGTGGCCTGGGGTCTGCCTTGAGCCGGCGTCGGGGGCGTGCCGGGCCTTGGCGTGGTGGCGGCCCGGCGCGAGAATGGACGAACGGGTGCTGCCGTGTCCTGAATCCACGGCAGCACCCGTCGCCTCAGCGGTGTCAGTCCTGCTGCGGGTTCGAGCAGATGCCCGAGGTGCAGAGGGTGGTGCAGACACAGGTCGAGGTCACCTTGCAGCCGATCCGGGTGCAGATGGTCCGGGTGGCCAGGGTGCTGATCGACGGCGTGGGCAGCTGACCGCCACCCTGGACCGGCGAGCTGATGCGGGCGTCCAGGTCGAATGCGTTGTCGGACATGTCGATTCCCTTCGAATACCACCGCACCGGTTTCCCGGAGCGGCCCGGGGGCTTCTCCCCCGCGATTCGATGATGTCCCGCGGTGCTTTCCGGTGCCTATTGTCGTCGGCGACAGTTCCGCGACGGCCGCTCGGCGGTCCGGGGCTTTCCGGGCTTTCCGGGATTCAGGCGGCGGGGGCCCGGGACGCCCGGGACGACGAGATGTGGTGGGCATAGGAGGCCAGGCACCCGGAGAGCCGGGATTCGAGTTCCAGCTTTTCCAGGACGGCCGTGAGATGGGCCCGAACGGTGCGTTCGGTGACCTGGAGCCGGGCCGCCATCTGGCGGTTGCCCAGCCCTTCGGCGAGCATCACGAAAACCTCGCACTCGCGGGGTGTCAGCCGGCCCAGGCGGTCCAGTGCGAGGGTCCAGGCGGGTTCGCTTCCGGCAGTCGCCGTCGTTGTCGCGAAGTCATTCACGTCATCTCCCCGTGTCCATCCGACGGAATCGATGGGGCGGCTCCGTCCGGGCCGCGCAGGACAGAACGTAGGCACTGTTCGAACCGGAAGCAACCAGGATCCGTCGGCGGCTACGGAGCGTCAGGAGCCCTGTGGATCAGGCCAACCGGTCGTCCGGGGCCGGTGTTCGGTGGAATCACGGGTTTTTCCTAACAGGCGGAACGCGGCGTTCCGCCGAAACCCCCGCCATTCGGCGGGGATGGCTTCATTGGCACCATTCTCACCGTCCGTGGGTGCCTTGGGCCGGCAGCCGGCCGGGCGACCGGAAGAAGCGGCGGGAGACATCCGGAATTCGCCCCACCACTTGTCCGTCCGAGCCGGTCCGCACCAACTCCCCAGGCGCAACACTTGACTCACCCTTGACCGGGGCGGTTAACATTGCTGACATGAGCATTGCCGCGACGGGCTCGCAATCTCCACTGCACGTACAGATCGAACGTCGGATCCAGTGGTCGATCGAGCGGGGGGAATACGCGGAAGGCGAGTCACTGCCCTCGGCGAGCGCCCTGTCGGCCGATTTCCGGGCCAACAAGAACACCGTGCTGCGGGCCCTCCGGAATTTACGGGCGAAAGGCCTGGTCGATTTCGGCCGCGGGCGCGGAATCATCGTCATCGCGCGTTCCGGACCCGGCCACACCGATGTCGCGGGCCTCTCCGACCAGCTGCGGCAGCTGGTCGCCGTCGCCGACGCCCACGGGGTCGCCCGCTCCTCACTGATCTCCGCCATCGAGCGGATGCCCCGCCCCGCCGAGGGCGCGGCGCCCCCGCGCGGGGCGGGGAAGCGACCGCGGGCGTAGCGGCGCCGGGAACGCGGGCTCAGGCCCCCGAGGCGGCCGCCTCGGCGAGCGAGTCCAGGACCGGGCGGATCAGCGGGTGCCCGTCGGCACCTGCCCGGACGGCCGCGAAGACCCTGCGGGTGGCCAGCTCGCTGTCCACCGGCCGGACCGCGACCCGGCCCAGGTCCACCCCCCGCAGCGCCGAGCGCGGCACGAGGGCGACGCCCGAACCGGCCGAGGCCAGGGCGACGACGGCCCGGAAGTCGTCCGAGGAGTGCAGCAGGCGCGGCTGGAAGCCGGCGTGTTCGCAGGCCAGCAGGACCACGTCGTGGCAGGGGTTGCCCGGGTACGGGCCGATCCACGGCTCGTCGGCCAGCGCGGCCACCGCGAGCGGCCCCGACTCGGCGGCCAGCGGGTGGGCCAGCGGCAGGACGGCCTCGAAGGGCTCGGCGTACAGCGGGACCCGGGTGAGCCGGGCGTCGTCGGCGCGCGGGGCGCCCCGGTACTCGACGGCCACTGCGAGGTCGGCCCGCCCGTCCAGCACCATCGGCAGGCTGGCGTCGCCCTCGGCGTCCAGCACCTTGAGCCGTACGCCCGGCGCCCGCTCGGAGAGCAGGCCGATCGCGGGGGCCAGCACGTGGGAGATGCCGGTGGCGAAGGAGGCGACGGTGACCTCGCCCGCGACGCCCGCGCTGTACGCGGCGAGGTCGGCCTCCGCCCGCTCCAGCTGGGCGAGCACCGCGTCGGCATGGCCGAGCAGGATCTCCCCGGCGGCGGTCAGCCGCACGCCCCGGCCCTCCCGGGCCAGCAGGTGGTGGCCGGTCTCCTGCTCCAGGGCGGCCAGCTGCTGGGAGACCGCGGAGGGGGTCAGGTAGAGGGCGGCCGCCGCGGCGGTCACGGTGCGGTGGTCCGCCACGGCCCGGAGGGTCCGCAGCCGTCGTGCGTCGATCACAGCCCAATTCTGCCAGCGCGCCGCCGCTGACCCGTCCGGGTGAGCCCCGGGCCCGTCCGGCCGGGTCCGGGGGTGGCAGTACCACCGGTGGCGTATTTCCGGCGGAGATCGCTTCGGCCCGTTGACCGTCGCGCTCGATCGGCGCTTGGCTCGGCACCGAGCCGGGCGGGGATGTCGAGGGCCCGGCGCTCGTCGTCCGGGGAGGATGTCCATGACCACCGCTCGTTCCCGCCGCCGGCCGGCCCGCACCGGCTTCGTCCTGGCGGCCGCCCTCGCGGTCGGGGCCGTGATGCCCGCCGCCGAGGCCCGACCGCCCAAGGGCGACACCGCCAGGGTCAGCGAGGGCACCAAGGGCGAGCAGCTCAACGGCTACTCGTACGCGCTCGGGCTGAGCGCCGACGGCCGCTCGGCGCTGTTCTCCTCGACCGCGACCAATCTGCTGCCCGTGGCCGGAACCGCGAACACCAGCGAGGTCTACGTCCGGGACCTGCGCAACGGCCACGTCGAGCGGGTCAGCGTCGCCGACGACGGCTCCCCGCTGAACGCCGCCACCACGGACGCCTCGATCAGCGCCGACGGCCGGTACGTCGCGTTCAGCACCACCGCCACCGACGTGGTGCCCGGCCAGGCCCAGCACGCCGGCGACGTCTACGTCCGCGACCGGTGGACCGGCCGCACCGAGCTGGTCAGCACCGGCAACCTCACCACCGACGACGACGAGACCATCCGCAGCGCCGGCAGCCCCACCCTGAGCGAGGACGGCCGCTACGTCGCCTACGTCTCCAACCGCACCGACCTGGCCCCCGGAGTGCGCCGCGGCAAGCAGAACGTCTTCGTCACCGACCGCTGGACCCGCACCACCCGGCTGATCACCACCGGCTCCGACGGCACCGGCGCCGACAACAACTCCTTCCGCCCGACCATCAGCGCGGACGGCGCCACCGTCGGCTTCACCTCCCGGGCGGGCAACCTCCTCCCGCAGCAGCCCCCGGCGGCCACCCCGACGGCGGGCGCGGGCACCGCGGAGCCGCTGGCCGGCCCCCGGTTCTACCCGTACTACGTCTGGAAGGCCGACACCGGAGAGATCACCGGCGCCAGCGTGGACGGCACCACCGGCGAGCTGACCGGCGCGGGCGGCGACGCCCGGATCAGCCCCGACGGCCGGTTCGCCCTCTACGGCCTGCCGGTCCACGGCGTCGGCCGGCCCGGCACCCACGGCATCCGGATGGACCTCTACGCCCGCGAGCTGGCGACCGGCACGATCACCCGGATCAACACCTTCCTGCCCGGCACGACGACCACCGAGGGCGCCTACGACCCGATAATGACCGCCGACGGCCGCTGGGTCTACTTCGACTCCGGCGCCGACAACCTGGTGCCCGGCGACACCAACCAGCAGGGCGACGTGTTCCGCCGGGACCTGCGGACCGGCCGGATCGAGCGGGTCACCGCCGCCCAGGACGGCTCGCAGAGCACCGGCGGCTCCGACAGCCCGTACGTCGACGCCACCGGCGACACCGTGGTCTTCACCGCCGAGGACGCCAACCTGGTGCCGGGCGACGACAGCACCTACCTGGACGTGTTCCTGCGCCGTCTGTGACCCGCCCCGGTGCGGGGCCGGGCCGCCACCCGCCCCCGCGCCGGGATTCCGGCGACCGCTCCGCAGGCTTCCCTCCCGGACGCCGCATACCACCGTTGACGTATTTTCCGACCGGATTCATCTGAGCTGTTGACCATCGGCCCACCCGGCGCTCGGCTCTCCTCCGGGCCGACCCCCCCCCCCCGCACCGCCGCCCGCACCGCCGCCCCGAACGACCGGGCGGCGACGACCGGGGCCAGGACGACCGACGGCCCGCACCGGGGCCTCAGCGGACCGGCAGCGAGACCTCCGCCGGCCCGAAGGTCACCGTGCTCCCCTTCGGCGTCTCGCCGCCGTACAGGTCGTCGTGGGTGCCGAGCACCAGCGTGAGCCGGTGCCCGGCCGGGAGATCGTACGCGGTGGGGAACAGCGTGACGTCCAGGGGGAAGGGCTGCCCCGCCGGCCGTCCGCTCCAGCTCTGCGGGGCGTGCGCGATCAGCCGGCCGACGCCGAGGGCGTCCGTGTCGTAGAGGTACGCGACGGCCGTCCCCCGCGGCGCGGAGGCGGTGACCGTCGTGTGCACCTGCACGGCCCCGCGCACGGGGAGGCCCTGCCGGTACGGCTGCGACTGCCGGACGGCGGCTGCGTCGCGGTCCAGCAGCGGCATCACCGCGGTCGGCGGCTGGTGCAGCCACTGGTCGACCAGGCCGGAGAGCAGCACGACGCCGCCGCCCGCGCCGGAGGGCCGGTCGCCGCTCACGGTGGACGTCCCGCCGAAAGTCAGTTGCCCGGTACGGGAGTTGACGGAGCTCCAGTCCGGATAGGCCTCGTGGGCGCCGGTCGGGCGGACCTCCAGGTCGACGCCGGCCCGGCTGCCCCCGGCACCCTTGAGGTAGTGGTCGAGCCACGCCCGGGCGCCGTCCCAGGTGTCGTTGGAGAAGCCGAGCAGACCGGTGAACTCCTGGCTCGCGTGGTCGCCGGGGCGCAGTTCGAGGCGCTTGGGGACGGTGAGCCTCCGGTAGAAGTCCGTCATCTGGCCGGGGTTGAAGAAGCTGTCGCTCCAGCCGTTGGCCAGGTAGACGGCGGTGCCGTGGGCGTTGATCCGGTCCAGGTAGGTGGACGGTGAGCGGACGTCCGCCCACTTGACCACCTCGGGCAGGTCGTGGTCGGCGAAAAGGTCGTCCAGGGCGGTGGCGAACTCCGGGCTCTTGCGGCCGGTCAGGCCCTCGATCGTGGCCAGCCTGGTGGCGGCCTGGGTGTGCCGGGTCTGCCCGCTGTACAGCGCGTCGGTCAGGTCGGCCCAGCCGCTCAGCGAGGCGACGGCCTTGATCCGGGCGTCGAACGCGGCGCCGAGCAGGGTGAGTCCGCCGCCGAGCGACAGCCCGACCATGCCGACCCGGTCGGGGTCCGCCGGCGTGTGGGCGAGCGCCCAGTCGACCACCGTCGAGATGTCCGCGACGTCCTTGGGCCCGGCGACGTCCACCTCCCCGCCCGAACCCCAGAACCCGCGCACGGTGTACGTCACGACGACGTATCCGGCGGCGGCGAAGCGGTGGCCCTGGGCGACGTACTCCAGGTCGTTCTGCCCCCAGCTCGCCGGCTGCACCAGCACCGGGTAGCGGCCCTGGGCGTCCGCGCCCGGCGTTCCGGCGGGCGGGGTGAACACGTCGGCCTTGAGGACGACTCCGTCGGCGGCGGTGATGTCGGCCAGCCGGAAGCCGCCGAAGGCCGACGACACGGCGCCGGAGGCGGGCGCCGCGACGGCGGACGGGGCCGCCACCGCCCCCGCGCCGAGCCCGAGCGCCGCGACGAGAAGGGCGCTCACTGCCCGGTGTCCACCGGTCCGGCGGGGTCGTGTCATCACGCTGTGCTCCCTCGGTTCACTCGATGTGATCACGGGCGAGCCTAACGATCTTCCATCGGCCCAGGGAGGTGATGATCAGCCAAATTACTGGCCGGTAACGTCGGGTGGCGGAGGTGGCGGCGGTGGCGGCGTCCGTGCCGGCGGCGTCCGTGCCGGCGGCGTCCGTGCCGGCGGCGACGCCCCCGGGAACCGCGAACGGGGGTGGGACACCGGTCGGGCCGGCGTCCCACCCCCGAAGCGGGAGGGTGGGGCAGGTGGTCTGGGGGCCGTGCAGCGGTGGGGAAACGATTCGCCACCACCGCACGGCGGTTGTGAGCCCGCGGGCCGGTCCGGTTCCGAGCGGTCCGGCCCGCGGGCGGTCCATCGGGGGGTCACTCCCTGCCGGAGGTCACTCCCCCAGCGCGGCGCGGGCGTCCACGAAGGCGGCGACGGCGCGCTCGACGTCCTCGGTGGAGTGCGCGGCGGAGAGCTGCACCCGGATCCGGGCCTGGCCGTGCGGGACGACCGGGTAGGAGAAGCCGATCACGTACACGCCGCGCTCCAGCAGGAGTTCGGCCAGCCGGCCCGCCTTCGCCGCGTCGCCGATCATCACCGGGGCGATCGGGTGGTCGCCCGGCAGGATCTCGAACCCGGCCTCGGTCATCCGGCTGCGGAACAGCGCGGTGTTGGCCGCCAGCTTCTCGCGCAGTTCGTTGGACTGCTCGACCAGGTCGAGCACCTTCAGCGAGGCGGCCGCGATCACCGGGGCCAGCGAGTTGGAGAACAGGTACGGGCGGGAGCGCTGGCGCAGCAGGGCGACGATCTCGCGCCGGGCGGCGACGTAGCCGCCGGAGGCGCCGCCGAGCGCCTTGCCCAGGGTGCCGGTGATGACGTCCACCCGGTCCATCACGCCGTGCAGTTCGGGCGTGCCACGGCCTCCGGCACCGACGAAGCCGACGGCGTGCGAGTCGTCCACCATGACCATGGCGTCGTAGCGGTCGGCCAGGTCGCAGATCTCGCGCAGCGGGGCGACGTAGCCGTCCATCGAGAAGACGCCGTCGGTGACGATCAGGCGGCGGCGGGCGTCCTGGGTCTCCTTGAGCTGCTGCTCCAGGTCGGCCATGTCGCGGTTGGCGTAGCGATGGCGACGGGCCTTGCTGAGCCGGATGCCGTCGATGATGCTGGCGTGGTTGAGCGCGTCGGAGATGACCGCGTCCTCGGCACCGAGCAGGGTCTCGAAGACGCCGCCGTTGGCGTCGAAGCACGAGGAGTAGAGGATGGTGTCCTCCTGGCCGAGGAAGGCCGAGAGGCGGTCCTCCAGCTCCTTGTGCACGTCCTGGGTGCCGCAGATGAAGCGGACGGAGGCCATTCCGTAGCCCCAGCGGTCCAGCGCGTCCTTGGCCGCGGCGAGCACCTCGGGGTGGTCGGCCAGACCGAGGTAGTTGTTGGCGCAGAAGTTCAGCACCTCGCCCGGGCGGCCGCCGCCGGTGACGGTGACCGCGGCGCTCTGCGGGGTGCCGATGACCCGCTCCGGCTTGAACAGGCCGGCCTCGCGGATCTCGTCGAGGGTGGCGGCGATGTCGGCGCGCACGTTGTCGAACACAACAGGCTCCTTTGGCGTCAGCGGGGTGCTCAGGCGGTCCAGTCGAGGATGATCTTGCCGCAGTTGCCGCTCGCGGCGTCGTCGAAGGCGGCCTCGAAGTCGGTGGCGGCGTACCGGCCGGTGATCACCGGGCTGAGGTCCAGGCCGCCCTCCAGCAGCACGGACATCGCGTACCAGGTCTCGAACATCTCGCGGCCGTAGATGCCCTTGATGGTGATCATCGAGGTGACGATCGAGGCCCAGTCGACCGGGAACTGCTCGGCCGGCAGGCCCAGCATGGCGATCTTCCCGCCGTGGGTCATGTTGGCGATCATCGACTGCATCGCCTCGGGGCGGCCGGACATCTCCAGGCCGACGTCGAAGCCCTCGCGCAGGCCCAGCTTCTGCTGGCCCTCCTCGATGGTGTGCTCGGCGACGTTGAGCGCCAGCGTCACACCGACCCGGCGCGCCAGGTCGAGGCGGTACGGGGACACGTCGGTGATCATCACGTTGCGGGCACCGGCGTGCTTGGCGACGGCCGCGGCCATGATGCCGATCGGGCCCGCGCCGGTGACCAGCACGTCCTCGCCGATCAGCGGGAAGGACAGCGCGGTGTGCACGGCGTTGCCGAAGGGGTCGAAGATCGCGGCCACGTCGAGGTCGACCGGCACCCGGTGCACCCAGACGTTGGAGGCGGGCAGCGCCACGTACTCGGCGAAGGCGCCGTCTCGGTTGACGCCCAGGCCGACGGTGTTGCGGCACAGGTGGCGGCGGCCGGCCAGGCAGTTGCGGCACTTGCCGCAGACCAGGTGGCCCTCGCCGCTGACCAGGTCGCCGATCGCGATGTCCGCGACGCCGGCGCCGATCTCGGCGACCTCGCCGACGAACTCGTGGCCGAGCACCAGCGGGGTCTTGATGGTCTGCTGCGCCCAGCCGTCCCACTTGCGGATGTGCAGGTCGGTGCCGCAGATGCCGGTCCGCAACACCTTGATCAGCACCTCGCCGGGGCCGATCTCGGGCACGGGGACGTCCATCAGCCAGAGCCCGGGCTCGGCGTTGTGCTTGACGAGTGCCTTCACGGGCGACGGCTCCTGACGTGCGAATCGGGGACGGCCCCGGGGTGCGGGCCGGGGGCGCGGTTCGGCCGCTCCTGACGGGCGCGTTCCGGCAGGCAGAAATCTGCCTGGTCAGAGGGGGTGCGGTCCATCGAGGAATTCTTAAGGGCGGCCACAGCTGGGCTAAACGATCGTGCCCGAGCTGGGGGCGGGGGCAGCCGCGGCATGCCGGTGCTCACCCGTCCGGCCGAGCGCGGGACGCCGCCGGCGACACCAACCGGCCGTCGCACTCCGGTACTTGACAACGCGCCGCCAGCGGGACGGGCCATGCGGGTAGGGGTTGGCTCCGTTCGGGCCAGCCGGGCCGCCACCGGCGCGCGCGCCCCCGGCGGCGGTGCTTACGGTGGCGACGCTCCCCTGCGGCCCGTGGAGCAGGCGCTCCGGGCCCTCCGCCCCAGAGAGGCGCCTCGCCACATGACCAAGACCCGACGGCCGCACCCGGCCGCTCCCCGCACCGCCGGCCGCGCGGCCGCCGCCGCCCTCGCCCTGACCGGCCTGCTCGCCGCCGCCGGCTGCTCCGGCGACTCCGAGCCCGCCCGCCAGGGCGGCCAGGGGGTCATCGCCGAACCGGCCGCGCTCAGCCCGTCCTCGGGCGCCGGCGGCTCCGGCTCCCCCTCGGGCAGCGCCTCCTCCAACGCGGTGGTGGCGCTGACCCCCGCCGTCACCGGCCAGCTGGACGACGCGATCCAGCGGGTGCAGAAGCAGACGGGCGTCCCCGGCATCTCGGTCGGCATCATCACGCCGAACGGCACGTACCAGAAGTCCTTCGGCGTCGCCGACAAGAGCGCCAACACGCCGATGGACCCGGGAATGTTCAGCCGCATCGGCAGCGAGAGCAAGACCTTCACGGCGACCGCCGTGCTGCGCCTGGTGGACCAGGGCAAGGTCGGCCTGGACGACCCGATCTCCAAGTACGTGGACGGCGTCCCCGGCGGCGACGGGATCACCGTCCGCCAGCTCGGCGAGATGCGCAGCGGCCTGTTCCCGTACACCTCCGACCCGGACTTCGTGAACACGTTCATCAACGACCCCAACCACGTGTTCACCCCGGACCAGCTGCTCGCCTACGGGTACAAGCACCCCGCGGTGTTCCCGCCCGGGTCCAAGTACCAGTACAGCAACAGCAACTACATCCTGCTGGGCAAGCTGATCGAGAAGGTCGGCGGGCAGTCGGCCGGTGACTTCCTCCAGGCCCAGGTGTTCAGCCCGGCCTCGCTGGGCAAGACGAGCTTCCCCACCGACGCGACGCTGCCCGACCCGCACGCCCACGGCTACACCGACCAGACACCGGACGGGTCGATCCAGGACGCCACCGGCTGGAACCCCTCCTGGGCGTGGACGGCCGGCGCCGTCGTCACCACCCTGGGCGACCTGGAGAGCTGGGCCAAGACCGTGGCCACCGGCTCCGTCATCAGCCAGGCCAGCCAGACCGAGCGCCTGAAGATGCTGCCCACCGGCGACCCGAACGTCAGCTACGGCTTCGGCCTGTTCAACAACAACGGGTGGATCGGCCACAACGGCTCGATGCCGGGCTACGAGAGCGTGGCGGTCCACATGCCGGACGCCCAGGCCACCCTGGTGATGCTGCTCAACACCGACGTGGTCTCCCAGGGGCAGGAGCCGTCGACGCTGTTCGCGAACGAGATCACCAAGATCATCTCGCCGAAGCACGTCTACGCTCTGCCCGCGGAGACCGCGTCCCCGGCGGCCCCGGGCTCGGCCTCCGGTTCGCCCTCCGGTTCGCCCTCGGGCTCCCCGACCGGCGGCGGCTCGCCGACCGCGCTGCCCACCAACACGGCCTCGACCGTCCGGACCTGATCCCCGGCCCCGCGCGGTGGTGGCGGCCCGACCCGGCTCACCCGGGTCGGGCCGCCATCACTGACGCGCCGTCAGCTACCCAGCACCTGGCGGAGGTCGTACGAGACCGGCTCCTCCAGCTGCTCGTAGGTGCAGCTCTCCGGCGTGCGGTCCGGCCGCCAGCGGCGGAACTGCGCGGTGTGCCGGAAGCGGCTGCCCTCCATGTGGTCGTAGCCCACCTCGACCACCCGCTCCGGGCGCAGCGCGATCCAGGAGAGGTCCTTGCCGCCGGTCCAGCGGCTGACCGCCCCCGGCAGCCGGCCCTCCGCGTGCGCCGACTCCTCCGCCCAGGCGCCCCAGGGGTGTTGGGAGAGGTCGTCCATCCGGAGCGGGGCCAGTTCCTCGACCAGCTCGCGGCGGCGGGCCATCGGGAAGGCCGCGCAGACGCCGACGTGCTGGAGCTTGCCCTGTTCGTCGTGGATGCCGAGCAGCAGCGAGCCGACCACCGGCCCGCTCTTGTGCTCGCGGTAGCCGGCCACCACGCAGTCGGCGGTGCGCTCGTGCTTGATCTTGTACATCGTCCGCTCCCCCGGCCGGTACGGCTGGTCCAGCGGCTTGGCCACCACCCCGTCCAGCCCGGCGCCCTCGAACTCGGCAAACCACGTCTCGGCGACCTCGCGGTCGGTGGAGGCCGGGGCGGTGAACACCGGGTCCTCCGCCCCGGCCAGCGCCGCCTCCAGGGCGGGGCGGCGCACCGAGAGCGGCTCGTCGACGAGCGGCTCGTCACCGAGCGCGAGCAGGTCGAAGGCCACGAAGGAGGCCGGCGTCCGCTCGGCGAGCAGCCTGACCCGGCTCCCGGCCGGGTGGATCCGTTCCAGCAGCTCCTCGAATCGCAGCCGCCCGTCCCGGGCGATCACCACCTCGCCGTCCAGCACGCAGCGCGGCGGCAGCTCCCGCCGGAAGGCCTCCACCAGCTCGGGGAAGTACCTGGTCAGCGGCTTGCCGGTGCGGCTGCCCAGCTCCACCTCGTCGCCGTCGCGGAACACGATCGTGCGGAAGCCGTCCCACTTGGCCTCGTACTGCATCCCCGGGGGGATCTTGGCCACCGACTTGGCGAGCATCGGCGCCACCGGCGGCATCACGGGCAGGTCCATGAGCCCAGCCTCGCGCCAACCGGCTCGGGGCGCGCGCCGGGCGCGGCGCCCTTACCGTGAGGGGCATGGGCTCAGCCGTCGAACTGGAAGTCGCCGGGCGAACCGTCCGGCTGTCGAACCCGGACAAGGTCTACTACCCCGAGCGCGGCTTCACCAAGCTGGATGTCGCGCAGTACTACCTGGCCGTCGCCGACGGGGTGCTGCGCGGACTGCGGGACCGTCCCACCACCCTCCAGCGCTTCCCGGACGGGGTCGACGGCGAGTTCTTCTACCAGAAGCGGGCGCCCAAGGGGCTGCCGGACTGGCTGCCCACCGCCCGGATCGAGTTCCCCAGCGGCCGCTCCGCCGACGAGATCTGCCCCACCGAACCGGCCGCCGTGCTGTGGGCCGCCAACCTGGGCTGCCTCACCTTCCACCCCTGGCCGGTCCGGCGCACCGACACCGACCACGTCGACGAGCTGCGCATCGACCTCGACCCCCAGCCCGGTACCGACTTCCACGACGCCGTCCGCGCCGCCCACGAGCTGCGCGCCCTGCTGGAGGAGCACGGACTGCGCGGCTGGCCCAAGTCCTCCGGAGGGCGCGGCCTGCACGTCTACGTCCCGCTGGTGCCCGAGTGGACCTTCACCGACGGCCGGCACGCCGTGATCGCGCTCGGCCGGCTGCTGGAGCAGAGGATGCCCGGGAAGGTCACCACCGCCTGGTGGAAGGAGGAGCGCGGTGAACGGATCTTCGTCGACTACAACCAGATGGCCCGCGACCGCACCATCGCCTCCGCCTACTCCCTGCGCGCCCGCCCCCGCGCCACCGCCTCCACCCCGCTGCGCTGGGAGGAGCTGGACGACGCCGCGCCGGAGGACTTCGACCTGCGCACGGTACCCGCCCGCTTCGCCGAACTCGGCGACCTCAGCGCGGAGATGGACGGCCACGCGTACCGGCTGGACGGCGTGCTGGAGCTGTACGAGAAGCAGCTGCACGACGAGGGCCTCGGCGAACTCCCGTACCCGCCCGACCACCCGAAGGCCGCGGGCGAACCGACCCGGGTCCAGCCCAGCCGGGCCCGCAAGAAGCCCGCTTAGTACTCCAGTGTGACTTCGTGATCTCGCGCCGGGGCCGGGTGGGAACGGGAACGGCCACCGCGTGATCATCAAGGGTTGTGTGGACTCATGAC
>NZ_JBIWPL010000006.1:361071-412573 GCF_044768255.1 Kitasatospora sp. NPDC101157 | reverse complement strand
CCCCGGCGTCACCCACCCTCCCGAAAGCCCCACCCCCCAACAGCAACCCCCCAACAGCACCCCCCACCCCCCTACCGCTCCGCACTCCCCCGCAACGCCCGCTCCAAATCCCGCAAAGCCACCCCGATCAACCGAGTCCCCGCCCGCACCACGTCCCCCTGCACCCCCACCGGCACCCCCGCCTCCAACCGCTCCTGAGCCACCCGCACCGCCCTGAACTCCACCGTCCCCCCCGTCAACAAGGCCCCCGCCGCCAACGCCGTGGCCAGCCGCAACTCCTCCGCGTACTCAGCCGCCCCCGGCACGGGCTCCGCATCGGCACCCGGCAGGTGCGCCTCCAGCAGCACCGCCGCCCGCCCGAGGTGCCCGACCGCCGCCCGGGCCCGGTCGAGCTGCCGCCGGGTGACCCCGGTCAGCCCCGACTCGTGCCGCCCCGGCTCCGCGTCCGCCCGTTCCATGGCCTGGATGAGCTCCGACCGCGCCTCCCGCGAGTCCAGCAGCGCCGACCGGACGACCCGCCCCCGCGGCGTCGCCGGCTCCTCGTAGCAGGCGACGACCGCCGCCGCGTACCGCCCCGCCGCCGCCAGCCACTCGGCGAGCCGCTCCCCGAGCCGGGCCGTCTGCCAGGTGGGGAACAGCGCGTACGTGAGCAACGCCAGCAACCCCCCGAGCAGCGTCATCCCCACCCGTTCGAAGGCCGTCTCCAACGGGTTCCCCTCCTGCAGCCCGAGCAGGAACACCACGTACGTCGAGATCCCGACGGTCGTCAGCGCGTACCCGGTCCGGAACGCGAGGTACGCCCCGCCGATGCACAGCACCGCCAGCGCGGCCAGCACCCACTGTCCGGGGTGGGCCAGCTGCACCACCAGCGTCGAGACGACGACCCCGACGACCGTCCCGACGAGCCGGGCGACGCCCCGGCTGTACGTCTGGGCGAAGTCCGGCCGCATCACCATGGCCGCGGTCATCGGCGCCCAGTACCCGTGGTGGAACCCGAACGGCCGGGCCAGCAGGTAGGCGACCGTGACCACCCCGGCGAGCCGGACGGCGTGCTGGAAGATCGCCGAGCGCGGCCGCAGCTGCCGCCGTACGGTTCGCAGCGCGACCGGCAGCATCCGGAGGAGCGACGGTTTGTGCAGCGCCCCGCCGGCTCCGACCACGGGCGTGGTGATGGTGTCCGCGTCACCGCGTTCCAGCGCGTCCGCCGCCTTGCGCAGCAGGCCGCCGAGCCGCCGGGCCGAGCGCCGGGCGGCGCCCTGCAGCCGCGGCCCCTCGTCCGGCCGGACCAGGGTGAGCGCGGGCGCCGAACGGGGGAGCCGGACCGGGTCGCCGGTGCGGACCGCCCGGGCGATGGCGTCCATGACCTCGGCGGCGGCCGCCAGCACCTCGCGGGCGCGGTCGCGTTCCGGCCCTTCCTCGGGGGCGCCCACCTTGGGGTCGGCGAGCGCGGCGAGGGTGGGGCGGATGCGTTCGGCGATGCCGCGCAGGCCGCGCAGTTCGGGCGGCCGGTGGCGGTCCTGCCAGGGGGTGACGGCCGAGGCGTTCCGGGCGGTCATGAACGGTTCCGGGTCCACGTGCGCGGTCGGGTCCTGGCGCAACCGGCGGGCGTAGTCGGCGAGTTCGGCATAGGTGTCGGCGAGCGCGGCCCGCTGGGCGGTCCAACTCCCGATCGGCCAGAGGGTAATGACGGCGGCCTGGACGATCCCGCCGAAAGCGGCGACCAGCCCGTGGCCGAGCGCGGTGGCCACGCTGACCGGCAGCTGCACGACGATCAGCATCACCGAGACGGTGTTGGTGGCGACGATTCCGGCGGTCGGTCCGATCGCCCAGGCGAGCCCGGCGCCGAAGGCCCACACGGCGAGCAGCACCGGGAACAGCCCGTACACCCCGACCGCCAGGTAGCCGAGGAAGGAGCTGACGCCGAGCCCGATCCCGGCCGCGACGGCGAGGCTGGCGCGGGGCCGGAAGCTGCGCTGGAAGGTGGCCGCTCCGGCGATGAACGCCCCCATCGCGGCGGAGGTGGCCAGCCGGACCCCGCTGACCGCCAGGATCGGGAACAACACCAGCGCCACGGCGACCGCCCCGCGCAGCGCCCGCTTGGGGTCGGTGAGCGCCCGGTCCAGGGTGAGTCCGGTCCGCGCGGTGTCACGAAGGGCAGCGAACCAGGACATACCGACATCCTAGGGTGCGCGCACCGGCCTCCGCCGCAGCCGCCCGAGCCGCTCCGCCGCCCAGAGCAGCGCGCCGGTCGGCAGGAACACGGCGTCCGCCGCGACCATCGCGAGCGAGAAGACCGGCAGCCCGAGCACCACCGCGATCCCCAGGTGCTCGACCATCATCACCGCCAGCAGGACGTTCTTGACCCGCCGGTTCATCAGGGTGAACGGGAAGGCGACCTGCAGGGCCACCGTGGCGTACGAGATCAGGAAGACCGGGAACAGTGCCGAGCCGACCAGCCCGGACAGCCCCGGCCAGGGGGTGAAGTAGTCCAGGTGCAGCGGGTAGTACAGCGCCGTGCCGTCCTGCCAGCGCGAGCCCTGCACCTTGTACCAACCGGCCGTGGCGTAGATCAGCACCACCTCGACGGCGATCACCAGCATCGCGCAGTTGTGCACCATGTTGGCCAGCGCGTCGAGCACCGCCCGCGGCTCGCCGGCCGGCCACAGGCGTCCGAGCAGCCACCAGAGCCCGGCCACCGCCCAGAGCCCCCAGAACAGCGGCGCCCAGCCGAGGTAGGGGAAGGCCGGGGCGGTCCAGGTCAGGCTGTCGCCGGAGAAGTCACCGGCCTGACAGACCGCCAGCACCGCGCCGAGCAGCGCCCAGAGCACCACCCCGCCCCGCCCCGGGGCCGCCCGGCGGGCGTCCAGCGACCACACCTCGGCGCAGCGGGTGAAGACCAGGTAGACCGCCATCAGGTGGACGACGTTGTCCCCGCCGTCACCGAGCAGCACGTCGCGGTTCTGCAGCGACAGCACGGTGACCAGGAACAGCACCGTGCTCGCCCTGGTCCGCCAGCCCAGCAGCACGGCCAGGGCCGCCAGCACGGCCAGGTGGTAGACCAGCTCGAACCAGAGCCGTCCGCCGAACCAGGGCAGCACGGTGAACGCCCCGTCGTCGGCCAGCAGCCGCTGGGCCAGTTCCATCGACCAGGGCGAGCGGTCGCCGTACAGCACCCGCCGGTTGGGCCACTCGCGCAGCAGGTAGGCGAGCCAGACCAGCCCGAAGCCGATCCGCACCGCCGCGGCCTGGTGCCGTCCGAGCGCCCGTCCGGTGAACGTCTCCATCGCCCGTCCGAAGGCCGCCACCGGTCCGCGCCGCGGCGCCGGAGCGGGCGGCGGCGCCGGAGCGGGCGGCCCGTCCGGACCGGACGGCTGCCGCGGGAACCCCACGAGCTCGGCCGGTTCCACCGCCGACGCCTCGTTCACCCCAACCCCCGGTAGTCCTCGTCCCCGACCGGCCACCACGGCAGCTCCCGCACCTTGGGCGCCGGCGGCCCGGTCTCACCGCTCCAGGCCGGCGGCGGCACGGTGGCGGTGGTCACCCGGAACTCGATCTCCAGGACGCGCTCGCCGTCCACCTCCCGGCCGATCCGCTGCAGCGCGATCCGCTTGAGGTACTGCTCGGCGAGCTTTCCGCGCGAGTTGGTCGGCTTCTCGTCCTGCGGGTCGTGCGAGCCGTCGTAGAAGTCCCAGGCCCGGCGCAGCAGGTTCTGGTCCACGTGGCTGGGCGCCGGGTTGCCCCGGATCGCGGCGATGTCCTGCGCGGTCAGCCCGGTCCAGTCCCCGGTCCGGGTGGCGCCGCCGTCGGCGACGGTGCGCACCCGGGCGTCCAGGCTGACGTTCTGCTGCAGCGGGTTGGGCGCGAACAGCTTCCAGTTCTGCTCGAACTCCGGGTACACCACGCCGTCGACCTCGTCCCGGTACTGCCGGGAGAGCACGTTGTCGGGCGCGACGTGCAGGAACACCGCGGCGAGGAACAGCCCGGTGCCGCTGACCAGCACCGCGGCGGCCAGGCCGAGGAAGAGCTGCGCGGGCCCGGACCACACGCGTCCGGGGGCGGCCCGGTCCGTGGTACCCGTCATGGCCTCCCCGCCCGATCGGCGCGCCGCCGGCCCGCACCGGCGCGTCGCGCGCCCATCCTGCCCTAACCGTCACGCGGCGGGCGCGGCGAGGCGTCACCGACCGCGGGGGAACCGGCCGGACGACGGCGTCAGAGGACGAAGGCGGTCTGTCCGCTGCTGCTGACCATCGGCCGGCCCGCGCCCTCCCAGGCGTACATCCCGCCGTCCACGTTCACCGCGTCCCGGCCCTGCTGCACCAGGTACTGGACGACCTGCGCGGAGCGGCCGCCGACCCGGCAGATCACGTACAGCTTCTCGTCCGGCAGCTCGCCGATCCGGGCGATCACCTCGCCGATCGGGATGTGCAGCGCGCCGTCCACGTGGCCGGCGTCCCACTCGTCCTGCTCGCGCACGTCCAGCAGGGCGGCGTCGGCCGGCACTGAGGCGGCGTCGGTGGCGGGGATCTGCGCGAACATCGTGGGGCTCTCCTGGGGTCGGTTCGGGTCGGTGCCATTGTGGCCCACCGGGCGGTCCGGGGCCCCGAGCAGCCGCTCAAGCTCGGCCTGCTGGGCGGCGGCCTTGGCGAGCAGCTCCTCGGCGAGCTGCTCCAGCAGCCGGTCCGGGTCCTGCGGGGCGAGGGCGAGCAGCTGCCCCATCGGGGTCTGCTCCAGCCGGACCTGCTCGGTGGCGGTCTCGGTGATCTTGGCTGTCAGCCAGTCCAGCCGGCGGCGCAGCCAGCCCAGTCGGTCGGGGGAGTCGACGGCGGGCGCGGCCTCCGGCGCGGTGGACCACTCGGCGGCCAGACTCTCCAGCGCGGCGGTGTCCCCGTACGCGTAGGCCTCGTTGACCCGCACCAGGAACTCCGCCCGGCGCTGCTGCTCGGCGCCGTCGGTGGTCAGGTCCGGGTGGGCGCGGCGGACCAGCTCGCGGTAGATCCGCTGGGCCTCCTTGCCGGGGCGCACCCGGGCCGGCGCGGCGGGTGGCGGCGGGGCCTCCTCCGCGCCCTCGCCGGACTTCTCCCGCACCGAGTCGAACAGCGCGTCCAGGTCGGGCAGCTCCTCGACCCGCTGCCGCGCCTCGGCGGCCCGGCGCAGGTCCTCGGGGTCCCCGGTCCGGGCCGCGACGGCCTCGGCGACCAGTGCCTCCAGCTCGTCCAGCCGGGCGTAGAGCGGCCCCAGCAGCTGGTGGTGGATCAGCGCGAAGTTGTCGATCTCCACCCGCAGCGTCTGCACGTCCACGTCCATGCTGAGCCAGGCGAGCTCGGCCGCGGCGACCCGCTCCTCCAGGTCCTGCTGCTCCGGGTCCGTCCAGCGGACGGGGCTCTGCGCGCTCACGGTCTCGCCTCTGTCTCGTCCGGCCGACTGGGTCCTGCGGAGCCGCCGCGAGGGCGGCCCGGCCTGCCACCCTACCGTCGCGTTCCAAGGCCCCGTCCGGGTGAAGCGGGGGTACGAACCGGCGCGCGGCGCGCGACACGCAACCGATCCTGATGAATCTCCCCGTTTCGGTGTCGTGCCCGGCCCGGTCCGTGCTTCGCTGGTATCCGCACAGCGTGCCTTCCTCCGGAGAGAGGGCCGCCTCCAGGCGCGGCGGCCAGGCGGGAGCAGACCGAATCCATGGTGGCCGAGTCCAACTCCACACCGCTTCCGGCGGGCGCCCGGACCGCGCCGGGCGACCACCCGGCCGGAGTGGCCGCCCTGGTCCGGCTCGCCCTCGTGCTGGTCGACCGGACCGGTCGGATCGCCCAGTGGAGCCGGGCCGCCGAGGAGCTGTTCGGTCACCGCGCCGAGGCCGCCACCGACCGCCCCGCCTCGGGCCTGCTGCCCGCCCTGGAGTCGCGGGTGCTCGGGCGCTGCGCCGTGCGCCGCCGCTGTGACGCCCTCGACACCCTGGCCGAGCTGACCGCCGCCGGCCGCCCCTGGGCCGGCCGGCTGACCGTGATCGACCGCGAGGAGCACCAGCGCGACGTGCTCTGGTGGGCCTACCCGCTGCCCGGCCCGTCCGGCGGACTGCTCGCCCTCGCCGCCGACGCCCGCCCGCTGCGCACCGGCGGCCCGCGGCTGGCGCTCGGCGAGCGCCTGCTGCCGTTCGCCGCCGCACCGGCCGCCCGGGGCGGCTTCCACGGGCTGACCGCCGCGCTCACTCCGCCCGCCGCCGAGTTGCCCGAGCCACTGGCCCGGCTGCTGCCCGCCGCCCACCGGGCCCCGCTGCGGGAGGTGGCGGCTCTGGGCGGGCTGCCCGCGCTGCGGCTGGACGCGGCCACCGTGCTACCGGTGCTGCCCTCGGACCCGCAGAGCGGCACCGCCCACGCGGCCGCCGGCCTGGGCCGCCGCTACCCGACGCCCCAGCAGCGTGCCGCCCGGCTCGGTCCGCCGCCGCAGCCCGACCAGTCCGCACCCGGCCGCCGTCCCGGTGGCCCGCTACCCTCCCAACGCGAAGCCGTTCCACGGGAACAGCGGGAACAGCGGGAACAACGCGAGCACCGGGAACACCGCGAGGCCGCGCAGACCACCCCGGCCGTCCGCCCCGCCGCCGTCCTCGGCGGACCGGCCGGCACCCCGCCCGTCCCGTCCCCCCACGGAGGAGGAGCCACCATCGAGCAGCAGGCCGCCGCCGTCGAGTCGTCCGCCCCCGGCGTCCCGCCGCGCCGCGTCGACCAGGCCCCACCGGGCGCCGTCCCCGCCCCCGCCGGTGCCGAGGGGCCGCCGAGCGGCCGACTGAGCCCGTTCCTCACCAACGGGCAGGCCGGCGAGCAGCTGGCCCTGCTGAACGAGGTCGGCGGCAAGGTCGGCACCACCCTGGACCTCGGCTTCACCGCTCACGAGCTGTGCCAGGTGCTGGTCCCCCGGGTCGCCGACTTCGCCTGCGTGGACCTCGTGGACGGCCTGATCTCGGACTCCGAACTGCCGGTCGCCCGCCCCGACGACGACACGATGCTGCGCCGGGTCGCCCTGGTCTTCAACCAGACCGGCGGTGCCTGGGACCACGTGCTCGCCGAGGGCTCGCTGGTCAGCATGCCGCGCCGGACCCCGCCCGGAATGGCCCTCCAGCTCAACCAGCCGGTGCTGGTCCCGGTGGTCAGCGCGGACGTCGCCGTCGACTACGCGATCGCCCTCGGCGGCGCCCGGCTGGCCCCGGTGGT
Source organism: Kitasatospora sp. NPDC101157 (assembly GCF_044768255.1). Taxonomy (NCBI): domain Bacteria; kingdom Bacillati; phylum Actinomycetota; class Actinomycetes; order Kitasatosporales; family Streptomycetaceae; genus Kitasatospora; species Kitasatospora sp. NPDC101157. The sequence continues at coordinate 405,374 of NZ_JBIWPL010000006.1, read as the reverse complement.
CTCCGGCCGCTCGATGCTGGTGGTCCCGCTGTCGGCCCGGGGCACCGTGCTGGGCATCCTCAAGCTGCTCCGGCTGCCGGACCGCGCCCCCTTCGACGAGAGCGACGCCGCCACCCTCAAGGAGCTGGCGGTACGGGCCGCGCTGTCGCTGGACAACGCCCGGCTGCACCGTGCCGAGGCACGCGTCGCCACCACCCTGCAGCGCTCGATGATCCCGACCCGACCGCCGCAGATCCCCGGCGTGCAGATCGCCCACCGCTACCTGCCCGGCGATCCGAAGGCCGAGGTCGGCGGCGACTGGTTCGACGCGATCCAGCTGCCCGGCAGCCGGGTCGCCCTGGTGGTCGGCGACGTGATGGGCCACGGCATCCACTCGGCGGCGGCGATGGGCCGCTTCCGCACCGCGATGCAGACCCTCGCCGCCCTCGACCTGCCGCCCGGCCAGCTGCTGCGCCACCTGGACAACCTGGCCCAGAAGCTCGGCGACGACCACCTGGCCACCTGCCTGTACGCGGTCTACGACCCGATCAACCGGACCTGCGAGCTGGCCAGCGCCGGCCACGTGCCGCCCGTCCTGGTGCACCCGGACGGCACCGGCGAGCTGCTGGAGATCCCGGCCGGCGCGCCGATCGGCGTCGGCGGGGTGCCGTTCGTCGCCAAGACCATCGACGTCTCGGACGGCTCGATGCTGGTGCTGTGCACCGACGGACTGGTCGAGGTCCGGGGCGGGGACATAGGAGCCGGCCTGGCGGCGCTGTGCGGCAACCTGATCGACCCGCAGCAGAGCCCCGAGCAGGCCTGTGACGAGGTGCTGCGCCGGCTGCACTCGGACGACCGCAAGGACGACGTCGCCCTGCTGGTGGCCCGCTTCGACGGGGTCGCCCCCTCCGAGGTGGCCACCTGGGACCTCACCGTGGACCACCGCGAGGTCCGCCGGGCCCGCTCGCTGGTCCGCGAGCAGCTGGCGGCCTGGCACCTGGAGGCGCTCAGCGACACCACCGAGCTGCTGGTCAGCGAGCTGGTCACGAACGCCGTACGGGTCGCCCGGGACCGGGTGCAGCTCCAGCTGATCCGGGTGGACAAGCTGCTGGTCGAGGTCAGCGACGACAACCACAACCTGCCCTCGCTGGAACCCGCCGAGCAGCTCGGGGAGACCGGCCGCGGCCTCACCCTGGTCACCAAGCTCGCCGAACGCTGGGGCACCGCCCGCAAGGCGGTGGGCAAGGTCGTCTGGTTCGAGCTGCCCCTCCCGCACGCATGACGGCCGCGTACGGGCAACGCCCCGTACGCGGCCGACACGCCAGATGGAGCGTCCCTCAGGGGATCACGGCCCCCGCCGGACGGCGCCGGGCCTCCTTCGCCACCTCCAGGGAGGCGACCGTGGCCACCGAGGTGGCGGCGCCGACCCCGGCCAGCACCCGCGGCCAGAAGTCCCCGAACACCTCGACCGAGACGGCGATCAGCAGCGCGGTGATCACCGCGACCACGTGCTCCAGGCCGGCCAGGTTCGGCAGCAGGACGGCCTCGCCGACCATCAGCACCACCACCAGGGTGGCGGTGAACCAGGCCCGGGTGCGGAAGGCGATGCAGATCGCCAGTGCCACCACCGCGGCCGACGGCCCGGTGTCCCGCACGTAGGCGACCCACTTCGGGAAGCCGAACAAGTGGCCCGGACCGATCGCCACCCCGACCCGGGCGAACAGCGTGCCCGCCAGGGTGCACGTGTAGGCGACCACCAGGGTCATCCGCCGGCCGAGCACGACTTCGGCGATCGCGAAGACCACGAAGACCTGGGCCAGCGCCCCCCACACCGGCAGGTCCAGGGCCGGCACGTACAGCGACAGCGGGGTCCGCAGCAGCGAGAGGTCGAGCGGCAACGAGGCCCGCACCACCCCGATGTGGTTGACGAAGCGTTCGCCGCCCGGCAGGTGCTGGACGACGCTGAAGAGCAGGATCAGAAACGTCGCCCCCGTGGCCAGCGGAAACGCGGCGAACCTCTTCCGCACCACCGCGCCCCGGACCGTCTGGTACAACGCTCCCCACTCGGCGACAGCGGCCTTTCCGGCTAGCGCCAGCGGCCCCTTTCGCACGCCCCCCGCGTGGGTCCTGTGAATCACAACCGTTTCTCCCGAATCCCCGGACTTGTCAGCTACTCCAACATTAGAAGCCCGTTAACAAATCCACATCGGCATGGATGGGGATCGAGGTCATCCTCAGGAGGGAGACGAATCCCCCCTCCGGACCCCCCTTACGACCGATGGCCCTAGGTGCCCCAGTGACACTGGCCCTAGGTACACCCCCGGCCGCCGGCCCCCCTCCGCCCCCCGACGGAGGGCTACCCCTTCCCGTCCCGCGCCGCCACCGGAACCCGGGGCGCCACCACGGTGGTTCCGGCGTGCCGGCGGCGGAACAGGGCGGGCAGGCTCGGCGCCACGATGAAACCCTCGGCACGGGCACTGGCGATGCCGATCCGCGGAATCTCGCTGCTCTTCTCGAACAGCAGGTAGCGCGGTTCCCAGATCGGCCGGTACTTGGCGTTCGCGCGGTACAGCGATTCGATCTGCCACCAGCGCGAGAAGAACCCGAGGACGGAACGCCACAGCCGCAGCACCGGGCCGGCGCCCAGCCGCGAACCGCGCTCGAAGACCGAGCGGAACATCGCGAAGTTCAGCGAGACCCGCTTCAGCCCCACCTCTTCGGCGCGCTGCAGCAGCTCGATCACCATGAACTCCATCAGGCCGTTCTCGGTGTCCCGGGCCCGGCGCATCAGGTCCAGCGAGAGCCCGTCCGGGCCCCACGGGACGAAGCTCAGCAGCGCCTTGAGCTCGCCCTCGCCGTCGCTGCACTCCAGCATCACGCAGCGGCCGTCGCCCGGGTCACCGAGCCGGCCCAGCGCCATCGAGAAGCCGCGCTCGGTCGCCCCGTCGCGCCACTCGTCGGCCTTGGCCACCAGCTCGGCCATCTCCGCCTCGGAGATGTCCTCGTGGCGGCGGATCCGCACCGTGTACCCGGCCCGCTTGACCCGGTTGTAGGCCTGCCGGACCACCCGCATGGCACGGCCGTCCAGGGAGAACTCGTCCAGCTCGACGATCGCCTCGTCGCCCAGCTCCAGCGCGTCCAGCCCGTGCCGGGCGTAGATCACCCCGGCCTCCTCGGAGGCGCCCATCACGGCCGGCGCCCAGGCGTGCTCCCGGGCCTCGGACAGCCAGGCCTCGATCGCGCCCGGCCAGGCCTCCGGATCGCCGATCGGGTCGCCCGAGGCCAGCGAGACCCCGCCGATCACCCGGTAGGTCACCGCCGCCTTGCCGCTGGGGGAGAAGATCACCGCCTTGTCCCGGCGCAGCGCGAAGTAGCCCAGCGAGTCCCGCTCGCCCTGCTTGTCCAGCAGGCCGCGCAGCTTCGCCTCGTCCTCGGGGGTGAGCAGCTCCTTGCCGCGCGGGCTGCGGAAGGCCACGTACAGCACCAGCAGGAAGAGCACCGCGCCCATCGCGTTGATCGCGGCGTTCACCCAGGTCGGGGCGGCGATCACCGAGCGCAGGTGCTCGGACGGGGTGACGGTGATCATCCGGCCGACCGAGTAGCGGAAGAGGTCCCACCAGCCGGCGCCGTTCAGCTCGTTGGTCAGCCAGACCAGCAGCGCGCCGACCGCACCGCCGAAGAACAGCCCGCCGACGAAGGTGGCCGCCGCGGTCTTCGGGTTGGAGCGGTCGCCCTTGGAGGTGAACTCCTTGCGCCCGATCAGCAGCGCCAGCACGAACAGGCAGGTCAGGACGGTGGAGAAGTAGTTGAGCGGGTGCCTGTTGAAGTGCTCGCCGGGCAGCACCATGGCCGCCAGGTACAACAGGGCGAAGACGCTGCCGAGGGCCATGTTGAAGATCCACGCGGCCCGCTTGCGACGCCGCATCGCGACGGCGAGGAAGACCGACAGCACCGCGGCCGCCAGCCCGGCGGTCATCATGTACGGGGTGAAGTACTCACCCTCGTTGTGCTCGGAGACCTGGTTGCGCCACGGCACCAGCAGCACCGTGGTGACGTTCAGCAGCGCCAGCAGCCTGAGGTACCAGACGGAGGCGGCGGCGGCCCTCGGGCGCCAGCGGTCGAGCACGCCGACGGGTCGTGGCCCGGCGGACGTGGCGGACGGCTCCGACTTCACAGTGGACGACACAGCTCAATTCCAAACGATCAGATGGTGGGGCGCATCCGCAACGGCCCGGCGCCGGGCGCCCGCACGGGCCCGACGGACTGACCGACCACCCCCGCCCGCCGACCGCCCGCGTCGAGCGGCAGGTCGGAAAGGGCAGCCAACTCCATGGTTCCGCACCATTCCTGAGAATTACGTGAACCGGGTAGCGGATTCCCACCCCCGCCGAACGGCGGGGGTCCATACCCCCCATGCGTTCGGCGACCCGCCCTGCCTACCCCTACTCTCAACAGCGACCCCCGCGGACCGACCGAACCCGGCCGCCCGAACCGAGGAGGCACCATCACCACCACCCGCGTGCTGATCGTGGACGACGAGATCCTGGTCCGCTCGGGCCTCGGCCTGATCGTCGGCTCCGCCCCCGACCTGGAGGTGGTCGGCGACTGCTCGGGCGGGCAGGCCGAGGAGCACGCCCGGCGGCTGCGCCCGCACGTGGTGCTGCTCGACATCCGGATGCCCGACCTCGACGGCATCTCGGTGCTGCGCCGCCTGCGCGCCCTGCCCGACCCGCCCGCCGTGGCGATGCTCACCACCTTCGACACCGACGAGTACATCGGCACCGCGCTGCGGGGCGGCGCGGCCGGCTTCCTGCTCAAGGACACCGCCCCCGAGCAGCTGGTGCACGCGGTCCGGGTGCTCGCCGCGGGCGGCAACATCCTCTCCCCGACCGTCACCCGCACCGTGATCGGCGGCTACGTGGACGGCGGCGGCCCGGACGCCGAGGCCACCGCGCTGGCCCGCACCCTGACCGGCCGGGAGCTCGACGTGCTCGCGCTGCTCGGCGAGGGCCTGTCCAACGCCGAGATCGCCGACCGGCTCTTCCTCGGTACCGGCACGGTCAAGGACCACATCAGCGCGATCCTCGGCAAGCTCGGCGCCGCCAACCGGGTGCAGGCCGCCGTGCTCGCCCATCGGGCCGGTCTGGTGCGGCCCAAGCCCGGCGACGAGGCATGACGACCGCCGACCAGCTGCCGTCCCGACGGCTGCCGGCCTGGTGCACCGCCCCCTGGCTGACGCTGCTGGTGCCCGTCCTGTACTCCCTGCTGGACACCGCGCTGGTGGCCCGGGACGCCACCTGGTGGCAGATGGCGCTCTCCACGCTGGCCGCCGTCGCACTGTTCTGGCGCCGCCGCTTCCCGGCGACGGTGCTGCTGCTCACCATGCCCGGCACCTGGGTGGAGGCGATCTGGCTCGCCCCGATCACCGCCGTCTACACGGTGGCCACCGAGCGCCCCGGTGCCAGGGTGCTGTTCCCGTGCGCCTCCCTCTTCACCCTGGTCTCCTTCTTCCACTGGCCACTGCCGAACCCGGTCATCGACCTCAGCCGGAACACCGCCCTGGACGCCATCCAGGCCGTCATGCTGGCCGCCGGCCCGGCCGCCACCGGCCTGCTCTCCCGCACCCGGCGGGAGCTGGCCGCCCGCCTGGACGAGCTGACCCGCGGCCAGGAGCGGGAGAGCCGGCTGCTCGCCGAGCGGGTGCTGATCAGCGAGCGCGGCCGGCTGGCCCGGGAGATGCACGACGTGGTCTCGCACCAGGTCAGCCTGATCAGCATCCAGGCCGGCGCGCTCCAGGTGAGCACCGCCGACCCGGCCGCCGCGGGCGTCGCCCGCACCATCCGCGAGCTGTCCGTACGGACCCTGGACGAGCTGCGCCAGATGGTCGGGGTGCTGCGCGGCACCGCCAACGGCCCCTTCCCGGACGCCCCGCTCGCCCCCCAGCCCCGGCTGGCGGACCTGCCGCGGCTGATCGAGCAGAGCGGCCTGGCCGCCGACACCGAGCTGAACCCGGGCGACCGCCCGTGGCCGGAAGCGGTCGAGCGGGCCGCGTACCGGACCGTCCAGGAGGCGCTGACCAACATCACCAAGTACGCGCCGGAGGCCGCGGTGTACGTGAAGGTCCGGGCGAAGGGCCGTCGGCTGCGGGTCGAGGTCCGCAACGAGGCGCCGCCGGTCCACCCGGCCGAGACACTGCCGGGCGGCGGCCACGGCCTGGTCGGCCTGCGCGAACGGGCCCAGCTGCTCGGAGGCACCCTCACCGCCGGCCCCACCCAGGACGGCGGCTTCGAGGTCCGCGCCGAGCTCCCCGCCACCCGCTCCTGAGCCGTCGTTCCCGGCGCCCGGGCCCGGCCGGGGCGAGCGGGCAACAAGAAAGCCCCGCAGATCCGAAGATCTGCGGGGCTTCGCTGTGCGCGAGGGGGGAGTTGAACCCCCACGCCCTTTCGGGCACTGGAACCTGAATCCAGCGCGTCTGCCTATTCCGCCACCCGCGCATGGGTGTTGTCTTCTCTGCCGTCCGATCCTCGGAACCGCCGGTACCATGTGGCCCTTCGCGCTTCCTCGGTCCGGCTTCCCTTCCGGGCGGCCCTTCCGACGTGGAAAACAGTAGCACGACCTGGGGGGCAGCTCCGAATCCGTTCCCCGGGGAGACCAACCGCATCGCGAACGGGTGCCCGACGAACGGGTGGGCGAACGGCGCGGGCGGTTCCGGTGGACACACCTGGCGTGCCGCACCCGAAATGCGTCACCCTGTGTGTCCGAGCCCACCCCCCGGCACCACGCGGTCCGGGAACCGTACGGAAGGGCCCGGCGTGGATACGATCAGTACGGAAGTACCGCAAGTAGGCACGACCGATTCCCCGGAGAACCGCTCCCCGAGGGGATCCGGACGGCAGGCAGGCGAACGAACCCTGGAAGGGGGTGCCCCATGGGGATGCTGAAGAAGTTCGAGCAGCGGCTGGAGGGTCTCGTCAACGGCACCTTCGCCAAGGTGTTCAAGTCCGAGGTCCAACCCGTGGAGATCGCCGGCGCTCTGCAGCGCGAGTGCGACAACAACGCGAGCATCTGGAACCGCGACCGCACCGTCGTGCCGAACGACTTCATCGTGGAGCTCAGCCCGCACGACCACGAGCGGCTCAGCCCGTACTCCGGGCAGCTCGGCGCCGAGCTCGCCGGCATGGTCCGCGAGTACGCCGAGGCCCAGCGGTACAGCTTCATGGGCCCGCTCCAGGTGAACCTGGAGAAGGCCGACGACCTGGACACCGGCCTGTACCGGGTGCGCAGCCGCACGCTGGCCTCCGAGGAGCCCCAGCAGTACGCCCCGCCGCAGCCGCAGCAGCCCGGCTACGACCGCCAGCCGGCCGCGCCGGCCCCCGGCGCACCGTGGCAGCAGGGCGGCGCCGGGCAGTACAACGCGCCTCCGCCGCCGCCCGCGCCCCCGGCGATGCCCGCGGGCCCGCCGGCCGGTGGCAACGTCCGCAACTTCCCCGGTGCCGGCCACGGCGCCTCGGTCCGCCGCTGGATCGAGGTGAACGGCGCCCGCCACCAGATCACCGGCGCGGCCTGCGTCCTCGGCCGCTCGACCGAGGCGGACGTGCGCATCGACGACCCCGGGGTGTCCCGCAAGCACGCCGAGATCCGCCCCGGCACACCTTCGATGGTCCTCGACCTGGGCTCCACCAACGGCATCGTGGTGGACGGGCAGCACACCCAGCGCGCTACGCTCCGCGACGGCTCCCGAATCGTCGTGGGCTCCACCACCATCGTCTACCGGCAGGTCGAAGGGTAGTGTCCGAGTTGTTCGCGCGCCTCGCTCACCGACTGGCGGGACGGTCATGTCAGAACTGACCCTCACGGTCATGCGGCTGGGCTTCCTGGCCGTGCTGTGGCTGTTCGTCATCGTCGCGATCCAGGTGATCCGCAGCGACCTGTTCGGTACCAAGGTGAACCCCCGTACCTCCCGCCGCGGCGCCGCCACCGCGTCCGGCGGCGGCGCGGCCTCCACCGCGGCACCGGGACGTCCGGCGGCACCCGCCGCCCCCGCCGGCAACGGCGCGGGCCAGACCCAGGGCGGCGGCCGCCGTCGCGGCGCCCCGACCCAGCTCGTGGTGGTCCAGGGCTCGCTGGCCGGGACCACGGTCGCGCTCCAGGGCCAGACCATCACCCTGGGCCGCGCGCACGACTCCACCATCGTGCTGGACGACGACTACGCGTCCTCCCGGCATGCCAGGATCTATCCGGATCAGACTGGGCAGTGGACGGTCGAGGATCTAGGCTCCACCAACGGCACCTATCTGGACCGGCAGCGCCTGACCGCGCCCACCCCGCTCCAGCCGGGCACGCCGATCCGTATCGGCAGGACCGTCATCGAACTGCGGAAGTAGTAGCGCATGAGGGACAGCATCCCGTCCATGACCCAGAGGGGGGCACAGGTCGCATGACCCTGGTGCTGCGCTTCGCCGCCGGCTCCCACAAGGGACTGATCCGGGAGGGGAACGAGGACTCCGGCTACGCCGGGCCGCGGCTGCTGGCCGTGGCCGACGGCATGGGCGGCGCCGCGGCCGGCGAGGTCGCGTCCTCCGAGGTGCTCGGCTCGATCGTCCGCCTGGACGAGGACGTGCCGGGCGCCGACCTGCTGACCCTGCTGGGCGACGCCGTCCAGGGCGCCAACGACCGGCTCCGGCAGATGGTCGAGGAGGACCCGCAGCTGGAGGGCATGGGCTGCACCCTGACCGCCATGCTGTGGACCGGCCAGCGGATGGGCCTGGTGCACGTCGGCGACTCCCGCGCCTACCTGCTGCGCGACGGCTCGCTGGTGCAGATCACCCAGGACCACACCTGGGTGCAGCGCCTGGTCGACGAGGGCCGGATCACGCCCGAGGAGGCCGAGACCCACCCCCAGCGCTCGCTGCTGATGCGGGCCCTGGACGGCCGCGGCCAGGTCGAGCCCGACCTGTCGATCCGCGAGGTCCGGGCCGGCGACCGCTACCTGATCTGCTCCGACGGCCTCTCCGGCCCGGTCAGCCACCAGACCCTCCAGGACACCCTCGGCAGCTACTACTCGCCCGAGCAGACCGTGCAGGAGCTGATCCAGCTCGCCCTGCGCGGCGGCGGTCCGGACAACATCACCTGCATCGTGGCGGACGTCATCGACGTCGGCGCCACGGACACCATGAGCGGCCAGTTCAACGACGTCCCGGTGGTGGTCGGCGCGGTCGCCGACACCCCGCCGTCCTCGACCGCCGCCGACCACTCCATCGCCGACACCCCGGCCGGCCGCGCCGCCGGCCTGGGCCGCGGCCCGCAGGGCGCCTTCGGCCCGGCCGAGGGCTACGAAGGCGGCTACGACGCCGCCCAGGGCGGCTTCGGCCCCGCCGAGGGCTACGAGGGCGAGGACGAGGGCGGCTACGGCTACCCCGGCGAGCCGTCGGTGTACGGCACCGAGGAGTTCGACGAGGAGCGGCCCTCCAGGCGCAAGCGCCGGGGCCTGACCGTCCCGCTGGTCGTCCTGGTCACGCTCGGCCTGCTCGGCGGCGCCGGGTACTTCGGCTACCAGTGGACCCAGGACCAGTACTACATCGGCGAGGACGGCGACCACGTCGCCATCTACCAGGGCATCAACCAGAACCTGGCCGGGCTCAGCCTGTCGTCGGTGCACGAGTCGCACAGCGACGCGCCGCTGAAGTGGCTGCCGCAGGACCAGCGCACCCAGGTGAGCCGGACCATCTCGGTCGGCAGCCTGCAGGAGGCCCAGAAGACGGTCGGGGACCTCGTGGGCTGGGCCAACCTGTGCCAGCGGGCCGCCGGCGCGGCCCCGCAGAGCACCCAGGCCGCCCAGCCGGCCCAGGCCACCAGGACCGGCTTCGTGGCTGCCACGCCGGTCACCCCGGGCGAGCGGGAGAAGCGCACCCCGCCCGCGGCCGCGCCCAGCGCCTCGCCGAGCGCGAGCACCCCGGCCACGCCCGCTCCGACGCAGAGCGCCACCCCTCCGGCGGCCGGCGCGCCGAGCGACCAGGCCCAGCCCCCGCAGCAGCCCCAGCTGAGCGAGGACGAACGCACCCGGGCCGAGGCCTGCCCGAAGCCGTGACGTCCGCGATCCGACACAGGTCCGCCCGGAGCGGGGCCGCCGGCCGGCAGGGAGCGGTCACCACGTGAGCAGCTACAACCTGAGCGGTGACAGCGACCGCGCCGCCGGCGGCCGACGCCGGGCGGCGGCCGGGCGCGTCGTGCCGCGACGCCGGGGCAACACCACCATCTCGCCCCAGGGCACCCCGAACCGGCGCAACACCGAGCTGGCCCTGCTGGTCTTCGCGGTCCTGCTGCCGATCCTGGCCTACGCCAACGTGGGCCTGGCGATGGACTCCCGGCTGCCGGCCGGCATGCTCGGCTACGGCCTCGGCATGGGCGCGCTGGCGCTGGTCGCGCACCTGCTGGTGCGCCGCTTCGCGCCGTACGCGGACCCGCTGATGCTGCCGATCGCCACCTTGCTGAACGGGCTGGGCGTGGTGATGATCTGGCGGCTGGACAAGGCCGGCCACCTGCTCAGCGGCAACTTCCCGGCGGCCCGCAACCAGCTGATGTGGTCGGCCCTCGGGGTCACGCTGTTCATCGGCGTCATGGTCTTCCTGAAGGACCACCGGGTGCTCCAGCGCTACACCTACATCTCGATGGTGGTGGCGCTGGTGCTGCTCGCCGCGCCGGCCTTCTTCCCGGCCCGGGCGGAGGACTTCGGAGCGAAGATCTGGATCCGGATGGGCAGCTTCTCCATCCAGCCCGGCGAGTTCGCCAAGATCATCCTGACCGTGTTCTTCGCCGGCTACCTGATGGTCAAGCGGGACGCCCTGGCGCTGGCCAGCCGCCGCTTCATGGGCCTGTACCTGCCGCGCGGCCGCGACCTCGGCCCGATCATCGTGATCTGGCTGCTCAGCCTGCTGATCCTGATCTTCGAGAACGACCTCGGCACGTCCTTCCTGTTCTTCGGCCTGTTCGTGGTGATGCTCTACGTCGCCACCGAGCGGACCAGCTGGATCCTGTTCGGCCTGCTGATGTCGGTCGGCGGCGCGGTCGCGGTGGCCACCACCACCAGCCACGTCAAGGTCCGGATCGACGCCTGGCTCGACCCGATGGCCGCCTTCTCCGCGAACCCGCCCAAGGGTTCCACCGAGCAGATCGGCCAGTCGCTGATGGCGCTCGGCTCCGGCGGGGTGACCGGCTCCGGCCTCGGCCAGGGCCGCTCCTGGCTGATCAACTTCGCCGCCAAGAGCGACTTCATCCTGGGCTCCTTCGGCGAGGAGCTCGGGCTCACCGGCCTGATGGCGATCTTCCTGCTGTATGCCCTGCTGGTGCAGCGCGGCCTGCGCACCGCACTCGCCGCCCGCGACCCCTTCGGCAAGCTGTTCGCCGTCGGGCTCGCCTCGGCGATGGCGCTGCAGGTGTTCGTCGTGGCCGGCGGGGTCACCGGGCTGATCCCGCTGACCGGTATGACCATGCCGTTCCTCGCGCAGGGCGGTTCGTCCGTGGTCGCCAACTGGGCGCTGGTCGCGATCCTGCTGAAGATCAGCGACAGCGCCCGCCGTCCCGGGGTCGAACCGGCCCCGGCCACCGAGGGCCAGGGAGGACCCGCCCGATGAACAAGCCGATCCGACGGGTCTCGATCTTCTGCCTCGTGCTGATCCTGGCCCTGATGGTGCGCACCAACTGGGTGCAGGGCGTCCAGGCCGACGCCTGGGCCTCCAACAAGAACAACAAGCGCCAGCTGTACGACCGCTACGCCCACCCGCGCGGCAACATCATCGTCAGCGGCCAGCCGGTGACCAGCTCCGACTTCGTGAACGGGCTGCGCTACAAGTACAAGCGCTCCTGGGTCAACGGTCCGATGTACGCCCCGGTCACCGGCTACTCCTCGCAGGCCTACGGCTCCAACGGGCTGGAGAACCTGGAGGACGGCGTCCTCTCCGGCACCGACGACCGGCTGTTCTTCCGCAACACCCTGGACATGCTGACCGGCGAGCAGCAGCGCGGCGGCGACGTCGTCACGACCATCAACGCCAAGGTCCAGAAGGCCGCCTTCGACGCCATGGGCGACAAGAAGGGCGCGGTCGTCGCCCTCGACCCGAAGACCGGCGCGATCCTGGCCCTGGTCTCCACCCCGTCCTATGACCCGGGCACCATCGCGGGCAACGACAACGGCGACGCCTGGAAGGCCCTCAACGCCGACCCGAACAAGCCGATGGACAACCGGGCGCTGAAGTACACCTATCCGCCCGGGTCCACGTTCAAGCTGGTCACCGCGACCGCCGCGTTCGAGAACGGCATGTTCCAGAGCATCGACGACACCACCTCGACGCCCGAGCCGTACATCCTGCCCGGCACCCAGACCCCGCTGAAGAACGAGAGCCCGAACGAGCGCTGCGAGAACGCCACCGTGAAGTCCGGGCTGGACCAGTCCTGCAACACGGTCTTCGCCAAGATCGGTGCGGACCTGGGCAAGGACAAGATGCGCGCGCAGGCCGAGAAGTTCGGCTTCAACAGCACCATCGACACCCCGGTCCGGGCCGAGAAGAGCATCTTCCCGAACAGCGCCAGCCTGGACGGCACCGCCCAGGACTCGATCGGCCAGCACGACACCCGCGCCACCCCGCTGCAGGTCGCCATGGTCTCCGCCGCGATCGCCAACAACGGCAGCCTGATGCAGCCGTACATGGTCGACCAGGAGCGCTCGGCCTCGCTGACCACCATCTCCAAGCACACCGAGAAGCAGTTCTCCCAGGCGATGAGCCCGGCCACCGCGCAGAAGATGCAGGACCTGATGGTCTCGGTGGTCCAGGACGGCACCGGCAAGAACGCCCAGATCCCGGGCGTGCAGGTCGGCGGCAAGACCGGCACCGCGCAGCACGGCGAGAACAACTCCGGACTGCCGTACGCCTGGTTCACCTCCTGGGCCAAGACCCCGGACGGCCAGTCGGTCGCGGTCGCGGTCGTGGTCGAGGACGGCTCGGACAACCGCGACGGGATCAGCGGCGGCCGGCTGGCCGCCCCGATCGCCAAGGCGGTGATGCAGGCCGCGCTCGGCAAGTAGGGGCACGCCCCCTGGTCCGAGGGTGAGGTGAAGGTCACGATCGGCACCCCCGTCCGGATACCGGTCTGATATCGGCCGACGGCTGACTCCGGTCCGGTGCGGTGCGACCGGTAGCGTATCCGCCAGCAGCGGGTGTGCCCGTTGCCGCCCGCGGGGCGGCGCACGGCCCGGCCGGAGAACCGGTCGCGGCGCGCGCGGCGTCACCCAGAGCGTGCGGGGACACCTACGTCACAACCTCACCGGCGGGTGAGGGAGAGGGTCGGAACTATGGAAGAGCCTCGTCGCCTCGGCGGCAGGTACGAGCTCGGCGGCGTCCTCGGACGCGGCGGCATGGCCGAGGTGTACCTCGGCCATGACACCCGGCTCGGCCGTTCCGTCGCAGTGAAGACGCTCCGGGCCGACATGGCCCGGGATCCGTCGTTCCAGGCCCGCTTCCGCCGCGAGGCACAGTCCGCGGCGTCCCTCAACCACCCCGCGATCGTCGCCGTGTACGACACGGGCGAGGACTACATCGACGGGATCTCCATCCCGTACATCGTGATGGAGTACGTCGAGGGCTCCACGCTGCGCGAGCTGCTGCACTCCGGCCGCCGGCTGCTGCCCGAGCGGGCCCTGGAGATGACCATCGGCATCCTCCAGGCCCTGGAGTACTCGCACCGGGCCGGCATCGTGCACCGGGACATCAAGCCCGCCAACGTGATGCTGACCCGGCAGGGCAACGTCAAGGTGATGGACTTCGGCATCGCCCGTGCGATGGGTGACGCCGGGATGACCATGACCCAGACCTCGGCCGTGATCGGCACCGCCCAGTACCTCTCCCCGGAGCAGGCCAAGGGCGAGCAGGTCGACGCCCGCTCCGACCTCTACTCCACCGGCTGCCTGCTCTACGAGCTGCTGACCGTCCGGCCGCCCTTCGTCGGCGACTCCCCGGTCGCGGTGGCCTACCAGCACGTCCGGGAGGAGCCGCAGCCGCCGTCGGTCTTCGACCCCGAGGTGCGCCCCGAGATCGACGCGATCGTGCTGAAGGCGCTCGCCAAGGAGCGCGACTACCGCTACCAGAGCGCCGACGAGATGCGCGACGACATCGAGCGCTTCCTCGACGGCCTCCCGGTCGCCGCCGCCCAGCAGGCCGCCGCCTACGGCATGGGCGCGGCCGGGTACGGCTACGACCAGAACGGCTACCCTCAGCAGCACGACCCGTACGGCCAGACCAACGTGCTGCCGCAGCAGCCCGGCGGCGGCCCGACCACCCTGCTGCCGCAGGCCGGCGGCCAGGGCCACGACGGCTACCAGGACGACGGCTACGGCCAGACCTACGCCGGCGCCCAGGGCGGCGGCCGCGACGGCTACGACGACGGCTACGGCCAGGGCGGCGGCCGGCGCGGCGACGACCGCCCGAAGAAGAGCAACACCTCCTGGATCGTGCTGGCGGTCGCCGCCGTGCTGGTCCTGGTCGGCACCTTCTTCGTGGCCCAGGCGATGTTCAGCGGCAAGGACGGCACCGGAACCGCGAAGGTGGCGGCGCCCAACCTGGTCGGCAAGAGCCTGGCGGACGCCAGGACGGCGGCGACCGCGGCCGGTGCCAAGCTCACGGTCACCGAGGGCGACAAGATCGCCTGCCCGGACAGCAACGTCAAGAAGGACCAGGTCTGCACCCAGACCCCGACGGCCGGCGCCCAGGTCTCCGAGGACGCCCGCATCACCGTGCAGCTGTCCTCCGGTCCGGCCAAGCAGCAGATGCCGGCCCTGACCGGCAAGACCAAGGACCAGGCGATGCAGGCGCTGTCCTCGGCCGGCTTCACCAACGTCGCCACCCCCGACTACAAGGACGACGACACCGCCCCGCAGGACACCGTCATCGCCCAGGACCCGCCGGCCGGCTCCCCCGCCGACCCGAGCGCCCCGGTCAAGCTGACGATCTCCCAGGGCAAGTCCAAGCAGACCGTCCCGAACGTGGTCGGCGCGCAGAAGGACGACGCCCAGAACCAGCTGCAGGCCCTCGGCTTCCAGGTCGACACGTCGAAGAGCACGCCGACCAACGACCCCACCAAGGTCAACACCGTCGCCTCGCAGTCGATCGCCCCGAACACCAAGGCCCCGGCCAACACGAAGATCTCCCTGACGATCTACAAGGCGCCGGACAAGTCCACCGTGCCGCCGCTGCAGAACGCCAAGCTGTCGGACGCCATCGCCGCGCTCTCCAAGGCCGGCCTGGGCTACACCGTGATCAGCGGCCCACAGGACCTGAACGCGGTCGTGGTCCAGAGCAACCCGGGCGCCGGCACCCAGCTGGACCCGAACACCCAGGTGCAGCTGTTCACCCGGCCCGCCGATCCGGCCAAAGGGGGCGACCCCATCACCACACCCCCCGGCAAAGGGGGGAACGACCACTAAGCCCTTCTTCCCGTGGTTCTGAGGGCCGGTCCTTCCCAGCGCTTCGACCCGAGGGCCCGTCACGATCGCCGTGACGGGCCCTCGGGCGTCTGCGGGAATCGGCCCTGAGGGGGCCTCAGGAGTGCCGCAGCTCCGGCGGCGGGGTGCGCCCGGCGTCCATGGCGTCCACCCGCACCAGGCTCCCCCAGACGGCCATCCGGTACCGCGAGGTGTACACCGGCGTACAGGTCGTCAGGGTGATGTACCGGCCGGGCGCGGTGTACCCGGAGCTCGCCGGGACGGGCGCGACGATGCCGGTGTCGTACTTGGACGTCTCCGGCAGGGTGTTGTCGACCTTGTAGACGTACCACTTGTCCTTGGTCTCGACGACGATCGCGTCGCCCTTGTGGACCGCGTCCAGGTCGTGGAACTTGGCGCCGTGGCCGTCCCGGTGGGCGGCCAGCGCGAAGTTGCCGGTCCGGTCCCAGGGCATCGCGGCCTTGTAGGGCTGCTCGTACACGCCCGCCACGCCCTCGTCCAGGACGGCGGTGGAGGTGCCCATCCGGATCAGCACCTGGTAGTCCCGGCCCATCGCCGGGACGTGCAGGAAGCCCACGTCGTCCCCGATCGCGGGCGGCGCCGCGGCCGCCCCGCCCGACCCGGGGGCGGTGCCGGACCCGCCCGGGGCACCCGGGGCCGGACCGGCCGCCCAGGAGCTGCGGAGCTTGTCCGCGGCGGCGGCCGCCGAACGGTCCGCCTGGACGTTGGTCCACCACAGCGAGTAGGCCACGAACAGGCCGAGCACCAGGCCCAGGGTGATCAGCAGCTCGCCGAACACCCCCAGTGCGGCCAGCGCCCGGCCCCGCCCGCCACGGCCCTTCGCGGCGTCCTGCTCGGGCGGGGGGAAGGCCTCCTCGGCCGGCTCGGCCGGCTCGGCCGACCGCGTGGTCCCGTCGTCCTGCATCTGTGCTGATCCCCCTCCGAAACCCGGCCTCCGGGCGGCTATCCGCCCGTGATCGCGGCCGGCTTGCCCTGGCTGCGCGGCCGTTCCTCGATCAGTTTGCCAAACAGGATGAGGCGGAACTTCGAGGTGAACTCCGGGGTGCAGGTGGTCAGCGTGATGTACCGGCCGGGGCCGGTGTACCCGGAGCCGTTCGGCACCGGCTTGATCACGCTCACGTTGTTGGGGGAGGTCTGCGGGATGCCGCCGGTGATCTCGTAGGTGTAGTAGCCGAAGGCGGTCTCCACCACGACCTTGTCGCCCTTGGCTAGCTCGTTGATGTACCGGAACGGCTCGCCGTGGGTGTTGCGGTGGGCGGCCAGCGCGAAGTTGCCCGACTGGTCGCCCGGCATCGCCGTGCCGGTGTAGTGGCCGACCAGGCCCTTGTCGAGCACCGCCGACTTGGAGGTGCCCTCGGCGATCGGGAACTTCAGTCCCAGCTTGGGCAGGTAGATGATGGCGAAGCCCTTGCCGGGCTCGAACACCTCGGGCTTGTTCGGGTCCGGGGCCTGCTGCCCCGCCCCGGGCGGCTGGGCGTCCCACTGCTGCTCCAGCTGGTTGCGGGCCCCGCTGGCGGCCTCGTCGGCCTGCACGTTGGTCCACCAGAGCTGGTAGGCGACGAACAGCAGCATCACCACGCCGAGGGTGATGCACATCTCGCCGACGAACCGCGCGGCCACCACGACCGCGGACTCCTTGGGGTGCGGACCACCGGCGCCCCGGCCCTTCGCCCGGCGCCGGCCGCCGCCCGCGCGGACCGAGGTCCGGCCCTGGGCGGCCCGGCGGCGCTCGGCCCGGCCGCCGGTGGGCGGGGCGGGCTCGGCGGCCGGCTCGGCGCCGTCGACGGGCAGCCGCAGCTGGAGGGTCTGGTCGGGCAGCCACGGGTACTCGGGGCCGCCCTCGACAGGCTGCTCGGCCTGCTCGTACACGCCCCAGCCGTCCTCGGACGCGCCCTGGACCGGGTGCTCCTGGGGGTACGGGCCACTACCGCCCCCGACGCCGTACGGCGCGCCGTCGTACTGCTGCGCGCCCCCGTACTGCTGCGCGCCCCCGTACGGGCCGGCCTCCGGCTGGTAACGCCCCTCCGGACGCACCGCGGTCATGCCGCTCAGCCCCGGCCGATCACCGGGGCGAGCCCGGCCGACCGGTCCACGGCCTGCGGGAAGCCGCACTCCGACAGCCAGTTGGCGAGCATCCGGTGCCCACCCTCGGTCAGCACCGACTCGGGGTGGAACTGCACGCCCTCGACGGGCAGTTCACGGTGCCGCAGGCCCATGATCACGCCGCTGACGGTCCGGGCGGTGACCACCAGCTCGTCCGGCACGGTGGCCGGGTCGACGGCCAGCGAGTGGTAGCGGGTCGCGGTCAGCGGCGACGGCAGGCCCTCGAAGACGCCGCCGTCCTCGTGCTCGACCGGCGAGGTCTTGCCGTGCAGCAGCTCCGGCGCCCGGCCGACCACCGCGCCGTAGGCGACCGCGATCGACTGCAGGCCCAGGCAGACACCGAACACCGGCAGCCCGATCCCCGCGCAGTGGCGCACCATCTCGATGCAGACCCCGGCCTCCTCGGGCGACCCGGGCCCGGGGGAGAGCAGCACCCCGTCGAAGCCCTCCTCCCCCGCCCGGCGGACGGCGTGCTCGACGGTCACCTCGTCGTTGCGGACCACCTCACAGGTGGCACCGAGCTGGTACAGGTACTGGACCAGGTTGAACACGAAGCTGTCGTAGTTGTCCACGACCAGGATGCGGGGCGGGTTCGACTGGGTGGTCATGCGCGCGTGGTCTCCGTGGGATGCGGTGCTGGGGGAAGTGCCGGGCCCGCCGGGGTCAGCCGGCCGAGGCGCCGTCGCCGCCGTCCACTGTGACGTCACCGAAGGGGAGCAGCGGTTCCGCCCACGGGAAGACGTAGGTGAAGAGGAGGTAGACGATCCCCAGGATCAGGAGCAGCGAGATGACGGCCCGGACCAGGGTGTTCCCCGGCAGATGACGCCAGATCCAGCCGTACATGGTGCTCCCTCTAGGTAGCGGACTGGGGTCAAGAGTAGACCCGGGATCAACGGCCGCGAGGCCGGTCCGCCACCGGCGCGGCCGAGGTCAGTCCGCCGAGCGGAGTTCGGTGGTGCCGGAGTAGCCGGGCAGCGTCAGGTCACCGCTCTCCTGGACCTTCCAGCCCAGGCCGTACGCCTGGACGTACTGCAGGTAGTTGCGGATCGTGGGGTCCGCCTCGACGGCCGAACGCAGGGCGTCCGTCTTCCCCACCGCCCTGATGACGTACGGCGGGGAGTAGACCCGGCCCTGGAGCAGCAGGGTGTTGCCCACGCAGCGGACGGCGCTGGTGGAGATCAGCCGCTGGTCCATCACCTGCACGCCCGCGGCGCCGCCCCGCCACAGCGCGTTGACCACCGCCTGGATGTCCTGCTGGTGGATGACCAGGTCGTTGACGCCCGGCTCGGGGACCCCGGGGATGCGCGCGGTGGCGTTCGGCGGGGCGTCGTTGAGGGTGACGGTCAGTCCGGCCCCCTGCACCGGCTCCAGGGCCGCGCCGAGCCGCAGGCCGCCCAGCTGTGCCGCGTCGGCGGGGTCGTGGCCCTGCTGCTCGGTGAGCTCCTGCGCCCGGGCCTGGAGGTCGGCCAGCTGGGCCTGCGCCTGCTGGTTCTGCGAGCTGCGCTGGCGGATCACGTCGCCGAGGCTCAGCAGCGAGTTGTCGGTCCGCAGGTCGGTGCCGCGGGCGGTCTGGGCGCTGATGTAGAAGAGCAGACCGGCGAGCGCGAACACGGCGCAGGTCAGGGCACGTCCGACAATTCGGATGCCGGAGCGACGGGTGACGGCCTTCCCGGGGGGAATCGACAAATTAGTCACCGTACCCTTATCTCCTTGAGACCCGCCGAGCCACTACGCTAACGGACGCCGGTGGCAGGTGGGGGAGCGGTCCCAGAGCGCTCTCCACGACCGACCGCCGGCGTCTCACCCGCTGCCTCTGCGCGGTCTCACAGCGCATCGACAGGAGAGCTCCTCGTGCCGAAGTCTCGACTCCGCAAGAAGTCCGACTACACCCCGCCGACCACGGCCGCGGTGAAGATCAGTTCGGGCCGCAGTTGGGTCGCCCCGCTGATGCTGGCACTGTTCCTGATCGGCCTGGTCTGGATCGTCACCTACTACGTGACCAGCGGCAGCTTCCCGGTCGAGAGCTGGCGGAACTGGAACATCCTGGTCGGCTTCGGCTTCATCGCCGCCGGGTTCGGCGTCTCCACCCAGTGGAAGTGACGCCCCGCGCGTCCTGAGGCCCCCGTTCGGGCCCTTCCCGCCGCTCCGGAACCGCAGATCCCGGAGCGGCGGTTCGACGTGCCCGGAACCGCTCGGAACCGCTCGGAACGCCTTGGGCGCGGCCCTGTCGGACAGTCCCACGATCACACGGTCACGCTTATCCACATGGTTATCCACACTGGGGAAAAGTCCCTGCAGCCTGTGGATAACTTTTCCCGCCCGGCCCGTCCACAGCTGTGCACAACTCCTCGCAAGCGTGGAATTCGCACAGGAGGACACGCGTAGAACAGCAGTCCACAGCCGGATCGGCGCACGAGCTGTGCACAACCCCGCACCCGCTGTGGACAAACGCCGACGGCCTCACGCCCCGTAGAGGGCCATCCCGGCCAGCAGCATCGCCGCCTCCACCGCCAGCGCACCGGCCACCGCCAGCCCCTGGACCAGCCCGCGCCGCTCGCGCGGGGCGAACATCAGCCCGAGGGCGGCCAGTCCGCCGATCACCAGGCCACCGATGTGCGCCCGCCAGTCGACGTTCGGACGGGAGAAGGTGACCACCAGGTTGAAGACCAGGAAGGCCAGCGCCGGGGCCAGCGGCCCCCGGTTCCGCAGCTGCATCACGATCGTGGCGCCGATCAGGCCGAAGACCGCCCCGGAGGCCCCCACCGAGTTCATCCAGTCGCCGGCCACCAGGAAGGCGAAGGTGCTGCCGCCCAGGCCCGCGAGCAGGTAGAGGGCCAGATAGCGCAGTCGGCCGAGCGCCTCCTCCAGCGGCGGGCCGAGCCAGAGCAGCACCAGCATGTTGAGCCCGACGTGCCACCACTGGAGGTGCAGGAAGGTGGCGGTCAGCAGCCGGTACCACTGGGCCGGGCCGTCCGCGACGCCGTACGGGCCGCCGGGGTGCGCCCGCCCGGCACTGGCCAGCGACCAGATCTCGCCCAGCCGGGGGTTGAGGACGTAGGCGGCCAGCACCCAGACCACGAGGTTGATCCCGACCAGCACCCGGGTCACCAGCCCGCCGTCCGGGGTCGGCGCTCCGCCGAACCGGGTGGTCGCCCGCCGCGCTCCCGCGTGCCCCTCGCCGACGCACTCGGGACACTGGAAGCCCACCGCGGCGGCCACCATGCACTGCGGGCAGATCGGCCGCTCGCAGCGGGTGCAGGAGATCCCGGTGGGTGTCCGGGGGTGCCGGTAGCAGCCGGGCTGCCCGCCCTCGGAGGAGCGGTCCGCGGACTGTCGCGGTTCATCCGGGAGCATCAGCGGTTTCCCCTTCCCGTTCCCGACCACCGGCGCCGCCAGCCTACTGCGGCGCCCCGCCCCGACACTCCGGGAACGCCCCTCCCCCGGCCCACCCCGGGGTGCCGGGGGAGGAATCAGGATGCATGATCAGCATTCAGGTGGATATGTACATAAAGGACGCCACCCAGGAGGAGAGACTCGTGAGCTTTTCGGACTCGGCCCGTGAGACCGCCACCCGGACCCGGGACACCGCCGCACAGTTCGCGGACGGCGCCAAACAGCGCCTCGGGCCCGCCCTGGACGCCCTCGGACCCAAGACCGCCCAGGCCGCCCACCACCTCCGCGTCCACTACGACCGACACCTCGCTCCGCAGTTCGGCCAGGCCTTCGCCCACCTACCCCCGGAGGCCCAGCAGAACGCCCTGAAGGCCCTCCACCGGGCCCAGGAGGCCGCACTGGCGGCCCGCCTGTCCGCGAGCCGCGCCGCCGAGCAGGCTCGCACCACGGTCGGCCCCAGGGTCAGCCAGGCCGTCGAAGCGGTCTCCCCGGTCGCCCAGGAGGCCCAGGCCCGCGGCGCCGCCGCCCTGACCGCCCTCCACGGCCACGTCAGCTCGGCCGAGATCAGCCGGCTCGCCGCCCGGAACGCCAAGCGGGAGCAGCGCTGCGGCAGCCGGACCGCCGGCCTCGTGCTGGCGGGGGTGCTGGCGGTCGGCGGCCTCGTCGCCTGGCAGTGGTGGCGCCGGCAGAGCAACCCGGAGTGGCTGGTCGAACCGCCGGGCGCGCACACCGCGACCGCCCCGATGAACGGCGGCATCCCCGAGGAGCCCACCGAGGACGACCGCCCGCAGGCCTAGGCCGCGAAAAGCCGAAGGGCGGCCGACCTGTCTCGCAGGTCGGCCGCCCTTCGGGCGCTGTGGAGCATAGGAGACTCGAACTCCTGACATCTGCCTTGCAAAGGCAGCGCTCTACCAACTGAGCTAATGCCCCTCGACGGCACGGCGCGTGCCAACGGGCACTAGCGTACCGGGTTCCGGCGGGATTCCGAGAGCCGTCCCCCTGGGAGAACCGGCCGGTCCGTCCGGATGAACGGGCCGACCGGTCCGGGAGGCGCGGATCAGCGCCTCCGAAGATCGTCGATCGTCAGATCGCCCGGGCTCAGCGACCGGCCGGAACCGGGTCGGTGGCCTCGGTCCACAGGTCCTGCTCGGCGCGGTCCGCCTGGACCTGACGGTAGACAAAGAAGCCGCCGAGGGCGACCAGGGCGACCAGGAGGAGCTTCTTCACCGCGGGACCTCGTCCTTCTTGCGTTGGTGGACTCAAGAGCCGGTGCTCCGGCCGGAACGACCGGGCCGACGAGTCCAGATGTGTTTCGAGCGCGAACGGGCGGCCGGGTGCCAGACTGCCCTTGCGGCCGATGATACACACCGGTGTCCCAATCGTGACCAGCCACCGGCGCCGTCAACGCGGCGGTCCGGTCCGATGATTGACGACGCACCTCGTCCGCACCCCGTCCGCACGGATCGTCCGCACCCGGCGGACCCGGAATTTCGCCGGGAACGCCGAAGGGCCCGGAGTGGATCACTCCGGGCCCTTCGGGGTGGTGGGCCTAACAGGACTTGAACCTGTGGCCTCTTCCTTATCAGGGAAGCGCTCTAACCGTCTGAGCTATAGGCCCTCGCTGTACAGCAGAGCGTACCGGAAGCGGCCCGATCTGCGAAAACGACGCCGAAGGGCCCGGAGTGGATCACTCCGGGCCCTTCGCGGTGGTGGGCCTAACAGGACTTGAACCTGTGGCCTCTTCCTTATCAGGGAAGCGCTCTAACCGTCTGAGCTATAGGCCCTTGCCGCACTGAAAGATTAGCGGACCGACCGCCGATCTCCCAAATCCGTTCCGACCGGGGCCGCGGCAGTGGCCCCGGCGGCCGGGCGCACCAGCCACTCCTCGCGGGTCGGCGGCAGGCCGGCGGCGCCCTCCTCGGTGCTGCGCACGGCGAGGATCTGGTTGATCCCGATCCGGTTCTGCTCGAAGGCGAGCGCGGAGGCGGCCATGTACAGCCGCCAGACCCGGGCGCGGCCGATGCCGACCAGCCGGACCGCCTCCGTCCAGTGCGCCTCAAGGTTGGCCACCCACTCGCGCAGGGTCAGCCCGTAGTGCTCGCGCAGCGACTCGACGTCCCGGACCTCGAATCCCGCCTCCTCCAGCCGGGCCACGGTGGAACCGACCGGGGAGAGCTCGCCGTCCGGGAAGACGTAGCGGTCGATGAAGGGACTGGTGCGGTGCGGTTCACCCGGGTGGTCGGGGCGGCGGGCGATCTGGTGGTTGAGCAGCCGACCGCCGGGCGCCAGCAGCCGGTACAGGCCCTCGGCGTAGACCCGGTACTGCTCGGAGCCGACGTGCTCGGCCATGCCGACGCTGGAGATCGCGTCGAAGGGGCCGTCGACGATCTCCCGGTAGTCCTGCAGCCGGACCTCGACCCGGTCGGCCAGGCCGGCCTCCTCGACCCGCGCCCGGGCCAGCGCGACCTGCTCCTTGGAGATCGAGACGCCGACCGCGGTGACGCCGTAGTTCTTCGCCGCGTGCAGCAGCAGCGAACCCCAGCCGCAGCCGACGTCCAGCAGCCGCATCCCGGGCCGCAGGCCCAGCTTGCGGCAGATCAGGTCGAGCTTCGCCTCCTGGGCGGCCTCCAGGCTCTTCGCCTCGGGCGTCCAGTAGGCGCACGAGTAGACCATGGACGACCCCAGCACGAGGCCGTAGAAGTCGTTCCCGACGTCGTAGTGGTGGCTGATGGCCGCGCGGTCCCGGGTGCGGCTGTGCAGCCGTCCCCGGGGCTTGCGGACCTCCTCCGGGGGCGGGGTGGGCTCCGGGCCGAGCGCCCCGGCCCGCAGGGCGGCGGCGAGCACCCGGCGGCCCTTGGCACCGAGGACGTCGCGCGGCCCGAGGGTCATGGTGCGGATCTCCGGCAGCTCGGCGAAGCGGGCGACCGCGGAGAGCGTCTCGTACAGGTCGCTGCCGGGGGCGATTTCCAGGTCCCCCGCGACGTAGGCCCGGGCCAGGCCCAGCTCGTCCGGCTGCCAGAGCAGGCGACGCAGCACCCGGCGGTTGCGCAGGACCACCGTGGGCGCGCCGGGCGGCCCGGCGACGCTGCCGTCCCACGCCTGCACCCGCAACGGGACCGGGATGCCCAACAGCCCTTCCAGGGCCTCCACGAGCTGACCTGCGAGCTTCGCCACCGCGCGCCTCCGTCCAGTCGTCCTGCGGAACCTCAGCTGACCCGGTCGACCGACCGGGGCGGCCTGCGGCACTCCCAGGCGTGGGAACGGGCGGCGTCCAGCTAATCCCACGGCGGGTGGACCGTTTCCGGGCGGCACGCCGCGGGGGCCGGCTGTCACCCGAAATGCCGACGGGCCCCGCAGGCTGCAACAGCCTGCGGGGCCCGTACATTCCGTCCGGGGACGGAGAACTGACCGGAGGTCAGGATCCGGCCGGGATCAGTCCTCCTCGGCCAGGGTCAGTTCGACGCCGCCGGTGAAGCCGGCCGCCGCGTTGTAGATGAACGCGGAGAGCGTGGACAGCGCGGTCAGCAGGACGACGTCGACCACGGCGATCAGCGTGGTGAACATCATGACCTTGCCGAAGCCGATGTAGTCCATCAGGTTGAGCTGGCTGCTGGCGTTGTCCGCACCGCCGCCGGTGACGTCCTTGAGCGTCTTGGTCAGCGAGTCGAAGACGCCGAGCGAGTCCAGGGTCATCCACAGCACGGCCGAGGCCACGATGATGATGATGCCGACGGCCAGCGACAGCAGGAAGCTGACCTTCATCACCGACCACGGGTCGACCTTGGTGACCCGCAGTCGGGCCTTGCGGGTGCGGCCGAGGCCGCCCCCGACGGTCGCGGGCCCACCGGAGGGGCGGCGCGCCGCCCCGGGGACGGGGGTGCCGCCGGGCGGGGTGTTGCCGCCGGTCCGGGTGCCCCGGGCCGGGGTCGGCTGCCCCTTGGCGTACGTGGTCGGCTGCGAGAAGCCGCTCTGGCCGGCGCCCTGGTTGCCGGACGGGGTCTGGCCCCCGTAGGTCGCGCCGGCGCTCTGCCCGGCCCCGCCGACCGACGGCATCAGCGAGGTGGACGCGGCCGAGTGCTCGGTCGGGGGCTGTCCCGGCACGCCGCCGTACGAACCCCCGCCCTGCGCGCCCGGACGGCCGCCGGAGGGTCCTCCCGCAGCACCCGTGGCTCCACTCACCTGGTCCTCCCGCACTTCCCACCAGGGCGGCGCCGCCCTGGTCCGTCACTCGTCATCCAGCGCCCGGCGGGTTTGCCCGGTGCTGGTCGGCGTCCGGTGCCGCCGCGCCCACTCCTGTGGACGCGGCGGCACCGGTCCGCGGTTCGGTTCAGACCTCGGCGTCTCCGCCGACCGCCGTCCCCGCACCCTCGGCCGTCTCGGTGGACTCGGTGACCTCGTCCTCCGCCGTCTCGTCGTCCTCGGCCTCCGCGTTGCGGGCCACGCCCACGACCGCGTCGCGCTTTCCGAGGTTGATCAGTTGGACGCCCATGGTGTCACGTCCGGTTTCACGAACCTCGGAAACCCTCGTGCGGATCACCCCGCCCGAGAGGGTGATCGCCATGATCTCGTCGGTGTCGTCGACCACGAGCGCGCCGACCAGGGAGCCCCGGCCCTCGACGATCTTCGCCGCCTTGGTGCCGTAGCCGCCGCGTCCCTGGACACGGTACTCGTCGACGGCGGTCCGCTTGGCGTACCCGCCGTCCGTGGCGGTGAAGACGTAGGTGCCCGGACGGACGACGTTCATCGAGAGCAGCTCGTCGTCCTCGCGGAAGGCCATGCCCTTGACGCCGGAGGTGGCGCGGCCGGTGGACCGCAGCGCCTCGTCGGTCGCGGTGAAGCGGATCGACTGGGCCTTCTTGGAGACCAGCAGCAGGTCGTCCTCGGCGGAGACCAGCTCGGCGCCGATCAGCTCGTCGTCCCGGCCCTCCTCGTCCTGGCGCAGGTTGATCGCGATCAGGCCGCCGGAGCGCGGGGAGTCGTAGTCCTTCAGCGGGGACTTCTTCACCAGGCCGGCCCGGGTGGCGAGGACCAGGTACGGCTTGTCCTCGTAGGTGCGCACGGCCATGACCTGGGCGATGTGCTCCTCCGGCTGGAAGGCCAGCAGGTTGGCCACGTGCTGGCCGCGGGCGTCGCGGCCGGCGTCCGGCAGCTCGTAGCCCTTGGCGCGGTAGACCCGGCCCTTGTTGGTGAAGAACAGGATCCAGTTGTGGGTCGTCGTCACGAAGAAGTGGTCGACGATGTCGTCCTGCTTGAGCTGGGCGCCGCGCACGCCCTTGCCGCCGCGCTTCTGCGAGCGGTAGAGGTCGGAGCGGGTCCGCTTGACGTAGCCGCCACGGGTGATCGTGACGACGATGTCCTCCTCGGCGATGAGGTCCTCGATGGAGAGGTCGCCGTCCGAGGGGATGAGGGTCGAGCGCCGGTCGTCGCCGTACTTCTCGACGATCGCGGCGAGCTCCTCGGAGATGATCTCGCGCTGACGGACCGGCGAGGCGAGGATCGCGTTGTACTCGTCGATCTTGCGCTGCAGCTCGTCGTGCTCGTCGGTGATCCGCTGGCGCTCCAGGGCGGCCAGGCGGCGCAGCTGCATCTCCAGGATCGCGTTGGCCTGGAGCTCGTCGATCTCCAGCAGGCCCATCAGGCCGGTGCGGGCGGCGTCGGCGCTCGCCGAGGCCCGGATCAGCGCGATGACCTCGTCGATCACGTCCAGGGCCTTGAGCAGCGCGCGCAGGATGTGGGCGCGTTCCTCGGCCTTGCGCAGCCGGAAGGTGGTGCGCCGGACGATGACCTCGACCTGGTGGTTGACCCAGTGCCGGATGAAGGCGTCCAGCGACAGCGTGCGCGGCACGCCGTCGACCAGGGCCAGCATGTTGGCGCCGAAGTTGGTCTGCAGCTCGGTGTGCTTGTACAGGTTGTTGAGCACGACCTTGGCGACCGCGTCGCGCTTGAGCACGACCACCAGGCGGGTACCGGTGCGGGACGAGGACTCGTCGCGGACGTCCGCGATGCCGGCGATCTTGCCGTCCTTGACCAGGTCGGCGATCTTCAGCGCGAGGTTGTCCGGGTTGACCTGGTACGGCAGCTCGGTGATCACCAGGCACTGGCGGCCCTGGATCTCCTCGACCTCGACCACGGCCCGCATGGTGACCGAGCCGCGGCCGGTGCGGTAGTAGTCGTCGATCCCGCGGCGGCCGACGATCAGCGCCCCGGTGGGGAAGTCGGGGCCCTTGATCCGCTCGATCAGGGCCTCCAGCAGCTCCTCGGCGGAGGCCTCCGGGTTCTCCAGGTACCAGAGCGCGCCGGAGGCGACCTCGCGGAGGTTGTGCGGCGGGATGTTGGTGGCCATGCCGACCGCGATGCCGGTGGCACCGTTGACCAGCAGGTTGGGGAAGCGCGCGGGCAGGACGGTCGGCTCCTGCGAGCGGCCGTCGTAGTTGGGCGCGAAGTCGACGGTCTCCTCGTCGATGTCGCGCATCATCTCCATGGCCAGCGGCATCATCTTGCACTCGGTGTAGCGCATGGCCGCCGCCGGGTCGTTGCCCGGGGAGCCGAAGTTGCCGTTGCCGTCCACCAGCGGCATCCGCATCGACCACGGCTGGGCCAGGCGGACCACGGTGTCGTAGATCGAGGTGTCACCGTGCGGGTGGTAGTTGCCCATCACGTCGCCGACGACGCGGGCGCACTTGTAGTAGCCCTTCTCGGGCCGGTACCCGCCGTCGTACATCGCGTAGAGCACGCGGCGGTGCACCGGCTTGAGGCCGTCGCGGACCTCGGGGAGCGCCCGGCTGACGATCACGCTCATCGCGTAGTCGAGGTACGAGCGCTGCATCTCGGTCTCAAGCTCGACCGGCTCGATCCGCATGGTCGCCTGGGCGGTGGCCTCGGCGGGCTCGGGGGTCTCGGGCTGGTCGCCTTCGGGACGGTTGTCGTCGACCACTGGTGGTCAGTTTCCTTTCACGCGGACTGGTACGTGCGGGGCCTGGCGCGCAGGCGTCACACGTCCAGGAAGCGGACGTCCTTGGCGTTGCGCTGGATGAAGGAGCGGCGGGCCTCGACGTCCTCGCCCATCAGCACGGAGAACAGTTCGTCGGCGCGGGCAGCGTCCTCCAGGGTGACCTGGAGCAGCAGGCGGTGCTCGGCGTCCATGGTGGTGACCCGGAGCTCCTCGGCGTTCATCTCGCCGAGACCCTTGAAGCGCTGGATCGCGTCGTCCTTGGGCAGCCGGCGCCCGGCCTCCACGCCCGCGGCGATCAGCGCGTCGCGCTCGCGGTCGGAGTAGGCGTACTCGAAGTCGTCCTTGCCCCACTTGATCTTGTACAGCGGCGGCATGGCGAGGTAGACGTACCCGGACTCGACCAGCGGCCGCATGAAGCGGAACAGCAGGGTGAGCAGCAGGGTGCGGATGTGCTGACCGTCGACGTCGGCGTCGGCCATCAGGACGATCTTGTGGTAGCGCAGCTTGGAGTCGTCGTAGTCCTCCTGGATGCCGCAGCCGAAGGCCGAGATCAGCGCCTGGACCTCGGTGTTCTGCAACACCTTGTCGATCCGGGCCTTCTCGACGTTCAGGATCTTGCCGCGGATCGGCAGGATGGCCTGGGTGCGCGGGTCGCGGCCCTGCTTGGCCGAGCCGCCGGCGGAGTCACCCTCGACGATGAAGATCTCGCACTCGGACGGGTCCTTGGACTGGCAGTCCGAGAGCTTGCCCGGCAGCGAGGCGGACTCCAGCAGTCCCTTGCGACGGGTGAGGTCGCGGGCCTTGCGGGCGGCGACGCGCGCGGTCGCGGCCTGGATGGACTTGCGGATGATGTCCGCGGCCTCGTTGGGGTTGCGGTCCAGCCAGTCGTTGAGCTGCTCGTGGACGACCTTCTGGACGAAGGTCTTCGCCTCGGTGTTGCCGAGCTTGTCCTTGGTCTGGCCCTCGAACTGCGGCTCACCGAGCTTGACCGAGATGATCGCGGTCAGGCCCTCGCGGATGTCCTCGCCGGAGAGGTTGTCGTCCTTCTCGCGGAGCAGCTTCTTGTCCCGCGCGTAGCGGTTGACCAGGCCGGTCAGCGCGGCGCGGAAGCCCTCCTCGTGGGTACCGCCGCCGTGGGTGTGGATGGTGTTGGCGAAGCTGTAGACCCCCTCGGTGTAGGAGGAGTTCCACTGCATCGCGATCTCCACCGAGATCGCCTTGTCCTTGTCCTCCGCCTCGAAGTCGATCACCGAGGGGTGGATGACCTCGCCCTTGCGGGAGTTGAGGTGGGCGACGAAGTCGGCGATGCCGCCGTCGTACTTGTACGTGACGGTGAGCGGCTTGCCCTCCTCGTCCACGTGCTCGGGGCGCTCGTCGGTCAGCGAGATCGACAGGCCCTTGTTGAGGAAGGCCATCTCCTGGAAGCGCCGGGAGAGCGTCTCGAAGGAGTAGACGGTGGTCTCGAAGATGTCGGGGTCGGCCCAGAAGGTGACCGTGGTGCCGGTGCGGTCGGTCTCCGCGCCCTTGACCAGGGCGGCGGTCGGCGCGCCCATCTTGTAGTCCTGGGTCCAGACGTTGCCGTCCTTGTGGATCTCCACCGAGAGCCGGGTGGACAGCGCGTTCACGACCGAGACACCGACGCCGTGCAGACCGCCGGAGACGGCGTAGCCGCCGCCGCCGAACTTGCCGCCCGCGTGCAGGACGGTGAGCACGACCTCGACGGCGGGCTTGTCCTGGCCGGGGACGATGTCCACCGGGATGCCGCGGCCGTTGTCGACGACGCGGACCGCGCCGTCGGCCATGATCGTGACGTCGATGGTGTCGGCGTACCCGGCCATCGCCTCGTCGACGGAGTTGTCCACGACCTCCTGCACCAGGTGGTGCAGGCCGCGCTCACCGGTGGAGCCGATGTACATGCCGGGGCGCTTGCGGACGGCGTCGAGGCCTTCCAGCACCTGGATGTTGCTACCGGTGTAGGAAGCCTGGTCGGTGGTCTGGTCTGGGGTCTGGCTGGGGTTGCCGGAATCGGCCACGAAGCGCCCTCTCTGGCACAGCACGGGCCGCAATCCCGCCCCGTGCGGGCGAGCGTGCGACCACGGCGTTTCGACTCGGTTGCCACTAGCAACAGTGTTTGGCTTTCAGTCTACCGGTACGACTGACAGAGATGGGCGTTTGGCAGCCCTTGAAGGCAGATACGCCGCCCTGAATCCCCTCTGCACGAGTCCCGATACTCGACCGGGGGGCCCGGGGCGCCTGGAAGGGCCGTCAGGGGTTCCGGAAGATCGTGGTCCGATCCCACCGGGGGTCGAACGGCGCCGGCCGGGGTCAGCCCCAGGTGTCGCCCGGGCCCTTGCTCCCCGGGGCGCGCAGCCGGCCGTAGCCGCGGACCGGGGCGGCCGGCCCGAGCACCTTGATGGTCCGGACCGTGCCGTGGCCCAGCTCGTGGTTCAGACGGGCCACCAACTGGCGTGCCAGCCAGCGGAGTTGGGTGGCCCAGGCGGTGGAGTCGCACTGCACGGTGAGCACCGCCTCCGCCTCGTCGTAGGAGGAGGGGTGGCAGTGCGCGGAGATGTCCGGGCCGACGATCTGGGGCCAGCGGCCCATCACCCCACCGACCGCGGCGGAGGACTCCCAGCCGCGTTCGGTCAGCAGCCGGTTCAGTGCCGCGCCCAGCGGCACCGGGTCGCGGCCGTCCGAGCGGGCGCCGCTGCGCAGCCCGTGCCGCTTCGCCTCGCGCTTCTGCTGGACCTGCTCACCGCGCTGACGGGCCTGGGCGCGGGCAGCGCGCAGGGCGGACCGGGCGAGGTCGGCCCCGGTGGGCGCGGCTGCGCCGGGGGAGGTCTCCGTCGACTCGCTCACGGCGATCTCCTTTCCCCAGCCTGTGGACAACCCGATGAGCCGTCCAGCCTACGGGAGCGCACGGACGCCGGGCGTCGGCGCGTGCCGTGCCACGGGTCACGGGTACGGGCGCGGGTTCGCCGCCGGTGCGGGGGCGGGCCGACGGGCGGGGGATCAGGCGTCGATCCGACGGACGGCGCCGTCGGCGACCGCGAACCGGGCGCCGGCCAGCGCCTTCGGCACGTCCTCGGCCACCGCCGCGGTGACCAGCACCTGCTCGCCGTCGGCCACCAGCTCGGCCAGCCGGTCCCGGCGGGCCGCGTCCAGCTCGGCGAACACGTCGTCCAGGATCAGCACCGGCTCGCCGCCGTCCGCGCGCAGCAGCTCGTACGAGGCCAGCCGCAGCGCGAGCGCGAACGACCAGGACTCGCCGTGGCTGGCGTAGCCCTTGGCGGGCAGCGGGCCGAGCTTGAGCACCAGCTCGTCGCGGTGCGGGCCGACCAGGGTGATGCCGCGCTCGACCTCCTGCTTGCGGACCGCCTGCAGCGCCTGCAGCAACTGCTCCTCGGCCTGCTCCCGGCTGGTCGGCAGCTCGCCCTCGAAGGAGCTGCGGTACTCCAGCGCGGTCTCGCCGCCGCCCGGAGCCAGTTGGCCGTAAGCGGCCGTCACCAACGGCTGCAGGGCAGCCACCAGCTGGATCCGGAAGGCCGTCAACTCGGCTCCGGCGCGGGCCAGATGACCGTCCCAGACCTCCAGGGTGGAAAGGTCCGCGCCCTTGCCGCCGCCGGCCCGGCGGGCCATCGCGGCGGTCTTCAGCAGGGCGTTGCGCTGCTTGAGCACCCGCTCGTAGTCCTGGCGGACCCCGGCCAGCCGGGGCGCCCGGGCGGTCAGCAGCTCGTCCAGGAAGCGCCTGCGCTCGCCCGGGTCGCCCTTGACCAGGCTGAGGTCCTCGGGGGCGAACAGCACGGTGCGCAGCAGGCCCAGCACGTCGCGCGGGCGGACGTTGTCGGAGCGGTTGATCCGGGCCCGGTTGGCCTTGCCCGGGGTGAGCTCCAGCTCGACCAGGGTGGAGCGGCCGCGGTCCACCACCGAGGTGCGGATCACCGCGCGCTCGGCGCCCAGCCGGATCAGCGGGGCGTCGGTGGCGACCCGGTGGCTGCCCAGGGTGGCGACGTAGCCGATCGCCTCGACCAGGTTGGTCTTGCCCTGGCCGTTGGGCCCGACGAAGGCGGTCACGCCCGGGTCGAGGGGAACCTCGGCCCGGGCGTACGACCGGAAGTCGGCGAGCGACAGGTGCGCGACGTGCATGGCTGTGGACTGCGCTCGCCTTCTGTGAACAGACCTGTGGAGAACTGCCGGGACTACTTCGACTCGACCGCGTGGCCGCCGAACTGGTTGCGCAGCGCGGCGATCATCTTCATCTGCGGCGAGTCGTCCTGGCGGGAGGCGAAGCGGGCGAACAGCGAGGCGGTGATCGCCGGCAGCGGCACGGCGTGGTCGATCGCGGCCTCGACGGTCCACCGGCCCTCGCCGGAGTCGGCGGCCCAGCCGCGCAGCTTGGCCAGGTGCTCGTCCTCGTCCAGGGCGCGGACGGCCAGGTCCAGCAGCCAGGAGCGGATGACGGTGCCCTCCTGCCAGCTGCGGAAGACCTCGCGCACGTCGGTGACCTCGGGGGCGGCCTCCAGCAGCTCCCAGCCCTCGGCGAAGGCCTGCATCATCGCGTACTCGATGCCGTTGTGGACCATCTTGGCGAAGTGGCCGGCGCCCACCGCGCCCGCGTGCACCGAGCCGAAGTCGCCCTCCGGCTTGAGCGCGTCGAAGACCGGCTGGACCCGGGCGACGTGCTCGGCGTCGCCGCCGTACATCAGCGCGTAGCCGTTCTCCAGGCCCCAGACGCCGCCCGAGACGCCGCAGTCGACGAAGCCGATGCCCTTGGCCGCCAGCGCCTCGGCGTGCTTGATGTCGTCGGTCCAGCGGGAGTTGCCGCCGTCGACCACCACGTCGCCGGGGGAGAGCAGCTCGGCCAGCTCGTCGACGGTCGCCTGGGTCGCGGCGCCCGCCGGGACCATCACCCAGACCACGCGCGGGCCCTGGAGCTTGGTGACGAGCTCCTGCAGGCTCTCGACGTCGGAGATCTCCGGGTTGCGGTCGTATCCGACGACGGTGTGGCCGGCGCGGCGGATCCGCTCGCGCATGTTGCCGCCCATCTTGCCGAGACCGATGAGGCCGAGCTCCATGACCAAATCCTTACTGTGGGGACGTGCCTGGCGGCGGCGCCGTTGCCGCACTTCCCCGAGCCTACGCTTCCGACCGCCACCGGCTCCGCGCGGTCGGGCCGACCGGGGGAGACGTCCACAGGCTGTGCACAGCGGGTGTGCACAGCCTGTGGACGACCGGCCGGGTCGGCGCCGGCCCGAGCGGGGGGTCAGCCGGAGAGGCGGACCGGCATGATCAGGTACTGGTAGGCCTTGTCCTCCTCGGCGTCCACCGAGACCTTGCCGCTGAGCAGGGCCGGCTTGGTCGGGGTGGTGAAGCTCAGCTGGGCGAACGGGGAGTCGATGGCCTTGAGGCCCTCCTCCAGGTAGCCCGGGTTGAAGGCGATCGAGATGTCGTCACCCTCCAGGTCGGCCTCGATCCGCTCGGTGGCCTGGGCGTCGTCGCCCGAACCGGCCTCCAGGGTCAGCACACCCTGCTCGAAGTTGAGCCGGACCGGGGTGTTGCGCTCGGCAACCAGCGAGACGCGCTTGAGCGCCTCCAGGAAGGGCTGGGTCTGGATCGCCGCGACCGCGCTGAACTCGGTCGGGAAGAGGCTGCGGAACTTGGGGAACTCGCCCTCCAGCAGCCGGGTGGTGGTGCGGCGGCCGGCGCCCTCGAAGCCGATCAGGCCCTCGCCCGCGCCGCCCGAGGAGAGCGCGATGGAGACGGTGTCGCCGCTGCCCAGGGACTTGGCGATGTCCTGCAGGGTCTTGGCCGGCACCAGGGCGACCGCGGAGATGTCCGACTGCTCGGGCTTCCACAGCAGGTCGCGGACGGCGAAGCGGTAGCGGTCGGTGGCGGCCAGGGTGATCCGGTCGCCCTCGATCTCGACCCGGACGCCGGTGAGGACCGGCAGGGTGTCGTCCCGGCCGGCGGCGACCGCGGCCTGGCTGACGGCCGAGGCGAAGACGTCACCGGAGACGGTGCCGGTGGCGGTCGGCATCTGGGGCAGCGCCGGGTACTCGTCCACGGGGAGGGTCGGCAGGGTGAAGCGGGAGCTGCCGCAGACCACGCTGACCCGCTGGCCGTCGGTGGAGATCTCCACAGGCCTGTTGGGAAGGTTGCGCGAGATGTCGTTGAGCAGGCGACCGGAGACCAGGACGGTGCCGGCCTCCTCGACGTCCGCCTCCAGCTCGACCCGGGCCGAGACCTCGTAGTCGAAGCCGGACAGCGCCAGGCTGCCCTCCTGCGCGGTCAGCAGCAGGCCGGCCAGCACCGGCACCGGCGGCCGTGCCGGGAGGCTGCGGGCAGCCCAGGCCACCGCCTCCGCGAGGACGTCACGCTCCACCCGGAACTTCACCGGTAACCGCCTCCTGGATCGAGCGCTCCCGCTCGCACTCTGGTTCGTCTGATCTTGATCGTCGGTCCGCCTGTCCGCCGAGCTCTACCACTCCGCTTCCAGTCGCAAAGGACAGTCTGACGTACTCCGCCGACAGACGGGGCAGACGGGCGGAAGCGAACCCGAACAAGTGTCGGGGAGCGGTTGTCCACAGATTTCGGGCCCACCCACTTTGAAAGCAGGTTCACGGTCTATCTGTGTAGCGGTAGTAGTAGGGCCTGTGGAAACCGTGGATAACCCCGTTTCCGCAGGTCAGGGCCCGAATTTTGTCCACAGTGGGTGTGGACGGCGGCTGTGGACGGGCAGGCCGCGCTGTGGACAGCCGAGCGTTACCCACAGGGCACGCTGGGTATCCACAGGTTATCCCCAGGGCTGTCCCCAGATCCGGGCCCGGTTATCCACGGGCACCGGTCAACTCTACGTGACGCCTTTCACACCAGGGTATGAACAGTGGCCCACGGTTGTCGAACTGTGGACCCGGCTGTGGACAACCTGGGGATAACCGCCCCGTCCCTGGGGACAACCGGTGGATAACCCGAACGGCCCACTGGCGGCCCGTCAATTGTCCACACCCTGTGGATAACCGTTGTGCACAAGTCCACAGGCACCTGACCTGCGCGGAAGAGCGTAGCGGCGGCGGGCCTGTGGACGAATTCTGGATAACTCCGGACTCCCCGGCCTGTGGACCGTGCAGAAGGGGCCCGTCCTGTGGACAACCGCCTTGCGCGCCCTCGGTTTTCGAATCACCGGTCAGTTGTTCGGCGCGGGCTGTGGACTGGTGGACCGTCCGTCGCCCGGATCCCTGCCCCGCCGACGTCGGGCGCACACCTGTGGAGATGCGAAAAGGGCGTCAGGATCGCTCCTGACGCCCTTTTCCGGCCGGCGTGGCCGACGGGCCCGACTCGGCGCCGCCGCCTAGCTCTTGATGCGGTTGGTGAGTTCGGTGACCTGGTTGTAGATCGAGCGCCGCTCGGCCATCAGCGAGCGGATCTTGCGGTCCGCGTGCATCACCGTGGTGTGGTCCCGGCCGCCGAACTGCGCGCCGATCTTCGGCAGCGACAGGTCGGTGAGCTCCCGGCACAGGTACATGGCGATCTGGCGGGCGGTCACCAGTACCCGGCTGCGCGAGGAGCCGCAGAG
The DNA here is from genome assembly GCF_044768255.1 of Kitasatospora sp. NPDC101157. NCBI lineage: Bacteria > Bacillati > Actinomycetota > Actinomycetes > Kitasatosporales > Streptomycetaceae > Kitasatospora > Kitasatospora sp. NPDC101157. The sequence continues at coordinate 369,863 of NZ_JBIWPL010000006.1, read as the reverse complement.
GTCGTCCACGCCGAGGCCGAAGTACGCGGCGGTCTGCTGCATGATGACCTGCGCGGTGATCTCCGGACCGGCGTCCTCGTCCCCGCCCGGGATCAGGTCCTTGAGGACGATGCCGGCCAACTCCAGGTCCACCGGAGCCCGGTTGAGGTTGGCGAAGGCGGTGACCCGGATCAGCGCGCCCTCCAACTCCCGGATGTTGCGGGTGATCCGGGACGCGATGAACTCCAACACGTCGGCGGGGGCGTTCAGTTGCTCCTGGATCGCCTTCTTGCGCAGGATCGCGATCCGGGTCTCCAGCTCCGGCGGGGTGACGTCGGTGATCAGGCCCCACTCGAAGCGGTTGCGCAGCCGGTCCTCCAGCGTGGTCAGCAGCTTGGGCGGCCGGTCCGACGAGAGGACGATCTGCTTGTTCGCGTTGTGGAGGGTGTTGAAGGTGTGGAAGAACTCCTCCTGGGTGGACTCCTTGCTCGCCAGGAACTGGACGTCGTCCACGAGCAGGATGTCCATGTCCCGGTAGCGGCGGCGGAAGGTGTCCGCCTTGCCGTCCCGGATCGAGTTGATGAACTCGTTGGTGAACTCCTCCGAGGACACGTAGCGCACCCGGGTGCCCGGGAAGAGGCTGCGCGAGTAGTGCCCGATGGCGTGCAGCAGGTGGGTCTTGCCCAGCCCGGACTCGCCGTAGATGAAGAGCGGGTTGTACGCCTTGGCCGGGGCCTCGGCGACCGCCACCGCCGCCGCGTGCGCGAAGCGGTTGCTGGCGCCGATGACGAAGGTGTCGAACAGGTACTTGGGGTTCAGCCGGGCGGCCGGTTCGTCCTTGCGCGAGCCGCCGGCCGGGGGAGCGCCGGGCGGGGCGGGCACCCCGGGCACGGCGGGGCGCTCGGCGGAACGCTCCGGGGCGGCCTTCTCGGCCGGGCGGCCGCCGGCGGGGCGGGAGCCCTGTCCGCGGCGGCCCGCTCCGGTGCGCGGCTGCTCGCCGGGGCCGGGGCCGTACGCGCCGCCGAAGAGGTCGCCCTGGGTGGTGGAGGGCGGACTGGGCAGGGGCCGCGGCGCCTGGCGGGGCGCGGGCTCCTCGGGCTCGTGGTACGACGCCTGGGGTTCCTGGTAGCCGGGCCAGGGCTGGGCCGACTGGCCGCCGTAGGGCGCGGGGCGGTGCTCGTAGCCGCCGGTGTCGTAGCGGGGGCGCTCGTAGTCCTGCTCGTACGGCTGCTGCTGGTAGCCCTGGTCGCGGTAGTCCTGGTCCTCCTCGGCCGGGCCGGGGTACGGCTCGACGGGGGCCTGGGCGACGGGCGCGGTGGGCACGGCGTTGGCGTCTACCATCACGGCGATCCGGACCGGCCGGCTGAGCTCGCGGCTGAGCGCGTCGGTCAGCTGGGGCAGCAGCCGACCCTCCAGCACCTGCTTGGCCCGCTCGTTCGGGGTCGCCAGCAGGGCGGTGTCGTGCATCATCCACATCGGCTGGGTGCGCTGCACCCACTGTTTGTCCATCTCCCCGACGTCGGGGTCGCTGACCAGCCGCTCGACGACCCTCGCCCAGACCGGGACTAGGTCGCTGTTGACATCAGCCACTGGTGCACGCTTTCCAAGAACAAACCAGACAAGTCCTGCAACGGTAGTCAGCGAACAGAGACGGATCAAGTCGTTGTCCACAGGCTGTGGGTAAGTGGACCTCCGAAGGGCTGGTTTGACCCTCGCGCCCCGTCCCGCGTACCGTAACCAGGTCGAGTTGTCGATGGCCGCTGCCGCATGTCCGCGGGTCCACCCGCTCCATAAGGCGCGCAGCACGGGCGCCGTGGATTGCCTCAGACCCCAGCCGAACTGGGGCGATGGGCCGGATTTCCGAATCAGGGGAGATCACGCGGACGCACGGTGACGGCCAAGCGACCCCCCGTCATCCTACGATTCACCTCAGGAGCCCCCGAGTGAGCAAGCGCACCTTCCAGCCGAACAACCGTCGTCGCGCGAAGACCCACGGCTTCCGGCTGCGTATGCGTACCCGCGCCGGCCGCGCCATCCTGGCTGCCCGCCGTGGCAAGGGCCGCGCCAGCCTGTCCGCCTGATCCGCACCAGAGTCTGTTGTGCTGCCCTCCGAGAATCGGCTGCGGCGGCGCCAGGACTTCGCGACCGCGGTGAAACGCGGTCGCCGGGCCGGCCGGCCCCTTCTGGTCGTCCATCTCAGCAGAGACGGTGACCCGCAGGGGCAGACCGACCGGACCAGCGACTCCCGCCCGCACGTCGCCGAGGGGACTCCTTCGGCGCGTGCGGGTTTCGTCGTGAGCAAGGCCGTTGGCCCGGCGGTCGTTCGCAACCTGGTCAAGCGCCGGTTGCGCCATCTAGTCCGTGATCGCCTGTCCAGGCTGCCCGCCGGTAGCCTGATAGTGGTGCGTGCGCTGCCCCAGGCCGCGACCGCCTCGTACCAGGACCTCGAACGTGACCTGGACGCGGCGCTGAAGCGGCTGCTGAGGGCCGAGCCCGCCGCAACGGCGCCGACGGGAGCAGGGCGATGAAGTACCTGCTGATGGGTCTGATCAGGGTCTACCAGTGGACCATCAGCCCACTGCTCGGTCCGGTCTGCCGTTACTACCCCTCCTGCTCGCACTACGGCTACGAGGCCGTCAAGGTGCACGGAGCGGTCAAGGGCGGCGGACTGACCGTCTGGCGCATCCTGCGCTGCAACCCCTGGTCGCCCGGCGGGGTGGACCACGTTCCGCCGCGCAAGCACCCGGTGTGGCACCGCCGGCTGCGTGATCTGCTGAGCCCCAAGAGCGGGACCGCCGAGCCGGAGCCGGTGGCGAAGCCCGATGTCCAAGGAGTCTGACCGGTGACCTTCGGTTTTCTGAGTCCCCTCTACACGGCGGTGTCCTGGATCATCGTCCAGTTCCACTCGCTGTACAGCCACGTCTTCGATCCGGACGGCGGCTGGGCCTGGGGTCTGGCCATCGCCTCGATGGTGGTCGTCATCCGGATCTGCCTGATCCCGCTCTTCGTGAAGCAGATCAAGGCGACCCGGGCCATGCAGGCGATCCAGCCGAAGATGAAGGCCATCCAGGAGCGCTACAAGAACGACCGGCAGCGCCAGTCCGAAGAGATGATGAAGCTGTACAAGGATGCGGGTACCAACCCGTTCTCCAGCTGCCTTCCCATCATCGTCCAGGCGCCGTTCTTCACCGCTCTCTACGGCGTGCTGTCCAAGGTCGCCAAGGGCGAGGACATCGGCGTGATCCACGGCTCGCTGCTGGTGAGCGCCGGCAAGGCGCACATCTTCGGCGCCCCGCTCTCCGCGACCTTCCTCGGCAGCCCCGAGACCAGCGTCAAGATCGTCACCGCGGTGATGATCGTGATGATGTCGCTGTCGCAGTTCGTCACCCAGCGCCAGCTGATGACCAAGAACGTCGACCTCACGGTCAAGACGCCGTTCATGCAGCAGCAGAAGATGCTGATGTACGTCTTCCCGGTCATGTTCGCCGTCATGGGCATCAACTTCCCGGTCGGTGTCCTGGTCTACTGGCTGACCACCAACGTCTGGTCGATGGGCCAGCAGCTGGTCGTCATCCACAACAACCCGACCCCGGGCAGCAAGGCCTTCCAGGAGCGCCAGGCGCGCCTGAAGAAGGCCGGGCGACTGCGCGCGGACGGTACGGAGATCAAGGGCGCGCTCTGGGGCATGCTGCCCCCGTCCAAGGCGGCCATCGCCGAGGCGGCCTCCGCCACGGCCGTGGTCGAGGAGTCGGTCCGGGCGAGCCGCCAGCAGCCCCGTCGCCAGACCAAGGCCCAGCGTCAGCAGGGCGGTGCCACCCAGGCGGCCGAGCCGGGCGAGGGCACCCCGGTCGAGCAGCCCGCCGAGGAGGCCGTCGCGGCCGACTCCAATGCGAAGCCGGCGGCCGCCAAGCAGACCGCGGCCAAGCCCGGCGGCACCAAGCAGGGCACCCGGCAGCAGCCCAAGCGCGGCGGCCAGCGGCCGAAGAAGAAGTCCTGACCGGCCTCCTGGCCTCGTTGTCGCAGCTGCGAAGAGCTTCGTTCCCCGCCCGCCAGCCGGGCCCATCTCCGAAGGAGTCCATCAGTGACGGAAGGCACCACCTCCGCCGTCGAGACCGAGGCCGCCGCCGGCGCCGACGAGAACCTCGTCACCCGCCTGGAGCAGGAGGGTGACATCGCGGCCGACTACCTGGAGGGTCTGCTCGACATCGCGGACCTCGACGGTGACATCGACATGGACGTCGAGGGCGACCGCGCCCTGGTCTCCATCGTCAGCGACGGCAACGACCGTGCGCTGCAGCGACTGGTCGGCCAGGACGGCGAGGTGCTGGAGGCCCTGCAGGAGCTGACCCGGTTGGCTGTCCACCGGGAGACCGGCGAGCGCAGCCGCCTCATGCTGGACATTGCCGGCTTCCGGGCCCGCAAGCGCGAGGAGCTGGCCGCGCTGGGCGCGAAGGCCGCCGAGCAGGCCAGGAGCACCGGCGAGCAGGTCAAGCTGCGGCCGATGACGCCGTTCGAGCGCAAGGTGGTCCACGACGCGGTCGCGGCCGCCGGTCTGCGCAGCGAGTCGGAGGGCGAAGAGCCCCAGCGGTGCGTGGTCGTGCTGCCGGTCTGAGGCCGGCGGATCGATGACCGGTCGCCGCGGCGGCCGGTGAGCCTTACCGGACGCGACCCCGTCCGCCTCGTGCGGGCGGGGTCGTTGTTCCTTCTGGGATGTTTCACGTGAAACAGTGCGTTGAGCGGGTCGGTGGATCCGGAGATCGGAGAGGTCGAGATGGACACGGAGAGCGCGGCCACCGGCCGTCCGGGGGCGGACGTGAACCCTGACGCCGAGGGGCGGTCCGCCGAGGCGGCCGAGACGGCCGAGACGCCCGAGCTGGACGTGCTGGCCGAGGCGCCGGCCGCCGCCCGGGAGGTCTTCGGCGACCGCTTCGACGCCGCCGTCCGCTACACCGAGCTGCTGGCGACCGCGGGTGTCCGGCGCGGGCTGATCGGCCCGCGCGAGGTGCCCCGGCTGTGGGACCGCCATGTGCTCAACTGCGCGGTGCTGGCCGAGCTGCTGCCCTCCGGCTCCACCCTGTGCGACGTCGGTTCGGGTGCCGGTCTGCCCGGCATCCCGGTGGCCCTGGCCCGTCCGGACGTCTCGGTGACCCTGCTGGAGCCGCTGCTGCGCCGGACCACCTTCCTGGAGGAGGTCGTCCGGGAGCTGGCGCTGGAGAACGTCACGGTGCTGCGCGGTCGCGCCGAGGAGATGGTCGGCAAGCTCGCGGTGGATGTGGTGACCGCCCGGGCGGTGGCCCCGCTGGACCGGCTGGCCGGCTGGGGCATGCCGCTGCTGCGCCCGCACGGGCAGATGCTGGCGCTCAAGGGCGACAGCGCCGAGCAGGAGCTGGCCGACTCGCGTGCCGGGCTGGCCAAGCTGGGCGCCGTCGAGTGGACCGTGATCTCGGTCGGCGAGGGCACCCTGGAGACCTCGACCCGGGTGGTCCAGGTCAAGGCGGGGGAGAGCCCCGGCGGGGTGAAGGCCGCCACCCGGCGCGCCAAGGTGGCCCGGGCCGGTCGCAACGCCGGTGCGAAGAACGGCGGCACCACCGGCCGGGGTGGTCGGCGCCGCGCCCGCTGATCCCGGAAAAGCCGCCACGACGGGCGGACGGTCCTCCTCGCAGGGGAACCGTCCGCCCGTCGTCGTTCAGGTGACGGGCGGGCCGAAAAGCGGACATCGGAGTGTCGCAACGTCAGATTTCCGACATAGCGGGCATGGTGTTTCACGTGAAACGTCGCTCCTTGCTCTCCGGAATCCTCGCTCGCGGCCGGGCGGCGACTGTTGCCGCTCCGGTTTCACGTGAAACACTGAGCCCCATGCAGGACTCGGAGACCATCGACCAGATCGATGACACGCCCATCGCGCGGGCTGCCCAGGCTGCGGTTCAGGCGATCGGCCGAGCGGGGGAGGGGCTTCCCCGGCCCGCCGCGACCCGGGTGATCGTGGTCGCCAACCAGAAGGGTGGGGTGGGCAAGACCACCACCACCGTGAACGTGGCCGCCTCCCTGGCCATGCACGGGCTGCGCGTCCTGGTGGTCGACCTCGACCCCCAGGGCAACGCCTCCACCGCCCTCGGCATCGACCACCACGCCGAGGTGCCGTCCATCTACGACGTCCTGGTCGAGGGCAAGCCCATGGCCGACGTGGTCCAGCCCGTCGTGGACGTCGAGGGGCTCTTCTGCGTCCCCGCCACCATCGACCTGGCCGGCGCCGAGATCGAGCTCGTCTCGCTGGTGGCCCGGGAGAGTCGGCTGCAGCGCGCCATCGCCGCCTACGAGCAGCCGTTGGACTACATCCTGATCGACTGTCCGCCCTCGCTGGGCCTGCTGACGGTCAACGCCCTGGTGGCCGGTCAGGAGGTGCTGATCCCGATCCAGTGCGAGTACTACGCGCTGGAGGGCCTCGGCCAGCTGCTGCGCAACGTCGAGCTGGTGCGCGCCCACCTCAACCCCGCGCTGCACGTCTCGACCATCCTGCTCACCATGTACGACGCCCGGACCAGGCTGGCCGCCCAGGTCGCCGAGGAGGTCCGGACCCACTTCCAGAACGAGGTGCTGAGCACGGCGATCCCGCGCTCGGTCCGCATCTCGGAGGCGCCCAGCTACGGGCAGACGGTGCTGACCTACGACCCGGGCTCGACCGGGGCGCTCTCCTACCTGGAAGCCGCCCGCGAGCTCGCGCTGCGCGCGGCCGGTCAGGGCGGTTCGCTGGTGGGTCAGCAGCGGGGCGGCAGCGGTACGGGGCACGGTGCCCCGGTGGTACAGCACGGTACGACGGAGGGTCATCAGTGAGTGGTCGCAGGGGTCTGGGACGAGGGCTTGGGGCGCTGATCGGCCCGGCCGCGCCGGCGGACGGCGGGGCGGCGCAGCCGGTCGCGGCCACGCCCGCGCCGACCTCGGTGGTGACGACCGGCGCGACGTCGCCGGCCTCGGTGCCCGTGCTGCCGGGTGGGCGTGCCACGGTGGCGGCCCGGGCGGCCGTCGGACGGCAGCCGGCGCCGGTCCCCGGTGCCTCCTTCGCCGAACTGCCACTGGACGCGATCACCCCCAACCCGCGCCAGCCGCGCGAGGTGTTCGACGAGGACAAGCTGGCCGAGCTGGTCGCCTCCATCAGGGAGGTGGGCCTGCTCCAGCCGATCGTGGTGCGCGAGATCGAGGCCGGGCGCTACGAGCTGATCATGGGCGAGCGGCGCTGGCGGGCCTCCCGTGAGGCGGGCCTGGAGCGGATCCCGGCGATCGTCCGGGCCACCGAGGACGACAAGCTGCTGCTGGACGCCCTCCTGGAGAACCTCCACCGGGCGGAGCTGAACCCGCTGGAGGAGGCTGCCGCCTACGACCAGCTGCTGCGGGACTTCTCCTGCACCCACGAGGAGCTCGCCGACCGGATCGGCCGCTCGCGCGCGCACGTCTCGAACACGCTGCGGCTGATGAACCTCTCGCCGACCGTCCAGAAGCGGGTCGCCGCCGGTGTGCTGACCGCCGGCCACGCCCGCGCGCTGCTGGCGCTGCCGGACGCCGAGCGACAGGAGGAGGTGGCCAGGCGGATCCCCGCGGAGGGCCTCTCGGTGCGGACCACCGAGGAGATCGTCCGGGTGATGCTCCAGGAGCCGGAGAAGCCCTCGCGCCAGACGCCGAAGGCGGGCAAGATCATCTCCCCCGCCTTCAACGACCTGGCGAGCCGGCTGTCGGACCGCTTCGACACCCGGGTCAAGGTCGAGGTGTCGCAGCGCGGCGGGAAGCTGGGCAAGGGCAAGGTGGTGCTGGAGTTCGGTTCGGTGGAGGACCTCAACCGGATCCTGGACAGCATGGCCCCCGGCGAGGACGGTCTGCGGCTGTCGCAGGGCTGAGCCGGCCGTCCGGACCGAGGACGACGACCCGATGGGTGCATGTGCCACGTGAGCGCTGTTTCACGTGAAACATGCACCCATCGGTGTTCGTGGGGGAATGCTCGACCCTGAGAGGGAGGAGGAGGTACGGGCCATGGGACGCCGGATCGCTCCGCTGACGCTGGACAACCTCGCGGACCTGCCGACGGGCTGCCGCTCCTGCGTGTTCTGGGAGCTGGACCCGGTCAGCGCCAAGGAGGCGGTGGAGTCGGGGAAGCCCGAGCTGGAGAAGGAGGGGTGGATCTCCGCGGTGCTGCTGGAGTGGGGGTCCTGCGGCCGGATCGTCTACGTGGACGACCGGCCGGCCGGGTTCGTGCTCTACGCGCCGCCCGCGTACGTGCCCCGCTCCCAGTCCTTCCCGACCAGCCCGGTCTCGCCGGACGCCGTTCAACTGATGGTCAGCCGGGTGCTGCCGGGCTACCAGCGGCAGGGGCTGGGCCGGGTGCTGGTGCAGACCGTCGCCAAGGACCTGCTGGGGCGCGGAGTGCGGGCGATCGAGGCCTTCGGCTCGGCGGGCCGGGTGCCGACCAGCTGCGTGCTGCCGGCCGACCATCTGCTCGCGGTCGGGTTCAAGACCGTACGGCCCCATCCGCGCTACCCGAGGCTGCGGTTGGAGGCCCGGACCACCCTGTCCTGGCGCGGCGACGTCGAGGGGGCGCTGGAGCGGCTGCTCGGCGGCGGGCGGAAGGAGCCGGCGCTGCGGCCGTTCTGAGCGGTGCTGCGGAACGCCGTGCCGCGAAGACGGCGGCGCCGCAAAGCGGCGGGGGGGGGGCCCCCCCGGGGGGCCCCCCCCCCCCCGCCGGCCCCCCCCCCCCCCCCCCCAACAACCCCACCCCCGAACCCCGCCGCCCCGCCCCCCGCCGGCGGCCCCGGGGAGTAGTTCACCCC